>NZ_QEYO01000050.1 GCF_023718305.1 Gramella sp. AN32
CAAATCGCTGAATAGCAACCCCACAATTTAGACCAATCCCCATAGTAGACAATCGGTAAACAACCGGTTCAGTCAACACTGCGTTCATGTTGGGCCGTACCGGCCACACGAACGCTTAGTTATTGTAAGCAGTTTTTTTTTAATCGTTATGCAGTTCAATATCTGCAATGTAATTCAGTTCCGCCCAATCGACTATATCATAACTTTCAAATTGGTTTTCCCATTCTATTTCTTGACCTTCCGGTACTTTGAAACGAATGATACCACTATTCAAATCTACATTGTGTTTGTCTTGTAGCTCTAATTCGACCATTGATGATAGCCAATCTTGTTGATATTCTATATTATTCATATCAAAAAGTCTTGGAAATATCCATATTTGGTTAGTTTGATAATGTAAATAACCTGTCACAAACCAATTTATGCCGTCATTGGTATAGTTTTTTTCGTTTAAATTGTCCAAAACAAACTGTAGGTTATCAGACGGTAAATCAGACGTAAAGGATAATGAGTTGACGTTATCAACTTCGAAGTCAAATTGATTTATAAAATTGAATAATTCATTGATGTCAGTACCACTTTTAATTCCAACAGATACTTCTCCAGGAACAAATTCTTGGGTTTCGGTTTGGGAATCATCATTTGAACACGAGATTAAAAATCCGAAAAGAGCTAATAAAATAAATAGTTTTTTCATAGTAATCCTTTTTTTATAGATACATTTTATATCGTTTGGTTGCGTCAAAATTCTGACTAACGTCAAATGTTGTTTTGTATTAAACCTGGTAAAAACCCCAAATCTTCTGGTTTGAGTTCCAATTTAGCAATATTTTTTTTGAGTCTGGTTACGATTTTTAATTTGCGCTT
>NZ_QEYO01000051.1 GCF_023718305.1 Gramella sp. AN32
TTGAGTTAGTCATTTAAGTTCTGTAACTTAGTATCAACAAAACGGCTATTATGGAAGATTTTAAAGGGCAGAGTATACTAAACTTTATAAAAGAACTGCCAAATGATGATGCTTGCAAGGCATATCTAGCGAAGATAAAGTGGCAGGATGGCTTTACCTGTATGAAATGCGGCCATCAAAAAGGTTGTGAAAAGGCTGGCCATAAATATCAGTGCTACGTTTGCCAGCACGTAGAGAGTTCCACTGCAAACACCTTGTTCCACAAGGTCAAGTTCGGACTTCAAAAGGCTTTCTGCGTTGTCTTTGAAATGAGCACCAGCAGTAAGAGCGTTTCAAGTATCCAGATGGGCAAACGTTTTGATATCCGTCAGGGAACAGCCTGGTATTTTATGCAGAAAGTCAGAAAGGCGATGAAGAGCAGTCAAAGATATCCCTTATCAGAGTTGATCCATGTCGATGAATTTACCGTTGGTGGAAAAGAAGAGGGAAAACAGGGAAGAAGCTATGATTCCAAGAAGAAAAAAGCTGTTATCGCTGTTGAACTGAGCGAAAAGCACCAGATTAAAAGAGTCTATGTAAAATCCATCGATGATTATTCGGCAAAGTCATTGACCCCAATATTTGAAGAGCACATCAGCACATCAGCAAAAATCGTTACTGATAAATGGAGAGGTTATGAGCCTTTGAAGGCGTTGTACAATATTGAACAGAAGTTCAGTGACCAAGGCAAGAACTTCAAGGAACTACATATCGTTATAATGCAATTGAAATCTTGGTTGAGGGCTATTCCGACCCATGTAAGTAAATGGCATATCCAATCCTACTTTGATGAGTTCTGTTTTAGGATAAACCGCTCACAGAG
>NZ_QEYO01000052.1 GCF_023718305.1 Gramella sp. AN32
TACTCCCGCAACTTGCGATAGTGTGCCGAGCAAGCAATGACCGGCAATAAATAGTCATTGTGAACTATAATTAAGATGGTAGAACCGACCTACCAGTGTCGTCTTATAGGAGAAGGCATTAAACCACCTAAAGGTGCTTTGGTAAAGAGCCAGGGTATTGAGCGTTTAGGAAAGGTCACGCCAAGAGCGTGGTCAGGTACGGATAAAAGAGATGAACAAAAGTGAACCCCTTATGAGGTGTCGAGAAGTTGCTACATCCTGTCAAAAGCCACGGAGTATCGCACGAGGTTAAAGAGTATAGCGGTTACCTATTTATTGGCTATACGGCAGGCGTCATTCAGGGGGCATGACTTTTATCCAGGCTTGGTTATGGAACTCGGGAACCTGAATATAGATGTTAAGGAAAATACACAATAGGCCCAACCTAGAGGTAGAATACCAAAGTTATATTCAGGGGCGGACTAACCTGTAGTAGTGATAAAGTTCCTGTAATGGGAATGGAGCGAAGGGGTTAGGTTATACAGTTACGTTACATTTAACAACTCAGTATTTTGAGGATGACTTTATGGAATGAAACAAAATCAATACCTATAAGCAAAGCCATGGTATGGCAAGCTTATAAAAGAGTGCGTGCCAACAAAGGAAGTGCAGGGATAGATGCAGTAAGCATGGAGCAATTCGATGGGAATTTATCCAAGAACCTGTACAAACTTTGGAATCGTATGGCATCGGGGAGTTATTTCCCCCCTGCGGTCAAGGAAGTGGAAATCCCGAAAAAGGACGGTAAAGTCCGCAAATTAGGGATTCCCACAGTAAGTGACCGAATAGG
>NZ_QEYO01000053.1 GCF_023718305.1 Gramella sp. AN32
GCCATGGCAAAACCAATTCCGCGTTTACAACCGGTTACTAAAGCTGTTTTTCCTTCTAATTTAAATAAGTCCATAATTTCTTTATTTCAATTCGTCAACTGCTACTTTATCCATATCACCATAATCCAGATTCTCCCCGGCCATCCCCCAGATAAACGTATAATTGGAAGTTCCCGCACCTGCATGGATGGACCATTCCGGAGAAATTACCGCCTGATGATTTTTCATAAAGATATGTCGCGTCTCATGGGGTTGACCCATAAAATGACTAATGGTTTGCCCTTCTTCAAGGTCGAAATAAAAATATACCTCCATTCTACGGGAGTGTGTATGCGCCGGCATGGTGTTCCAGATATTGCCTTCTTTCAACTCGGTCATACCCATCTGTAACTGGCAGGTCTCCACTACTGAATTCACCAATAATTTATTGATAGTTCGCTTATTGGAATATTTATCATCCCCAAGTTCTACAACTTCAGCCTCTTTTCTGGTTACTTTTTTGGTTGGGAAAGCCTTGTGCGCCGGGGCAGAATTCAAATAAAAATAAGGCTGCTCACCATCGGCCGCTTCAAAAGTTACTTCTTTGTTTCCGCGACCTACATAAAGTGCTTCCCTATGGCCCAGTTTATAAACCTCGCCATCTACGGTAACTTTTCCTTTTCCGCCTACATTGATAATCCCCAATTCCCTTCTTTCCAGGAAAAAGTCGGCTTTAAGATCGTCTATAGGTTCCAGGCTAATTTTTTTATCTACCGGGAACGCCCCTCCTGCTATATACCGGTCGTACAT
>NZ_QEYO01000054.1 GCF_023718305.1 Gramella sp. AN32
CTTAATTAATGACATAATTAATTTAAGTTACTCTCAACCTTAATTACCTTTCTATTCTATATCCTCATCTTGGAAAGATATTTGAAAACAAGTGCCTTCATTGAGTGTACTCTCCACTTTTATTTCGGCATCATGTTCTTCAAGGATATTTTTCACGGAAGTTAAGCCAACCCCAACCCCTTTTTCTTTATTAGTGTAAAAGGCATCAAATAAGCGATCTATTTCGTTTTGATCTAAACCCTTCCCATTGTCTTTTATACTTAAAAAAATAAGATCATTGGGATCTTTTTTAATTTCAATTTCTAATATGCCTTCATTGGGAGTCGTAGCTTCTGTGGCATTTACTAGTATATTAAGCAAGGCAATTAGAAGTTTTTCTTTATCTGCAAGCATATAACAGGGTTCTTCATACTTTTTTATCACTTTTATCCCTGCAAGATAAATCCTATCTGAAGCCTTTTCTAAGGTATCATTTATAATTTCTACAAGATTTTCCTTTTTTAAAATTGGAGGTGTATAATTTGAGGAGTCCAGTAGACTACTGACCAGGTTATTCAGGGTTTTGGTACTTCTGGAAAGAATATCCAAATATTTACTGATTTTTTCCTTTTGCTGGGGATCTAGTTTTTCATTTAGGATATCAGTTGCCATTCCGATACTGGCTAAAGGATTACGTAATTCATGGGCGAAAATACGAGCAACTTCGCCCTGAATGGAAAGACGTTCTGCTTTTAATAAAGCTTCTTGGGTATTTTTCTGTT
>NZ_QEYO01000055.1 GCF_023718305.1 Gramella sp. AN32
GCAGCTCCATATCGAACTCCGTGACCGAATTGAACTTTAGCAACATCCCTAACAAGTATTGGTGTTCCATTACTCACTTTAACAACTATCTTCTCTAGCTCTTGCAAATTATTCACGAGGCCTTCACTACGTATGAAATATGCATTGGGTCCCTTGTCGATATAAGCCCCACCGGTATTTTGATTGTTTTTTTCTAGCGCAGTAAAAATTTCTTCAATAGTAATATTCATACTTTGAAGTTTATTAGGATCTATAGCTATTTCATATTGCTTAACAAATCCACCAAAACCACTAACTTCCGCAACCCCAGGTGTTCCCAATAGCTGTCTTTTAATAATCCAGTCTTGTATGGAGCGTAACTCGGTAGCATCGTATTGATCCTCATACCCTTCTTCGGGATGTATTACATATTGATATATTTCACCCAAGCCAGTGGTAACAGGTGCCATTTCAGGCTCTCCCACACCTTCAGGTATATCTTTTGCTGCCAATGACAAGCGTTCTTGAACTTGCTGTCGAGCCCAATAGAGATCAGTATCTTCTTCAAATACTATGGTCACAATGGAAAGCCCAAAACGAGAAAAAGATCGCATATC
>NZ_QEYO01000056.1 GCF_023718305.1 Gramella sp. AN32
GCAAGAGGCAAAATATATTATTGAACTGGCCGGGGGCGAGAAGAAGATGTTTGACGAGGTGAACAAGGCATTGGAGGAAGGCAAGTATCAATGGGGACTGCAATTGGCCGACTACCTACTTCAAACGGGCTATCAAAAACCAAAAGTCATTGAAGTCAGGATAGAGCTATTAAGAGCTTTGGCGGCACAACAAATAAATGCCCCTGCCAGAAACTATTATCTCTCTTATGCCCATGAACTGGAAAATGATATATAACAAAATCGGCGGATTGATTAGGGGACTTGGAGATCCATAGAAAACCAATCAAAAATAGAATAAAATGAAAATAGCAGTAACATCGGCAAGCGGCCAACTAGGGTCAGCCATTTCAAAACAACTTATAAAGGAAATCGGGAAAGACAATGTCATTGGCATCGCACGTACCCCTGAAAAGGCAAAAAATCTGGGCATTGAAATCCGTAAAGGAGACTACAACAATCGACAGGATTTCGATAGAGCCCT
>NZ_QEYO01000005.1 GCF_023718305.1 Gramella sp. AN32
TGTACAAACTTTGGAATCGTATGGCATCGGGGAGTTATTTCCCCCCTGCGGTCAAGGAAGTGGAAATCCCGAAAAAGGACGGTAAAGTCCGCAAATTAGGGATTCCCACAGTAAGTGACCGAATAGGGCAAATGGTGGTAAAAATGTACCTAGAGCCCCGTTTAGAAAATGTATTCAATTCAAACTCCTTTGGGTATAGACCAAATAAAAGTGCCCATCAGGCACTTGAACAGGTCAGGAAAAACTGTTGGAAAATGGATTGGGTTATTGATCTGGACATTAAAGGGTTCTTTGACAACATAGATCACCATAGAATGATGCTCGCTGTAGAAAAACATGTTCCCGAAAGATGGGTTAGGTTATATATAGCACGATGGCTCGCAAGCCCAGTAATGACAAAGTCGGGACGTTTAGTCTCTAACTCAGGAAAAGGAACTCCTCAAGGAGGTGTTATAAGCCCATTATTGGCAAACCTTTTCCTTCACTATGGGTTGGATCAATGGCTGGAAAAGAACGACAAGGCAGTAAAATTCACACGTTATGCCGATGATGTGATTGTGAACTGTGAAAGTCAAAAACACGCCGAGCAAACACTTAAAGCTATCAAAAGCAGGATGCAACAAATAGGTTTGGAGTTACATCCAGAGAAAACCAAAATTGTATACTGCAAAGATTACCGAAGGCAAGAAAAGTATTCCAATGTGAAGTTTGATTTTCTGGGTTATTCTTATCAACCCAGGACCACAAAATCTAAGAAATCAAAGGGACTTTATCTAGGCTTTGATTGCGGCATAAGTATAAGTTCGAGGAAACGAATTGCAGATAAACTTGAAGAACTGAAAGTAGAGCGAATGACATCTGATCGTATAGTAGGCATTGCTGCCATCCTCAATCCAATGATTAGAGGGTGGGTGAACTACTATGGTAAATTCAGAAGCTCAATGCTACATAAAGTCTTCAAGTTATTGAATAATCGTATAGTGAAATGGGCAAGAAAAAGGTATAAACGTTACAAAACCAGTATAAAACGTGCGTATCAATGGTTTGAAAGGGTTAAGGAACAATACCCTAAACTATTCTATCATTGGCAAATGGGATATATATGGTAAATTGTAATTTAGATTGTATAACAAGAGCCGTATGATGGGAGACTATCACGTACGGTTCTGTGAGAGGCTTGGGGTGAAACTCCCCTTGTCTACTCGACACCGTAACCGTTCAATAATTACCTATTATTACTTTCAATCTTTCCCATGCTTAAGAAGATTAAGAAAATACTCCTTATCTTATTTTTTATAAACCTTTCAGCTTTCAGCCAGAAGCATCCGGTTTTTTATGGGGGAGTAGAAGGCTATCTTTTTCCGCAATCTGAAAACAATGTTTTTGCAGGCATCAGTATTGGTTCGCAAATTTATCAGTTTAAATTTTTTGCTCCAGAAATTGGTTTGGATCTGTATGCGGGCGTGGTAGAACAACGGGAGATAAATGAGGGATGGCCAGATGCTACTAAATTACCCGATGCATTAATGAAACAGGATTTTAGGGCTTCGGTACTTACACTCAATCCCAAATTTAAATTTGGTAATGAAGACGCCTTTATTACATTTTCACCAAAATATCATATTGGCAGGATAACGGGCAGGGCAAGATTATATGAAAATAGGTTCGATGATGGCCGTTTTCCTTTAGCAAGTAATCAAACTATTAAAAATAGGGTGGCATACTGGAGTTTTGCCGTTGGTTTTGAGGGGCTTAACATTAGTGACAGGTCATGGTTTGCACTTAGTTTGAATCTTACCCAATTAAACGCACGTGATGCATGGGGTGAAATCGATTTTCAGGATCCTAACGTAAAACTTTCATCGATGAGCCGCACATCTATTGGAATGGGCATAAGATTCTATTACAATCCCTTCGCTTCCGAAAACGATTGAGTGGATTTTAATGTTATAAATGCTTTAAAACTAACTTCTTCAGGCGTTTTTTTAGCCTTGTCTTTGTATCTTGCTGTTTAATCGACAAACTAAAAAAATTATAAAATTATGAGTGCTATTTTAGATATACATGCCCGTCAGATTTTTGATTCCAGGGGAAATCCAACTGTAGAAGTAGATGTTTTAACAGAAAACGGGATTTTAGGACGTGCTGCTGTTCCGTCTGGTGCATCAACCGGAGAGCATGAAGCTGTGGAATTGCGTGATGGTGGAAAAGATTATATGGGCAAAGGTGTTTCTAAAGCTATAGAAAACGTGAATGGCGAAATCGCTGATCAGCTTTTAGGTTATTCTGTTTTCGATCAGAATTTGATCGATCAAACCATGAGGGATCTTGATGGTACTCCCAATAAATCAAAATTAGGTGCGAATGCAATCCTTGGGGTTTCACTTGCCGTGGCCAAAGCCGCAGCCAATGAACTGAATATGCCGCTTTATCGTTATGTTGGTGGGGTTAGCGCCAATACGCTACCGGTTCCCATGATGAATATTATTAATGGTGGATCGCATAGTGATGCGCCCATCGCCTTTCAGGAATTTATGATTATGCCGGTAATGGCAGATAATTTTTCTCATGCTTTAAAAATGGGAACGGAAATCTTCCATAATCTTAAAAAAGTATTACACGATCGCGGTTTAAGTACTGCCGTAGGTGATGAGGGTGGTTTTGCGCCAACTTTAGACGGAACGGAAGATGCTTTGGATACTATTTTAAAAGCAATCAAAAATGCAGGATATAAACCTGGAAAAGAAGTAATGATCGCTTTAGACTGTGCTGCTGCTGAATTTTATGTAAAAGGAAAATACGATTATACTAAATTTGAAGGTGATAAAGGTAAAGTGAGAACAAGTGAAGAGCAGGCAGACTACCTTGCGGAATTAGCTTCTAAATATCCAATTATCTCCATCGAAGATGGAATGGATGAGAATGACTGGGACGGTTGGAAATATTTAACCGAAAAGATTGGAGATAAAGTCCAGCTGGTGGGAGATGATCTCTTTGTTACGAATGTTGAAAGATTAGGCCGCGGAATTAAAGATAAAACAGCAAACTCCATATTGATTAAAGTAAATCAAATTGGGACATTATCTGAAACTATTGCGGCAGTGAATATGGCACATAATGCAGGATATACTTCGGTAATGTCCCACCGTTCTGGAGAAACTGAAGATAATACCATTGCAGATTTAGCGGTGGCTTTAAACACGGGACAAATTAAAACAGGTTCCGCTTCAAGGAGTGATCGTATGGCAAAATATAATCAGTTATTAAGAATTGAAGAGGAGTTGGGCGACATGGCTTATTATCCACAGGATAAAGCTTTCAAAATAAAATAGGCTTCCTAAATAATCAAATGAAAAGCTGCTTTGTGAAAAAGCAGCTTTTTTATGCCCAAATTTTACTTTTTATTACACTTATGCCAATGATTTATTGAAAATTTAATAAAGTTAATTTTTCATAATTGTAACTTTCTGGTCTAACTAACCAAAAATAAATTGAAAACGAGATTTTTATTTGTTTCTGCGGAAAATGATGGAATAGCCCACTGCAAAGCAGGTGGGATGGGAGATGTGGTAAGGGATGTTCCCAGGCATATCGCAAAAAGGGGTGACGAGGCTTTAATAGTTACTCCGTCCTATTCAAGGTTACACCATTCAGGAGAGAAAATTGGGGAAGTTGATTTTATTTTTAGAGGTCAGCCGCAAGTTGCTGAAGTTTTTGAAGTTGCGGGAAAGAAAGAGCTTTTAGGAATTAGGCATTTTGTGATCCATCACCCGGAAATCAAATCGGGGGATATTGCGCATATTTATTTCAACGATCCGGAGCAGCCTTTTTATACAGATGCAAATATGTTCAGCCTTTTCTGTACGGCAGTTGCTGCTGCGATAAGGGAAGAAGTTTTTGAGGATATTCAGATTGTACATTTACACGACTGGCATACCAGCATGCTTTTGTTTTTGAGGGAATTCAATGAGCGGTTCGAAAATTTAAAATCCATAAGATTTGTTTATACAATACATAATCTGGCCATTCAGGGAATTCGCCCTTTTGATGGAAATTTTTCATCTGTCAAGGCATTTTTTCCTTATGTACCATATGATGAGGAACTGCTTCGCGATCCCAGATATAACGACTGTATTAATTTGATGGCGGTAGGAATACGGCTGGCAGATGCGGTTCATACGGTCTCACCCTCTTATATGCAAGATATTCAGCAACCAAGTAATCCTCCACATTTTATTGGGGGTGAAGGTCTTGAATTAGACTTGCGAAAAGCAGCTTCTGAAAATCGTCTATTCGGAATATTGAACGGAGCGAACTATACAAATATCAATAAAGTGCAAAGTGGTATTCTCTTCAGGCAATGTATTCGCAGGTTATTTAGATGGTTACAGGAAGAAAAAAAGGATTATAAAGCTCACTATTTGGCGCATACCGGTGAGAAATTAACCCGATGGCAGGAGAAACCGCCGGCATTTATTTGTAGTAGCGTAGCCAGGTTAACGGAACAAAAATTCTATTATTTCAAGCAGGATCCCAGCTTGCTGGAGTTTATTTCAGCAACAATGGAAGAAGTGAATGGGCTGTATATTTTATTGGGAACGGGTGCCCCGGAATATGAAAACGTATTTAGGCAGGCCAGTTATAAATACAAGAATTTTATTTTTATAAATGCCCAGTCTGAAAGTATTATCGATATGCTCTATCAGGAATCTAATTTGTACCTGATGCCCAGCCTTTTCGAACCCTGTGGGATTAGTCAAATGCTTGCGATGAGGAACAGGCAGCCATGTTTGGTACATCATACCGGAGGATTAAAAGATACGGTAATCCACGGCAAAACCGGATTTAGTTTTTCCGGGGAAACTATTGATGGGCAAATTGAAAATTTCAAAAAATGTTTTGCAGAAGCAGTACAGGTTTTTATTTCAGATCCGGAAAAATGGAAGAAAATTTGCAAAAAGGCAGGCGAAGAAAGATTTACCTGGGAGAAATCTGTAGAGGAATATTATCGCCAACTTTATCTGCTTTAGATCAAAACTTTAAGGTGGAACTTTCAATAGGATTATCTTGAGGTTAAAATTTTGAAAAATTCTATGAATACAGGCCTTTTCGTAAATATCCATTCTCAGGATAAAACATTTTTAACGCTAAATTTTGTAATTTAGCAATTCTTAAATTTTAATCTAAAAGAACAATATATAGTATGTCTAAAACAGCAACACTCGAATATGATGGTAAGAAATATGAGTTTCCTGTCAGCATTGGTACCGAAGATGAAATAGGAATTGAAATTAAATCTTTACGTGGCGAAAGTGGTTTAATTACCCTTGATCCCGGATATAAAAACACGGGGAGCTGTGAAAGTGCAATTACATTTTTAGATGGAGAGAAAGGAATTTTAAGATATAGGGGTTATGCTATTGAAGACCTTGCCGAAAAAGCAGATTTTCTTGAAGTAGCCTATTTGCTGATTTTTGGGGAACTGCCCAATAAAGACCAGTTAGAGAAATTTACGAATGATATTAAAGATCAATCCCATGTAGATGAGGAAATGAAAAAGATCCTGGATGGATTTCCAAAATCTGCCCATCCCATGGGTGTTCTTTCTTCCCTAACCAGTGCATTAATAGCTTTTAACCCTTCTTCTGTAGATGTCTCTTCGGAAGAGGAGATGTACAAAGCAATTGTGAAAATCTTAGGGAAATTTCCTGTGCTTGCCGCATGGACTTTGAGAAAGAAAAATAGCCTTCCATTAAATTATGGTGATGAATCTTTAGGTTATGTAGAGAACCTACATAAAATGATGTTTGAGAGGCCAAATAAAAGTTATTCTGTAGATAAGGGGATTATTGATGCAATGGATAAATTATTAATTCTACACGCAGATCATGAACAAAACTGTTCTACTTCTACGGTAAGAATGGTAGGATCTTCCCACGCAGGTTTATTTGCCTCAATTTCTGCGGGTATTTCTGCACTTTGGGGACCACTTCACGGTGGCGCAAACCAGGCAGTGATCGAAATGCTTGAAAAAATTAAGGAAGATGGTGGGGATACACATAAATTCATGAATAAAGCTAAGGATAAAAAAGATCCTTTCAGATTAATGGGCTTTGGTCACCGTGTGTATAAGAATTTTGATCCAAGGGCAAAAATCATCAAAAAATCAGCTGATGATGTACTTAGCCAGTTAGGAGTAGAAGATCCGGTTTTAGGTATCGCAAAAGGTCTGGAAAAAGAAGCTTTAGAAGATGATTATTTCGTTAAGAGAAAATTATATCCAAATGTAGATTTCTATTCGGGGATCATTTATCGTGCTTTAGGAATTCCCGTGGAAATGTTCACGGTGATGTTCGCTTTGGGTAGGTTACCAGGATGGATTGCACAATGGAGGGAAATGAGACTTCAAAAAGAGCCAATTGGCCGTCCCAGACAAATTTATGTTGGGGAGGCACTTAGAGATTTCAAACCACTTGGTAGCAGAGCCTAATTCGAAATTAAAATAGAATATATAAAGCTTCATCACCTTATGGAGCTTTTTATATTTGGGAAAATTTGAACCTATGAGGTTGCATATTAATAACGAGACGTCCAAATTGCAGGCAGTGATTCTGGGAATCGCTACCAGCAACGGCCCTATTCCTACTTTAGATGAAGCTTATGACCCAAAGTCAAAAGAATACATCAAAGCCGGGACCTATCCTTCGGAAGAGGATATGGTGGAGGAAATGGAAGCGGTGGCAAAAGTCTTTGAGAAATATGATGTTCAGGTTTTTCGACCTAAAATTATTGAAGATTACAACCAAATATTTGCCCGGGATATCGCCTTTGTGATCGAAGATAAATTTATAAAATCTAATATCCTGCCAGATCGTGAAAAAGAAATTGACGCCATCAAACATGTGATCGATCAAATAGATCCTGTGAATATTATAAGGTTGCCTGAAGAAGCACATATTGAAGGTGGGGATGTAATGCCCTATGGCGATTATATTTTCGTGGGGACTTACAAGGGCCAGGATTACCCAAATTTTATTACAGCTAGAACGAATATTCAGGCGGTGAATGCCCTTCAGGACCTTTTTCCTAAGAAGAAGGTTGTAAGTTTTAGTCTAAAAAAATCAAATTCCATTGCCCGGGAGAATGCCCTGCATTTGGATTGCTGTTTTCAGCCGGTAGGAAAGGATCAGGCGATTATTTATAAAGAAGGTTTTTTAATAGAAGAAGAATATAACTGGCTGGTAAATTTCTTCGGAAAGGATAAAATTTATGAGATTACCCGTGATGAAATGTACCATATGAATTCCAATATATTTTCAATTTCAGAAAAGGTAGTCATTTCAGAAACAAATTTTAAAAGGTTGAATGCGTGGCTTAGAAATGAAGGATATACTGTTGAAGAAGTTCCTTATGCTGAAATTTCCAAGCAGGAAGGATTATTAAGATGTTCCACCCTACCCTTAATTAGAGAATAACATGAAGCAAATAACAAATTCAGTTTTAATGGTTCGTCCGGTGAATTTCAGGATGAATGAACAAACTGCGGTAAATAATTATTTTCAGAAGGAAATAAATGCCGAAAATATTAATGATCTGGCCACGGCCGAGTTTGATGAATTTGTAAGCAAACTTCGCAAAGCCGGCGTAGAGGTAATCGTGGTGAACGATGTTAAAGGTGACGATACTCCAGATTCCATTTTCCCGAATAACTGGGTATCTTTTCATGAAACCGGTAAAACGGTTTTATATCCCATGTTTGCAGAAAACAGAAGAAAAGAACGCAGGCTTGAATATTTTGCTGAACTGGAAGAGGCAGGATTTAAGATCAATGAAATTGTTGATTATACTTCAGCTGAAGAAGATGATGTTTTTCTTGAAGGCACGGGAAGTTTAATTCTGGATCGCATAAACAGAAAGGCATATTGTGCAATTTCTGCCAGGGCAGATGAAGAATTACTGATCGAGTTTTGTGAAGATTTTGAATTTTCCCCGGTAATTTTTAATGCCTATCAAACTGTAGATGGAAGGCGTAAACAAATTTATCACACCAATGTGATGATGTGTGTAGCCGAGGAATTTGCCGTGATTTGCCTGGATACTATTGATGATAAGAAAGAAAAGAAAAATGTGCTGAAGCATCTAAAAGAAGATGGGAAAGAAATAATTTCACTTACGGAAAAACAAATGCACGAATTCGCTGGGAATATGTTACAGGTTGAAGGTGCTTTTGGTAAAAAGTTACTGGTAATGAGTGCTCGTGCCCATGAAAGTCTTCATAAAGACCAGATAGAAAAAATTGAAAAGCACTGTGAAATCTTAAGTTCCCCGATCCCTACCATAGAAAGTTGCGGCGGTGGCAGTGCACGTTGCATGCTGGCAGAAATCTTTCTTCCGAAGGCTTAATGGTTTTTAAGCAATTTTCGAAATAAAAGAATCATTATCAGTAAAGATAAAACTGCAAAAGGCAGGGAAGTAATGATCAAAAATTTCTGCATAGCCGTTAACACGTTTGAGTTGGGTTTCACCTGTCCTAACACAACGATGGCTTCGCAGAAGATAAAAATGATGATCGCCCAGGCTAATCGAAAGGGTTTCCGGGGTTCTTTTTTACCATAATCTGTAAACATACTTAACACAAAAATTGCAGAATCTACCGAGGTTACAAGAAAGCTGATCAACAATAAAATAACCAGGATACTGGTAAACCCCTGTAAAGGGAAGTTTTCAAAAAATACAAATATAGAGGTAAAGACATTTCCGAATTCTTCATTATAAACAGGAAGCGCCTCCACAATTTCGAATGCGGAACTTCCAAATACACTAAACCAAAGGAATGTCCCCAGAGAGGGCAGGATCAATACTCCCAAAATCATCTCTCTTAAGGTTCTTCCTTTGGAAATACGCGCGATAAAAATTCCGGTAAACGGTGCCCAGGCAAGCCAAAATGCCCAATAATAATAGGTCCAGTCGGTTAAAAATTCAACACCCGGATCATATTTTCCCATAGCTAAACTCATGGGAATAAAATCGATGAGGTAATGATATCCCGCGACGAAAAAATTGTTAAAAATTTCACCAATATCCCCCAGGATGAAAACAAAAATCATGAGAGCCAAAGTGATATAAATATTCCAGTTGGAAATTATTTTTATTCCCTTATGAATGCCATTCCAGGCTGATATAAACGCCAGGAAGCAAATGATGAAAACCAACATGAGATTCAATAATAATGAACCGGGGTTTTTTTGCAAAAGATGGCTTGCCCCACCTTCAATCTGGCTGGTTCCCAGTCCAATCGCGGCGACCAGGCCTATTATGGTGGTGAGAATGGTAAGAATATCAATTCCGTCAGGTAAAATTTTAGACTTTCGAAATAATGGAAAACCTGAACTTAACCGTACATCTGTTTTTTCAACAAAAATGGAATAACCTATTACCACTGCAAAAATTCCGTAGAAAGCCCAGGCGGTAAATCCCCATTGATAAAAGGTGTATTCAAGCGCGATGATTTTCTCCTCGGCACCTGTATTAATTGGAGGATTTAGATACATGTAAACCGGCTCCTGAACGGCTCTCAACAAAATTCCAGCGCCCATTCCCGCGCTATAGAGCATGGCAATCCATGATAATCTATCAAATTCAGGAGGGGAATTCCCAAGTCTTATTTTTCCAAACTTTGAAAATGCAAGAAGAAGCAGAAACAACACGCAGCCTAAACCTAAATACAAATAAAATTTTCCGAAGTAATACCTCACCCATAGTGAGCCCGAGTTGATGGCATCATAAAACCAATCTGTAAAAAGAAAAATGACGATGGAGCCCAGAAAAAGTATCCCGCCCGAAATGAGAAAAACTCTATTTCTTATTAGTTTGTCTAAAAATGAATGCAATAGTCTATTCTTTATTATTCCCTAAAGCGATCTGGTTGATCATTCCTTCAAAGATAAAAAAATGGAATGGGTACATGGAATACCAGTAAGCACGGCCTAACAAACCCCTCGGTCTAAAAGTTGCGTTTTGGTGGAGCACATTGTTTTCGTCTATAGTAAATTCCAGCCAGGCCTCACCCGGAACTTTCATTTCAGCAAAAAGCAATAATCTTTTGGCCTCACGATCTGCCAGTAAAACCCTCCAGAAATCGAGCGAGTCTCCAGCGGTTAATTTGTCTGGATGTGTCCTTCCCCTGCGCAGGCCCACACCGCCAAAAAGCTTATCAATATAGCCGCGGAATTTCCACAACCAGTTTCCATAATACCAGCCATTCAGGCCACCAATTGTCCAAATTCGGTTTAAAACTGCTTCGGGATTTTCGACCTTAATGGACTTTTCATCTATTAAACAACCATATTTTGGTATCTGGATATATTTATTGAATTCTTTTCTGAACCTTCCGCTGCTTAAGGAGTCTTTCCAACTTGAAAGCACTTCATTTTGTTCAATTTTATAAAAAGCAAGTTTGATAGCTTTTTTGTAACTAATAGGTTTAATATTTAGCATTTCCTGCAAGCGGGTGTCCCGTGTGATCACTTCCACGCTCATACTATCCACCAGGTTTTGGGCGAGTTTATAAGATGTTGAGGTGACAAAATAAAGCCAGTAGGAACTTAATTTTGGCGACATTACGGGCAGATTAATGATCCATAACTTCAAATTTCTAACTTCAGCATATTGGTGCATCATTTCTTCGTAAGTAAGCACGTCTGGCCCACCAACATCAAATGAGTCATTGTAGCAATCTTCCCTATCTAAAACTCCGGTAAGATATTGAATGATATTTCTAATCGCAATGGGCTGGGAGCGGGTTTTCACCCATTCTGGAGTAACCATAACCGGTAATTTCTCGCAGAGGTCACGAATAATTTCAAAAGAAGAACTTCCGGAACCTACTATAATGGCCGCTCTGAGAACAGTTAAATTAAATGAACCTTTATATAAAATATCCTCTACCTTTTTTCGCGATTTAAGATGTTTTGAAAGTTTCTCTTCATTTACAATCCCGCTTAAATAAATAACCTGATTTACGGAAGTGCCTGCCATCATTGTGTTGAAATTTCTGGCAGCAGTTGCTTCCTGCGTGTCAAAATCATTCGTGTTGGCGCTCATTGAATGGATAAGGTAATAAGCAGCATCAATATTTTTGATCGCTTCGGGTGGAATAGTATTTTCCAGAAAATCTATTTCTACGATCTCCACCTGTTCTTCAAAATCTTTTGTTGAGGAAAATCTGTTTTTATTTCGAACGGCGCAAACCACCTGGTGACCCTGCTCTAACAATTGCGGCAAAAGTCTCATTCCAATATATCCATTGGCACCGGTAAGTAATATGCGCATAGCCTTAATTTGCTTATCAAATTAGAGAAATATTGATTACTTTCCCTTTAGATTAGTAAAATATTATCAAATGAATAACGTATTGAAAACCGTTCTTTTAATAATTGGAATTGGTTTAATTGCTTACGGTTTATATACCATCATTACTCCGGAATTTGCCGTAGATGCCGGGCCCATCAAAATAAAGGCTCAAGGCGATCATACCCAAAGTTACGCCATGATTGCTTTTGGGGTTCTAGCGCTTATCGGTGGCCTTGCTTTTGGGAAAAGATGAAATAATGAACAATTTGCAATGAACAATTGACAAGTATCTGATAAAATTTAAAAGGGGTGAATGAACTTCATTTATTCTTAAAGCCACGAATGCACTAATTATTTTTGACTTTAATAACTTGAAAATTATCAATTAATCAAAGATCGTCGATCTGGGTGGGTGCATTATCTGCCTTATAGTCGATGATCTTTTTAAAAAATTTATGGATTCCCGGCGAATCTGCCTTTACCTTAATAAAATATTGATCCCTATACATACTGTATTCTTCAGCCTTTCCTTTGTATAGGCTAAGTTTATAATAGGGGATTACCAGCGCATAGGTTTCCAGCAGGGATCTAAATCGAATGATGATTCCATTGTTCCTAAGTTCCACATTGCAATTATTTGCATTGTTATCCAGGATGAGGAGATTATGGATTTCAATGCTGGTTGAGGTAATTTGTAATTTTGGCGAGCCGGTTCCTTTTAAGCGAACACGTTCCATCAAATTAAAAGGCTTTCCAACTTCTTTATTAACTTTTTCAGTAATTCCCGAGCGATTGTAGGAAACGTTCAACAGCATTTCTTTTTTCTAAATATAAGAATTTGAAGGGCAAGCGAGGCCTTCAAGACTTCAATTATTTTTATCTTTGCGCTCCTAATTATAAGAATTTCAACTAAGCGAAGGAAATGAATATTGAAAAATTACTTGCTAAAAAAGTAAATGCTGCCGTAAAACAACATTACGATCAGGATGCTGAAACGATCGAATTTCAGCCTACCCGTAAGGATTTTGAAGGTGATATTACTTTGGTGGTCTTTCCTATGCTGAAGCAGTTGAAAACAAACCCAGCCAAACTTGCCCATGAAATTGGGGAATATCTGGAAAAGGAAGTGGAAGCAGTTTCAGGTTTTAACGTGGTTTCCGGTTTTTTAAATATCATCATCAGCAACCAGTTTTATATCGATTTTTTCAATAATATTAGGGAACTGGATGATTTCGGGATTCTTTATCCGCAATCTGATATCAGTGGGATTATGGTAGAATATTCTTCGCCAAACACGAATAAACCCCTGCATTTAGGGCATATAAGAAACAATCTTTTAGGATATTCGGTTTCTGAAATTTTGAAAGCCGCGGGTAACCAGGTTTATAAAGTTCAGGTGATCAACGATCGGGGGATTCATATTTGCAAATCGATGATCGCCTGGCAGAAATTCGGAAATGGCAAAACTCCGCAGTCTACCGGTTTGAAAGGAGATAAACTGGTGGGGAACTATTACGTAAAATTCGACCAGGAATATAAAAGGGAAATCGCACATTTAAAAGAAGCGGGAAAAAGTGAAGAGGAAGCGAAAGCTGAAGCGCCCATCTTTATTGAAGCTCAGGAAATGCTTCGAAAATGGGAGGCGAACGATCCTGAAGTAGTAAAGCTCTGGTCTACGATGAATCAATGGGTTTATGATGGTTTTGAGAAAACCTATGATGCGCTTGGGGTTAATTTTGATAAAAATTATTACGAAAGTGAAACCTATTTGCTGGGCAAGGACAATGTTCAACAAGGTCTTGAAGATGGGGTTTTTTATAAAAAAGAAGATGGTAGCGTTTGGATCGATCTAAGCGATGAAGGCCTGGATGAGAAAATTGTTTTACGAAGCGATGGCACCGCGGTGTATATGACCCAGGATATTGGAACTGCCATCCAGCGTTTCGAAGATTATAATATCAACCAAATGGTTTATACGGTTGGGAATGAACAGGAATATCATTTTAAAGTTCTTTTTCTTATTCTGAAGAAATTAGGCTATGACTGGGCAGAATCTCTCTTTCATTTAAGCTACGGAATGGTGGACCTTCCTAGCGGGAAAATGAAAAGCCGTGAAGGTACCGTGGTAGATGCCGATGATTTGATGGCTGAAATGACGGAAACTGCCAGGAAAATTTCCGTAGAATTAGGAAAACTGGAAGAATATTCCGCAGAAGAGAAAGAGGAGCTTTACAGAATTATTGGTCTTGGGGCTTTGAAATATTATATTCTGAAAGTGGATCCACGAAAGAGGATTTTATTCGATCCCAAAGAATCTGTAGATTTTCAGGGAAATACGGGTCCGTTTATTCAATATACCTATGCCAGGATCCAATCGATTTTAAGAAAGGCAGATTTTGATATCACCGCTGCTCTGGAAAAGAGTTATGATTTTCATGAAAAGGAAAAAGAGTTAATTAAAACAATTCAATTATTCCCGGAAACCATCGCCCTGGCTGCAGAAAACAATTCACCTGCTTTAATCGCCAATTATACCTACGATCTGGTAAAATCATTTAATTCATTCTATCAAAACGTTCCTATTTTAGGGGTTGAAGATGAAGCTGAAAAAGTTTTTAGGGTGCAATTATCCAGGACCGTGGCGAAAGTTATAAAATCAAGTTTTAAGCTGCTGGGAATTGAAGTCCCGGAGCGGATGTAATTTTTTAATTTGAAAATGAAATAATTTGAAAATTTGAAAATGAAATAATTTGAAAATTTGAAAATGTGTTGATTTGAAAACTAATCAATGTGAAAATGTAACTTCGCAGGGTAGAAAATTTAAACATAGAGCAAACTTATAACCTGCCTACAAGAAGGCTGCTAGTTTTTCCATTTTCTTTTTTGGTAAGCCATCGGTGCTAATCAACATTTGGATATGCTCCTTATTTTTATCTTTCGAATATAATAGCTCAAAAAAGTCCCAAACTGAAACCCCAGTTTCAGATTCTTCTTTCAGTTTTAAAATATCCCCTTTGGAAACCTTTCCTTGTTCTAAAACGCTCACATAGGTTCCGGGGCATCCGCGTGCTATAAATTGCTTAAGAACTTTCTGTGTTTTGAATCGTATACCCAATTTATAGCAGGGCTCCCTTGGTTGTGTTATTTGAACGATTGCATCACCTAATTGATAAATAGAACCAACCATTATTTCCTTTTCATGGAATCCTTCTATCGTAAGGTTTTCCCCGAACATACCGTACTTCCAATTCAAATCAGGGTAAAGTTTTTTCCAGTAGGGATACTGTTCCGCAGCAAATAAATAACAGGCTTTATGGGCGCCTCCATGATGTTTTCTATCTGATATCTCATCCCCTTTGACCTCTTCCTTTTCGAGGTAAATTGGCTGATCTACCGGATATTTATAGATGCCGGTTTTTACCTTTTGGCCCCGCCATTTAACAATTTTCTGTTCAGCGATATTTGTTGATATGATTTTCAATTTTGTATTTTTTTATAATTTTCCTGGAATTCTAAAATGCTCTGCGAAGTTCTCCCCGGAGGACGGGGGCAACATCGCGGAGCTAATATTAGAAAATATTTCAAATATAGATATTAGAGTTATTCTATTGCTTTATTAAATAAGCTTCAGAAGTCCCCTGGTACCTAAGTTTCAGGACTATTTGATTATAAATTCACTAAACGGAATTTTCTGAATATAGTAAGCGCCTGTTTCCGGGACAATAATTTCCCCATCTTTCCTTTTAATGGTGAATTCATAGGAAGTTTCGTCTACTTTTTGATCAACAATCAACTCATTTGAACCATAATCTTTGGTAAAATCTATATAGGGTTAATTGCTATATCCAAGTAATAAAGAGTGATGCAAATAAATAATCACGGACTTTCTTCATCTAATGGACAATTAAAACTGCTTTATAAATATAAGTTGAATGTGATGAATTCTTATATTGGCAGACAATTTTTATACCTACATGTGTGGAAGTTTTCAACCGTGTGGCAGGGAATTATATGCATTATGCCTTCAAATTCTTATCTTTTATAAAAATAAGATATGCGATTAAATTTTAATTTAATTCTTTCCTTAATATTTTTTATATCCTTACTTTCTTGTAAGCAAGATCAAAAGCACGAAAAGGATATAAAAGGCAGCGATAGCATTAAAAACGATATTGAGCAACCAGCTGTGCTTATAGCCCACGGTGATGATCCCAAAGCATTTGAATATTTTAATGTTATGGATAATTCTTATCTGTTTGGAACCAATCATAAAGATGTAGAAAAGAAAATTTTTAAAGATTCCATGATCTTAAAATTGAATTCTATAGTAGATTCCCAATTAATGGAAATTATAGCTTTCGGAAATAACAAAAATTACCGAACGAAGTTTTTCATAGAACCTGGCGATACCATTAGGTTTGAAATGAAAAATGGTAGAATTTATTCTCTTGGGCTTGGTGATTTAGAAAACAGTGTTTATCAGTATTTGGATGATTCTACCCCTTCATACGCTGAAAATAATTATTTAGGAAATATTAATTATTACGGAGAAAAAACTAAAGAAATCTATCAAAAGAAAGTGAAATTTCTTGAAGAATATATCTCCAGAGAAAATACAATGTCAAAAGACGCTCTACTTTCCATTCGAAAAGATCTAAAATTTGAATATTTTAATAATCTAATTCAACCGCGAAATATCCCGTCATCTGGTCGGAATTTTTATTTTAATGAACAAGATGGCTTGCTTCCTATTTTACAGAGAGAAGCAGGTGAATCAGAAAATATATTTTATTACGAAGATTACTTTGGAAATATTCACATTGGGGATTTTACTGCTTCCCCTGATATTTCAAATACCTATTATAAGAACTCCATAAATCCTTTTATTAGATATTATTTTCTGTCATCTGAAGACCTTCCATATACGAAAGCTAAATTCTTAGCTGAAAAGGATTTCATTGAAAAACACTTTGATGGAGAAGTAAGGGATTATGCTATCGCTAGGATGATAAGTGATTATCATAAAAAAGGTTTTGGCTATAGTACCGGGAATATTCAATTAGTGAAAGATGCTATTGCTGAATATGAACCGAGGTTTACCAAAGAAAGCTACATCTCTAAGATGAATGAAATTATAGCAGAGTTAAATAATTTTAATTTCAAACTCTCAGACAAAGCTCTTAATGCTCAAATAGTGAACAGCGCTGGAGACACTCTTAAATTAAAAAGTATTCTGAAAGGTGCTTCTAAAATAAAGGTTTTGGACCTATGGGCCAGTTGGTGCCCGCCTTGCATTCGAGATATTAGGGAAACTTTCGATTTTAAGAAAGAGCTAAAGAAAGAAGTAGATATGCAATGGATTTATTTGTCCCTTGACACTAATTCTGAAAATTGGGAGAAGGGATCTAAAGATTTGAGACAAAATCTAAATTCAGAAAATAGCTATTTAATCGTAGGGGATTTTAAATCTAATTTCGCGAAATTTTTCAAAATCAATAGTATTCCCCGTTATATCATTTTAGATGAAAAAAATAATATTATTCTTGAAAATGCGCCAAGTCCTTTCGCTCAAGACAATTTTAAAAGAATGATAGATAATATCTCAAATAATTAAAAGACGTCGTTCTGAACTTGTTTCAGAATCTGATTACCCTGTAGATCATTACAGTAATAGAAACCCCGCAATCGAAGATTCGACGGAGTCAAATAAATTGCCATTGGCGTATTTTTTTCTAGCACAAAATAGACCCTGAAACCAGGTCAGGGTGACGCTGCCGGTTTTTAGAATTATCGTCATGCTGAACTTGTTTCAGCATCTCATTAGAGATACATTTATTTTTTATCTGCTCTGCGAAGTTGCAAACTTCACAGATTATCCTCACCCCATTCCTTTATAAAAATTCGATCTTAAAATTAGCAGTACCTTTGCCGCTTATATAAAAATGGCACTAAATAAGATTTGCTGTTTTTTAAACAATTTTTATGTCATTCACATCCCTGGGTTTATCTGCCCCTTTGCTCAAAGCTGTTAGCAAAAAAGGATATACTACTCCATCTCCCATTCAGGAAAAAGCGATTCCACTAATACTGGAAAGAAAAGATATTCTTGCTTCGGCCCAAACCGGTACAGGAAAAACAGCGGGGTTTACCTTGCCCATGCTTCAAATATTGGCGGAAGGACAAACTTTAAGGAAGAGACCTGTTCGCGCCCTGGTGTTAACTCCCACGCGTGAACTTGCAGCTCAGGTATATGAAGATGTTAAGGATTATGGGGTTTTTCTGGATTTGAAAGCCAATGTCATTTTTGGAGGGGTAAATGCTACCCGCCAAATTCGCAGCCTGCAACAAGGAGTGGATATTGTAGTGGCGACTCCGGGACGTTTGCTGGATTTACATAACCAAAAAGCACTTTCCCTGGCCAATGTGGAAATACTGGTACTGGACGAAGCAGACAGGATGCTAGATATGGGATTTTTGCGGGATATCAGGAAAATACTGGCACTAATGCCGGTGAAACGGCAAAATTTGCTTTTTTCGGCAACTTTCTCTAAAGAAATCAAACAACTGGCCAATACTTTTTTACATCACCCGGTTTTAGTGGAAGCTACTCCGGAAGTGACCACTGCGGAAAAAGTAAACCAAAAATTTTATAAAACTGATAAATCCCGAAAAACAGATCTAACTGTCAAACTTATTTCTGAAGGGAATTGGGAACAGGTTTTGGTTTTTACCCGCACCAAGCATGGTGCCAACCGGCTTAGCCAAAAGTTGGAAAAGAATGGGATTACCTCTGCTGCCATTCACGGAAATAAAAGTCAGGGCGCGCGCACCAAAGCCCTGGCCGGATTTAAAAAAGGAAATGTCAGGGTATTATGCGCCACTGATATTGCCGCGCGTGGGTTGGATATTCCCCTGTTACCACATGTGATCAATTTTGAACTTCCTAATGTACCGGAAGATTATGTGCACAGGATTGGGCGAACAGGCCGCGCTGGTGCCAGTGGCGAAGCAATTTCATTGGTAAGCGTTGATGAAAATGACTATGTGAAAGCAATAGAAAAATTGCTCGGTGAAACTTTGACCAAAGAGGTGATTGTTGGTTTTGAACCTACCGAAAGCCTTCAGGAAGTTCTTGAAACCAAAGCCCATAATAAGAAACAGCAGAATGCTGGTAGAAATGCACGTTCTTCAAGAAATTCAAGAAATTCCAAAAGTGGTTCCGGCAGACGAAACAGAAACTAATTTATAATTTTTCATATCCCTACACACCTTTTTTGTGGGTGCATTTCATTCGCTTTTTTCCTGAATTTGAACGTCAAAAGGGAGCTGCGCAATGCCTGGAATGTATATGCGCATTTTGCATAGAAAAATTTAAATCTCAAGAAACTTTATTTTTCACCGGTACATCTTTTCTTATCTTTGCCTTTCTAAAAATGTAGCAAGTGTATGTTTGATAATTTAAGCGATAAGTTAGATAATGCCTTACACGTCCTGAAAGGACACGGCCAGATCACCGAAATTAACGTAGCTGAAACTTTAAAAGAAGTTCGACGTGCTTTGGTTGATGCCGATGTGAATTATAAAATCGCCAAGGAGTTTACCAGTATTGTAAAGGAAAAAGCTTTAGGACAGGATGTTTTAACAGCCCTGAAACCTGGGCAGTTGATGGTGAAGCTAGTAAAGGATGAGCTAACCCAATTAATGGGTGGGGAAGCTGCCGACATTAACCTAAGCGGGACTCCATCTATTATTTTAATGTCTGGTTTACAGGGGAGTGGTAAAACAACTTTTTCAGGTAAACTGGCTAATTTCCTTAAAAACAAGAAGGGCAAAAAGCCTTTGCTGGTTGCCTGTGATATATACAGGCCTGCTGCCATCAATCAATTACAGGTAGTTGGAGAACAGGTTGGGGTAGAAGTTTATTCAGAAGAAGGGAACCAGGATCCGGTAGCTATTTCAAACAACGCGATCGCCCACGCTAAAGAAAATGGTCATAATGTGGTGATTATTGATACTGCAGGTCGTCTTGCCGTAGATGAGGCCATGATGACCGAAATTTCAAATATCCATAAGGCTATTCAGCCTCACGAAACCTTGTTCGTGGTAGATTCCATGACCGGTCAGGATGCAGTGAATACAGCAAAGACCTTCAACGAACGCCTGAATTTTGATGGGGTGATCCTCACAAAATTAGATGGTGATACCCGTGGTGGAGCGGCTATTTCGATTAAATCTGTGGTAAATAAACCTATCAAATTCATTGGTACCGGTGAAAAGATGGATGCGATCGATATCTTCTATCCTTCGCGTATGGCTGATAGGATCCTGGGGATGGGGGATGTTGTATCCCTTGTGGAAAGGGCCCAGGAGCAGTATGATGAAGAAGAAGCGAGAAAACTTCAGAAGAAAATTGCCAAAAATAAATTCGGTTTTGATGATTTCCTGAATCAACTTCAGCAAATTAAAAAAATGGGATCGATGAAAGATCTTTTGGGAATGATTCCGGGAGCAGGAAAAATGCTGAAAGATGTGGATATTGATGATGATGCCTTTAAAGGTATTGAAGCGATTATTCATTCCATGACCCCGGAAGAACGAAGTAACCCGAAAATCATCAATGCCAGCCGTAAAAAACGAATTGGTAACGGAAGTGGAACTTCAGTTCAGGAAGTAAATCAGCTTCTAAAACAATTTAATCAAATGGGTAAAATGATGAAAATGATGCAGGGTGGCGGCGGAAAAAAAATGATGCAAATGATGAAGGGAATGAAATAAATTATCAGTTGGCAGTCTCAGTATCCAGTTTCAGTAAGCAGAAAAAAATTAAAAATGGATTTTAAATCTTTAAAGGCTTACGAAAAGGCTTTTGAGTTGGCCATGGATCTTTTTGAAATTTCAAAAAGCTTCCCTAGAGAAGAAACCTATAGCTTGACAGATCAGATAAGAAGAAGTTCGCGATCTATTTGTACAAATATTGCAGAAGCATACAGAAAAAGAATATTCCCAAGACATTTTATAAGTAAACTTACTGATAGTGATGCTGAAAATGCGGAAACCCAAAGTTGGTTGCAATTTGCCAGAAGATGCAATTATATTAATGAAACTGATTTTAAAAATTTAACCAATCAAAGTTTAGAGGTGGGCAAGCTATTAAATTATATGATCAATAACCCAGGCAAGTTTGGAGCTAGGGTAGAATAACTGCCAACTGAGACTGCCTACTTAATACTAAATATGACAATTCTCGACGGAAAAAAAATCAGTGATGACATTAAAGATGAGATCAAAGCTGAAGTTGAAAAATATAAAAAGAAAGGGCAAAAAGTCCCTCATCTTGCAGCAATCATAGTGGGTAAGGACGGGGCAAGTTTAACTTATGTAAACAGTAAAGTGAAAGCCTGCGAACGTGTAGGTTTTCAATCTTCTTTATATAGGCTCCCGCATACGGTAAGTGAACTGGAATTACTTGATAAAATCGAGGAGCTTAATAAAAATGAGGATATCGACGGATTCATTGTTCAGTTGCCCTTACCTCCTCAAATTAATACGCAAAAGGTTTTGAATGCGGTAGATCCAGATAAAGATGTGGATGGTTTCCATCCCACTAATTTCGGGAAAATGGCGTTGGATATGACCACTTTCATCCCCGCTACACCTTTTGGGATTTTAGAAATTTTGGAACGTTACGACATTCCTACCAAAGGAAAACATACTGTGGTTATTGGGCGAAGTTATATTGTAGGTCGGCCCATGAGTATTTTGATGGGGAGAAGCGGATTTCCAGGTAATTCCACGGTTACACTTACGCACGAATTCACCAAAAATATTACCCAGGTAACCTCACAGGCAGATATTATTATCATTGCGGTTGGTATCCCAGATTTTCTCAAAGCTGAAATGATCAAAGACGATGTGGTGATTATAGACGTTGGGATCACCCGTGTTCCAGATGAAAATGCTGAAAGGGGTTATGTTATAAAAGGAGATGTTGACTTTGAAAATGCCAGTAAAAAGGCCTCCTATATAACTCCGGTCCCTGGAGGTGTTGGGCCCATGACCGTTGCCATGTTGTTAAAAAACACGTTGCTGGCGAGGGAAAGGCACGCAAAAAGGATATTAGAGAATTAATTATAAAAAAAGCGGGATTTTTAAATCCCGCTTTTTTTATTCTACATCGTTGTTGGCCAGTTTCCAGTCAAGATATTTGTGAAGATCGGTTTGTATAAACCGAATTCCAAACGTTATTACAGCGAAATCATCTACATATCCTATGCCCGGGATAAAATCGGGAATAAAATCAAATGGATTTAGAATATATAAAAAGCTGAATGCGATGGTCGCAATGGTGAACCAGGGCACCTCATGATAAATACCTTTTCGGTAATCCTTCATCATCCCGTACATGACATTGGCCAGTTCAGAATATTTCTTCAGAATATTGCTATTGTTCAGCTTCTTGTCGATTTCCTCTTGATTGTCCATAGCGATCTTAACATCGTCGTCATCAATTTTAGCAATTTCAGCTTTTACAAAGCTTTCGTCT
Organism: Gramella sp. AN32; assembly: GCF_023718305.1. Classification (GTDB taxonomy): domain Bacteria; phylum Bacteroidota; class Bacteroidia; order Flavobacteriales; family Flavobacteriaceae; genus Christiangramia; species Christiangramia antarctica. The sequence continues at coordinate 21,896 of NZ_QEYO01000005.1, forward strand.
AATTTTTCGTTATCATCTTCTTTCATAAGTCTATTTTTAAGTTATTATAATCTGTGATTGGCATTTCCATATTCCTTTTTATAGATTTTAATGATCAACAGGAATAAGGATACTAAAAGAGGTCCAAATATTAATCCTATAAATCCGAAGAGCTGCACTCCCACAATTACTCCAAAAAGTGTTATTAAAGGATGCACACTGGCTAATCGATCTAATACATAAAGCCTTATAATATTATCTGTAGCTCCAACAACCGTGAAGCCATAAATAAGCATCGCTATTGCCTGCCAATTGTGTCCCTGTGCCAATAGCAGAATGACCGCAGGTACAATTCCAATAGCCGTTCCTATAAATGGGATCATACTCCCAATAGCTGTAATTACAAACCAGAAAAATGGATCTGGAACACCAAAAATCAGGAAACCAACTAAAGCAATCACTCCTTGAATGACAGCGACCAGAGGAATGCCTAGGGCATTTGATTTCACGAGATTATTGCTTTCTTTTCCAATGATCTCTAAATTTTCTTTTCCTAATGGAATGTATGTGATCATCGAGGCCCGCATACTCTTGCGATTGATAAGCATATAGTACAACATAAAATACATGATACCAATGGCAATCAAGGCATTGAAGGTGCCTCCCGCGAGATTTTGAAGATTGTTAGAAACCCAACTTGTAATAGATTGGGTGTCTATGGACCCACTAATATTATAGCCTATATCTTCTTCAATATAATTTAGCTGTTCTTTTAGAGCGGAGATCACTTTTTCAGAATTAGAAACCGCCTTCCCAATTTTAGCGGTCAGCATAATGGTGATTAGGGTTACCGGAATAAGAATTCCAATAAAACTTCCAAACATTAACAATGCTGCTGCCAAAGGAGGTTTCCATCCACGATTGACCAGTTTCTTCATCCATTTTTTTAGAAGGACATATAAAGTGATCGCTCCCAAAACTCCGGAAAGGTAGGGGATGATTTCTCTAAAAATAAGGATGCTCAAAAATAGGATGAGCAATAGCACGAACAGTTGTCGTACTAGTGAAGGTTTCAATCTATCCATTTATGGTTGGTTGGACTCTTGGCCTATGTGGCAAAAAGCTGGTCTATATTTTTAAATGCTTTGAATTCCAGGGCATTTCCACAGGGGTCTTTAAAAAACATGGTTGCCTGCTCTCCCGGTTTTCCTTCAAATCTAATATAGGGTTCGATCACAAAATTTACTTTCTTGCTTTTTAGAATTTTTGAAAACTCCTGAAAAACATCCCATTGTAGCACCACTCCAAAATGTGGGACCGGAACATCTTTCCCGTCAACCGGATTTGAAATTGCCTGGGCTTTATCTTTGGGATCCTGGTAGTGTATAACAAGTTGGTGGCCAAAAAAATTGAAATCCACCCAATGATCACTGCTTCTTCCTTCACCACATCCCAATGTTTCTTTATAAAATTTGCGACATTTTTCCAGGTCGTACACCGGAATAGCAAGATGGAATGGCTGAATCTTCATGGTAAATTCTTATGTTTTAATTACTGGCGACTTTAGTATTTCGCTAAAGACTAAAATTAACAAGAAGTCCTTACAATATGATGTCATATTGCGCTAATAATCTGTTAAGATTTAAGATTTTGAAGTTTTAATCTATAAAATTCCCCGACGGCTTAGCCTCGGGGTTTCCGTTTCACCTCTCCCAGGGGCAATGTCATTTAGTTAAGGGGGAGCAATTAAAAAAACCATTGGGTTACGAACCGAATAAAGGTTCTTTGTAATCGCAAAAAAACATGCAACCCAATGGTAGAGGCAAATTTAAGAATAATAGAGGAGTTAAAGACATTTTTGGACATGGTCTGTGAACAAAAAGAATTAAAGGACTTATTGGTGCAAAACCCTTCCGACTTCAGCAGGGATCGCAAGCTTACCCTTCGTAGGGTTGCCGGGATGATCCTCAACATGCCCAAGCGCAGTCTGAACATCGAGCTTCGGGAATTCTTCGAGGCTCTGGGCGTGGGTTCCTCTACAGCAAGCAAGGGAGCTTTCAGCCTACAACGGACCAAGTTGCTGCCAATGTTCTTCGAGGTATGGAACGATCTGCTTGTGGACTGTTTCTACCACTATTACGGTGAAAGCGCCAAGCGCTGGAAAGGTTTCCGCGTACAGGCTGTGGACGGCTCCACGGCCTATCTGGTCTCCAGGCCGGATGTGGTGGCCGAGTTCGGCACCCAACCCAACCAACACGGGGACATCCCGATGGCAAGGGTTATGCAACTTTATGACGTGCTCAACCAGATCAACATATGGGGCTCCATCCTCCCATTCAAGCTGGGCGAACAGGCCATTATGGCGAAACGTGTTCACAGTCTCTACCCGGATAGTTTGACGCTTTTCGACAGGAACTACCCCAGTTATTCGCTGATATACTCAATGCTAAACGAAGAATCGCCGCGCCATTTCGTGATGAGGTGCAAATCGAACTTCAACAAAGAGGTGCGGCGATTCGTCCAGAGCGATAGCACTAGCGAGATCGTGCAGTTTAGGCCTTCCACCAGTGCCATTTCGACGCTATGGGGGAATGGACATCATGTTACCGCTGACACTGAAATAACCGTTCGTATGGTAAAGGTGGTACTATCTACGGGCGCCATGGAAATATTGCTCACCAACCTGTACGACGAGGATATATATTCTATTGGGGACCTCAAGTATTTATATGGATGACGATGGGGAATAGAGACCACCTATGGCACACAAAAGAACCAACAGCAGATGGAACAATTCAGTGGGCACAGACCAATCTGCATAAAGCAAGACTATGCGGCCGGCCTGTTGTTGTCCAACTTACAGAGCCTAATAGAAAAACAATGCATGCCATACCTGGACCAGTTGGGCGGGAAAAGAAAATACCAATACAAAGTGAACAAGAACATTAGTTGGGCCTGTATGAAACACAAGGTGGTAAAGCTGTTCCTGGAGACCCAGCCCAGGGAACTCCTAATCGAACTGCAGTATGCTTTCGAGAGGAACGTAGAACCCATAAGGCCTGGAAGGCACTACGAAAGACAGAGAAAAACAAAACGGACCAAAGGCAAATATCAAACACTAACCAATTATAAACGAGCAATATAGAGCTTAACTAAATGACATTGCTCCCAGGGGAGAGGTCAGATCTGCTTTTTCGCAGTTCTGGGTGAGGGGAAATATAAAATTTCGGTTTTTTAGTCTAGAGGCCAAAACATAACTGGTGAGACCTGCCAGCCGGCAGGCTGGTACCCCTAAGGCCTGCCTCGGGCCTGCCAGCCGCAGGCAGGGATAGTCGGTTTCAAGAAATTTTTATTGAGCTTCATAACTTTGAACCTTCTTCTGTCTTCATAGATTTTTCTGAAAGTTTATTAATCGTATCCAGTTCTTCCGGGCTAAGATCACGCCACTTACCCACAGGAATATCCAGATGAACATTCATGATCCTGATCCTTTTTAAAGCGGTTACTTCATATCCTAAGACTTCACACATCCGGCGTATTTGCCTGTTGAGTCCCTGGGTAAGAACGATTCTGAAGGAATATTTAGCTATTTTTTCAACTTCGCATTTTCGGGTAACCGTATCTAAAATGGGAACCCCACTGCCCATTTTATTTATAAAATCTGAAGTAACCGGTTTATTCACCGTAACCACATATTCTTTTTCGTGATTGTTACGGGCACGCAGAATTTTATTTACAATATCACCGTCATTAGTTAAAAATATCAGGCCTTCACTGGGTTTGTCCAGTCTGCCGATAGGGAAAATACGTTTAGGGTAATTGATGTAATCGATGATATTGTCTTTTTCTACTCGTGTATCTGTTGTGCAAACGATACCAATAGGTTTATTAAAGGCGATATAAACATTGGGTTCTTTCAATTCGGCTTTAGAAACAATTTTGCCGTTCACTCTCACTTCATCCCCCGGCATTACCTTTGTTCCCATTTCAGGTTTTTCACCATTCACGGTAATCCTTCCCTGGTCGATCAATTTATCTGCAGCCCGTCGTGAACAATAACCTAACTGACTCAAATATTTATTTATTCTAACTTCTTCGGCCATATTTCTTATCCTTGTAGCAAAGATAACGGAATAAGGTAAAAAAATCCTCAGATTTAATTTCAATACAATCAGGGTTTTAGAACATTTTTTAAAATAATTTTAGAAAAAAATAAATGCTCAGGCAACCTTTTATAATTTTCCTGCGTCTATATAAATAGAAGGCCTTTTGGATATGGTTAAAGTAATTCAGCTTTTTAAAAACGAAAATTTGCTTATAAGACGAGCAACTAACGGTAGTAGGGAAGCACAAAAGAAGATTTATGAAATGCACTCTCCTAAGATGTTGAGCGTTTGCAGGCAGTATGTCAAGGATTTTCACCACGCCGAGGAGGTTATGCTGAATGGGTTCTTTAAAGTATTTCAGTATTTGGATTCCTTTAAAAGCGAAGGCAGTTTTGAAGGCTGGATACGAAAGATTATGGTAAGGGAATCGATTTCATTTTTAAGGCAGTATAAAAAACTGCAATTTCAGGAAGATCTGGGATATGAAAGTGCAGAATCTATAAATAATATTAAATCTGAAATGGATGTGGCAGACATCCAGTCCCTTATAGATAATTTGCCGGAAGGTTACCGGATGGTTTTTGTCCTTTACGCAATTGAAGGGTATAAACATCAGGAGATAGCAAAAATGCTTGAAATCACTGAAGGGACCTCAAAATCCCAATTGTTCAAAGCACGGAAAATGCTCCAGGATCAAATTAAAAATAATAATTCAACAGGTTATGGCACCAATTAAATTTGAAGAACATATAAAGGAGAAGTTGGATTCACGGGAAATTCAGCCATCTGCGGGGAGTTGGGATAAATTAAATGCCCGGTTAGATAATTCTGAAGGGAAGAAGAACAAAACTGGTCTTTGGATCACGTCCATCGCTGCGGTTATGATCTTATTAATTGCCGGAATTTTTTACATAAATCAGCAAAAAAATGATGGTCCGGCTTTAGTAGATGAACCGCTGACACCTGAAGAAATTCTTCAGCCTAAGACTAATGAAACCTTTGATTCCCCTTCAGAATACGCGGTTCAGGAAAATAGTGAAAAAGAGAATGCACCAAAAGTTTCCGAAATGAAGGATCAGAAGAAAGAAGCATTCGCAGCAAATCCAGTAGTAAAAGAAAGGACAAAACAAAGATCTATTGATGCGTTAGCAATCCTGAAAAAGGACTCTGTGGCACCTATCAACCTTCAGGGAAATGGAATTGAAGAAATTAAGGGAAATATTGATATACAACTTGAAAACCTTCTTGCCGAAGTAAAAAGCAGGAAGATGAACAATGAAAATATAAGTGATGCTGAAGTGGACGCGCTTCTCATGAGAGCAGTAACTCAAATTAGTGAAAATAGGGAGAGTTACGGCAGCAATAACTTAGATGCCAAAGCACTGCTTGCAGATGCCGAGGAGGAACTTTACCAGTCTTTTAGAGGAAAAGTATTCGATTTTCTAAAAGGGGAAGTTCAAAAAGCAATGGTCGCTGTTGCAAATAGAAATACTACACAGCCACAGGACTATTAATTAAATAATTTAATTTTTAACAAGGGTCATTTATCAATCATCAACTTCCATAAAATACGTGGGAGACTAAAAAACACATCATTATGAAAAGCATTATTATCTATCTCGTATTGTCCATTTTCACTTATACCATGGGCAATGCCCAAACTATAAAGATCGAAAACAAGAGTACTATCGAAAGCCTTGAAAAACAACGGGAAAACATAGTGACTCAGGAAAAAGAAAAACTTAAACAAGAGGTAGAAACCATCAACAATCGTCTCGATAAGAATGAAATTACCATTGAGGAGGCTAAAGAGCTTAAAGAAGAAGCCGCTAAAAAACACGCCCTAAACATCGAAAATAAATTAGCGATTATTGACAATAAGATCGCATTATTAAGCAGGAATGAAGATATTGATACAGACGAAAGGCTTGTACTCGAAATTGGCGAAAATAAAGACAAAGCGGCTAAAGACTCCTATCGCGATAAAAGAACGGAATCCACCCTGGTATTGGCTGCAGGTTTTAACAACGCGATAAAGGAAGGGCAGTCTTTAAATGACTCTGACTTTAAAATTGGGGGGAGCCGTTTTTTTGAAATTGGTTGGGCCTGGAAAACAAGGGTGTTTGAAGATTCTAACTGGTTGCGTTTGAAATATGGGGTTTCTTTTCAATTTAATGGTTTAAAACCAACCGATAACAGATATTTTGTTGAAGATGGGGATCTAACCACGCTTCAGGAATTTGATGTAGACCTGGATAAATCTAAATTCAGGATGGATAATCTGGTAGTGCCTATACATTTTGAATTTGGTCCTTCAAACAGATACGACCGGGATAACGGAACTACTTTTTCCACCTATAAAAAATTAAAAGTAGGATTAGGTGGCTATGGCGGATTCAATATTGGAGAGCGTCAAAAATTAAAATACAAACTTGATGGTGATAAAAGAAAAGATAAATTAAAATCTGATTACAATACCAATGATCTCGTATATGGATTGAGTGGATATTTAGGTTGGGGCGGCACAGCACTGTATGTAAAATATGATCTTAATCCAATTTTCCAGGAGCCAAACGTAGAAATGAATAATATATCCCTGGGACTTCGTTTTGATTTAGATTAATTAGCCAGTTTAGTTTAGTTTTGCAGGGCTTCAGAAAAATTCATTAATTTTCTGAAGCCCTGCATTTTTCATATATTTCAATTTATACTCATAAAATTTGATTTCTAAAACCACCGTTGATACTGTTTTTGAAACTTCCCGTGTTGAGGAGGTTATCGGTGATTTTGTTCAGCTTAAAAAATCTGGGAGTAATTTAAAAGGTTTAAGCCCTTTTACCGATGAGCGTTCTCCTAGTTTTATGGTATCCCCGGTAAAACAGATCTGGAAAGATTTTAGTAGTGGGAAAGGCGGGAATGTCGTGGCTTTTTTAATGGAACACGAACATTTCACCTATCCTGAAGCCATTAAATATCTGGCCAGGAAATACGGGATCGAAGTTGAAGAAACTGAACAAAGCGATGAACAAAAGGAGCAGGCTAATGAACGGGAGAGCATGTATCTCGTTTCAGAATATGCCAGCAAGTTTTTTCAGAATACGATGTGGAAAACTGATGTAGGACAGGCGATTGGGTTAAGCTACTTTAAAGAAAGAGGCTTTACTTCTGAAACTATTAAAAAATTTGATCTGGGATATTCCCCAGATGAATGGGATGCTTTTACCAATAAAGCACTTGGCGATGGATATAAATTAGATTATCTTGAAAAGACAGGGCTAACCATCGTAAAAGAGGAAAAGCGATTCGACCGTTTTAAAGGCAGGGTCATGTTCCCCATCCACTCCATGTCTGGACGGGTTTTAGGTTTTGGCGGAAGGATTTTAACCAATACTAAAAAAGCAGCTAAATATTTAAACAGTCCCGAGAGCGATATTTACCATAAAAGCAAGGTGCTCTATGGTATTTATTATGCGAAACAGGCAATTGCCAAGGAGGATAATTGTTATCTGGTTGAAGGATATACCGATGTGATCCAGTTTCATCAAAGCGGAATTGATAATACTGTCTCCTCTTCGGGAACCGCGCTTACTTCGGAACAAATTAGGCTTATCAACCGGCTTACCAGGAATATTACAGTTTTATTTGACGGTGATGCTGCCGGGACACGTGCCTCTATGCGCGGGATTGATCTTATTCTTGAACAGGGAATGAATGTGAAGGTGTGCCCTTTTCCGGAAGGGGAAGATCCTGATAGTTTCGCCAGGGCAAATTCTGAAGAAGAATTAAAGGAGTTTTTAGAAGAAAATTCATCTGATTTTATAAGTTACAAGGCTTCTTTACTCATGAAGGAGGCGAAAAGTGATCCCATTAAAAAAGCTGAATTGATCCGCGATATGGTAAACAGTATTGCGAAGATCCCGGATAATATTCAACAGGAGGTTTATATTCAGGAATGTTCCAGGATTATGGATATTTCTGAAAATGTGCTTTATGCGACCCTCGCTCAAATTCAGAAAAAGGAAGGCAAAGATTCCCCAACCCCGCGGAAAAGGGAAATGGCTGTGGTTAAGGAAGATGCTCAGCCAACCAAGAAAGTAGATCAGCTTTATGAATTGGAAAGGAAAATAATCAGCCTGTTAATACTATACGGAAGGAAGGAAGAAGACTTTCAGGATTTGTTGTTAAAACAAAATGAAGAAACGGGTCAGTTAGAATTAGAACCTGAAACGCAGCACGCCAAAGTTTTCGAAAAGATTTTTTTAGACCTTCAGGAGGATGAAATTGCTTTTTCGAATGATGATTTTCAGCAATTATATTCCGTGCTTATTGAGCGACTCAATAGTGAGGAAGAATTTGCTGTGGAAACGATTATTAATAATCTGGAAGCCAGTCAGGCAAAAGAAATTACCGATATTTTGATGGAGGAGGAGCAATATGAATTGCATGATTGGGATAGACGCGATGTACCGGTAAAGGCTAAAGAAGATTCTATCTCAAGGTTGGTAAGTGAAACAATTCTAAACCTAAGGCGCTATCTGGTTTCCAAAAAGATAGAAGAATTATCTGAAGAAATAAAGACTCCTGCAGATGATATGGATAGTTCAGAAATACTTCAGGAAATTATGAATTATCTAAGTTTACGGAAAATCCTAAGCGACCGTTTAGACAGGGTTATGTAGCATTAAGCTGCAATAACCTGGATTGGGTGATCAAATCTGCCACATTATCGACTTTTAGTTTTTTCAGTAGACGTGTTTTGTAAGTACTAACCGTTTTCTCATTAATCTCTAAAGCTTCAGCGATATCTTTATTTCTTTTACCGGAAGAAAGTAAGTTCAGTACTTCAGATTCCCGGGTAGAGAGCTTCTTGAATTTTGTAATTAAACTCTTACCTCTGGAGATTCCGGAATTTAATCTTTCGGTAATTTTCCTATTAAGATAAATTCCACCTCGTGCTACCTGATAAATTGCTTTTTCCAAAGTCTCAGAATCAGTATGTTTTGATATGTAGCCCGCAGCTCCAGCTTTTATAGTACTTAAAGCATACATTTCTTCAGGATGGTTACTAAATATAAGGGTTTTAACTTCAGGAAATTCCTGTTTTATCCTACGAACCGCGTTTATTCCATTGATCTGGGGTAAATCCAGTTCCACAATAACAACATCTGGAGCATCCTTCTCTAAATGGTTAAATAATTGTGTTCCTGTTCCTACACGCCCAACTACCTGCAGTGCAGGGTTGTTTTTTAAAATACATTTAATCCCATCCATAATTATGGGATGATGGTCTGCAATTAATACTCGATACATATTTTAAGATTAAAACAAGTCGGGGGTAACCTGTTGACAGTTATTTAATTAAATTAAAATTACTGTATAGAAATATCATATCAAGAAACTATGTTAGATATTCGATGAGATGCTTATTTCTTTAGATGAATGGGTATGTCGCAAACCGGAATCGGTAACATCTTATGCTGGTTAGCGCTATTAAGTCTCTGGTAAATTTCAAAAACCTTCCTTTTCCTACCTTCATAATCATCAGCATTTTTTCCTGCTGAATTTGCATTCATGGCCCACTCCAGTTCATCATAACTGGCGCCCAGCTGGTCTTCATCACTTCGGCTGTCACCAAATAAACCATCTGTAGGGGCGGCATGCATAATTTCTTCTATGATGTTTAAATACCCGCCTAATATGTAAACCTCGCTTTTCATTAAATCTGCCAGGGGACTTAGATCTACCCCGCCATCTCCATATTTGGTATAAAAACCAACCCCAAAATCTTCCACCATATTACCGGTCCCGGCCACTAAAAATTTATGGATACCTGCAAAATAATACAGGGTGGTCATTCTTAAGCGGGCGCGTGAATTTGCCAGGCTTAGATCTACATTGGATGTTTCCCTTTCCTGAGGCATTGCATTTCGAAATTCTTCAAAAACTGAGGTTAAGTTGATTTCAAGAGAACTCACATTGGCGAAATTATGTTCTAGTTCATCAATATGTTTTCTGGCCCGGCTTACCTGATTCGGATCCTGATGTATGGGCATTTCCAAGCATAATACCCGCATCCCGGTTTTTGCACATAGAGTTGAGGCCACTGCGGAATCTATACCGCCACTTACGCCAATTACAAAGCCTTGCATATTGGCATTTATCGCGTACTCTTTTAACCAGTTTATAATATATTCTGCGACTTTTTCGGTTTGCATAATGTTGGGCGGTTAGGTTTGTAAATAATACCTTTGCACAAATCTAATACTAAAACTCAATTTTTAAAAAATAGGTGCGTTAAAGCATTCATAATAGCCGATAATGCAAAGATTTCTAATTGCTTTTTTAAGTTTTTTATTGCTGTCTTCCTGTGATGAGAATTCTACGAAGGAAGCTGAAATTGAGAAAATCCCGGTAGATTTCGAGCTTATTAGATTTGATCAGAAATTTGCCGAAGCTACCCCGGAAACCCTTCCGCAGCTTAAACAACAATATCCCTTTTTATTTCCTGAGCAGTTTCCGGATAGTTTGTGGCTGAATAAATTAACGGATACCCTTCAAATTGAACTGGACAACGCGGTTTCAAAAGCTTTTCCTGAATTTTCTGCGGAAACTGACGATTTTGAAAATCTTTTTCAGCATGTGAAATATTACTTTCCCAATTTCCAGCCACCAACGGTCATTACTGTGACCAGCGAGGTAGATTATAAGAATAAGATCATTTATACCGGGCAGTATTTGTTCGTTTCCCTGGATACTTATCTGGGAGAAGACCACCCGTTTTATGTGGGAGTTCAGGATTATTTAAAAAAGAATTTTTCTGAAGATCAAATTTTGCCAGATGCGGCTGAGGCTATTGCAAAAAATTATGTTCCGCAGCCGGAGTCCAGGGAGTTTATTGAACACATGCTGTATTATGGCAAATTACTGTATTTAAAAGACCTTTTTATTCCGTTTAAAACGGATGCGGAGAAAATTGGATATACCGAAGCGGAATTAGATTGGGTGAAAGCCAATGAAGATCAAATCTGGAGGTATTTTATTGAAAAGGAACTTCTTTACGATACGGACACAAACTTATATGTGCGCTTTCTTTTTCCGGCCCCGTTTTCAAAATTTTACCTTGCCCTGGATAGCGAATCCCCGGCAAGAACCGGCCAGTATATTGGTTGGAATATCGTGCGGAGTTATATGAACAAAAATGACGTTTCGGTCGAAAAAATGCTTAAAACTTCTGCGGAAGAAATTTTCGATCAGGCGAAATATAAACCTAAGAAATAATGGCTAATTACAAAAAGTCTGATATTAATATTGAAGTGGTAACCGATGAAAATCAGGTTCCTGAAAGTATCACCTGGTCTGCTGAAGATGGGAATATTTATAAGGAAGAAGCGAAAGCTTTGATGCTATCGGTTTGGGATAGCAAACAACAGGAAACTTTACGCATAGATTTATGGACGAAGGAAATGCCGGTAGACGAAATGAAGAAGTTCTTCCATCAAACGCTGGTTTCTATGAGTGACACGTATTTTCGCGCGACCCAGGATGAGAAAATGCAGGCTACGATGAAAGATTTCTGCGATTATTTCGCTGAAAAAACCGAGATCAAAAAATAGTTTTGGAAAAACTTATTTTCGTCTATAATGCCGATTCCGGTAAAATGAATGCTTTGCTGGATTCCATCCATAAAACCTTAAAACCCAAAACCTATTCCTGCAAACTTTACGCATTGACCTTCGGAAAGTTTTCAGAAAAAAAGAACTGGAAACAATTTCGGGAAACTTCAGAAGTGGAAATGGAATTTCTACACAGGGATGAGTTTAAGAAACAGTATGCTTCAAAATTTGGATATAAGTTTAAATTCCCCGTGATCCTCGTTGCAAATAACAAAGGTTTTGAACTTCTTGTCCCTTCAGAGGAAATGGAGAAAATTGAAAATGAAATGGAGCTGATTGAAGTTATTGAGAGTCGGTTATAATTTTTTCAGAAGTGTGCGGAAAAAATAACTTCCAGTTTTTTTGTTTTAAATATTCAGCCATAAATTCAGGTCCGGATTCTCCATTGTAAACCAGAATATTATTGTCTGGATTTATAATAGCATGATGACCGCAATAAGCGCGAATTTGAAAAAGCGTTTTTTTAAAGATATTTTTTGAATCTGAATAAAAGATTTTTCTCTTTCCATCGGTTTCTTGAAATGTTATACTGTTTTCAAAAAGATAAAGTACAACGGTATTCTCATATTTGGACTCAAACCATTTTATCTTTGGCTGGACAAACTCTTTCCAATGCGCCGTTTCCTTTTTGGACCAATAGTTAGGATCTTTGATGCCATGACAATAATCATTTTTAACCGTATATTCAATTAAGAAAATTGTGTTTTCAGGATACGATTTTCCGGTGATTTCTTCAATTACTTCCTTTATCGCCGTATAATTTCCACTAAAAGTTTCAACTTTATTGGCTTTGTTAATTTTAGAAATGCTTTTATCATTACGATTTGTGCGCCAGCTTGAGTAAGTGTTCTGTAATTCCCGATATTCTTTATAGTTAATTTCTTTGCCATTTTGATCTAAATAAATATTGGCCTTTTGAGCAGAAATTATGACAGGAAAAAGTAAAAAAAGGAGCAGTAAATTTCTCAATATTTTGAAAATTATATTAGGATAAATCTTTATTAACCCCTTCAATATAATTTAAAATTTCTTCTTTTCCCAATTGTGAAGTCGCCGAGGTCACGAAATATTGTGGCATCGTAGCCCATGTCTCCAACATTTTGGCCTCGTAGTTTTTTAAATTCTCCTCAAGATGTTTTTCTTTGAGTTTATCGGCTTTGGTGAAAATGATACAAAATGGAATGTTATGTTCTCCCATCCATTTCATGAATTCCATATCTATAGGTTGGGGAGTGTGCCTGGAATCTATTAAAACGAAAGCGCAAACCATTTGGGTACGCTTCTCAAAATAGGCCGTAATAAACTTCTGAAAAACCTTTTTAGTAGATTTTGAAACCTGGGCATAACCATATCCCGGGAGATCTACCAAATGCCAGTTATTGTTAATTAGAAAGTGATTGATCAATTGTGTTTTACCCGGTTTCGCTGAAGTTTTGGCCAGGGATTTTCTGCCTGTAATCATATTGATAAGGGAAGATTTTCCCACATTACTCCGACCAATAAACGCATATTCCGGTAAAGTGGAATTAGGGCAGTGGTCTACCTTCGAATTGCTCATCACAAATTCTGCAGACTTGATTTTCATAAGTTCTAATTAAATTGCGCGGTCTTTCAACCAGGCGTGAAGTACCTCATTAAATTCTTCAGGATGTTCCATCATAGCGGCATGACCACATTTGTCGATCCAGAATAGATCGGCATCAGGAAGTAGCTCATTAAAATCTTCTGCAACTTCAGGTGGCGTAACATTATCATTTTTACCCCAGATAATACAAGTTGGTGTTTCCATTTTTGGAAGATCCTTCGCCATATTATGTCGTATAGCGCTTTTCGCAATGGCCAGAGTTTTTACCAGCTTATTGCGGTCGCTTACTGTATGGTACACCTCGTCAACAATTTCCTTTGTGGCTATTGCAGGATCATAAAAAACTGCTTCGGCTTTCTTTTTGATAAATTCGTAATCACCCCTGCGCGGGTAACTTTCCCCCATCGCATTCTCATAAAGACCGGAGCTACCGGTAATGATCAAAGCACCAATACTTTCAGGGTACATTTTTGTGGCAAGCAGTGCAATATGTCCTCCCAGCGAATTGCCTAAAAGGATCACGTTTTTGTAATCTTTAAAATCAATGAATTCCTTGATATATTTTGCAAAAGTCCCCACACTGGTCTTAAGAAGGGACATCGAGTATAAGGGTAATTCAGGAATAACAACTTTATAACCGTTTCGCGGAAAGTAATCTACAACACCATCAAAATTACTAAGGCCACCCATAAGTCCATGAAGAATTACAATTGGGGTTCCTTCGCCTTTTTCTAAGTATGTAAATTTACCCTCTTGCTTTAGGTGGTCTTTCATTGGTTTCCTTTGCGGTTAGGAATCGCAAATATAGCGAATTCGTTACAAGTATAATCATTTTTACCCAATACGAAACCCTTTTATCTAAAGTGGGAATAATTAATTCAGGTGGTAATTTTTTGATTTTTTTGTGCTTTTTCCCACCATTTTTCAAATTCCTGAATCATAAGTAAATAGGGCTATTCTAAAGGATTTCAAGGATATACAAGACCATAACTTATCAACATTGTGGTAAAAAGTGGTAAATTGTGGTAATATTTTCGATATATTTGACTTTATTAAGACTTGACGTGGTAAACCTAATTGGAACATACGAGTGTAAAGTAGACGCAAAAGGCCGTTTGATGGTGCCTGCCGCGCTAAAAAAGCAACTCGCTCCAATGCTGCAGGAAGGCTTTGTAGTTAAACGATCAGTTTTTCAACCTTGTCTGGAACTTTATCCCATGAGTGAGTGGAATGTTCTGATGAACAAAATGAATGCCCTTAACCGATTTAAAAAGAAAAACAACGATTTCATAAGAAGGTTTACGGCCGGTGTGAAAACTGTTGAAGTTGATACGAACGGGAGATTGCTTATACCTAAAGACCTTACTGCTTTTGCTGATATTAATAAAGAAATCGTGCTTTCTTCAGCCATTAACATTGTAGAGATCTGGGATAAGGATAAGTATGAAAATACCCTGGAAGCCTCATCTGATGATTTTGCAGATTTAGCTGAAGAAGTGATGGGTAACGAAGAGATGGATGGAATATCATAACCCGGTCCTGCTACGCGAATCTGTTGATGGTTTAGACATAAAACCCAACGGAATTTATGTAGATGTGACCTTTGGGGGAGGAGGCCATTCTAAAGAAATATTAAAAAGGCTTGGTGAAAAAGGAAAGCTTTTCGCTTTCGACCAGGATAAGGACGCTCTTGAAAATACGGTGAAAGATCCAAGGTTTACTTTGATCAACGAGAATTTCAAATTTCTGAAAAGATTTTTAAGGTTCTATGGAGTAAAGAAGGTTGATGGGATTTTAGGTGATTTTGGGGTTTCCTCCCATCAGTTCAATGAAGCTGAAAGAGGATTTTCCACAAGGTTCGATGCGAAGCTGGATATGAGAATGAACCAATCGAATGCCTTAAGCGCTTATGAAGTCATCAACCATTATGAAGAAGATAAATTAAAGCAGTTGTTCTATGAATTCGCTGATTTGAAAAATGCGCCGAAACTTTCCAGGACTATTGTTTCTGAAAGAAAAAATGGAGCGATCGAAACGAGCGAACAATTAAATGAGCTTTTGAAGCCTTTGCTTTTTAAAGGAAAAGAAAATAAGATCCTGGCACAAATATATCAGGCGATTCGAATAGAGGTGAATCAGGAAATCCAGGTTTTAAAGGATTTCCTAATGCAAACAGAAGAGGTGTTGAAGGTAGATGGGAGATTAAGTCTTATTTCTTACCATTCTCTGGAAGACAGGTTGGTGAAAAGGTACATACGAAGTGGGTTATTTGAAGGAGAACCGGTAAAAGATATGTATGGAAACATACAGGTCCCATTTAAAAAGGTGAGCCAGCTTATTGTTCCGTCGAAAGAAGAAATTAAAGAGAATAATCGCGCGAGAAGCGCAAAACTAAGAATAGCTCAAAAGCTCTAAACTTTTATGAAAAAAGGTTTTTATAACATATTAAAGGCAAATTTTTTAGTAAACAATGATGCGGTAAAAAACTGGCGCTTTATTGTTTTCTGTACTGTTTTGGCGATTGTAATGATCGCAAGTTCGCATAGCGCAGAAAGAAAAGTACATCAAATTGCAAAACTGAATAATGAAGTGAGGGAATTACGAAGTGAATTTGTGGAAAGACGTTCAGATCTAATGAAAATAAAGATGGAATCATCTATCACCAGGCAAATGGCTTCTAAAGGAATTGCTCCTTCAGAGACTCCTCCTAATAAAATAAGAGTAATAATTAAAGAATAACCAACGATGGCTACAACCGAAAAAAGCATTCTGAATCGTATGTATTTCGTAGCTGGCTGTCTCTTTATTTTTGCGATAGCAGTTGGTTTTAAGCTACTTAACATCCAGTTCGTTCATGGTGACTACTACAAAGAATTAGCTGAAGAAAGCACCTTTAAACATTTTAATATTCCGGCAAACCGTGGAAACCTTTATGATTCCAACGGAAATCTTTTAGCTACTTCAGTGCCAAAATATGATATTCGTTTTGACGCAGTGACCGTAAGCGATAAGGATTTCGAAAAGCAAATTGGTCCCCTTTCCCAAAGTTTATCCAAAATGCTGGGAAATACTTCAGGTTATTATTCCCAGAAATTGCGAAGTGCGCGTGTCAACCGCCAGCGTTATGTTTTGATTGCCAGAAATTTGGGCTATTCAGAATATATGAAAATTAAAGATTTTCCCATGTTTAACCTGGGAACCTATCGAGGCGGAATGATTACCGAGCAAAGTACGGTGAGGGAACATCCGCTAGGGAAAATGGGTGAAAGAACGGTAGGTTACGAAAGAAGGGATGAAAATGGATATTATACCCGGGTAGGCCTGGAAGGCGCTTTTAGCCATTATTTACAGGGAACTGATGGCAGAAGGCTAAAACAGAAGATCGCCAAAGGCCAATGGAAACCTATTAGCGATAATAATGAAATGGAGCCTAAAGATGGCTATGATGTAATTTCTACCATAGATGTGAATATTCAGGATATCGCACATCACTCGTTACTAAGACAACTTCAGAAATTTGAAGCGGAGCATGGGACGGTAGTGGTGATGGAAACTGAAACGGGTGAGATCAAAGCCATGTCTAATCTTGGCAGGTCTGAGGATGGAACTTACTTCGAAAAAAGGAATTATGCGGTGTATGAATCCCATGAACCGGGCTCTACATTTAAACTAATGGCCATGGTCGCTGCTTTGGAAGACAAAGTAATAGATACGAGTCAGATTATAGATACCGAAAATGGAGTGGTGAAATTTTATGGAAGATCGGTACGGGATTCCCATTATGGAGGATACGGTAAAATTTCAGCAGCTAAAGCTTTTGAGCTTTCTTCTAATACAGCATTTACAAAAATGATTACTGAAGGTTACAAAAACAATCCTTCAAAATTTGTAGACAGATTATATAGTATGGGACTTAACCATAAACTTGGTCTTGAAATAAAGGGTGAGGGCTCCCCCCGAATTCCTCATCCTCAAGACAAGACCTGGAATGGATTAAGCTTGCCCTGGATGGCATTTGGTTATGGTGTTTCTATAACGCCCTTGCAAACGCTAACTTTTTACAATGCTATTGCGAATGATGGAGAAATGGTAAAACCTCGGTTTATACGGGAAGTTAGGGATCGGGATAAGCAAATTGTAAAAATGGATAAAGAGGTAATGAATCCTGCAATTTGTTCTGTAGAAACAGCGAAAAAAGTTCGCAAAATGATGGAAAATACGGTGTTGCGTGGAACGGCCGC
The DNA here is from genome assembly GCF_023718305.1 of Gramella sp. AN32. Lineage (GTDB taxonomy): Bacteria > Bacteroidota > Bacteroidia > Flavobacteriales > Flavobacteriaceae > Christiangramia > Christiangramia antarctica. Next base: position 39,480 of record NZ_QEYO01000005.1, read on the forward strand.
GAATATTTATACTGAAAATTTTTCAATGGCTGGTAAAACTGGAACCTGCCAGACGGAATACTGGATAGAACCCGGAAGGTATATCGCGTCTTTTGCCGGATATTTTCCTGCTGAGAAGCCCAAGTATTCCTGTATTGTAGTCATTCACAAACCGAATAAGAGAAAGGGATATTACGGAAATATTGTGGCTGCCCCGGTTTTTAAAGATATCGCCAGAAAAATCTATACCGATACTCCGGTGATGGATGAACTGGAATCCCTGGATGTAAAAGATGAGGTGGTAGAAGACAGTTTTGAAAAATATTACACCAAGATCGAGAATGAAAAATTACAAATGCCAGATGTTATGGGTATGCCGGCGATGGATGCCATAAGTCTCCTTGAGAATCTTGGATTGAAAGTAAAGGTTCAGGGTAAAGGAAAAGTAAAGCGCCAGTCGATCGCGGTGGGACAGAATATTAAAAATGATCAGGAAATAAATCTGGAATTAAGTTGAAGATTTTAAAAGACATATTATACAGGGTCAATATCAAGGCAATTGCCGGGAATACCGGAATAGCTGTTGGTGACCTGCATTTTGATTCCAGAAAAGTTCAGCTAAATGATGTTTTTATTGCCATTCGGGGAAGCCTTTCTGATGGGCATGATTTTATTAAAAAAGCGGTAGATCAGGGAGCACTGGCAGTGATTTGTGAGGAAATGCCAGAGCATAAGGTAAATGGGATCACCTATGTTGAGGTTGAAGATTCCAAGAGAGCTTTGGCTTATATGGCTTCCAATTATTACGAGAATCCTTCGGAGAAATTGAAACTGGTTGGGGTTACGGGTACCAATGGGAAAACCACGATCGCCACGCTATTATTTCAGCTTTTTACCAATGCGGGTTATAAAGTTGGTTTGCTTTCCACCGTTAAAGTGATGGTTGGGGATAAAGAATATTCAGCCATAAGAACCACACCAGATTCAATCACGATCAATTCCTATTTAAATGAAATGAATGATGCCGGGGTGGAATTTTGCTTTATGGAAGTGAGTTCCCACGGAATCGATCAACATAGAACCACCGCTTTAAAATTTGAAGGCGGAATTTTCACCAATCTTAGTCATGATCATTTAGATTATCACAAGGATTTCGCGGAATATCGGGATGTGAAAAAGCGCTTTTTCGATGAACTTCCCGCTTCAGCCTTTGCTATTGTAAATACTGATGATAAAAATGGATCGGTGATGATCCAGAATACAAAAGCAAAAACCTTCTCCTACGCGTTAAAATCTTATGCCGATTATAAGGCACAGATCCTGGAAAATCAATTTACCGGATTGCTCCTGAAGATCAATGACCATGAATTATGGACGAAGCTTATTGGGCATTTCAATGCCTATAACATTTTGGCAATTTATGCCACGGCAGAACAATTAGGTTTAAAATCACTGGAAATCCTTCAGCTTATTTCTGAATTGAATTCGGTAAGCGGAAGGTTTCAATATGTGGTTTCAGAAAAGGAAAAGATCACGGCGATCGTAGATTATGCACATACTCCCGATGCATTAAAAAACGTATTGGAAACGATCAATAGCATCCGTACAAAAAATGAAGAGTTGATCACGGTTGTGGGTTGCGGTGGAGATCGTGACCGCACAAAAAGGCCGAAAATGGGTCATATTGCTTCGGCATTAAGCACTAAAGTGATTTTCACCAGTGATAATCCCAGGACAGAGAATCCTGAAACTATCATCGAAGAAATTGAAAAAGGCGTAGAGCCACAAAATTTCAAGAAGACCATGTCGATTACCAATAGAAAACAGGCCATTAAAACAGCCTGTCAGCTGGCAGAAAATAAAGACATCATTTTAATCGCGGGAAAAGGGCACGAAACCTATCAGGAAGTGAAGGGGGAGCGTTTCGATTTTGATGACCTTAAAATAGTAAACGAAACTTTAAAACAATTGGGTAAATAATGCTGTACTATCTATTCAAATATTTAGAAGAAGAGTACGACCTTCCCGGGGCGCAGTTGTTTGGGTTCCTAACTTTTCGGTCGGCGATGGCAATTATCCTTTCGCTGGCTATTTCTACAATTTACGGAAAAAGGATTATTAATTATCTGCGTGCCAAACAAATTGGTGAAAGCGTTCGTGATCTTGGCTTAAAAGGCCAGGCTGAAAAAGCCGGGACACCAACCATGGGAGGTATAATTATCATTATCTCCACCTTAATCCCGGTCTTGCTGCTTGCCAGGTTGGATAATATTTATGTAATCCTTTTGATCATTACTACTTTGTGGATGGGCACCATTGGTTTTATTGATGATTATATTAAAACCTTTAAAAAAGACAAGGAAGGATTAAAGGGAATTTTTAAAGTAATCGGTCAGCTTGGACTTGGTCTCATTGTAGGTTCTACCATGTATTTCCATCCGCAGATCACCACGAAAGAAGTAGTAACAAAGACCAATCCTACGGAAAATGTGATCGCCCGGGCAGAAGTTATTGATATGGGTCCTGAAATTAAGGATACCAGTACCACGATTCCTTTTGTAAAAAATAACGAATTCGATTATGCCACGCTAATAAGCTGGATCAACCCGGCATTGATTAACTATGCCTGGCTCATCTTTATCCCCATTGTGATTTTTATTGTGACCGCCGTTTCGAATGGTGCGAACCTTACTGATGGGATCGATGGACTGGCCGCGGGGACTTCAGCAATAATTGTATTAACTCTGGGCATTTTCGCCTGGGTTTCCGGTAACATTATTTTCTCAGATTATCTGAATATTATGTACATCCCACGTTCCGGGGAAATGACTATTTATATCACTGCTTTTGCCGGGGCTTTGGTTGGGTTTTTATGGTACAACACCTATCCCGCCCAGGTTTTTATGGGAGATACGGGAAGTTTGACCATTGGGGGGATCATCGCGGTGCTCGCTATTGCGACCCGTAAAGAGTTACTTATTCCATTGCTCTGCGGAATTTTTGTGGTAGAAAATCTATCAGTAATCATGCAGGTAAGCTGGTTTAAGATCACCAAAAGAAAATATGGGGAAGGAAGAAGGATTTTTCTCATGTCACCCTTACATCATCATTATCAGAAGTTGGGACAGCATGAGAGTAAGATCGTTGTGCGGTTCTGGATTATTGGGATTTTCCTAGCGATCCTTACGATTGTGACCCTTAAGGTGAGATAGAAGATGAAGAAGCTGGTCATTCTTGGTGGTGGTGAAAGCGGAATTGGAACCGCAATTCTGGCGAAAAAAGAAGGATATGAAATTTTCCTTTCAGATAAGGGAAGAATCAAAGATAAATACAAGGAAGTTCTTAGAAATATTGAGATAGACTGGGAAGATGAACAGCATACAGAGTCCAGAATTTTCGAGGCCGATGTGGTAATGAAAAGTCCGGGAATTCCAGATAATACACCATTGGTAAAAGCCATCGTGGAAAAAGGGATTCCGGTGATTTCTGAAATTGAATTCGCTTCAGCATTTTCTAAAACTCCTGTAATTGGAATTACGGGTAGCAACGGAAAAACTACGGTAACCAACTGGATTCAGCATGTTTTGCAAGAAGGAGGGATCAACTCCGGAATGGGTGGAAATGTTGGAAACAGCTACGCGAAAATGCTTGCTGAAGAAGAGCATGACTGGTATGTGTTGGAATTGAGCAGTTTTCAGCTGGATGGAATAAAAAATTTCAGGCCAAAAATTGCCATTTTAACCAACATCACTCCAGATCATTTGGATCGATATGATTACAAGCTGGAAAATTATGTTGCTTCTAAATTCAGAATTATCGAAAATCAGGGTGAAGATGATTTTTTCATCTATGATGCCGATGATGAAAATATTCAGAAGTGGTTGAAAGGTCATAAAGTCAAATCTCAAAAATTACCTTTTTCACTGGTCAAAACCTTTGAAAATGGAGCTTATATAGAAAACGAAAATATTGTTGTAAAAATTAATAACACCACATTCACTATGCCAACACAAGACCTTGCCTTACAGGGTAAACACAACACCAAGAATGCCATGGCGGCCGCTACGGTTTCCCAATTGCTTCGCATTAGAAAGCAAACGATTAGGGAAAGTATGGCCAATTTTCAAGGGGTGGAACACCGCCTTGAAAAAGTATTAAAGATCAATAATGTGCTTTATATCAATGATTCTAAGGCCACGAATGTAAATGCCACTTTTTATGCTTTGGAAAGTATGGAAAGTGAAACCGTGTGGATCGTTGGGGGTGTGGATAAAGGCAATGTTTATGACGATTTGCTGCCCCTGGTCAATGAGAAAGTAAAGGCCATTATTTGCCTTGGGGTAGATAATGCCAAGATCATCAATGCTTTTGGTAATTGTGTGGAAATGATGGTGGAAACAAATTCTATGAACGAGGCGATCCAGGTCGCTTATCGTTTAGCGGAAAAAGGGGATACCGTGTTGCTTTCTCCTGCTTGCGCGAGTTTCGACCTTTTTGAAAACTATGAAGACCGGGGCAGACAATTTAAAAATGCAGTTAGAAATTTATAAAATATGGCATGTGTCATCCTGAACTTGTTTCAGGATCTGTAGATAAAGAAACTTAAAATTATAGAAATTCAGTTTGAAGAGTAAAGAAAAAGAATAGAATGAGCAATTTATTTTCAAATCTTAAAGGGGACAAAGTGATCTGGGCGATAGCCGGTTTGTTGGCAATTTTTTCATTTTTGCCGGTTTACAGCGCCAGTAGCAACCTTGCCTATCTTCATGGAGATGGAAGTACTTCCGGATTTTTGATCGTTCATTTCTTTCACCTGGTTTTGGGATTTTGTATCCTGTTTGCGGTGCATAAAATCCCCTATCGTTATTTCCGCGGAATTTCAATGCTTCTTTTACCGTTGGTCATCATATTATTGATTTTTACCATTTTCCAGGGGACTACTATCGATGGCGCGAACGCCAGCCGATGGATTCGTATTCCCGTAATAAACGTCTCCTTTCAAACTTCAACTTTTGCCGGGGTGGTGTTAATGGTGTACGTAGCAAAATATTTATCCAGAATTCAGGAGAAGACCGTCACCTTTAAAGAAACATTGTTACCCTTGTGGTTACCGGTCGGGATCGTGTTAGCGCTTATTTTGCCCGCCAACTTTTCAACTACGGCTATATTATTTACCATGACCTTAATCCTCCTGTTTTTAGGAGGTTACCCCATAAAATATCTCGCCTTAATCGTAGGTGCAGGATTTATATTTTTAAGCATCTTCATTCTTACCGCTAAAGCTTTTCCGGGCATTATGCCAAATCGCGTAGATACCTGGACCAGCCGAATTGAGACTTTTTTTGATGACGAAGAAGGCGCAGAACAATATCAGGTGGAAAAGGCAAAAATAGCCATCGCCCAGGGCGGAATCACCGGAACCGGAATTGGGAAAAGCGTGCAAAGAAACTTTTTGCCACAATCCTCATCAGATTTTATTTATGCCATTATTGTGGAAGAAATGGGTTTGATTGGCGCTTTTGGAGTCATGCTGGCCTATTTATTTTTGCTCTTCAGGATTGTGATCGTGGCGACAAAAGCCAACAGTGTTTTTGGGAAATTACTGGTCATGGGTGTTGGCCTTCCGGTCATTTTTCAGGCTTTGATCAATATGGCGGTAGCCGTGGAATTATTTCCGGTAACGGGACAAACCTTGCCCTTAGTGAGTAGCGGGGGAACTTCCATCTGGATGACCTGCATTGCTTTGGGAATGATTTTAAGCGTAAGTGCTCGAAGGGAAGAAATAAAGGAATCAGAAAATTTACCTATGGAAGAGCAAAATCCATTGGATATTTTAAGTGAAGCATTATAAATGGAGAATTTGAAAGTCATATTATCCGGAGGTGGAACAGGAGGACATATCTATCCTGCAATTGCGATTGCAGATGAGATTATGCGCCGTTTCCCAAAGGCTGATATACTTTTTGTGGGTGCGAAAGATCGCATGGAGATGGAGAAAGTTCCCCAGGCCGGTTATAAAATTGAAGGACTTTGGATTAGCGGACTGGAGCGGAAACTGAGCTTTAAGAACCTGCAATTCCCCTTTAAATTGTTGAGTAGCCTGGCAAAATCGCGCAAGATCATTCAACGGTTTAAACCGAATGTAGTGATTGGAACGGGAGGTTTCGCCAGTGGGCCTTTATTAAAAGTCGCGAATTCTAAAGGGATTCCCACCTTGATCCAGGAGCAAAATTCACTTCCGGGAATAACGAACCGGTTATTGTCAAAATCAGCCAACATCATTTGTGCAGCTTATGAAGAAGTAAAAAAAGTTTTTCCTTCAGAAAAAACCATTATCACCGGTAATCCCGTGCGGAAAGATCTTCTGAATGTGGATAATTTAAGATCTGAAGGAACAGAATATTTTAAACTGAATCCAGCGAAAAAAACAGTATTGGTTCTTGGGGGGAGCCTGGGTGCCAGGAGGATTAATACGCTTATTGAAAAAAACCTTAAAAAATTTCAAACCGAAAATGTTCAGTTGATCTGGCAGGTTGGAAAATTATACTATTCAGAATATAAAAAATACGGCAGTTCCAACGTTATAACTAAAGAATTCATCAATCGAATGGATCTTGCTTATGCCGCGGCAGATGTTATAATTTCCAGGGCAGGAGCGGGAAGTGTTTCAGAATTATGCATTGTGGGAAAACCGGTTGTGTTTATTCCCTCTCCAAACGTTGCCGAAGATCACCAGACTAAGAATGCACAGTCTATTTCGGGTAAAAATGCCGCCATGCTTTTAAAAGAAAGTGAACTGAAGCAAAAGTTTGAAACCGATTTTTTTTCATTGCTGAAGAACGATCAGAAACTGGAAGAATATTCCGCAAATATTAAAAAACTGGCCAGGCCAAATGCCACTTCAGCTATTGTAGATGAAGTTGAAAAATTGATCAAAAAATGATGCAGTTTAACCACATACAAAATTTTTATTTCGTCGGCATCGGCGGGATAGGAATGAGCGCGCTGGCCCGGTATTTTAATGCCATGGGTAAAAGTGTGAGTGGCTATGATAAAACTGCTTCTGAAATTACCCGAAAGCTGGAAAACGAAGGCATTCAGTTAATCTTACAAGATTCCGTAGAAGAAATTCCGCGGAACGTTATGGATAATCCTGACAAGACATTAGTGGTGTATACACCGGCAATTCCGAAGGATCATAAACAATTCGAGTATTTTAAAAAACAGGAATTTGAGATCATAAAAAGAGCCCAATTGCTTGGAAAATTATCTAAAGATATTTTCACCATGGCAATTGCGGGAACGCATGGAAAAACTACCACTACAGCCATCCTTGCACATTTGCTGAAAGAAACCAAAGCTGAAGTGCTCGCGTTTTTAGGTGGAATTAGTGAGGATATCAATTCTAACCTGATCATGAAAGGTGAGAAAGTGATGGTCGTGGAAGCTGATGAATTTGACCGTTCTTTCCTGAATTTATCTCCAAATTTTGCGGCAATAACTTCTATGGATGCAGATCATTTGGATATCTACGGAGAGAAAAGTGTTTTGGAAGATTCTTTTAAAGAATTTGCCGAAAAAATTCCCAGGGATGGGAAATTATTTATAACCAACGGATTACCGCTTAGCGGAATTACTATTGGGATTGAAGATGATAGTGATTACAAAGCCGAAAATATACGAATTGAAGACGGAAGTTATATTTTCAATTTAACTACCCCAGCCCAACAAATAGATAATTTAAAATTTAATCTACCCGGGCAGCATAATTTGCTGAATGCTATAACAGCCCTGGCCATGGCTATCGAATATGGTACCCCAACCCACGACCTCGCCAGGGCTTTATATAGTTTTAAAGGGGTAAAGAGAAGGTTTAGTTATAAAATCAAGACCGATGATCTGGTGCTGATCGATGATTATGCCCACCACCCTACTGAAATTGCTGCAGTGCACCAGGCGGTTAGGGAAATGTACCCCAACAAGAAAGTTTTAGCGGTTTTTCAACCCCACTTGTTCAGCCGTACCCGTGACTTTGCTGAGGATTTTGCCTCCAATCTTTCAAAATTTGATGAGGTTTTTCTGCTGGATATTTATCCGGCAAGGGAATTGCCTCTGGAAGGCATTTCCTCAGGCTGGTTACTGGATAAAATTGAAAATAAAAATAAGAGGCTCGTCTATAAGGTAAATCTTACAGAGGAGATCAAAAAAACAAAACCTGAAGTTGTGGTTATGTTGGGAGCAGGAGATATTGGTGAGCAGGTAGAAATTGTAAAAAAAAGCTTGTTGAATGAAGCGTAGCATGGGATATATAAAAGCATTTTGCGTGATCGCCTTGGTGGCATTTCTATATGGTTTTGCTGCAGAGCGAAACAAAGGTCGTGGGATCAGGGATATAAAGGTTCATTTCACCGATACGGAAAACCTGTATGTCACTGAGGAAGTGGTTAATAAATTGTTAATACAAAATAATGCTTCTGCCTCGAGCATAGATAAAGAAACTTTAGATTTGAATAAGGTGGAAGACCTTTTAAATAGTCACGAAATGATTGAAAATGCTGAAGTATATCTCACCCTGGATGGGAAATTGAGAGCAGAAGTAAATCAAAGAAAACCAATAGGACGTGTTATGGGAAACGCATCATTTTATCTTGATAAACAGGGGGAATTGATGCCACTTTCGCCATTCTTTTCCGCCAGGGTGCCCATGATGTTTGGATTTGACGGGAAGAATGTAAAAGAAGCCTATCCGGTTGTTAATTACATCAAAAATGATGAATTTTTAACCAGTCACATCGTTTCAATTCAGCGGAAGCCGGGCGGCCATTTTGAATTGGAATTAAGGGAGCAGGATTTCAAGGTTTATTTTGGTGATTCGACCCACGTGGCTACTAAGTTCAACAATTTTAAAGCCTTTTATAAAAAGGCCCAAAAAGATAAAAAATTAGATACCTACAAAAAAGTGAATTTACAATTTGGAGATCAGGTTGTATGCACTAAAAAATAGTTTATGGAAGAAAACGATATTGCAGTAGGCTTAGATATTGGAACCACAAAGATCGTAGCGATGATTGGTCGCAAAAATGAATACGGTAAAGTGGAAATAATTGGGATTGGAAAATCCAAATCTCTGGGGGTGCACCGGGGCGTGGTAAATAATATTACCCAAACCATCCAGTCTATCCAACAGGCAATTCAGGAAGCAGAAGCCGATAGCGGTTTAAAGATTAGTGAAGTAGTGGTAGGTATTGCCGGGCAACATATTCGAAGCCTTCAGCATAGCGATTATATCACCAGGCAAAATGCTGATGAAGTTATTGATGCTGATGATATACACACGCTTTGCAACCAGGTGCACAAACTGGTCATGTTACCGGGAGAAGAGATTATTCATGTACTTCCGCAGGAATTTAAAGTAGACGGGCAGGCTGAAATTAAAGAACCTATTGGGATGTACGGCGGTAGACTGGAAGCTAATTTCCATGTGGTCGTAGGTCAGGTTTCTTCAATCAGGAATATTGGAAGATGTGTGAAGAGCTCCGGTTTAGAACTTTCCGCAGTGACTTTGGAACCCTTAGCTTCAGCAAATGCGGTTTTGAGTCAGGAAGAAAAAGAAGCAGGTGTTGCTTTAATTGATATAGGGGGAGGTACAACAGATCTTGCCATTTTTAAAGATGGGATTATTCGCCATACCGCGGTGATTCCTTTCGGCGGAAATGTGATCACGGAAGATATCAAAGAAGGTTGCTCCATTATTGAAAAACAGGCAGAATTACTGAAAATTAAATTTGGTTCAGCCTGGCCGGGAGAAAATAAGGATAACGAAATAGTATCAATTCCGGGATTACGCGGAAGAGAGCCTAAAGAAATCACCCTTAAAAACCTTTCAAAGATCATTCATGCCCGCGTTGTAGAAATTATTGAACAGGTTTATCTTGAAATTAAGAACTACGGGCACGAAGAGCAGAAGAAAAAATTAATTGCCGGAATGGTAATCACCGGTGGTGGAGCACAGTTGAAGCATTTAAAGCAACTGGCAGAATACATTACCGGAATGGATACCCGAATTGGCTATCCTAATGAGCATTTAGCAGGAAATAACGATTCCGAAACCACCAGTCCCGTGTATGCTACGGCGGTAGGTTTGGTGATGAACAGCCTGGAAAAAGGCAATAGTAAATTTCAGGAGGAAGCTGTTTTATCTGATTCTCACCAGAATGAAACTTATGATTATAATAATGATGAAGAGCATGATGGAATGGAAAATGAGAATAACCAGGAACAGGGAACTCAGAGAAAACCTGTCCGAAAAAGTATTTTCGACAAGTGGGCAGAGAAATTTAAAGATTTTTTAGACAACGCAGAATAATTACATACAACCAGTAAAACAAAGTTTATGAGCAGTACAGAATTTGGAGACATCTCTTTCGATTTACCAAAAAATCAATCGAACGTCATCAAAGTGATTGGTGTAGGTGGTGGAGGAAGCAATGCGATTAACCATATGTTCCAACAGGGAATAAAAGGGGTTGATTTTGTTGTTTGCAATACCGACTCGCAGGCACTTGAGAACAGTCCGGTTCCTAATAAAATTCAGTTAGGTGTTACCCTTACTGAAGGTCTTGGCGCTGGAGCAAATCCTGAAATAGGGGAGAAAGCAGCAGAGGAGAGCTTTGAGGAGATCAAACGCATGTTAGATACCAATACCAAAATGATATTTATCACTGCCGGAATGGGTGGTGGTACAGGTACGGGAGCAGCCCCGGTCATTGCCAAACAGGCGAAGGCATTGGACATCTTAACCGTGGGTATTGTAACGATTCCATTTCAATTTGAAGGAAAGAATCGAAATGAACAGGCCCAGCTTGGAGTTGAAAAACTTAGGGCGAATGTAGATTCACTCATTGTAATCAATAACAACAAACTGCGTGAAGTTTATGGAAATCTTGGTTTTAAAGCCGGTTTCTCCAAGGCAGATGAAGTTCTAGCAACAGCCTCCAGAGGAATTGCGGAAGTAATAACACATCATTATACGCAAAATATTGACTTGCGTGATGCGAAAACCGTATTAAGTAAAAGTGGAACTGCAATCATGGGGTCGGCTCAAGCCTCAGGAGCCAGCAGGGCTACAGATGCTATTATGAAAGCGCTTGATTCTCCGTTGTTGAATGATAATAAAATTACCGGTGCTAAAAATGTTTTACTGCTTATTGTTTCCGGTAACGAAGAGATCACTATAGATGAAATTGGAGAGATCAACGATCATATCCAGGCAGAAGCCGGCCATAGCGCCAATATCATTATGGGTGTTGGGGAAGATGAATCTTTAGAAGACGCTATTGCCGTTACGATTATCGCTACGGGTTTTAACGTGGAACAGCAGAATGAGATCACCAATACTGAAACAAAGCGAATTATCCATACCCTGGAAGATGAGCAAAAAGCAGTACATGATTTAACTTCAAAAAATTCAGGTCACTTTAATAAATTTTCAGACAGGCCTTCAGAAAATAGAAATGATAATAAACAGAATCCTGAAGAGCCCAAAGCACCTCAAATGATCGTGCATACGCTTGATGAAACCGAAGAAGAAGTTGATGAAGTGGGACAAATTCAGAAGAAAGTAGACGAGATGCTTAAAACCCCGGATTTCGCCAGAAAACTGGAAGTTTATTATGAAGAGGTAGATCCTGAAGAATTTATCATTAACGATACCAGTGATCGTATGGATGTGCATGAAGTCCAGGAGCAGGAAGAACCGAATGAGGATCAGTTCATGTTTACTTTTGATATTCCACTGAAAAAACAGGAGGAGAAAGGAAATTCGAATACTTCATCTTCAAAAGCTTCAAATTCAGGGACAACTACGCATCAACTAGAAGATAGTGGAGAAGATACCAAAGATATTGAAGTGAATGAAGCTATTGAGATCATTCCGGTTACTGAAGCTTCTTCCAGTGGCATCAAGCGATATAGCCTTGACGATTATATGGAAATGGAGCAGAAACTGGAAAATAGCAAAGCGCCTAAGAAAGAGGAGCCAAAAGATGAAACTATAGCTTTTGAGAAGAAAACAGTCGCTCCGGCACCAAATCAGGAAGTAGATGAAAATAATCCTTTTGAGAATCCTATTTCTTCGGAAGTGGTCCGTATGAGGACGGAAGAGCGCAAGGCAAAAATGAAGGAGTTCAACTATAAATTTAGGACCGGCGGTACAGCACAAATCGATGAAATTGAAAAGCAGCCGGCTTATAAAAGGGCAGGAATAGAGCTGGATAACTCAAAACGATCTGATGGAAAATTATCCCGTACAAGTCTGGATCAGGATGATAATGATGAGATACAATTCAGAAAAAACAACTCATTTCTACATGATAATGTAGACTAACCTGAATTTAACCTATAGAAAAGGCGGCCATTGGCCGCCTTTTTTTATTTAAAAGTAATAATCTAATTTTGCTTCTCCGCCTGCACTTCGTCCGTATCCTTTCTATACTTCAGCATAGAAATTCCTGCAACAAAAAATACAAATCCCAAAATAGTCAATGCCCAGGGGCTTAACATAAGGGCTACACTACCAAAAATTCCTAATACGCCCATTACCAGAGCAATTGCTCCACCAAGGGTCATAATAAGTGCTAATACTTTAATCATAACTTGAAATATTGGTTAAGCATTAAAAGTAAATATTCTTTAATAAAATCAGTAAAAAATTAACAAAGTTTAAAGTTTTAACTTTTTTATTGGTCAAATTCATCGATTTCTAATTCCAGTAAATCATGAAATATTTAAAAGTTGCATCATCGGGAATTTGGGATTGCATAATGGTGGAATCTGTATCATATCTCAAATTTGCGGGAAGTTTTGCTTTGTCTATAGTAATATAGGCATTGATCTCATCTAGAAATACAACCGCCGCATTTATGGTATTTTCGATCCTTGAAATACTATAATTCTCTACAACATCCTTAAAAGTACTATTGATATTGAGACCTTTTTTGGTTTCATACCTTGGATCCAGAACCCTGATATAGCCAACGGTACTTGTGGAATCAAATTCTTCCAGAGGAGCAATCGTTAATAGCGGAGTTCCATCTTTTTCAAAAACCTTAATTTCTTCAGTAGATCTAAATTCGCTGTTGCCATTGGTTTTTCTAACCAGGCTGTCCTGACTAAAAATAGAGTCAAGCTGATTGATCCTAATGTTTTTTGAAATAGCACCCACCTGCCCTGCGTTGATTAGAAACGGATTCTCACTATCTTTTTTACAGGAAAAGAAGGTGGTCACTAATATGATGATGGCCAATGAGTGAGTTAATATTTTAGATTTCAAGTCTTCTTTATTTTAAAAGTTTGTTCATTATTCCCATAACTCCTCTAATGAAAGTGGCGCTAGTCAATACTTTAATAATGGGATTTTGTCGTGTACTTTTGCGGGAACTGCCCTTGCTAACTTTTTTACGGTCTTCTTTCGCTTTTTCCCTGGCTTCTTCTTTATCGGCTACCTCAATTTTTTCATTCAGAATTTCATAAGCACTTTCACGGTCAATTTCCTCATTATATTTTTCTACCAATGGGGAATCGTCTATAAGATCCTGTAATTCCTTATTGGTAAGAACATCCATTCTACTCATTGGCGCCCGAAGGTATGTTGCCACCAGTGGGGACGGTCTTCCTTTTTCATCCAATGCTGAAATCAATGCCTCTCCAATCCCTAACGTGGTAAGTACATTTTTCGTATCATAAAAATCAGATAATGGATAATTTTCCGCAGCGAGTTTTATTGCTTTTCGATCTTTCGCGGTAAAGGCACGCAAGGCATGTTGCACCTTTAGCCCCAATTGTCCCAGGACACCTTCAGGAACATCGGTTGGGTTTTGCGTGACAAAATAAATCCCCACACCTTTAGACCGAATCAACTTCACAATATTTTCAATCTGGTCCAAAAGGGCATTGGAAGCTTCGTTAAAAATTAAATGAGCTTCATCAATGAACATAACAAGTTCCGGTTTATCGCTATCTCCTTTCTCCGGAAAAGTGCTGTATATTTCAGCTAAAAGACTAAGCATAAAAGTTGAAAAAAGTGTTGGCCTGTCCTGTATATCAGTTAATCTTAAAATATTGATCATGCCTTTTCCTTCCGAAGTTTTCCGCTGCAGATCCTTCACTTCAAAAGATTTCTCACCAAAAAAAAGATCGGCTCCCTGTTGTTCCAGGGCGACCACTTTTCTTAAGATCGCACCGGTAGATGCTTTTGAAATCCTCCCGTAATCTTTTTCAAATTCTACTTTTCCGTCTCCTGTAGCGTATTGAATTATTTTCTTCAGGTCTTTGAGATCCAAGAGTGGCAAATGGTTATCATCACAATATTTGAAAATGATAGCAAGGATTCCGGTTTGCGTAGAGGTAAGTTCAAGGATCCTGGCCAGTAAGATGGGTCCAAATTCACTTACGGTAGCTCTCAATCTTACACCTTTTTGATCTGAAAGACTTAGAATTTCTACCGGAGAACTTTTTGGTTCAAATGCGAACTCAAGTTTTGCATGACGCTCGTCTATAAATTCTGCGCCATTTGAAGCTTTGGCAATCCCGCTTAAATCACCTTTTACATCCATGAGCATTACGGGAACTCCTTTATCAGAAAGGTTTTCAGCAAGAATTTGCAGGGTTTTGGATTTACCGGTTCCGGTAGCTCCTGCAATTAAACCATGTCGATTCATGGTTTTAAGGGGAATTTTTACCGCAGCTTCGCTAAATACTTTGCCTTCCAGCATTCCCGCTCCCATATAAATATAGTCACCTTTAGATTGATAGCCTTTGGCAACGTGTTCAATAAATTTTTCTTTCGAACTCATTTTGATTTATAGTTTTACAGCCGATTCTAAAAGTTGAATTTCACCTTTACCGGCATTTATTTCCGCATTTATACTGTTTGGTAAGGTGACATTATCGCTAATATGGCCAATCATAGCTCCGGAATATGCTGGAATATTTAATGGTTTGATATAATGATCTAATACCTCTTCCATGGTCAATGATCCATAACCGCTACCACCTGGCTCGCAATCATTACATTTCCCAAAAATAAACCCTGAAATTTGATCCAGTACCCCGCCCAGCTGCAATTGAGACATCATCCTGTCTACTGCATAGATTTTTTCCCCAATATCTTCAAGATATAGAATTTTATTCTGCCAGTTCTTCGGGAAATAAGGCGTACCCATAATGGCAGTTAATACGGAAAGATTTCCGCCTAAAAGTTCTCCTTTGGCAATTCCCGGATTAATGGTGCGAATGCGATTGGAAGTTTGGGTGAGTTGCCCCCCTTTGGATTGTGGGTTTTGATACAAGATCTTTTCAGCATCAAATAGCAATCGCCTGAAATAATCTGAACTAAAGCTATTCCAGGTAGAAACCGCCACGGGTCCATGATAGGTTACCAATCCGGTCTTTTCAAAAATTGCCAGGTGTAGGGCCGTAATATCACTGTAACCTATAAATATTTTCGGATCTTTTGCGATGAGGTCATAATCTAATTTATCGAGAATACGTGCTGAACCCGATCCCCCACGCAAAGCAATAACCGCCTTAATATCAGGATTGGCAAACATGCTGTTAAATTCATTGGCACGTTCATCATCAGTTCCAGCCAGGTGACCGTAACGACTATGGGCAAATTCCCCAAATTTCACTTTTAAACCCATGGCCTCAAAAGATTCCCGGGCAATTTCATAGGGTTCAGAATCAAAAATCGCACTGGCCGGACTTACAATTCCAATAGTATCACCCTGCTTTAAAGCCTGAGGGATGATTCGTCCGGTTTGCGAATTATTCTCTAAGGAAGGAAAAATAGTATTTGCGGCTAAGGGAAAAGCCGCGCTGGCCAGACCAAGGTTCAAAACAAAATTTCTTCTTTTCATGGGTTAAATCTATTCTGTTCCCAAATTACCAATTTATTTGCAGTTTTTAGTTCCCGTAATGATCTCTTACTTCTAGTAAGATCTTTTCCATCCCTGCTTTGATTTCTGCTGAAGGCACGGTGAAATTAGAATTCATAAAGCTAAAAATAAGATATTTTCCGCTTTTTGTTTTAAGGAAACCACTTAAACTATGGTTATTACTAAGGCTTCCGGTCTTTGCAAAAACATACGGTTCATTTGCTTTATAATAGTTCTTTATCGTACCGCTTTGTCCTCCGGTTGGCAAAAAATCCAGCAGTTTTTCCTGGGGGATTTCCTGAGAAATTTTTTCGAGGAGTTTAACAATGGAGCTTGGGGTAAAAAGATTATATCTGGAAAGTCCGGAGCCATCCCTCCAAAAAGCTTCATCGGGAAGATCTTTCAGGTAATTTTCTTTCATATAGTTGATGGCGATTTCCGTTTTTAAGCTATCGCTAATTTTTTCAGAAGCCATTAAAAGGATTTGTTCCGCAATAAAATTATCACTCACCTGTAACATTTGCTTATACACGCTGTCGCTGGAAATGCTGTAAAAGGTATTTTTAAGTTCTTCTGCAAAGCTTTTTTCATTCCTGATAAAGACATTTTTATGTAAGGTGTCTTCCAGTAAATCTTTTAATATTTTATCTGAAAATCGAATCGGGATATATTGGCTGAAATCATCATCCCTTTTCATCTTCTGAAAGCGGAACTCATTTTTTTCCAAATCACGCTGAATATATTTATTATCTGATGTTTTCAAATCTGTAAAAACAGAATCCTGAAAAATCTTAGGTTTCACCGAAGGAGACGTTTGCCCGGCACCAAAATTAAAGATGGCCAGATTCCCATACATGGGAAATGGAAATTTTTCCGCGGAATAATAAGAATCGAAATCGTCCCAGGACCAACCCGGACCTAATCTTTTATCCTGATATTCGGGTTTAAGGTAGACTACAGAATTACCATTTTTCTTTAGAAATTTATAAGCACCTGAAGATGGAAGATCAGGGTTTAGAAAGGAAGGGTCTCCCGTAGGTTTTATATATAAAGTATCATTTTTTATGGTGTAGTGAAAAGCAGGAATAGAATCCCCCAATAATTTTAAGCCGGTATAAAAAGTAAATAATTTAGTATTAGAGGCAGGGGTAAAATACTTTCCGGAGTTATGCTCATAAAGCATTTTTTTAGTTTCGAGATCATAAATGGCCAGACCAGAAAATCCTTTTTGGAAAGCTGCCGTATTTTCAAAGCTTGCATTCAGATCTTTTTTTAATCTTTTGGTAACAGAACAGGAAGATAAAATGAGGCTAATTAAAATAAATAGGAATTTCCGCATGATCAATGAGTGGGATTGTAAGGTGTGTATTAACAATAATGAAATTTAAAAAGGTGAAAATAGCAGAAATCTTAATAATGAAAACAAAAACTACTGAATTGGAAAATTATCATTTATTATGAAACAACTCTTAAGGGACTCTAAATAAATGCCTATATTTAATAATCATTCACAATTAATTAACAAAAGGTATGGAATTAAAAAATTACTTAATAGTCATTTTGGCTGTTTTTCAATTTACCACTTTACTGGCGCAACAAAATACTGTTGAGGGTTTTGTCACAGGAGCCGAAAACAATGAGCCGCTTTCCGGAGTTAATGTTATAATTCAGGGAACCAGTAGGGGTACAATTACAGATCTGGACGGCAATTACCAAATAGATGTTGTTCTGGGTGAAATTCTCGTTTTCTCATCTGTAGGTTTCGAAACTCAAACTGTTCCTTTTACCGGGCAGTCTACAATCAACGTAACACTCGTGGAAGACCTTGAAAGTCTGGATGAAGTAGTGGTCACTTCTTTTGGTATTGAACAGGAAAAGAAATCACTTGGATATGCGGTGCAGGAAGTAGGAGCAGAAGAAATCTCTCAAACTAAACAACAAAACCTTGTTAGTGCCTTGCAAGGTCAGGCTGCAGGGGTTCAGGTAACCAATTCTGGAGGAGCTCCGGGAATGAGCGCCAGAATTATTATTAGAGGGATCAATTCATTAGATCCAGGGGCTGATAACCAACCTTTATTTGTTATAGACGGGGTGCCTATTGATAATTCAACCATCGAATCTGGGGGGACTCCCCGTGGACTTTCAAACAGGGCAGCCGATATTAACCCAAATGATATTGAATCTATGAATATCCTGAAAGGCGCTGCCGCAACTGCTTTGTACGGAGTAAGGGCAGCAAATGGTGCAGTGATCATTACCACCAAAAAGGGGAAAGCAGGAAAGGTCAGAATCAATTTCAATACTTCAGTAGGATTCGATGATATTAACCAGTTTCCAGAATTCCAGGAAACCTATGGTCAGGGTTTCTCCGGAGTATATAATCCTGATTCATTCTGGCCTAACTGGGGGCCATCTATGGAAGATATCAATGCCATAGATCCTAATGTTCGGTTCAATGATATCTGGTCTGATGCTATGAGAACTGGTGTGCAAATTGATAATAATCTCAGTATTTCAGGAGGTAGCGAAAATGCGACCTTTTATGGTTCCATCGGAAAATTGGATCAGGAAGGTATTATTCCATTTAGCGACTGGGGAAGGACATCGGCTAAATTGAGTGGGGAAGTGATATTCAGTGAGAAATTCAAATTCTCGGGAAATATTAATTATACTGTTTCGGGAGGTAATCGTGTGCCGCATGATCGTTTTATGGAACGCTTGGTCTACTGGGCTCCAAACCATGATGTGGAAGATTATATAAATCCTGATGGTACCATGAAGACTTATCAGAATACAAATCCTATTTATGACGCCCGTTTTAGCACCTATGAAGATGAGGTGAATAGAACGGTTGGGAATTTAAGGTTTACTTATAGTCCTGCGGAATGGTTGGATCTA
This sequence comes from Gramella sp. AN32, assembly GCF_023718305.1. Classification (GTDB taxonomy): domain Bacteria; phylum Bacteroidota; class Bacteroidia; order Flavobacteriales; family Flavobacteriaceae; genus Christiangramia; species Christiangramia antarctica. The sequence continues at coordinate 58,292 of NZ_QEYO01000005.1, forward strand.
ACTTATTTAGTAGGTACAGATTTTTACAGCGATAGAAGAACTGAAATTACCCCCGGTCCATTAGGAATTGATGGGGAAAATCCTTTAAGTAGTACAGGGTTCATTACTGAAACCAGAATAAACAGCCGTGATCTTAACTCCAACTTTTTTGTGACCTTGAAACGGGACTGGACAGAGAAATGGAATACAACCCTTCGTATAGGTAATGATGTTTTTGAGAGAGATTACGAAAGGGTTGATGCGACTGGTCAAAATTTTGTAATCCCTAAATTTTATGATCTTAGTTATGCCAGCCAGATTTCCAATTCACAGGATAAAAGAAAAAGAAGACTGGTAGGTGTTTATGGAGATCTCATGATCAATTACGATGAAACAGTGTTTCTAAATGTTACGGCAAGAAATGACTGGACATCTACGTTGCCTATAGGAAATAATTCTTTTTTCTATCCATCAGTTAATTTAGGATACGTGTTTACAGAAAATTTCGAACAACCAGACTGGTTTACCTTTGGAAAAGTGAGAGGTTCCTGGGCACAGGTAGGTAAGGATACAGACCCATATTTAATTGGCCAGACCTATGCTTCTCCAAATATTTATCCTCTGGGAGGTCAGGTTGGATTTACACGATTTAGCCAGTTTGGTGATCTGGAATTAAAACCTGAAAAAACCACTGCTATAGAATTTGGTACAGATCTTCGGTTTTTTGAAAATAGATTAGGAGTTGATGTTACCTGGTACAAATCGAATAGTAAAGATCAAATTATCCCGGTTCCCGTTAGTACCTCCGCAGGATTTTCAACATTTGTGACGAATGCGGGAGAAATCGAGAATCAGGGATGGGAATTTATCCTGAGAGGAACACCCATTAAAGAAGAGAATTTTAGATGGGATGTATCCTTTAATGCCGCTTATAACCAAAATGAGGTGAAGAGCATTAAGGAAGGTATTGAAGAAATTGTTGTAGGGAGCCAATTTGGGTACGGAGGTTCTTCAGTAACTATAAAACTACTGGAAGGTGAGCCTTATGGAAATATTTTTGGGACGAGTTATGCAAGATCTGGCGCAGATGCAAATAGTATTTATCTAAACGAAGGTTTGCCAATTATCATTGGAGAGAATGGATTTCCTTCGAGAAATAGCAGTCAGCTTGTTCTTGGGAACACCACTCCAAAGTGGATTGGAGGTTTGAAGAATGATTTCGCTTATAAAGGTTTTGATTTTTCTTTTCTCATAGACTTTAGAGCGGGAGTAGACCAGTACAATCAATATGACAACTTCTTTTCTGCATTTGGTATTGCAGAATATACTCTGAATAGAAATGAAACAATTGTATTTGATGGGGTTTTAGCTGATGGTTCCCCGAATACGCAACCCGTATGGCTTGGACAGGGTGAAGGCCCTGATGGTAGGGATTATGGCGCAGGATTTTATAGAAATACCTATAGAACAGTGAGTGAGAATTTTGTTCAGGATGCAGCATTCATCAAATTGAGAAATATCACGCTGGGTTATAATTTTCAGGAAAATATTTTGGATGTCCTGCCATTTAATTCCGCCAGGCTTTCTGTCGCGGCGAATAATATTATTCTGTATACTCCGTGGGATGGATTCGATCCTGAATCGTTTAGCTCGGGTGCAGGAGGGAATGCTACCGGATTAACCGGACTGGGTTACCCAGGGGTTAGAAGCTTATTTTTTACACTGAATCTTGGACTTTAAAATTTTAGATATGAAATTTAAAATCAATTTATATAAATATGTAATCCTTGCTGTGGTTTTTGCCTTTGCAGGTTGCGACGATTACCTGGATATTAATGAAAATCCCAATAATCCAAGCGAAGCACCGCTTGCTGGATTAATGGTTAATTCAACTTATGAATCTGCGCAGAATACCTTCCGCATGGGAGATATAACGACTAATTATGTTCAATATCTTGCTTCTCCAAATGAAGCAAGCTCATCAGATATTATGGATCCTGTGAGTTATAGTGGCACCTGGGGTTCTTTATATAATGTAATGACAGATATTAATGATATGATTCTTAAAGCTAAGGATGAAGGAGCAAATCACTATGAAGGTATCGGTCAAATTCTGATGGCATATAATCTTGCGATGACAGTTGATGCATGGGGAGATGTGCCTTATTCCGAAGGTTTTAATTTTGTGACCGTAACGCCCGCTTTTGATGATGATGCGCAGTTATATACTGAAGTTTTGAATTTATTAGATCAGGGGATCGCAAATCTTTCGGCAGAAACCAGTACATCTGTGGGAAATGATGATTTCGTGTATAATGGTAATTCAGATAACTGGATAAAATTCGCCTATATGTTAAAGGCAAGATATTTAAATCATTACAGTGAAACTGCAAATTACGATCCTGTCGCGGTTTTGGCCGCACTGGATATGGGTTTTGAAAATAATGAAGATGATGCTCAGGTAGAATATTTTGAAGAACAATTCAATCCCTGGGCGAATGTCGCTATCAGAAATGCTGACCTAGTATTGGGTGGATGGATTTCAGAACAATTTATTCAGGCTTTAGATGGGACTACTTTTGGAGTTGAAGATCCAAGATTGCCATTAATAGTTGGTGCCACCGATGATGGAGAATATATTGGGGTTGAAAATGGCGCCGGAAGAGGCAATGCTCCCGAACAGGGCGCACGTTCAACTTTAGAAACTGGAGATTTTTATTCTTCAGAACAATCGCCAATTTTACTGGGAACTTATGCCGAGCAGAAATTTATTGAAGCTGAAGCTGCCTTTGGGATTGATAAGAGTAGATCATATGAAGCATATCTTGAAGGGATAAGGGCTCATATGATGAAAGTTGGGGTAGCATCGTCTGAAATTGATGCCTATATTGGTAATGCTGAAGTAAGTATGGGAGTGGATAATTTTACGATTGATGATATTTTTAAAGAAAAATGGGTTGCCTTATTTTTACAACCAGAAGCCTGGGTCGACGCTCGAAGATTCGATTACAATTATGAAAATTTCGATTTACCTAAGAACATTAATCCAGATTTAAACGGCATGTTTATTCGCAGATTGGCCTATCCAGATTCTGAAGTTAGTAGGAATGGAAGTAATGTTCCGGATGTATCATTGCTGGATCCTATTTTTTGGGATGAATAAAGAAATGCTTTAAATTTAAGGCCCTGTTTATAGCAGGGCCTTTTTTTATATTGAAATCTTTATGAGAAAGATCAAAATGTCATTGATAGCGGGTCTCATTACTCTAAGTTTTTCAGCTTGCGGGGGCCACAAAATTATAGATAAACCTATCGATTTTAAGAAGGATAGAATTGATCTTAGCCTCCAGTATATGAAGGATCGCTACGGACTTGAAAAAACTTCTCCTTCCATTGTTCCCAAGATGATTGTTTTGCACTGGACTGCCATTCCAACTCTGGAAGATTCTTTTAATGCCTTTAAGAATTCTGAATTACCCCAATCCAGAGAAGCAATTTCAGGAGCGGGCCAGTTAAATGTTTCTTCCCATTTCCTGGTAGATAGGAACGGGGTCATTTACCGGCTAATGCCTGAAACTGTAATGGCCAGGCATGTAATTGGCTTAAACCATGTAGCCATTGGGATTGAAAATGTTGGAGGCACTAAGAATACTCCGTTAACTGATGCTCAATTGCAATCTAATATTTGGCTGGTTAAATATTTAAGTAACAAATACAATATTCAATACGTAATTGGCCATTACGAATACACCAATTTTGAAGATCACGAGTTGTGGTTAGAAAAGGATCCTAGTTACCGGACAGAAAAGGTTGATCCCGGAGAAGACTTTATGAAAGAGATTAGGAATGCCCTGAAAAGTAGAAATTTTAAGGAGGTTCCTTCAAAATAAATTATATAAAAAATGAAAAAAATACCTGGTCTTATCGTAATACTACTATTAATTGCCCATAGTTCATTCGCTCAAAATGATACGTTTTCAAAAGAACTTTTTGAAAATTATTCAGCATTTAAAGAGAAAGAGATTACCCATAGGCGTTTAAAACATGAGGATATAATTGGGCTTTTGGATAAGCATGAGTTTCAGAAAAATGTTCAAATTCAAAAGGTGGGAGAATCTATCGAAGGCCGAAGTCTTAATCTCTTAAGTTTAGGAAACGGGACGGTTGATGTTTTTCTCTGGTCCCAAATGCATGGAGATGAATCTACCGCGACCATGGCAATTTTTGATATCCTCAATTTTTTTAACTCTGAAGAGTTTAACGAGGAGAAAAAAATGATGCTCGATAATCTGAAAATTCATTTCCTGCCTATGCTGAATCCTGATGGGGCTGAAAAATTTACCCGGCGCAATGCCCTGGGAATCGATGTGAATCGTGATGCCTTAAGATTACAGTCACCGGAGGCTAAAACACTAAAAAGGATCAGGGATAGTTTAGATGCAGATTTTGGTTTTAACCTTCATGATCAAAGTAAATATTATAATGCTGAAAGAACTGAAAAACCTGCGACGATATCCTTTCTAGCTCCGGCGTATAATTATGAAAAGGAAATAAATGAGGTGAGGGGGAATGCCATGAAAATTATTGTAAAAATGAATAAAGTTTTGCAAGAGTTTGCCCCGGGGCAGGTAGGAAGATATAATGACGATTTTGAACCAAGGGCCTTTGGCGATAATATTCAAAAATGGGGAACCAGTACCATTCTCATTGAATCTGGTGGTTATCCCAACGATCCTGAGAAACAGGAAATCCGAAAACTAAATTTTGTAAGTATTCTGTCTGCTTTAAACGCTATCGCCACCGGAAGTTATAAATCTGAAAATATTTCTGATTATGAAAAAATTCCAAATAATGACAGGATGTTATTTGATCTCAAAATAACAGGTCTTAGGTATCAGTTAAATGGAAAGCCGTATGTCCTTGATCTTGGAGTAAACCGGGATGAGGTTGACCTAAATGATAATGCTGAATTTTACAATGTTGGAAAAATCACAGATCAGGGTGATCTTTCTACCAGCTATGGGTATGAACAGCTGGATGCCACGGGCATGAAATTAGAAATGGGAAAAATTTATCCGGAAAAAATAACTTCAAATGAAGCGCTTAAAAATCTTGATGTCATTAATTTATTGAAAGAAGGATATGCGTATATAAAAGTAGATGCTCCCATGTTGAAGGAAAAATACTCTTACTTTCCTTTGAACCTGGTTTCTGAAGACTTTGAAGCAAGCACAGAATTAAAACCGGGAATGGCCGCGAATTTTTTTCTATATCAGGATGATGAGGTAAAATATGCCGTGATCAATGGCTTTCTTACCCGGCTCAATGATCCTAAAAAAGAGATAAAAAATACCATCATTTCCAATTAGGGAGACAGACTTATTCAGCCTGTCCTAAACAGATTAAAAGTAATAGTTTGTCTATCTTTGCCAGTTATGATTTCAGAAGAAACAAAAGAGCTGGTAGATCAGGGAATTATGCTTCCATTGATGGAGGAATTCTATACCATCCAGGGAGAAGGATTTCATAAAGGAACTGCTGCCTATTTTATTAGAATTGGTGGTTGCGATGTGGGCTGCCATTGGTGTGATGTAAAAGAAAGCTGGAATGCAGAACTTCATCCTCCAACCCATATTGGCCAGATTGTAGAAAATGCTTTAAAATATAGTAAAACTATTGTGATCACCGGCGGAGAACCCCTCACCTGGGATATGACCCAATTAACTCAAAGTTTAAAAGATAAAGGCGCATCCATTCATATTGAAACTTCCGGAGCCTATGCTCTTTCTGGAATTTGGGACTGGATCTGCTTATCCCCAAAAAAAATTAAATTACCTACGGAAGAGATCTATCCCCTGGCACATGAATTAAAAGTGATTGTTTTTAATAAGCATGATTTAAAATTCGCTGAAGAACAGGCAGCTAAAGTATCTGAAAATTGCATTCTATATTTACAACCGGAATGGAGCAATCGTGAAAAGATGATTCCGTTAATAGTAGATTATGTAATGAAAAATCCCCAGTGGAAAGTTTCTCTGCAAACACATAAATATTTAAATATTCCATAAAAAAAGACCCTCAATTTTGAAGGTCTTTTCAATTTATAAATTCAACTTAGAATTATTTTGCGTTTTTGAAAGGAACTTTTACATAACTATTATCCCATCCAATTAAAAGATCAGCGCCGTTACCGGAATCTTCAAAAGCCATAGATAAGGCTTCGATCGTATTTGGGGCCTTTCTCACCGGAACATTAATTCTTACCAGGTCCTGCTCATCTGTATATTCATAAGCACCCCAGGTATTGTTGCTCTTATTCAGAATTATTGTCCACTCTTTTTCATTAGGAATTGTATAAATGGTATAATTTCCTGCCGCAACTACTTCATCTGCAACCTTCATATCTCTGTAAAGGGTAAGTTCAGTAGATTCATTCGCACCGGTTCTCCAAACTTCTCCGTAAGGAACAAGTTTCCCAAAAACTTCCCTTTCTCGTTTTTGTGGTCTGCTATAAATTACCCTGGCAACCGGAGCTTCGTCTTTATCTCTATATAAAGCAAGATCCATTGGACTGGAATCTAATTTTGAAAAATTCAATTCCGCTTTGGAATAATTTACTTTTCCATCTTCCTGGGCATTAATCGGATTTGCAAAAATTAAACAAATGGCGCTAAAACCGCCTATTATAAGCTTTTTCATGTTTTAAAATTTCAATTAATAATTTCCCTAAAGATAATTCATGTCGCTCTTCTCAATTGTTAAAATATCATAAAGGTTCTCTTAAAATTTACGGGCGTATTCACTAATGTTAGCGAGGAATAAAAAATTTACAATTTTAATTTATATCAATATCTAATATTAAAAATTTGCTTTATAAATGTAACCAATAATCGATTAATTGTTTGCATAAATGCACATATGATGAATATTTGCCTTGAAATTATAAAACAAAACGTCATGTGCGGAATTTTAGCAGTTATAGGAAAAGATATCGATACAAGAAAAGTGCGGGATCTTTCTAAAAGAATGTCTCACCGGGGTCCCGATGAAAGCGGGATCAAAATTACTGATGCTGGTTATGTATTAGCTCACGAACGTCTTTCTATTGTAGACCTTACTACGGGAATCCAACCAATTCAGGGAAGTAAAAAAGCCTGGATGATCCATAATGGAGAAATTTATAACCACGTGGCATTGCGAAATAATGAACTTAAAGATCATCAATTTAGAACAACTGGAGATTCTGAAGTGATTGTGCATATGTATGAAAAATACGGATATGATTTTGTAGATATGCTAGATGGGGTATTTTCTTTTGTGGTTGTAGACGGGGAAGATTTTATCGTTGGTAGGGATCCTATTGGAGTTAAACCTCTGTATTACGGGCAGGACGAAAGCGGGGCGATGTGGTTTTCTAGTGAAATGAAGGCTCTGGCAGATGCATGTGTAGAATTTTCAGCTTTTCCTCCGGGACATTATTACACTCCAAAAACGGGATTTGTAAGATATTATCAGCCGGAGTGGTTTGATTCTGAAAAATCTGTTCAGCCATTAGACCTGAAGAAGTTAAGGGAAAGCCTAATTGCCGCCACCAAGAAACGTCTAATGGCCGATGTGCCTTTAGGTGTCTTATTAAGTGGAGGTTTGGACTCCTCTTTAACAAGTTCTATTGCCGCCCGTTTGATTGAAGGTTCAGGTCAAAAATTGCATTCTTTTTCTATTGGATTAGATGCTGATGCTCCAGACCTTGTAGCGGCGAGAAAAGTAGCTGACTTTTTAGGAACTGAACATCATGAAATTCATTTCACGGTGGAAGAAGGGATCGAAATACTTGAAAAACTGGTATGGCATCTGGAAACTTATGATGTGACTTCCATCAGGGCAAGTACACCTATGTATTTCCTTTCCAAAGTAATAGCTGAGAAAGGTATAAAAGTGGTTCTTTCAGGAGAAGGAGCAGACGAGATATTAGGAGGTTACCTTTATTTTAAAAATGCACCTTCCGCGGAAGAATTTCAGAGAGAAACTGTGAGAAGAGTACAACGACTGGCTACTGCAGATTGTTTAAGAGCAGATAAATCTACGATGGCACATGGATTGGAAGCAAGGGTTCCATTCCTGGATAAAGAATTTTTACAAACCGCTATGGAAATTGTTCCTGAAGAGAAAATGGCACAAACCTATGATGGTGTTGAAAAATATATTCTAAGAAAAGCTTTTGATACCCCGGAAAGGCCATTTTTGCCACAAGAGGTTTTATGGAGGCAAAAAGAACAGTTCAGTGACGGGGTTGGCTATAACTGGATCGATCAGTTGATCGAATATGCTTCGAAACAGGTAACTGATACTGAATTAGAAACTGCAGCGGGTAAATTTCCTGTAAATACGCCAACTACGAAAGAAGCCTATTTTTACCGAACTATTTTTCACAAGCATTATCCACAGGATTCCGCAGCGAAAACAGTAAAAAAATGGATCCCGAAATGGCAAAAAGATCTGGATCCAAGCGGAAGGGCAAATGAAACCCACGTAGCTCCGGGAATGAAAAAAGCGATGGCTTAAATCATATTTAAAGATTATAATTTCAAAGTTTCCTTAACCCGGTAGAATTGTCTATCGGGTTAAGGTTTTTCCACATAATTTGTTGATAACTTAAAGGCTATAGAGCCTGCTTCTAGCTGTTAAAAAAATGTGAATCGTTATATTTGTTCGTTATCAAAAAATGACAAAATAACTAGCGTATTTATGAGCGAAGAAGTTAAGAAGAATAAATATTCAGCCGATAGTATTCAGGCCCTGGAAGGGATGGAGCATGTACGTATGCGCCCGTCTATGTATATTGGAGATACTGGTGTTAGGGGATTGCACCATTTGGTGTATGAAGTTGTTGATAATTCTATTGATGAAGCGATGGCTGGCCATTGTGATTCTATAAAAGTCACCATAAACGAAGATAATTCCATCACCACTGAAGATAACGGTAGGGGGATTCCTATTGATCTTCATAAGAAAGAAGGAGTATCGGCACTTGAAGTGGTAATGACCAAAATTGGTGCCGGGGGTAAATTTGATAAAGATTCTTATAAAGTTTCCGGTGGATTGCACGGGGTAGGGGTTAGTTGTGTAAATGCCCTTTCTGAACATTTAACCGCAACGGTTTATCGCGATGGAGAGAAGTGGCAACAGGAATATAATTTAGGAAAGCCACAATATCCCGTAAAACAAATTGGGGATACCGATTTAAGCGGTACCACAGTGACCTTTAAGCCAGATCCAAGTATTTTCCAGCAGACTTTAGAATATAACTACGACACGCTGGCCAGTAGAATGCGGGAGCTGTCCTATTTAAATAAAGGAATTACCATCACGCTTACAGATAAACGTAGAAAAGAGGATGATGGTGAATTTGTTCAGGATACCTTCTACTCTGATGAAGGTTTAAAGGAATTTATCCGGTTTTTAGATGGCAACCGTGAGGCTATTATTAGTGATGTAATTTCCATGGAAGGGGAGAAGAACGATATTCCCGTGGAAGTTGCCATGATCTATAATACTTCTTTTAACGAGAACCTTCATTCCTACGTTAACAATATTAATACTCATGAAGGTGGAACGCATTTAAGTGGTTTCAGAAGGGGGCTTACTACTACTTTAAAAAAGTATGCTGATGCTTCCGGGCTTCTTGATAAGATAAAATTTGAAATTACCGGAGATGATTTTCGCGAAGGTTTAACTGCGATTATTTCGGTGAAAGTCCAGGAACCTCAATTTGAAGGACAAACCAAAACGAAATTAGGAAACCGGGAAGTTACTTCAGCAGTGAGCCAGGCAGTTTCAGAAATGCTTGAAAATTATCTGGAGGAAAATCCCAATGATGCGAAGACAATTGTTCAGAAAGTAATCTTAGCTGCGCAGGCAAGGAATGCCGCGAAAAAAGCCCGTGAAATGGTTCAGCGTAAAACGGTCATGAGTGTTGGTGGCCTGCCTGGGAAATTATCTGACTGTTCTGAACAGGATCCTGCACAATGCGAGGTGTTTCTTGTAGAGGGTGACTCTGCAGGGGGGACGGCCAAGCAGGGAAGGGATCGTAAATTTCAGGCGATCTTGCCATTAAGAGGTAAAATTCTGAATGTTGAAAAAGCCATGTCCCATCGTGTTTTTGATAATGAAGAGATCAAGAATATATATACGGCACTTGGTGTAACTATTGGGACTGAAGATGATAGCAAAGCGCTTAACCTTTCCAAATTACGTTATCATAAAGTGGTGATCATGTGTGATGCCGATGTAGATGGTAGCCACATTGAAACACTAATTTTAACCTTTTTCTTCAGGTATATGAAGGAGTTGATTGAAAATGGGCATATTTTTATTGCCACCCCACCTCTTTACCTTGTGAAAAAAGGCCAGAAAAAGCGTTACGCCTGGAATGATAAGGAAAGGGATGAAATAGCTGAAAGTTATAGTGGCGGAGTTCAAATCCAGAGATATAAAGGTCTTGGGGAAATGAATGCCTCGCAACTTTGGGATACAACTATGGATCCTGAGCATAGAATGTTAAGACAGGTAAACATTGATAATGGAGGAGAAGCCGACAGGATTTTCTCCATGTTGATGGGCGATGAAGTGCCCCCGAGACGGGAGTTCATTGAGAAGAATGCCAAGTATGCCAATATTGATGCATAAGATTTGAAAAAGATTGAAGGCCCACACAGAACTAAGTGTGGGTTTTTTGCGTTATTATATCTTCAAGGCAATTATTTTATTATTTTTGCGCCCTAAACCCAAATCATTTTGAAAAGATACCTATACCTATGCGTAATCGGAATTTTGTTAATTCCGAATGTTACTTCCAGTCAGGAACAAACAGATGTAGACTTGTTTATTGAAGATATGCTCTTCCTGGGTGGCAGTTTTGCCAGACCTGCTGCCAGCAGTGCCGCTTACCAGGCGAGTGCGGGTTGGTTTAGTTCCGCCACACCGTTAGAAAAATGGAAATTCAATGTTTCTCTTCAGGGAAATGCCCTTTTTGTTCCCCAGAGTAAAAAAGAATTCGCTGCCGGAAATAATAATTTTAAGATTTTAAGCATTATGGGTGGGGAGAGAAATGTCCTTTTACCTACTGCTTTTGGAAAATCTACCGATGTGCAATTTGAAGGTACTATAAATTATTTAGGGCAAACGATAGAAATTACCGAATTCGATGCTATCGACGGTATTGATAAGGGAGCTTTGATTTATCCCTTTGCCCAGGTTTCTATGGGATTGCCTTTAGGAACTGAATTGGCTGTACGAGCCTTACCTGAACTGGCAGTAGACGGTTCAAAGTTTAGCACTTATGGTGTTGGATTAAAACATAATTTAACGCAATATTTTCAGCTGAAAAGAAGAAGGGATATGTTCCAGCTTGCATTGGCAGGTTCTTATAACCTCTTTGATGTGAAGTATGAATTTGAGCAAATTGCTGTTCCTGAAGTCGTCACCTTAAATTTAATAGACGTTCATGCAGATGTATGGATGGCAGAGGTTTTGGCTTCTAAAAAGTATGAAAACTTTGAAATTTTTGGTGCACTTGGAGTTACCGGATCTAAATTCGATTATGCATTTGGAGGTACCGGTTTTGGTTTGCCTTTAATTAATAATGCTATTGTCGCTCTAGAAGATTCAGAAACGCAATTCAAAGGTGATGTAGGCTTCAATTTATATTTTACAAACTTTAAAGTGAGTACGATGGTTACTGCAGGAAACTTTTTCAATCTTAATCTAGGTCTGCATTTTAGAATCTAAATACCAGCCTTTTAACCATTCCTTATTAGAATTCTCTGGCTTTATTTGTAATTTCGCGTCAAACAATTTAGAAATCAAATATTACATTTATGAAAGTTACGATAGTTGGAGCTGGTGCAGTTGGTGCCAGTTGCGCAGAATATGTTGCCATTAAAAACTTTGCTTCAGAAGTTGTTCTTGTTGATATTAAAGAAGGATATGCTGAAGGGAAAGCAATGGACCTGATGCAAACAGCCACGCTTAATGGTTTTGATACAAAAATAACCGGAAGTACAAGCGATTACTCAAAATCTGCAAATTCCGATATTGCCGTGATCACCTCGGGAATTCCAAGAAAACCTGGGATGACCCGGGAAGAATTGATCGGGATCAATGCAGGAATTGTGAAGGATGTTTCTTCAAACCTTATCCAGCATTCTCCAAACGTAACCATTATTGTGGTGAGCAATCCTATGGATACGATGACTTACCTTGTTCATAAAACCACAGGATTACCGAAAAATAGAATTATTGGAATGGGCGGCGCTTTAGATAGTGCACGTTTTAAATATAGGTTAAGTGAGGCTTTAGAATGTCCTCCATCTGATGTAGACGGGATGGTAATTGGTGGTCATAGTGACACAGGAATGGTGCCTTTAACCAGATTGGCCACTAGAAACAGTGTTCCTGTAACTGCATTTCTTTCAGAAGAAAGATTAGAGCAGGTTTCTGAAGATACCAAAGTTGGAGGGGCAACCTTAACTAAATTATTGGGTACAAGTGCCTGGTATGCACCTGGTGCTGCAGTTTCTGCCTTGGTTCAGGCGATTGCCTGTGATCAAAAGAAAATGTTTCCATGTTCCGCTTTATTGGAAGGTGAATACGGGATTAATGATATTTGTATTGGAGTTCCTGCGATTTTAGGAAAAAATGGCCTGGAAAAGATCGTTGAAATTAAACTTGATGACAAAGAAATGGCGAAAATGAAAGAAAGTGCGGAAGGTGTCAAAAAAACCAATGCCCTTTTGGAATTCTAATCCATAGAAAATAACATACCATATTAGGAAAGCCACAGTAATTGTGGCTTTTTTATTGAAATTAAAAGTTAAAACTATCTAAAGGAAAATATTGGGATTTGATTTATGAAGTCCTATATTTGTCCGTTTTTAAAATAAACCTATTAATCAATAATTTGAGGAATAATGCAGAATAAAGGACTGATTAAAGTTTTTGCAATATTGTTTGGGCTGGTATGTCTTTATCAGCTGTCTTTTACATTCTTTACCAATAAGGTTGAAAGTGATGCGGAAGAGTTTGCTGTAAGAGCTTACGGGGATGATGTTGAGGACTATTCACAAAAAAGGGATGCTGCCGAAGCCAGATATCTGGACTCCATTGGAAATGAGGATATTTTCGCCGGAATCACTTACAATAATGCCAAGGATAAAGAACTAAACAAAGGTCTTGACCTTAAAGGAGGGATCAACGTTATTCTTCAAATTTCTGTAAAAGACATTCTTAGCGGGCTGGCAAATGATAGCAATGATCCGGCTTTTAGAAAAGCTTTAGCTGAAGCTGATGCTGCACAGGCCGATAGCCAGGATGATTATGTAGATCTTTTCTTTGACGCTTTTAATGATATTCCAGGTGCAAAACTGGCTTCTCCAGATGTTTTCGCGAATAAGACATTAAGTGATGAGGTTAACTTTAATATGAGCAATCAGGAAGTTGAGCCCATCATAAGAACTAAAATTGATGAATCCATCACTTCAGCTTTTGAAGTATTGAGAAAGCGTATTGATAAATTTGGCGTAACTCAGCCTAATATTCAGCGTTTGGGAAATTCAGGAAGAATTTTAGTTGAATTGCCCGGAGCAAAAGACATCAGCAGGGTCAAAAATTTACTTCAAAGTACGGCGCAATTAGAATTCTGGCATGTGTATAAGAATTCTGAAATAGGAAGCTTCCTTGTACAGGCAAATAATAAATTAATTGAACTTCAACGTTCAGAAAAGACAAGTACTCAGGAAGAAACCGATACTACGGCAACAACCGGAGATAGTGAAATTGATGAATTGCTTGCAGATGCAGAAGACAGTACCGAGGTTGCAACTTCAGCAAATCCCATTTTTGATCTTTTAGTGTCTCCTGGTTATCAGGGAGGACCTGTTCTGGGGAATTTCCATGTTCAGGATACAGCAAAAGTAATGGGATATATTACGACCCCTCAGGTGCGTAATCTTCTTCCCAATAATCTTCGTTATGCGAAATTTGTATGGGGTGTACCAGATGCAGATTCTGAAACTGCTTCTTTATATGCGTTAAAAGGTAATAGAACTATGGAACCGCCGTTAAGCGGAAGTGTTATTACCGATGCCCAGCAAACTTTTGATCAGTTAGGTCGTATTGCCGTTACCATGCAAATGGATGGTACGGGAGCCAAGATATGGGAAGATATGACCAGTCAGGCCTCTAATGAACAAAGCAATATCGCCATTGTCCTGGATAACGTTGTGTATTCAGCACCGGGCGTTTCTACCGGGGCAATTTCAGGTGGTAGGAGTGAGATCTCAGGTGATTTTTCAATAACTGAAGGTCAGGATTTAGCTAACGTGTTACGTGCCGGTAAATTACCTGCTTCTGCAGAAATTATTCAAAGTGAAGTTGTAGGTCCATCCTTAGGTCAGGAAGCAATTGACAGTGGTATTTTATCTTTTGTTATAGCTTTGATCCTTGTTCTTTTATGGATGATCTTATATTATGGCAAAGCGGGTCTTTTTGCAGATATCGCCCTTGCCGTAAACATTTTATTCATCTTCGGGATTTTGGCAGGCCTTGGAGCTGTTTTAACCTTGCCTGGTATTGCCGGTATCGTATTAACCATAGGTATGTCGGTTGATGCGAACGTACTTATTTTTGAACGTATCAAAGAAGAGCTTGCCAAAGGTAAAATACAGCGCGATGCGATTAAAGATGGTTTTAGCAATGCTTTATCTTCCATCCTTGATGCTAACATAACTACTGGTTTAACAGGTATTATTTTATTTGTTCTTGGAACCGGACCCATCAAAGGTTTTGCAACTACTTTGTTAATAGGTATTGCAACGTCTTTATTTACGGCAATTTTTATCACAAGATTGTTTATTGATGGATATGGAGTAAAAGGTAAATCCCTGGCATTTTCTACATCTATTACCAAGAATTTATTCACGAATATGAATTTTGATTTCCTTGGTAAAAGGAAAATGGCCTATATCGTTTCCGGTTTATTGATCATTATAAGTTTAGGATCATTGTTAACCCAGGGTCTTAACGAAGGGGTGGATTTCGTAGGTGGGAGAACCTATACAGTTCGATTTGCTGATGATGTGAACCCAACTGCAGTGGAGAAAGATCTTATCGCTGCTTTTGAAAGTGCCGAAGCAAAAACTTTTGGCCCGGATAATCAATTGAAAATTACTACGAAGTATCGTGTTAATGATCAGGGAGCAGAAGTTGATGAAGAAATCCAGCAAAGCCTGTTTGGCGCATTAAAGCCTTATTTGCCTTCAGATATTACGTATGAGCAGTTTAGTAGTGGTGGAGATGAAAAAGCAGTAGGTATTATGCAATCTATGAAGGTAGGTGCAACCATTGCCGATGATATTGAAAATGCATCTTTCTGGTCGGTAATTGGATCGCTAATAGTAGTATTTCTCTATATTCTCCTAAGATTCCGTAAGTGGCAGTTCAGCTTAGGAGCGGTTGCAGCGGTTTTCCATGATGTATTAATTGTATTGGGTATATTCTCATTGTTACACAGTGTTATGCCTTTCAGCATGGAAATAGATCAGGCGTTTATTGCGGCGATATTAACGGTGATTGGTTACTCGCTAAATGATACCGTGGTAGTATTTGACAGGATTAGGGAATATGTTGCGGAACATAATACCTGGCCGCTTGGTAAAACCATTAATGCTGCATTAAACAGTACTTTGAGTAGAACTTTAAACACCTCCCTTACTACCTTGGTAGTATTGATTGCGATCTTTATTTTTGGTGGTGAAGGAATAAGAGGATTTATGTTCGCCCTGATCATTGGTGTGATCGTGGGTACATACTCATCCCTGTTTATCGCGACACCGGTAATGTTTGATAGTGTTTCAGACAAATCTAAAATTGAGAGAAAGAAGAAAGCTGAATTAGAGGAAGCAAAGACTGTATAATATTCAGAAATTAGAAATTAGAGCATAGAAAAAGGCTTTCCAAACCGGAAAGCCTTTTTTATTTAAATGTATATCCGTTTTCTGCCCTAAAAGTTTTTTCGTCACCCTGAATTTATTTCAGGGTCTCCATATTACATTGATTTACATTGAAATGAGATTCTGAAACAAGTTCAGAATGACATCATTTTTCAGTTTAGGATGCTTTACGGACAAACAATTATTTTATAACACTATTTTTTTATAATTCTTCGAAAGAAATTTTATCACCTTTTTCCAGGTTCCATTTTTCTGAAAGTCCGCCATTGATCTCCAAAACAAATTGTGCTGGCCCATCTGAAGGCAAGCTGGTTTCGCTTCTTGGTTCCGCATTCGCCTGGATATTTACCAGAGTGCTATCTGCATCAAAATAAATGATATCCAATGGGAAATAGGTGTTTTTCATCCAGAAACCATGCTGGCTTGAATAATTGTAAACAAATAACATTCCCTGGTTGTCCTCCATCCCATCCCGATACATCAAACCGGTTTCAATCTCGTATGGAGTTCTTGCAAACTCGATATCAAGCTTCTGAATAGTATCTCCGGAATTTTTTATAAGGTATAATTCCCCTTCTTTTTCAAAGGAAATTTCATTGGTCTCCATATTTTCTTTAGTTGTTTCCTCTTTACAGGAAACAAAAGAAATTTGAAAGGCGAGGGTGATCAAGCCTAATTTCAACCAGTTCTTTTTCATGTAGTGTACGTCTTCTGTGCAGGTCTAAACATAAAGTATAAACCGGCTATTATAAAGGGAATACTAAGCCATTGTCCTGTATTGAATAACCACATCGCCCGTTCCTCAACCTGTGCCTCTTTCACAAATTCTACGAAAAATCGTACCGTCCACAATAGCACTAAAAATAAACCAAATATATAACCCAGTTTAAAGCGTTTTTCAGTTTTCCAGTAGATGAACCATAGAATTAAAAATATCACCAGGTAGCTGATGGATTCATATAATTGGGCGGGATGCCGTGGAAAGTCTTCACCTAATTTCTCGAAGATCACGCCATAATCTGAATTGGTTGGTTTTCCTATAATTTCTGAATTGATAAAGTTGCCAATCCTTACGAAAATTGCACCGCTGGCAACCGGGATAACTATTCTGTCTAAAATAAATAAAACGGGTTTTTGTAATATTCGCTTTGTATAAAGATACATGGCTACGATAATTCCAATCGCGGCACCATGACTGGCTAAGCCGCGAAATCCGGTAAATTCAAATTCCGGTTCGAATCTTACTGGTAAGAAGATCTCCAATAAATGATTTTGAAAATAATCCCAATCATAAAATATAACATGGCCCAATCTTGCGCCGATTAGAGTGGCCAAAACTGTATAAATGAAAAGGGAGTCCAGTTTTTCAACTTCAATATTTTCACGAATAAAAATTCGCTTCATGATATACCACCCAAGTGTAAAGGCGATCAAAAACATGACACTGTAATAGTGTATAGTGAGAATTCCTAAATCCAGACCTTCAGAAGGATTCCAGCGTATGGCATTAAAAAGCATTGGTTAGTTTTTTGATTATGGGTAAATATACGTATTTGGAAATTCTTTAACTCGCTTTGTTATCCGTTTTTGCAGGCACAGGATCATAACCACAACCACCCCAGGGATTACATCTTCCTATTCTTTTTAATCCCATCCAAAAACCTTTTAGTGGTCCATGAATTTGTATGGCTTCAATCATATAGGTAGAACAAGTGGGTTCGTACCTACAGGCTGATGGAGTTATAGGTGAAATAAATTTTTTATAAAAATTCACCAGTCCAATCAGCAAACTACTTACCCATTTACCTATCATTCTGTCAATTTAACGAAAAGGTAGTTCCATCTTTTCCATCGTTCAACTGAATCCCAATTTCCTGTAGCTGATCCCTAATTTGATCGCTTAAAGCGAAATTCTTGTTGCTCCTTGCTTCTGCGCGTAGTTGTATTAAAAGATTTACAGCTCCGGAAAGTTTATCGGCATCGAGGCTTGCTTCAGTTTGAGCGTCCATGATCCCAAGGATATCAAACAAAAATGCACTCATGCTCGTTTTTAATTCTTCTTTATCTCCTTCGGAAATTTTTAAAGATCCATCCTTTACTGAATTGATCATTTTAACCGCATCAAATAATTTGGCAATTAGAATGGGGCTGTTGAAATCATCGTTGAGGGCATCATAACAATTTTGTTTCCATGCTGAAATAGTAGCTTCAGAAGCAGATGAAACAGGCAATTCTTCGATAGAATGATAAGCATCCATCAATCGATTAAATCCTTTTTCACTTGCTGATAAGGCTTCCGATGAAAAATCGAGAATGCTTCGGTAATGTGCCTGTAATATAAAAAACCTGGCAACATTTGGAGAAAATGACTTTCCAAGAATATCATTGTCGCCGGTAAAGATATCTTCAGGTAAAATAAAATTCCCGGTGCTTTTGGCCATTTTCTTGCCGTTTAGCGTAAGCATATTAGCATGGAGCCAATAATTAACCGGTGATTTTCCTGTAGCCGCTTCTCCCTGGGCAATCTCACATTCGTGGTGCGGAAATTTTAAATCCATTCCACCGCCGTGAATATCGAATTCTTCCCCTAAATATTTTGTGCTCATCACTGTACACTCCAGGTGCCAGCCGGGAAATCCATCACTCCAGGGTGAAGGCCAGCGCATAATATGTTGGGGTTCGGCTTTTTTCCATAAAGCAAAATCCTGAGGATTTTTCTTATCGCTTTGCGCAGAGAGTTCTCTAGTGTTGGCAATCATATCTTCAATCGCCCTGCCACTTAATTTCCCGTAAGAGTGATCTTCATTGAACTTTAAAACGTCAAAATAAACCGAACCATTTGCTTCATAAGCATAACCTTTTTCAAGAATGGTTTTTATGATTTCGATTTGCTCAACAATGTGACCGGTTGCGGTGGGCTCAATGCTTGGTGGCAGATTGTTGAACTTTTGCAGGATATTATGGAAATCTACGGTATAGCGTTGTACCACTTCCATAGGTTCAATTTGCTCGATCCTTGCCTTTTTAGCAATGCGATCTTCGCCGCTGTCCGTATCATTTTCAAGATGACCGGCATCAGTAATATTTCTTACATAGCGAACTTTATATCCAAGATGTTTCAAATACCGGAAAACAAGATCAAAAGAAATAAAAGTGCGGCAATTTCCCAAGTGAACATTGCTGTAGACTGTAGGTCCACAAACATACATTCCAACATTTCCTTCATTAATTGGGGTGAAAACCTCTTTTTCACCACTCATTGAATTGTAAATTTTCAAGGTTTGATCCTGGTAAAGCGCCATGAAAGGTTTTTTTAGAAAGTAGTATCTAATTTAATATAATCAAGAAATTCACGACGAACTTCCTTTTTCTTGAAAGCTCCGCCAAATTCACTTGTTACAGTACTGCTTTCTATATCCCTAATGCCCCGACTGTTCACGCAAAGATGCTTAGCATCAATAACACAGGCAACATCTACGGTGCCAAGAACATTTTGAAGTTCATGTACTATTTGCATGGTCATCCTTTCCTGAACCTGAGGTCTTTTTGCATAGTAATCTACGATCCTGTTCATTTTAGAAAGTCCAACAACAGTCCCATTGGAAATATAGGCTACATGGGCCCTACCCACGATGGGTAATAAATGATGTTCGCAGGTTGAATAAACCGTAATGTTTTTTTCAACCAGCATTTCACCATATTGGTATTTATTCTCGAAAACTGAAGCTTTTGGTTTTCTTTTTGGGTGAAGACCTGAAAACACTTCGTTCACATACATTTTTGCCACTCTCATGGGAGTGCCTTTTAGGCTGTCATCAGTAAGATCAAGACCAAGGGTTTCCATGATCTTTCTCACATTCTCCTGGATTTCCTCAATCTTTTCAGCATCACTTTTTTCAAATGCATCCTCTCTTAGTGGGGTATGTGCACTGCTGCCTGCATGTGCATCACCCATTTCTTCGATTTCGGTAAGAATTTTATCTATTTTCATGCTTTTTGCATTAATGGTCGGTAAAATTAATATAGGCTTGCAAAGATACATATTTATAAGGTTTTTGCGTTATGCTTTGTAGCTATCATTGCAGAGGAAATGCATAATATTTCATATTTTGCACCAGATTGGATTTGGGGAATGAGGATTAAAGAATTTTCTATTTTATTTATTGTTTATTGCTTTTTCACGATAAACGGTGTTCAGGCTCAGGGCGCATTATGCGACCAAATCGAACCTTTTTGCGCTGGGAATGAGCGATTAACTTTTCCCAATTCCAACCCGGGAAACAGTACCCAAAGTACAGGTGAGTTTGGACCCGATTACGGCTGCCTAGAAGAAACACCTTATCCTTCCTGGTTTTTTCTGAAGGTTGAGGATCCTGGAAATCTTGAATTTAGAATCTCACAATACGCGAATAGCAATGGCACAGGAGCGCCTTTAGATGTAGATTTTGTCGTTTGGGGGCCTTTTAAAAGGGATGATCCATTATGTACGAATTCTGCCCTAAGTGGAGGGAATATTGTGGATTGTTCGTATTTGCCAGATGCTGTAGAAATCATGCGAATCCCCAATGCTGAGGCAAATAGTGTGTATGTAGTGATGATTACTAATTTCGAAAGGATTCGGGGTTTTATAAGTCTGCAACAATCCAATACCGGCGGAAATCAGGGTTCTACAGATTGTTCAATCCTGGGAGGCTCCCTTGGGGGAAATGTTCCTGTTTGTGGTGAGACTGAATATACCTTAGATGGTACTACAGATGAAGCTGATTTATACCAATGGTATATATTTAACGAGAATACGGGTAATTTCGACATTATCCCGGGAGCAGATAATCCGGTATTCACGGTTACAGAATCTGGGGTTTATCGCCTGGAAGTTATAGATACGTTTGAAGAGGTAAGTGCAACTGAAGATGTCACCGTTACCTTCTATGATAATCCGCAGGTAGGAGAAGCAAATGATCTTTTTATATGTGCGGAGAGTACTGAGACTATAGATTTAACTTCAACAGCATCAGAGCTTATTTCAGCAAATGCTAATCCGTCCAATTATACGGTCATTTATTATGATAATAATGAGGATGCAGAAAATGATAACAACGAAATTGAAAATCCGGGAGTGTATCCTTTCGAAAGTGGTAAGGAAATTTTTGCCCGTGTATTGCAGCTTGAAAGTGAATGTTTATCTCCGGTAACCAGCTTCCGGCTTAGTTCATTCGTTTTTCCTGAAATTTCTATAGACGAAAGTACCCTGGTATGTGTGGATATCAATGGAAATTTACAATCTCCCTTTCAAATTGGGACTAATATTGGTAATGATTATTCTTTTGAATGGACCGCCGGTACAGAAATTATTAGCACAGAACCTATTTTAAATATAACGGAATTACCTTCAGTTTTAAATTTTAATTTAAGCATTACACATATTCCAAGTGGCTGTCAAACAAGTTTGGCCACTCAGGTTATTCAGGTATCACCGCCTGAGAGTGTTAGTGTTGAGGTTTCAGGATCAGATTTTGGGAACGGTTACACGGTAAAAGTATTGCCAGGTGGAGGTCTGGGATTAGAATTTCCCGGCTATGAATATCAACTGGATGATGGAAGTTGGACTGGTAATGATTCTTTTAGAGATGTTCCCCCGGGTGTGCATACCGTAAGTGTTAGAGATGCTCAAAATTGCGGGCAAGTTACCAGTGAGCCTTTCTTTTTAATTGGTTATAAAAGATTTTTCTCACCAAATGGAGATGGTTATAATGATACATGGAACATCATTAGCGACAATAGTTTCCAGATTGAAAAGCTTTATGTCTTTGATAGATACGGAAAGTTGTTGAAACAATTGGATCCTTCAAGCAATAAAGGCTGGGATGGTACCTTTAATGGGGTTCCCTTACCGGCAGATGATTATTG
This sequence comes from Gramella sp. AN32, assembly GCF_023718305.1. Classification (GTDB taxonomy): domain Bacteria; phylum Bacteroidota; class Bacteroidia; order Flavobacteriales; family Flavobacteriaceae; genus Christiangramia; species Christiangramia antarctica. The sequence goes on from NZ_QEYO01000005.1 coordinate 80,185, forward strand.
GTTTAAAATACAGGTAAGGGAAAAATCAACCAATACCAGTAAAGAGTATTCGACTAATTTTTCCCTCATCCGTTAAAATTTACAATCCAAAACTCACCGAAAGAATTACCTTGGAAAGGTCTTTTTGAGCATAAATAGGAGTAGTTAGGCCGGTATTAAAAACAGGAGTCTGGCTGTCATATTCGGCATTACTGTAGGCAAGATCGATATTAATATTTCCAAAATTATAACCAAGTCCTGCACTATATCCTGTTAAATTCCCAATGGTAGTTTCATTTTCATAAGGACTTTCAACATAGCGATATCCGCCGCGAAGACTAACTTTGGAAATTCTATATTCAGCACCCAGTTTATAGGTGGAGGAAGCTTTCATTTCCGAAGAAATCTGGGCATTTAGATCCTGAAAATCAAGATCATTTTCTGGTCTGAATTTGGTGTTTGAATAATCTTTCAGGCTGTAATCGAAACTAATTAGCCCTGTTGTTCCGAACAAATAGGCTAAACTACCCGTTACCTGGCCGGGAGTTCTCAAGGTATATTCCGGATAAATGTTTATCACATTAGGAGCAACTACCACATATTCATCTAAGCTGCTGTTGGATTCCAGATATTCTGAAGTTTCTTCCCTAATTGTAAACCAAATTGGTGAATCATAAGTAGCGCCTATTCTGAAATTATCAAATTTGGTAATTCCTCCAAGCTGAAATGAAAATCCTTCGCCATTTGCGGCAAGAGAATTTCCAAAATAGACTTCAGTAGTTTCACTTCCAGAGTTATTGTTGAATTCACTAAAATCAAAAGAGCTTTCATAATTTATGAAATGGGAATTCAGGTTGAGTCCTAAATACAGGTTTTCCTTATACTGGGTACCTACGTTAAAGGTCAGTTTTCCATTGATTCCTGTAGCATATTTAGAATAGCTTTGATCGAAATTCCCCGGGGCAATTAATGAGCTGTATTGATTTTGCGAAGAGGCAGGATCAACATCTATGAGGTAACCCTGAAATCCCAATAATGCCTGCTGATATCCAAAACCATAGTTTTCACCAAGAAACTGATAGAGTTCAGCAATAGATTCCCCGCTCTGTGTTTGTAGAAGATCTAAGGGGACATCCTGGGCAAAATTCAGAAAATATTGATCTATAGAAGAATTTGAATTTCCCCTAACGCTAAAACTTTCATCATAATCATTCACTGTATTAAAGTTTAATCCAAGAGATATCTTTTTCCAGTTGCTATCATCAGTATTATTAAAAATAAAAACCCCTCCTAAATTCCCAATATCGAAATTAGAATCTTCATTTTGGTCTAAGCCACCATTAAAAGAATTAGAATAATCATTGTTTCTGTAAACCATACTTCCGGTGAAATTACTTGAAAGAAATACAGCTGAAGAAGCCGGATTTATGGAGACGGCAGACATATCTCCGCCTAATGCTCCAAATGCGCCGCTCATTCCCACAAATCTTGCAGTTCCATCTAATTCTGAAGATGAATATCTATAAGCGTCATTTAAGGTTTGAGCTGAGGTTAATTGTAAACTAAAAATTGTGATTAGTAAAAGGGCAAAATTTTTCATTCTTGTTGTTATTAAAAAACCTTACAGTTTATGATGCTGTAAGGTTTGATTCTTAATGTATTCATATTTTTCTATCCTCGACCTCTTCCGCTACCTCTGGAAGTAGAACCTGAACTTCTGGTAGTTGTAGAAGATCCTCTAGTCACGTTGCCTGAACTTCTTGTTGAGGTATTGCTGCTACTCCTTGTAGTGGTTCCGGTACTTCTGGTTGTTGTTCCAGAAGATCTTACGGTACCGCTTCTAGTTGTGCTGGGAGAATATCCTCTCGTGTTGCTACTTCTTGAATAACCTTCATAGGTACTTGGAGCACTTCTTCTTGAGGTACGTGTGTACATATTATCCCCACGATTATTGGTGGAGGTACGACCTGCAGTCGCAGTTCTTGAACTATAATCTGAACCACTTCGGGTATTTCTTATTTCCTGAATTCTTCTTGAATATGAACTACGGGTGTTAGATCGTGAATTATTGGCGTATGCTCTGGAAGAAACGCCACTCCTATTTTGTACCTGGCTACCTCTTCTGGTGTTATGATAGGCATAATTACCATGACCATTACCATAATAAGCATGATTTCCATAATAAGAATGGTAGGGATAGCCATAACCTGAATAAGGATAACCATAATTCCAGGCCCATCCTGCACCCCAGTAAGCTCCACCATAACCATAAGCCCATCTATTATACCCCCAAAAAGGAGAATAATAAGGATCATAGAAACCACCATAGCCAAAATTATAAAAAGGATATCCATAACCAAAGTAAGGATTTCCATAACCCCAACCATAGCTCCATGGAGAATAGAAGCCACCAAATCCATTATTGTAGATGTTAATGGTATAAGTGTCCGGATCTTTACCCCATGGTGCATTTCCCTGAACGTAAGCTACATCTCCACCAACATCAGAATAACCTTCGTAACCATCATTAGAAGTGTAGGAGTCAACATCGGTAAAGACATCTCCTTCAAGAATTTCTCCATACATATCTGCTTGTTGACCAAAAAGGTTCTGATAATAGGAATTATTACCATTTGGCTTGACTTCTGTAGTTTGCGGAATTTCCTGTTCCCATATTCCCGGTCTGCTTTCACCATATATACCATCTGCCTCGTAGCCGGAATATTGATAAGAACCGCAAGATGCTAAAGCCATGATCGCCACTGGTGCGAAAAGTAAGCCTAGCTTATTTTGAAAAAAGTAAAAAAGTTTCATCGGTAGTTCATTTTAATTGTTGGACACTCTAAAAATGGTTAGTTTTGCCCGAACAGGTTAGTGTGATTACGCCTAAAAAGATACAAGTTTTATGCCAAATTACAAGTAATGAGCAAGAATCTAACAACAAGAGAGCAGGATTATTCCAAATGGTATAATGAATTGGTGGTAAAGGCCGACTTAGCTGAAAACTCGGCTGTTCGCGGGTGCATGGTAATTAAACCTTACGGTTACGCTATATGGGAGAAGATGCAGGCGGAATTGGATAGGATGTTCAAAGAAACGGGACATCAAAATGCATATTTTCCATTGTTTGTTCCCAAAAGTTTATTTGAAGCTGAAGAAAAAAATGCGGAAGGTTTTGCTAAGGAATGTGCAGTGGTAACGCATTATAGATTAAAAAATGATCCGGAGAATCCCGGGAAGTTGATGGTTGATCCTGAAGCGAAACTGGAGGAAGAACTTGTAGTGCGCCCAACTTCTGAAGCTATAATCTGGAGTACCTATAAGAACTGGATCCAGTCTTATCGGGATCTTCCCATAAAAATAAATCAGTGGGCCAATGTGGTTCGCTGGGAAATGAGGACTCGCTTATTTTTAAGGACTTCTGAATTCTTGTGGCAGGAAGGGCATACCGCCCATGAAACCAAAAAAGAAGCTTTAGAAGAGACTGAATTAATGAACGATATCTATGCTGAATTCGCTGAAAAATTCATGGCAATTCCTGTAGTGAAAGGAGCGAAATCTGAAAATGAAAAGTTCGCCGGAGCTTTGGAAACTTATTGTATTGAAGCACTGATGCAGGACGGGAAAGCGCTTCAGGCTGGGACTTCACATTTTTTGGGTCAAAATTTCGCCAAGGCCTTCGATGTGAAATATGCATCGAAAGAAGGTGGTTTAGAATATGTTTGGGCAACGTCCTGGGGCGTTTCCACCAGGTTGATGGGAGCGTTGATCATGACCCATAGTGATGATAAAGGATTGGTGTTGCCTCCAAATTTGGCGCCTATTCAGGTGGTAATTATTCCTATATATAAAGGAGAAGAGCAATTGCAGCAAATTTCTGAAGTTGCCAACAAAATGGTAAAAGAACTTCGAGCCGTGGGAGTTTCCGTAAAATTTGATAACAATGATAATCAAAAGCCGGGATGGAAATTTGCACAATACGAGCTTCAGGGAGTGCCTGTGCGTTTAGCGATTGGACCAAAGGATCTTGAAAAAGGAACGGTTGAGCTTGCCAGAAGGGATACGCTTACCAAAGAATTTGTAAATCAGGATGAAGTGGTTTCAAAAATTAAAGCTTTGATGACTACAATTCAGGATGATTTATTTGAGAAAGCAAAAAAATTCCGCGATGAACATATCACGGCTGTTGATACCTTCGATGAGTTCAAAAAAGTGTTGAAAGATAAAGGAGGTTTTATCTCTGCGCATTGGGATGGAACTTCAGAAACTGAGAATAGAATTAAAGAGTTAACTAAAGCTACCATTAGATGTATTCCTTTCGATTCTAAAGAAGAGCAGGGAAAATGTGTACTTACTGGGGAAAAATCTGAAAGAAGGGTGCTTTTTGCTAAGGCTTATTAAATATTTTAATTTTTTTTCAGCAACATTTGTGGCATTAAAAAATAGTTGTATTTTTGCATCCGCATTTGAAATAAAAATGGTCCGTTCGTCTAGGGGTTAGGACGCCAGGTTTTCATCCTGGTAACAGGGGTTCGATTCCCCTACGGACTACTAAAATTTCTGCATTGAGTTGCAGAGGATGTTTAAGCAGGAATTCTGCTTTTGAAATAAATCATGGTCCGTTCGTCTAGGGGTTAGGACGCCAGGTTTTCATCCTGGTAACAGGGGTTCGATTCCCCTACGGACTACTTTTAAAAAATTAATAAACAATAAAATAATGGCAAATCATAAGTCGGCGTTGAAGAGGATTCGTAGCAATGAGACTAAGCGTCTTAGAAATCGCTACCAGCATAAAACTACCAGAAACGCAATAAAAAAATTGCGTGATTCTGATAAGAAAGAAGCAGAGGGATTATTGCCTTCAGTAATTTCTATGTTAGATAAACTGGCTAAGAACAATATTATACATGATAATAAAGCTGCTAACTTAAAGTCTAAGTTGACTAAGCACGTGGCAGCATTATAATTTTAGCAGTGTTCAATTTATAAGAGAATGCTTTCCTTAGGGGAGGCATTTTTTTATTTTTTAAAAAACTGAAACTCCTGTAAGCGTGGTCAACCTTTCCAGAGCTTTCATTCCAAGTTCAGAATTTCCTTTTTCATTTAGGATGGGACTCCAAACGGCTACGGAATAATTCTCCGGATGCACGGCAACAATTCCGCCGCCTACGCCACTTTTTCCGGGTAAGCCAACCTGAAAGCTAAATTCACCCGCTTCATCATAGAATCCGCAGGTTTGCATTAATGCGTTGATTCGCTTCACGGTCTTGCGTTTTAAGATCTTTTCATCGGTTTCCAGAATTCTTCCGCGGTTCGCGAAAAGCATAAAAGCTTTCGACAGTTCATGGCAGCTCATTTCAATGCTGCATTGGTGAAAATAAAAGTCTACAATTTTATCTACGTCACCTTTAATATTTCCCAGGCCTTTGATATAATTTACCAAAGCTAAATTTCTATAACCTGTAGCTTTTTCAGAAGCCGCCACTTTCAGATCAAAATCAATATTTGAATTTCCGGTGAGTTTTCGAACGAAGTCCAATAACTCCTTTTTTGGATCATCAAGATGGTCTACCAGAATATCAGCAATAACAAGTGCGCCGGCATTAATAAACGGATTTCTGGGAATGCCATGTTCATATTCCAGTTGCATTAAACTATTGAAAGGATCTCCTGAAGGTTCCACTGAAACCCTGTCCCATAGATCTTCCCCCATCAATCTCATGGCCATTGCCAAAGTGAAAACCTTGGAGATACTTTGGATGCTAAACTTTTCTTCACTATCGCCGAAGCTATAGTTCTCATGGTCCCCGCAATAAACATGCATGCCGAATTTTCTGCGATCTACTTTTGCAAGTTCCGGAATATAAGAAGCGACTCTACCGCGAACATCCCGGTAGCTCATTTCCTCATAAATCGAATTTAAAATTTGCTGATATTCCATATTAGTTTAAATGACTTAGATCTGTGTCCGTACTAACTTCTTCCGGCTGTTTATCCTTCCTGAAAATTCTGGCTTCCAAATCACCCTTCAAAATTATTTGATCTTTTCTTGCTTCAAGCCAGCTTCCTTCTCGTAAACCCACAACCGGTTGCGAATTTATAGCATGAAATTCATGGATTCGGGTCTCTCTTGTCTCGCCTTTATGCGTAGAACCTGGATCTGGATCGAGGTAATGCGGATTGATATTAAAAGGAATAATCCCTAAAGTTTTAAAACTGGAAGGATAGACAATAGGCATATCGTTAGTAGTTTGCATGGTCAGACCGGCAATATTGGTACCGGCACTGGTGCCCATATATGGCATTCCCTCGCGAATCTTATCCCGTAAAACATTCATGACCCCGTTTCTATATAATTCTGAAACCAATAAAAATGTATTTCCGCCTCCGGTAAACACCCCTTCAGCATTTTCGATGGCTGCAATTGGATCTTTAAATTCATGAATTCCTTTCAATTCAATACCATATTTAAGAAATGCTTCGGAAGCTTTTTCAGTATATTCTTCATACGTTATTCCGCCAGGCCGGGCATATGGTATAAAGATCACCTCTTTTGAATCTTTAAATAAGTTTGAAATTTCCTTTTCAAGATATTCCAGATACTGTTGATTGTGCAGGGTTGAAGTACTCGCTAAAAGTGCGTTCATGGAAAAGATTTAGCGTAAAAGTACCTAATTACGCGCTTTATATGAAGAATTTTGGGTGTTCATAGGCGAAAACTATGTTTTAGTTCGTTATGTTAATCAACCTACTTACTAACCATCCGTTTTGTTGAAGAAAATCAAATATTTAATTCTGCTAATTTTTATTAGCAATGCTGCAAATTATCTCCATGCGCAGGAAGAAATAATGCTGGAAGGCAGGATCATTTCAGACAGTCTTGTGCCTCAAAGTGTAAATGTTGTAAACCTTAATATTGAAAAAGGAAGTTTGAGCAAAGAGGATGGAAGTTTTCAAATTCCTGTGCGGGTTAACGACAGCATACTTTTTTCTTCCCTTCAATTTGAAACCAGGATCATTGTAATTTCCGAAGAGATCTTTGAAAAGAAAAATCTGGTCATGAGAGTGTACCCTAAAATGAATGAATTGGATGAGATTAGGATTAGTGATATAAAACTTACGGGAAATTTGGGTGAGGATATCCAGCAAATTAAAACCTTTAAACGAGAAATGTATGGCATCCCCGAGAATACAGTGCCAATTTCTCAAAATGAACGCATGATGTACACGGCTACACATTCCGCTGGTGGAATTCCTTTAGATCTTCTTTTAAATACTATCAACGGGAAAATTAATATGCTGAAAAAGGTTAGAAAAAACGATGTTCTTTCCAAATATGCTGAGCGTGGTTTAAATACTGCAGGAATTAGTTTTTTTGTAAATGATCTGGGGATCGAAAATGATGAGGTGATCAATTACCTCTATTACTGTGCAGAAAAACCAGAATTTCGCCACTTAATTGATGTAAAAGATGTTTTTGGGATCCTGCAATTTTATTCTGAAAACCTAGCGGGGTTTGAACAGTTGAGGAATGGGAAAAATGATCCCGAAAATTGATCTATGCGTGTTTTAATATCCATGCTGGTTTGCCTGTTTTTTATCTGCCAGCCGGAAACTTTAAAAGCCCAGGAAAGGCAAATCATTACCGGCAAAATTATAGTCGATTCTATTTCGCGGGAAGGTATTCATGTGATTAATCTAACATCAGAAATTGGAACAACGACTGATAAGAATGGGAATTTCAAAATTCCAGTAAACTTAAAAGATACCCTTTATTTTTCCTCCCTTCAATTTGAAAATCGAAATTATGTTTTACAAACTGAAGATTTAAGAAGATTGTACATTGAGGTGAGGCTGGAGAAGAAATTCAATGAATTGGAGGAGGTGAATATAGATAATATAAAATTGAGCGGATATCTTGACAATGATCTTTCGAAAATTAAGTTTTTCGATAGGGAGAAACACCATATCCCGTATCCTGAAAAGAATATAAGCCAGACCGAAAGAAGAATTTTTACGGCAACTACTGGCCCGGGTGGACAAAAACTTACCGTATTTTCCATATTATCAGGAACTATCCCATTTGATCCAATAATTAATGGGATTTCAGGCAAAACAAAATATTTAAAAGAACTTTGATAAACAGGACAAATTAGAGTTAAGCATACAAAAACAAATAAATTATTTAGGAACAAGTTTTTTTCTTCAGGAAATGGGGCTTCCGGAAACAGAAATAGCGAATTTTCTTTATTACTGTGCAGAGAAACCTGAGTTTAGATATTTGCTCAAGATCAATGATATTATAGGTATTCGCGAATTTTATGTAAACAATCTTGAGAGTTTTTTAAAGATGCGCAACGGAGAGACAAAATTTGAAAATGAATGATTTTTAGGAGGATATTAGTGTTTTTTTTATTGCTTCAGCCATTCATTCTTTTTGCACAGGAAAGACAAATTATTACCGGCGAAATTATAGCTGATTCTGTCTCCAGGCAGGGCATTCATGTAATCAACTTAACTTCGGAAAAGGGAACAACTTCTGATAAGAATGGAAGATTCAAAATTCCCGTAGGATTAAAAGATTCTTTATACTTTTCATCTGTACAACTGGAAAATAAAAATTATGTGATTCATCAAAAGGATTTACAGCCCCAATTGTTAAGAATTGTTTTACTCCCAAAATTCAATGAACTGGAAGAAATTAATCTGGATGATATTCGGCTTTCCGGGGTACTTTCAAAAGATATTGATAAATTACCCAAATTTATTTATGAAAAACTGGGAATTCCTTTTCCGGAGCAAAGACGTTCCAGTCTTGAACTTGCCGTAAATTCAGCGAGTGCAGATCCCATCAGTTTGCTGCTTAATACCCTTAATGGAAATATTAAGGAAATAAAAAAGGCCTTAGAAAATTCAGAAAAAGGCAAACTGGCGATCGAAGCATTCGAGATGTTATCACCTTCCATATTCCTGAACGAATATGGTATTGCAGAAATTGACGGGCTCAATTTTATGTATTTTTGTCAGAAATATCCCCAGTTTAAAGAGGTGGTTCATAAGAACAATGCTTTAATTCTTATGGAATATCTGCATACAAAAATTGATGGATTTAAAAACTGGAGAGGTTTGGACTAAATATTGCTATTTACAGGAAAATTGAAAGAATGAAAAGAATTGTTGTGCTGCTTTGTATGGTTTTTACCTTGTTTTCCTTTAAAACGATAGACCATGAATCTTATTTAAGCGTTACTGAAATTGAATATCGTGAAGATTTACATGATGTTCAAATTATCTCCCGGGTTTTTTTAAATGATTTTGAAGATGTTTTAACTAAGCGATATGCCCAGGAAATCAGCCTTTCTAATGAGGGGGATCTAAAAAAAAACAAAGATGTTTTAGAAAAATATCTCCAAAACAAATTGTTCATTGAAGTAGATAACAAAAAGTTAGATCTACATTTTCTTGGAAGTAAATATGATGCAGATCAACTCGTTCTTTTTATTGAAGTGAAGGATGTAAATTCCTTTAAAAAAGTGAAAGTCGAAAACCTTATTCTCACCGATCTTTTCGACGCTCAAAAGAATATTGTACATGTGAAGAGAGGTAAAAAAATTGAAAGTATGCTTCTTATGAAAGAAACCGGGGCGCAACTGGCATCTTTTTAAACTTCAATTCTTTCTAAAGATAAATTAGATTATTTTAGCAATCCTAAAAATATATTTTAAATGAAGAGATTAAACATTGTATGCTCCATGTTCATGATGTTCTTTTTCGTTGGGCTTTCCGCTCAAGATACAGAACAGCAGGAGCCAAAGCAGGAAGGTCACACCAACCAAAACAAATTCCGCCAGATGTACATGGAATTTGCAACTCCTAATCAATATAGAACTGCTTCAGGTGCTCCGGGACCTTCTTATTATCAGAATGAAGCCGATTATAAAATGGACATTGTGCTGGATGATAAAAATTCAGTAATAAAAGGTGAAGAGACAATTACCTACCATAATAATTCTCCGCAGGACCTTGAATATCTTTGGGTTCAGTTAGACCAAAATATTAGAAAAAAAGATTCTCCTTCTTTAATTAAAGATGGCGAGGGAATGGCTCCGGCAACTACTCCGGAAAGATTTGCCAGTACTTATTTACAGGAACCTTTTGATGGCGGTTTTAATATTGAAAAAGTCGCTGCTAATGGGAAGGATTTAAAATATACCATTCATGAGACCATGATGCGTATAGATATGCCCCAGCCTTTAAAAGCAGGTGAAAGCTATGTTTTTGATATCAAATGGAATTATAATGTGAACAATCACGTGACGAATAGGGCGCGTTCCGGTTATGAATTTTTTCCTGAAGACGGGAACAAAGCGTATGTGATCGCTCAGTTCTTTCCAAGAATGGCGGTTTATAACGATGTTGAAGGGTGGCAAAATATGCAATTTTGGGGAAGTGGTGAGTTTGCTTTACCTTTTGGGGATTATGAAGTGAATATCACCGTACCGGCAGACCACATCATGGAAGCTACCGGGGAACTTCAGAATAGAAAAGATGTCTACACTAAAGACATGATGAAACGATATGACCAGGCAAAAAAATCTTATGATAAACCTGTGATCATTCGTACTCAGGAAGAAGCGGTTGCTGCTGAAAAAGGTTTTTCTGAAAAGACCCATACCTGGAAATATAAAGCTGAAATGGTTCGTGACTTTGCGTTTTCAACTTCAAGAAAATTTATAGTTGATATGATGGCGACAGATGTAATGGGTAAAGATGTTATGGCTGTTTCCGTATATCCAAAAGAAGGAAATCCTCTTTGGGAAGAATGGTCTACCAGAGCGGTTGCCAGTACTTTAAAGAGTTATTCAGACCATACCTTCCAGTATCCTTATCACAAAGCAGTCTCTGTACATGCTAAAAATCAAGGAATGGAATATCCCATGATTTGCTGGAATTATGGTCGTCCTGATGAAGATGGAAGTTATAATGATCGTACAAAATTTGGGATGATAAGTGTGATTATTCATGAAGTTGGACATAACTTTTTTCCCATGATCGTAAACTCAGACGAGCGCCAGTGGGGTTGGATGGATGAAGGGATCAATACTTTTGTTCAATATATGGCAGAGCAGGAATTTGGGGAAGCCTATCCTAATGCAATCCCGGGATTAGATGCTTATCCTTCCAGAAGGGGACAACCCAATAAAATTGTGCCTTACATGAAAGGGAACCAGGATTATATTTCGCCAATTATGGCCAATCCAGAAGAAGTTTTTCAGTTAGGAAATAACGCCTATGGCAAACCTGCCACTGCGCTTAATATTCTTAGAGAAACTGTTCTTGGAAGGGAATTGTTTGATTACGCTTTTCACACCTATTCTCATAGATGGATGTTTAAACACCCAACTCCTGAAGACTTTTTCCGTACGATGGAAGATGCTTCGAGCGTTGACCTTGACTGGTTCTGGAGAGGTTGGTTCTATACGACAGATAATGTTGATATAGGAATCAAAGAAGTGAATAAATATTATGTTACGGATACTCCTACAGAAGCTGGTACAGAAATGCTAAAGCGATATGGTGCGAATCCCGAAGAAATAAAAGCCCTTTATGTGGTTACTGAAGATGACGCCTCTTTTAAACCTGAAATGAAAGATCAGGCTTTAATGGATAATCCAACGTTGAATCAATATATGATGGATAACTTCAGCGAAGAGGAAAGAAAGAACATCAAGGCTCCTAAGTATTTTTATCAGGTTGTTTTTGAAAAACCGGGAGGTTTGGTAATGCCATTGATTGTTGAGCTTACCTATGCTGATGGTTCTAAAGAAAAAAGAACATATCCAGTTCAAATTTGGAGAAAAAATGATGATGTGGTTAGTAAAGTAATTCCGTCTAATAAAGAAATTACCAATATAACTATAGATCCAGACCTGGAAACTGCTGATGTTAATGTAGATAACAACAGCTGGCCTAAATCTCAAAATAAGAGTGAGTTTGATGAATTTAAGGAAGATGCTCAGGACTAATTATAGTCAATAAATATTTAAGCCGACTTTAACGAGTCGGCTTTTTTTATGATTAAATTTGTAATTATATTTGATCCCTATGCATATGATACCTTTATTTATAAGTGGTGCGGAGATTGGCTTCATCTTGTTTATTTTGGTGATGGTTTTTGGCGCCGATAAAATTCCTGAAATCGCCCGCGGGCTGGGTAAAGGAATGAAAGCTGTTAAAAATGCTTCCAATGATATTAAAAGTGAAATTCAGAAAAGCGCTGATAAGCAGGGTATAGATACTGATTTTACCAAGGATATTCGAGGGGAAATCGATAAGGTAAAAGGTGATATTGACGAAATTGCCGGATCGGTAAAGCGTAAACTTTAATTATTATCATAAATGTTGGAGCAAATTAAGCAGTGGGATAGAGATCTGTTTATTTTTCTCAATAATCTGGGGATAGAACAATACGATTCTTTCTGGATTTTTGTGACCAATCCGCGACACTGGATTCCTTTATATCTTATATTTTTTGCCTTATTTTTTGTTGCCTTCCACTGGAAGAAAGGTTTATATGCAATGATTAGTCTTTTAATCACAGTATTTGCGACCTGGGGTTTTACAAATCTTGTAAAAAGTTTCTTTGTAAGGGCAAGGCCCAATAATAACCCAAGTCTTAAGGAGTTAATTCGAATATTGCAGGAACCGGTAAATTATAGTTTTTTCTCAGGCCACTCTTCCACATCCTTTGCAGCAACTACCTTTCTCGTCCTTGTTCTGGCCCATAAATTCAAATGGATCTATCTTGCCTACTTATGGCCAATCATATTTGTATTGAGTAGAATTTACGTAGGTGTACACTATCCCAGTGATGTTATCGTGGGCATGATCGTGGGAATCACCATGGCTTTCTTGTTTTTTCAGCTTTATAAAAAATTTGAAGACAGGATTGTTAGATAACCCTTGAAATCGTAAGTCCGTCTCTAATGGGTAGGATTACAGTTTCCAACCGCGAATCTTCAGCTAGAATTTTATTATATTTTAAAAGAGCCAAAGTTGAAATATCGTCTTGTTTCACCTTATCAGCCACTTTTCCACTCCATAAAACATTGTCTGATAGAATGATACCTCCAGGATTTATTTTATCGATGATCAAATTGAAGTAGTTTGGATAGTTGGGTTTATCTGCATCAATAAAAACAAGGTCAAATTTTTCATTGAGGTTGGGAATGATTTCGATTGCATCTCCAAGATGTTGTTGGATCTGATTTTTATAAATAGATTTTTCAAAATATTTCTTCTGAAAGTCATACAATTCCTCATCCACATCAATAGTATGCAATGTTCCTTCTTTTTTCAAACCTTCCGCCAGGCATAATGCGGAATAACCGGTATAGGTCCCTATTTCCAGAATCTTTAACGGATTGATGATTTTGGAGAGCATACTTAAAATTCTCCCCTGGTAGTGTCCGCTAAGCATCCTTGGCTGAAGGATTTTCTGGTTCGTTTCCCGGGAGAGCTCAGATAAAAGTTCAGGCTCTTTTTCAGAATGTGCCACAATATAATCATCTATTTTCTTCGGAAGGAAATGCATAACTGCTTTTTTAGCAAAATTATCAATTTAATCAAGCTTCTCAGGATTATTTCTTTTGAATCGAAATTGTATTTTTACCAAAATTCAACGTATGCAATTTAAAAATAGTCGGGAATTCGCCCAAAATCTGGATAAAAAAGATCCCTTAAATCGCTATAGAGATGAATTTATTTTTCCGAAAGTAAATGGAAAAAAGGTGATCTATTTTGTGGGAAACTCTTTAGGCTTACAACCCAAAACCGCGAGAAAATATGTTTTGGAAATTATGGATGATTGGGCAAATTTGGGCGTTGAAGGACATTTTTATGCTGAAAAATCCTGGTGGGATTATCATGAAAGGTTTTCAGGGAAACTGGCAAAGGTTGTGGGAGCAAAACCTTCAGAAGTTACCGTTATGAATACGCTCACGGTCAATTTACATCTGCTGATGGTTTCCTTTTATCGTCCTACTGCGAAGCGTTTTAAAATAATTTGTGAAGAAAAGGCTTTTCCCAGTGATCAATATATGATCTCGAGCCAGGTTCGGTTTCATGGTTATGATCCTGAAGATGCAATTGTTCAAATCAAAAAACGTGATGGGGAACACAATTTTAGAACAGAAGATATAATTTCGAAAATAAATGAAGTAGGAGAGGAGTGCGCTTTAGTTTTAATTGGTGGGGTAAATTATTATACCGGCCAGGTCTTCGATATGGAAGCAATAACTAGAGCAGGACATGAAGTAGGGGCTTTTGTAGGTTGGGACCTCGCCCATGCTGCCGGTAATATTGATTTAAAGCTGCATGAATGGAAGGTAGACTTTGCTGCCTGGTGCAGTTATAAATATATGAATTCTGGGCCTGGAAATGCTTCAGGATGTTTTATCAATGAAAAATACCATAATAAAAAAGACATTCCAAGATTTGAAGGCTGGTGGGGACATAGTAAAGATCGGCGTTTTTTAATGGAACCTGAATTCCAGCCTGAGCCAAATGCCCATGCATGGCAAATTAGCAATGCACCTGTTTTGGCTTTAGCACCCTATCTGGCGTCATTGGAAATGTTTGATGAAGTTGGAATGGAAGCGATCATCAAAAAAAGAAATACTATGGTTAGTTTTCTTGAATTTGTTCTTCACGAAATTGGTAAGGAGGTTGATAGCAATTTTGAGATTATTACTCCGAAAGATCAGGATCAAAGAGGTACCCAGTTATCAGTGTTTCTTCATGGGGAAGGCAAGGAGGTATTTAAATATTTAATGGAAAAAGGTGTTTATTTGGATTGGCGCGAACCCAACGTAATTCGATTGGCGCCTGTTCCTTTATATTGCTCCTATGAGGATGTGTATGAATTCGGACAAATTTTAAAAGAAGCAATTTTAAAGACATAAAAAAAGGAGACGATTGCTTCCTTTGTAAGTTTTAATCATTTACCTCAATATCTGTAAAATATAATTCGAAATTGCCATCTTTCGTTTTATGCTTTTTAGCAATTTTTACCCCATCAAAATTTTGATAATCTTCCCAGGTTGTCGCCATTTCCCTTCCGCCACCTGAAGCTTTATAAACCCATTCTTTAATCATGTAATCATCATCGAAATAGATATCATAGGTATCGCCCGGTGTATAACCACCATCTGAAGGATATTTTACGCTCATCATTTGTAATTCATCACCACTTATAGGGGCATTGGCCTTTTTCACTTCACTATACTCTGCATTCGACCATTTTAACTGGTAAGGGAATAAGAGCCAGTAAGAATCATTTACAAACCGTTCATCAATATATTTTTTATCATCAGCTAAACTATCCTTTTTGGTATAGCTCATAGTGCTGTCTTTTTCAGTAAGGCTAATTTTTCCTTCCTTAATATTCCAGGTCCACCTGCGGCTTGAACGTAATGAATCTTCTACTTTTACATTAAACGTAAATTTTAGCTGGCTAATACTATCAAATTTTTCAAAGCCATTGGCCATAGCAATTTTATCCTGTACGGTCAAATCTGGATTTTTATCCATTTCTTCAGTTTTTTTTGAATCATTACAACTAAATAAGGTAATGCTCAAAACTGAAATTATAAGTAATTTTTTCATAGTGTAATTTCTTAGTCAGTATAAAGATACTAATATTAGGGCGTAAGCATAAAATTTCTAAAAAGTGTTTTAAAGGTTGAAATGTCTGCAAATAAAAAAACCCTTTGAAAAAATCAAAGGGTTTGTATGAAATTTTAGTCTATTATAATCGACGTCCTGTAAGTAATTTATAAAGAATTAAAATTACAGCGATAACAATTAGAATGTGGATAATGCTTCCTAAATCTGGAAAAGCAAAATATCCAATTAACCATCCAATTATCAATAGAACAATAATAAGCCAGATAAGATCTCTCATTTTGGTTGATTTTAAAGCAACTTTATGAAGGTTGCAGTTAGTTAATAATTAGTTGAGTTGTTGTATGTTTTTCTTAAACACAGAACTAAATTAAGGAAAGTGCCTGCCCCTTGTTTTCTATTTAACCTTGATTTAACTTAATATACTAAAATGTTGAAAGATTGGATATAATATCCTGAGCTCTTCTTTTTAATTTTTCTAATTCTTGAGGATTCTTATTTTCCAGTAAGTTCAACATTATGTTTATACGCTGATTGTTGTGGAAAACTTCTTCATGCTCATCAAGGAAATCCCGGAATAGGCTGTTAAAAGGGAAGGCATCTTCTACTTTTTAGTGGCCTTCAGAAAAGAAAGATTTTACCGCCTGTTCAGGTCGCGCATAATGAAACCGATCCAATAAAGCTGGCAGGGCATATCCATCCAGCCCATCAATAGCAACCGTTCCGGCATCGTCCAGGCGAAGCCATCCATCAGTTGCCTGGATTTCTTCCTCAAAATAAATATGTTCTATTTGAGCCACCACTAAAAGAGTGTTATTCTCTTTTATTTTATACTCATTCAAATATTTACATCCTATTTTTATTTCAGACTCTTCCACATAAGGCGCATAGAATTCATCCAGGTATTGTTCTTCAAGCCCAGTTTTATGAAATTCTGAAATTTCCTCTTCATATTTAGCTGCTGTCTGATGTGCCTGACGAATCATTTTTTCATGGATATGATTAACCGTAAAAAAACCGGTTTCTTTAATATTCTTAAGCGTATTTCTTGGAACTGCCGTTGGTCTGGTAATAAATCCCAGCATAGCGGGATTACTGCCTAAATGTGTTACTGAACTAAACACCGCGACATTGGATAGCCCATCTTTAGATTTTGTCGCCAGTAAATTAGCAGACTTATATCCAGTACAACTATTTATTAAGTTCAAACGGAAGATATTTTCCATCTGTTCAATTTCCTGTTTGTTTATATGTTTCATAATCAATAAAAAAGGCCAGTTTTAAAACTGACCTTAAGTTATAAAGAGGATAATTAAACCTTGTTAAAGAGGTTTTAAATTAATCCTGATTTTCCAATTTATTAATGCGCATTTCGTAATCTTCCATTGCCTCACGAACTGCATCAACATTATCAGATGCTTTTTGATGGGCATCTTCCATTACCTTTTCCAATTCTTTATCGGGATGTTGGAACAAGTCGGTTATAACGTGATTAATTTTATCAATAATACTTTCCTGAGAATTCTTAATATCCTCAAGCTTGTTCTGTACAGATCTCATATGATCTAATTTTTCCTGATCCATAATTTTCTAATTTAAATTTCTACTAAAATAAAATATCTCATTTTTAAGCTCCTATTACTTAACAGCTTTTAACCTAATACTACTAAAATTAAGATTTTTCGGTTACTTCTTCTTCGTAAGCCGGATAATCGGTATAACCTTTTTTGCCCGGCGTATAAAAAGTATCATTATCCCACTCGGCCATGGGCCAGTTATTTTCAAATCGGTTAGGAAGATCTGGATTCGAAATAAAGAGTTTTGCATAAGAAACCAGGTCTGCATTTCCATTTTCGATCACCGCATTTCCAGACTCCTGGTCAAATCCCCCGTTGATCATTAAATTCCCATGATAAATGGGACGGTAGTGTTTAGCAATTTCTGAAACCAGGTAATCAATATCGCTCACATCGGTAAATGGTTCAGATAAATGAACGTAGGCCAGATCGTAGGCGTTTAGTTTATTGATGATATAGTCGAAAGTTTCAATGCTGTCTTCAGTAGCGGTAATTCCGAATACACCATTTAATGATGGATTGAACCTGCAGCCAATCCTGTTTTCCGGCCAAATTTCAGTAATTGCTTCCAGTACATCAAAGAAAAATCTGGCCCGGTTTGCCTTATCCCCACCATAGTCATCAGTCCTTTTATTCGAATTCTTATTAAAGAACTGATGGAATAAATATCCATTGGAAGAATGAATTTCCACGCCATCGAAACCGGCATTTTTGGCCATTTCTGCAGCATGTTTAAATTCCTGCACGGTTTCCTGAATTTCCTGAACGGTCATTTCTTTAGGTTCTTGTGTAGATTCCTGCCCATCTGGAGTAAAAACCTGCTCTTCGGGATTTACAGCGCTTGGGGCAAGGGGTTTCTCACCATCATGAAATTTTGGATGGGAAATCCTTCCGCAATGCCAAAGCTGGCAAAATATTTTTCCACCTTCTTTATGAACTGCTTCAGTAACTTTTTTCCAGCCGGCTACCTGTTCTTCGGTATAAATTCCTGGAGTATTTATATAACCTACGGCTCTGCTGGAAACCTGTGAGCCTTCAGTGATTATTAAGCCTGCCCCTGCCCTTTGTCTATAATATTCCACATGCAAATCGGTGGGAGTATTACCATCATTATTTGCACGGTTCCTGGTCATTGGGGCCATAATCACCCTGTTTTTTAATTCGATATCTCCTAATTGGAAACTCTGCAAGAGTGGTTGGTTTTCGCTTTTCATATTTTTTAATTTCTTTTAAAATTAACCGTATTCATGCAAAACCGCTGTTAAGGTTATAATAAACTAAATCCAAGTGTCTTTGAAAATGCCTGATTTTGCTGATAACACTCTTGTTTTGAATATTATTAAGTAATTTTGAAATACTAATGGAAATTCATTTTCCAATTTACATAATTCATGCAGCAGCAAAAAAGTGTGGCAATTGTAGGGTCTGGTCTGGTTGGATCTTTGTTGGCAATTTTTCTTAGAAATCAGGGACATCATGTAACTGTTTTTGATCGTAGGCAAGATGTTAGAAAAGTAGAATTTTCAGGAAGGTCTATAAATCTGGCGATGTCCAACAGAGGTTGGAAAGCCTTAAGAGGTGCGGGAATAGAAGATGAAATTAGAAAACTGGCTTTGCCTCTTGATAAGCGAGCCATGCACGTTGAGGGAAAGGAGCTTTATTTTCAGAAATATGGGGGAGAAGGGGAGGCAATTTATTCAATTTCCAGAGGCGTTTTAAACAGAAGAATGATCGATCTTGCCGAAAAAGCCGGCGCTGTTTTCAAATTTGAAGAAAAAATCTGGGATGTTGATATGCGTGAAGCAAAATTGTATTCTGGGGAATCTGAAAAAAGCGAATGGAAAGAATATCAATTTGATCTCATATTTGGGGCAGATGGTGCTTTTTCCAGGATAAGGCATAAAATGCAACGGCAATCCCGCTTTGATTATTCCCAGCACTTCATAGATGTGGGCTATAAGGAATTAACGATTTCTGCCAATGAAGATGGATCCCATAAATTGGATAAGGCATCTTTCCATATCTGGCCGCGTGGCGAGTTTATGCTAATTGCCATGCCCAATTTAAATGGAAGCTTTACCTGTACTTTATTTATGCCGTTTGAAGGTGAGGTTTCTTTTGAAAGTATTAAAACCGAAGGCGAAGCCGACCAGTTTTTTGAAAAATATTTTCCAGATATAAAGCATGAAATTTCAAATTTGAAGAGGGATTTTTTTAATAATCCCACAAGTGCCATGGTCACCATTAAATGTTTTCCCTGGTCTTATTATGATAAAATCACCCTGGTTGGTGATAGTGCACATGCGATTGTTCCTTTTTACGGTCAGGGAATGAATGCAGGTTTTGAAGATATTTCTGTATTGAACGAGAAAATGAATAAATATGGTGATGACTGGGAAATGATTTTTCAGGAGTACCAAAATGAGCGAAAAACAAATGCCGATGCAATTTCAGAATTAAGCTATAGAAATTTTGTCGAGATGAGCAGCAAAACTGCCGATCCCATGTTTCTCCTTCGGAAAAAAATCGAAAAAAGATTTGCAGAAAAGCATCCCAATCAATGGGTTCCCTTGTATTCCCGAGTAACTTTTTCAGATCATCCTTATGCAGAAGCCTTACAAATAGGTGATTTGCAAAAAGCGGTGATGGACAGCATCATGACCATTCCAAATATTAAAACCAAATGGGATTCTGAAGAAGTTGAAAAAGAGATCCTGCTCACCATCGAAAGATTAAACAAATAAAATAGCGCTCATAGAGCACTATTTATTTAATGGGTTCCTTCTTTTAAAATATCAGGAAATTTAGCTTTAAATTTCTCCAACCTGGGGATGGAAACATTCTGTATATATGGATTTCCCGGATTATTTTTCTCATAATTTTGATGATAATCCTCGGCAACCCAAAATTTTTGAAAAGGTAAAATTTCAGCAGCAATAGGGTCTTTATATTCTTTTGCCACTTCCGCCTTCACTTTTTCAATAATATTTTTCTGTTCCTGATTTTGAAAAAAGATAATGGAACGATACTGAGAACCGCGATCGGGACCCTGGCCATTTGCTTGGGTTGGATTTTGTGAACCAAAATATACACGTACTAAAGTCTCAAAACTTACCACATTGGGATCGTAAATAATTTCAACAGCTTCCGCATGCCCGGTATTACCTGTGTTACTCGCTTCATAGGTTGGATTTTGGGTATGACCTCCGGCATAACCTGATATAGCTTCCTGCACACCTTCCACGCTTTCATAGATAGCTTCAACGCACCAAAAGCATCCGCTGGCAAAATATGCCTTTTCCATGCCATTTTCTGCCTCTACCTTTACCGGTTCCGCATTGGCGATTTCGGGTTTGGTTACAGATTGATTTCCGTTTGCGTTACCGCAGGCAAGGAAAATTAAGGTTAGAATGTTTAAATAAATAAATTTCATTTTATTGTTTTTTATAGCTTCCTTCAAGATTTTTTTTGCCTAATAAGGCGTAATCAACAGCAACTTCCCCATTCATGCTGAAACCTTTCCAGTCTAATTCACTTGTATTTCCATTGGAAGTTAAAATTGCAATGGGAACTGTTTTATCAAATTTATTCCAGGGCAAATCCTTCTTCGTGGTTTTAGCTGAATTTCCTGAATAGTACACCTCAATATTATTGCCAACTTTTTCATAGCGGGCATTAATATAAATTTCGTTTGGAACAAGGCACAATTCGGAAGTGTTATTTAAAGCGATATCCAGGCAGTTACAATTACAAGTACTGCCACCATTGGTTCTTATATAAGTTCCTGATGCTATAGTAGTATTAATAGTAGGATTATCGGTTGGCCTATTATTGGGTGTAGAATCTAGAGAAATAGTATCTTTTTTTGTCCGCCCAGGTGTTGAAGTAGTA
Organism: Gramella sp. AN32; assembly: GCF_023718305.1. GTDB lineage: Bacteria > Bacteroidota > Bacteroidia > Flavobacteriales > Flavobacteriaceae > Christiangramia > Christiangramia antarctica. The sequence continues at coordinate 101,316 of NZ_QEYO01000005.1, forward strand.
TTAATATTGCCATTTTCAATTTGATCAGTATTTCTAAGGTCATTTCCTTCTGAAAGAATCTCAGTTTCAGGACTTTTATCTTCATTTTTTTCGGAATTATTTTTACATGAAAACAACAAAGCCGAAATAAAGATCAGTAGAACTAATTTTTTCATAATCTTGTTTTTATAAAGATACCTCTTTATAAAAAGACAAATGTGAAATACTTGTTAAGGGATAGTGGTAGGCAGAAGTTTGAGCCGTAAGTAAAAAAACAGCCTGAAAATTATACTTCAAATCCTTAGATTCTACTGTTAATTTTCAGGCAGTTAATTTATTTTAAAAGGGTGTTCTAGAATTTCTTGAACATTCCCTGCATTTTTTCCTGCTCTTCTTTGGCAAGGTCACCGTCTACCAGGATTCGGCCACTGTGCTCATCGGTAATAATTTTTTTGCGTCCTGCAATTTCCATGATTATCTGTGGTGGAATGGTAAAGAATGAACCTCCTGAAGCTCCACGTTCAACCGGAACTACGGCCAGGCCGTTTTTTACATTGCTTCTAATTCTATTATAAGCAATTACTAAACGCTCTTCAATTTTTTCTTCGAATTCTTTAGATTTCTTTAAAAGCGCCTGTTCTTCTTTTTCAGTTTCTTTTAAGATCTCATCCAGTTCCCCCTTTTTATGTTTAAGGTGGGCTTCGCGTTCAGCTAATTTTTCTTTTGTTTGGGCAATAACTTCTTTCTTTTGCTCAATCTTAGCTTTGTATTCTTTAATATGCTTATCAGCAAGTTCCATTTCTAATTCCTGGTATTCAACTTCTTTGCTTAAAGCATTGAATTCCCGGTTATTTCGAACATTTTTTTGTTGCTCAGAATATTTTTTAATGGTAGTTTTTGACTCGTCGATCTGATTTTTCTTGTTCTTGATATCATTATCAATCACTTCAATATCAGCATCTAATTTCTCCAAACGTCTGTTTAAACCTGCTACTTCATCTTCAAGATCTTCAACTTCTAAAGGTAATTCCCCACGTACATTTCTAATTTCGTCTATTCTGGAATCTACCAACTGAAGATCGTATAATGATCTTAATTTCTCTTCTACAGTAACATCGTTTTTTTTCGCCATATTATAAATAGTTGATTGGATTGGTGTTTGTATCTGCTAAAACAAGCGCAAAAGTACTAATTTTTTTGGTTAGAAAAGAATATAATAAATTTTTTGTAAACTGCTCACTTTCATAGTGTCCAATATCGGCAACTACCAGTTTTTTTTCGGCTTTATGAAAATCGTGATATTTAAGATCTGCAGTAAGAAATATGTCAGCTCCGGCAGCCTTCGCACTGGTTATGGCAAATGCACCACTCCCTCCTAATACGGCTACTTTTTGAATAGGTTTATTTAAGAATTCGGAATGGCGGATGCAACCACAATTAAAGGTTTCTTTTACTTGTTCTAAAAATTCTTTTTCAGGTTTTGCTTCAGCTAAAGTTCCAGTCATCCCCATTCCTATATGCTGATTTGGATTTTCCAGCGTATGAATTTCATAAGCGACCTCTTCGTAGGGATGACTTTGAAATAGGCTGGTTAAAATTTCACTTTCCCGGTGTTTTGGATAGGTAATTCCAATTTGAATCTCTTTTTCAAAATGAGTTTTTCCTTTTTCCCCAACTACCGGATTGGCTTTTTTATTGGCCTTAAATGATCCTTCTCCAGTAATATTAAAACTACATTCTTCATAATTGCCAATATTACCCGCACCTGCCCTAAAAAGCGCATTTCTTACCTTTTCAGCTTCTTTTACCGGAACATAAGTGGTTAGTTTCTTAATTGTGTTATTTCGTGGAATTAAAATTTTTCGGTCAGTTAAGCCCAATTTTTCTGCAATCATATCATTTACACCTTCGATATGGTTATCTAAAGCCGTGTGAATTGCATATATGGCAATATTATTTTTTATGGCTTTTAAAACCGTTCGTTGCACATAATCCTTTCCCGTAAGTTTTTTTAAACCAGAAAAAATGATGGGATGAAAACTGATAATTAGGTTACATTTTTTTTGAATCGCTTCATCTACCGTGGCTTCAAGCGTATCGAGCGTAATCAATGCCCCTTTAATATCCTCATTTTGATCGCCTACCAGTAATCCCACATTATCAAAATCTTCAGCATAATCTAAGGGAGCGAATTCTTCAATAATCGCAATTACTTCTTTTATGGTCATAATTTAATAATTTAGCCTGCGGTTGGTTTTCAACATAAGAGATCAAATATAAATATTCTAAACCCCAAAAATGTCCAATTTCAGGAAATTGCTTTTTCCATTATCGATTCTTTATGACGGGATAACCCGAACGAGAAATTTCGCTTACGAAAAAGGCATTTTTCATTCGGCCACTTTTCAGGTTTCAATAATTGCCGTAGGGAACCTTAGTGTTGGAGGTACTGGAAAGTCGCCAATGATTGAATATTTGCTCGATTTATTTATTGAGGAAAATTCTGTGGCAGTTTTAAGCCGCGGATATAAAAGAAAAACTAAAGGTTTTAGGTTATTGAAAGTTGATGATATTGCTGCTGATGTGGGCGACGAACCTTTACAATTCAAATTAAAATTCCCAAAGGCAAAGATTGCGGTAGATGCCAATAGGGTTGAGGGAATAGAAAATTTAATGCGCCAGCAACCCGATCTAATTTTACTGGATGACGCTTACCAGCATAGAAAGGTAAAGGCCGATTTATATATTCTCCTTACCACTTATGATGAATTGTATTCCAAAGATCTGGTGCTTCCAGCGGGAAACCTTAGGGAATCCAAATCTGGAGCTGAACGTGCTGAAATTATCGTGGTAACAAAATGTCCCGTCAATCTTTCCGAAAGTAAAAAACAGAAAATTTCAGAATCCTTACAAATTAAAAAATCACAGCAGTTGTTTTTCAGCAGTATAGATTATTCTGAAAAAATTATTTCTTCAGAAGGGGAAAAGAAATTTGATGACTTAAATTTTGAAAATTTTACGCTGGTTACCGGAATTGCCAACCCGAATCCTTTGCTTGAATATTTGAGAAATTTAGGAATTGACCTGAAGCATAAGAGATTTCCAGATCATCATAATTTTTCCGAAAAAGAGGTCCAGGAGCTTTCTCAATATCCTAAAATTCTGACTACAGAAAAAGATTATATGCGGCTCAAAGAAGTGCTCCCGCAGGAGCAACTTTATTATTTGCCTATTAAAACAAAAATCCTTCAGGATGCTGAAGGATTTGAAAATTTATTAAAAGTAAGGTTTTCAGAAATACAAGCGGAAAAAACTAGACAGTAGCTTCCCTCAAGGCCAGATATTTATTGATCTTATGGAAAAACTCTTCAGTTTTATATGGCTTCGGGATAATATCGTTAAAGCCGTTAAGGTAGAATTCATCCAAATTTTCATCAAGGGTTACGGCAGTAAGCGCGATAATTGGAATATCCTGGTTGAACTTTCTAATTAAAATGGTCGCCTCGATGCCGCTAATTCCAGGCATGTGAATATCCATAAGGATCAAATCGAACTTGTTATTCTGCACCTTTTCTACGGCAATAGATCCATTATCGGCAACATCACAAATCACATCATTTTTCTCCAGAATTTTTCGCGTAATCATTTGGTTGATTTTGTTATCCTCAACCACAAGAATATGCTTATTTTTCATCATATCATTGGTAAGGGTGCTTTCATCTACCAAAGCAGGAGTGTCTGCTTCTGCCAGTTCATCGACTTCCGCTGCAGTAAATTTAAGGTCAAAAGAAAATTTTGAACCCTGTCCCAGCTCACTTTCCAGTTGAATTTCACTATTAAGTAGCGTTAATAGATTCTTTACAATACTAAGCCCAAGTCCTGTCCCACCAAATTTTCTATTGATTTGTGTAGATCCCTGGGTGAAATTCTCAAAAATAGATTTTTGTTTTTCTTTTCCAATTCCTTCTCCGTCATCTTTTACTTCAAATTGAAGGTAGATATTTTTCTTGTCCTGCTTCATTCGAATAACTGAAATCCAGATATTCCCATTTTCAGTAAACTTAATAGAGTTTCCAATAAGGTTGATTAAAATCTGTGAGATCTTTAGAGGGTCACCAACTAATTTTTTTGGAATTCGCTTATCGAAGTTTAGGTGTAGTTGGGTATTCCTTTCATCAGCTGAATTTTTAAGCGCAATGAGGACATCAGATATTCTTTTTTCAAGATTAAATGTAGAGTCTACAATTTCAACTTTATTGGCTTCGAGTTTATTCAGATCAAGAATATTATTGATCAGAGACAATAAATATTCTCCGGAAAACTTCAGGGAATTTAAGTGTTCCTTCTGGCTTTCCGTAGGACTTTCTTCCAACAATAAATGAGTTAAGCCTGTAACCGCATATAAGGGGGTTCTTAATTCATGGGTTATAGTGGAAAGGAATTGTGCTTTGGCCATAGAAGCCTTTTCAGCATTTTCCTTGGCTACAGTTAATTCAGAATTTTTCTTCTGAAGCAATTCATTTGCCCTCGCCCTTAAATTATTGTTTTTATAAAGCGATAAGGTGAGAAGGGAGAGAATTGTTATTAATGCGACACTTAAAATGGTGGTAAGTTTGTTTACTTTCAGATTTCTTTCCTGCTCTGCATTTTGTTGCGTTAATTCGTCTACGGTTGATTTTAAGGACTCAACTCCAAATTTAGCATTTGCTTCTTTTGCGAATGCCTCATTGTTCATATCGACAACTGCATCGCTAACCTCATTCATTTTCTTAAGATAAGCGAGTGCTTGTTGCGGATTATTTCTTCGCTCAGATATTTCACTTAAAATTCCGTAGCTATACATCCGCATCCCCACATAATTAAAATTTTCAGCGTACTCTAAAGCTTTTTCAGCATCTGCTTCAGCCTTAACAAAATCTCCCGCATAAATATTTGCCCTGGCCGAAAAATAATATAACCTTGAAATTTCGTAATTGTTAGGATTATCAGAATTCAACAAATAAATTTTGGCATTGTTAAGATCGCTTAGTGCCTGCTGTCTCGATTTAGGACGGTTAAGTTTTATTACACCGCGATTTAAAGCCACCAAACCTAATTGTTGCTCGTTATTTGTCTTTTCATAATATTTCTGAGCAAGATCCAGATATTCCAAAGCAGTATCATAGTCTCCTTTAGAATTAAGAATTTTCGAATTTAAAATATACGAATAAGAGAGGCCGGCTTCATCGTTAATATCCCGTTGAATATTCATCGCCCTTTGAAGTTGGGTCCCCGCTTGATCAAATTCATGACGAATATGGTACATACGGGCCAGGATACTACTTGAATAAGCAATATATCTTTTGTGATCTATACGCGTAGCCAGATCTAAAGCTTTATTAAGCTGATCTTGGGCTCTATCGAATTCCATCATATCGATAGAATTCTCTGCATTATTAAGAAGTGCTGCGATTGCCTCTGGAGAGGGATTTTTTTCGTTAATCTTTATCTCCTGAAAGCCAAAATTTAGGATGCAACATAATGATAATAGAAAAATTTTCAAACTCTTCATTTGGGAAAATAGCTAACCGCTTTAAAGCTTTAAATATAGCTAAATATCGTTAATGAGTGAAATTAAATCGATAAGGCGACAAGAATATCCAATTTCATTATCATACCAGCCAATCAATTTTATCATTTTTCCACCGATCACAGAAGTCATTTTCGCGTCAAACACGCAGCTATTGCTGTTATTGATAATATCGATGGAAACAATGGGATCTTCAGTATATTCTAGAATATTTCTTAAATTATTTTCTGCCGCCTTCTTAAATAATTGGTTGATTTCGTCGATATTGGTTTCATTTTCAATATTTAAGGTCATATCTGTAAGTGATCCATTAGGTACAGGAACCCGAATTCCACAACCTCCAATTACGTCGCTTAGATCTGGAAAAATTTTAGTTAACGCTTTTGCGGCACCGGTGGTAGTGGGGATTATTGACTGCGTCGCAGCCCTGCTCCTTCTTAAATCAAAATGTGGTTTGTCGTGAAGGCTTTGATCTGAAGTATAAGAATGTACTGTGGTGATGTATGCCTGTTTAATTTTAAAATGATCGTGGATCACCTTTAGCATTGGCGCGGCATTGTTGGTGGTACAGGATGCGTTGGAAATTATTTTTTCTGAACCATCTAAAATATGGTCATTTACTCCCAAAACAACCATTTTAATATCATCGCCTTCAGGAGGAACCGATAAGATCACCTTCTTCACACCTTCTTTTAGGTGCCCTTTTAAGCTTTCAGAAGTTTTAAATTTACCCGTGCTTTCTACAACATAATCAACATGGTATTGATCCCACGGAATTTGGGAGGGTTCCTTGATATTTAATAAGGGAATTTCGATCCCATTAAAGATGATGTGGTTTTCAGAAGAGGAAATATTAGCTTTAAGAATCCCGTGAATGCTATCATATTTGAGTAAATGAGCTAAACTTTTTGCGTCATAAACATCATTAATGGCAACCACCTTAATTCTGGGATGATCAACTAAACATCTAAATAAATTTCTCCCAATCCTGCCAAACCCATTAATGGCAATATTGATAGTTTCTTCAGGCATTTGCGTTTAATTGATATGTTTTTGAGCTTTATAAGAAGACCTTACCAATGCACTGCTTTCTACATGACGGAAGCCCAGGTCTAAACCAATTTTTTCATATTTCTGAAATTGATCTGGTGTGATAAATTGTTTAACGGGAAGATGTTTTTTGCTTGGCTGAAGATATTGGCCAATGGTGACCACATCTACGCCAGCATTTTTAAGATCTTCTAACGTCTGGATCACTTCCCCTTCTTCCTCTCCTAAACCTAGCATAATTCCAGATTTAGTACGATTGATCCCTGAATCTTTTAAATATTTTAAAACCGCAAGACTGCGGTCGTATTTTGCCTGAATCCTGACTTCACGGGTCAGTCTTTTTACGGTTTCCATGTTATGGGAAACCACTTCAGGGGCCACTTCCACAATTCGGTCAATATTTCGTTCATTTCCCTGAAAGTCGGGAATTAAAGTTTCCAGAGTAGTATCTGGGTTCATCCTACGAATTGCTTTTATAGTTTCAGCCCAAATTATAGAACCCATATCTTTCAGGTCGTCGCGATCTACGCTGGTGACAACTGCATGTTTTATTTGCATCAATTTGATGGATCTGGCAACTTTTTCAGGCTCATCCCAATCTACCGTTTCCGGTCTACCGGTTTTAACTCCACAAAAACCACAGGATCTGGTGCAAATATTTCCCAGGATCATAAAAGTGGCCGTGCCTTCGCTCCAGCATTCCCCCATATTTGGGCAACTACCGGAGGTGCAAATAGTATGAAGATTGTATTTATCAACTAAATTTCTAAGTTCGGTGTATTTTTTTCCGGTTGGAAGTTTTACCCGTAACCACTTAGGTTTTGGGGTTCTTTCAGTTTTGGGTTTTACTGGTGCAACGTCTGTAATCATAGCAAAAAATCTGAGGTTCAAAGATACAATAATATGCCGAAACGCTTAATTAGACCACAGAAGATTTGAAACCTTCCTTAAGATTTTCGGGCATCGATTATTTCAGCTAAAAGTTTTTTCGCTCTCAATAATTTTACCTTAATGTTATTCAAAGGTTCATCTAAATAGGAAGCAATCTCTTTATAGGATTTTTCCTGAAAAAAGCGAAGGTTGATCACTTCCTGGTAGTGCGGTTTTAACTGCTTGATATCTGCCAGTAATTGTTCTAAATGCTGTTCTTTGATCAATTTATCTTCAATTGAAGGTGTTTCATCTGCAATCTCATAAACGCGTTCCTCATCATCTACAATAGTATTGGAGCGTATGGAAGCATTTTTCTTCCGAATTTGATCAATATGAATATTTTTGGATATAGCGATAAGCCACGTACTAAAAGAATAATTTTCGTCGAAAGTGTGGATCTTATTAAAAGCTTTGGAGAATGTTTGAATGCTGATGTCTTCCGCTTCGTATTCGTTACGCGTTTTTTTTAGCTGAAAGCCATACACATCATTCCAGAAATTATCCAGTAAATAGTTGAAAGCCGATTGGTTGCCGTGCTTGGCTTCCTGAATTCTCTGAAGTAGTTTATCAGATTCTATTTCCAATGTTTAGGTTTTGAACTAAGATTCGAGATAAATATAGCCATTTGCATACTTATAAGGAATAAGTCGAAAATTGGGAAAAACCATACAAGATCCTCCTCTTTTAGTTTTTGTGCAGCTTTAAAATAAACAATTCCTTCAAGTATAAGCTTTAATCCCAACACACTTAATACAAGTATTGGAAAAATTTGAAGTATGAGCATTAGCATAAAAAATAACCAAAAACAAATCCTGGCAATATAGAATAAAGATAAAAGTAATTTGTGTTTAACCTGATAATGTCCCGCGACAGAGACATGTCTTCTTTTCTGATTATACCATTCCTTAAAATTTTTCTTGGGGATACTTCTGGTAATAGCTTCAGAATCATAAACACAGGTTGTATTTCCTGAAGTTCCGGCTTCGTTTACAAAAAGATCATCATCTCCTGAGCGCAAATGTAAATGATTGGCAAAACCTCTAATTTCATAGAATAACCTGGAAGTATAGGCCAAATTTCTCCCCACTCCCATATAGGGTGAGCCTAATTTTGCATAGGAAAAATACTGGATCGCCGTGAGCAGGGTTTCATACCTGATGAGTTTATTTAAAAATGATGAGGTATCCTGAAAATAGCCGCCATAGCCCAATACCATCTGGATTCCCGGTTGGAACCCATTGGCCATATGGGAGATCCAGTTTTTGCTTTGCGGCGCACAATCTGCATCAGTAAAAAGTAAATGGGTATTTTTTGCTTTTTTAATCCCCAGGGTTAAAGCATATTTTTTATTTCCCCAAAATGCCTCATTATTTTCAACCTTCACGCATTTAATGCGTTTATCAATTTTCTGAAATTCTTCAATAACCTGTTCAGTATCATCTGAAGAAGCATCGTTGATAATAACTATTTCAAAATCCGGGTAATTTTGATCGAGGATAGAGGGGATAAAACTTCGAAGATTTTCAGCTTCATTTTTTGCACAAACGATTACTGAAATGGGAATGTTAGTATTCACAATTTTTTTCGGCTTCGAAAAAGCAAATGAAAAGAAACAAAAAAAGTAGATGAAATTTATGAGGCTAATCACCAGAAATACACCAATAAGGATATATTCCATTTATTTAGCTCGCTTTAGACGTTTCTGAACAATCAGAGATTTCGTCTGGCAGCTTTCCGCAATAACTGCAGGGTTCACCAGATTTATTTAAATAAGGGTTTTGGCTTGCGCAGGTACCTGCGAATTTTCCATTCTTCTTTCCCCAAATTTTAATGGCAATTCCTGCAAAAGCAAGGCCCAATAAAATAATACTAAGAATTAATAATTTCATTACGTGTAATAATTATAAAGCAAAAATAAGAATAATTAAATGCTTCAGAAAGTAGGTTGGTCAATTAATAAATCATTTACACAATTTAACTAAAATTTAATCGAAATACCTCTATTACATGGGTTTATCACAATACCTTGCAATCTTAATAACCAAAAACTAAAGTTATGAAATTTAAAATATTATTAATGTCTTTCGCTGCTTCTGCAATGATCTTTACATCCTGCGATGATGGTAAGAAAGAAAAGGCAGAAAAAGAGAAAATGGAAATGGAAGCCCAACGTGAGGCTGAAATGGAAGCTGAAAATGCAAAAATGGAAATGGAGTCGAATAGTATTGCTGCCAAAGCGATGGAAACCGACACCTTGAGTACTTTGGTAAGCGCACTTCAAACTGCTGAAATGGCTGCCCTTCTAAAAACAGATGATGGACCTTATACGGTATTTGCTCCAAATAATGGTGCATTTGCCAAGGTAAAAAAGGCTACACTTGATACGCTAATGTTACAAAAAAACAAATCCAAGCTTGGAGATGTTCTTAAATATCATGTAGTTGAAGATGAAATTTCTTCTCAGGAACTTGTGGAAATGATCAATGACAATGATGGAAAATACACAATATCTACTATGGGTGGTGGAGAATTAGTTGCCTCCTTAAAGGGGGATAAAGTAATCCTGACTGACGAGAATGGAAATACTGCGACTGTGATTCAGCCAGATGTGGATGCTTCTAATGGAGTTGTTCATATTATTGATGCAGTGGTGATGAGAAAACCAGTTCAATAAGGGTTGAGTTAATTTTAAAAAAAATTGAAGGGGGCGAAAGCCTCCTTTTTTTATATAATATTTACCTCAGGCTCCAGATCAATTCCAAATTTATCTTTTACAGTAGACTGAATTTTTGCTGAAAGATTTAAAATATCGGCACCAGAAGCATTGCCATAATTAACCAGAACCAAAGCCTGATTTTTATGAACACCGGCATCACCATCACGATATCCTTTTAAACCAGCCTGATCTATCAACCAGCCCGCGGGCACTTTTACTTCAGAAGCTGAAATTGGATACGAGGGCATATCAGGAAAGTTTGACTTCATGTTATTGAAATCTTCAATAGAAATAACGGGATTTTTAAAAAAACTACCGCTATTTCCTAATTCTTTAGGATCGGGTAATTTGGATTGTCTAATGGCGATGACGGCATTGGAAATATCCTTTGGAGTAGGTGAGGAAATATGATTTTTTTCTAGTTCCTCTTTTATTGCACCGTACTCAATATTTTTTTTGTGATTTCGTTTTGTGAGTCTAAAATAAACCGCGGTAATGATATACTGCCCTTTAAGCTCTGTCTTGAAAACAGAATTTCGATAATCAAATTTACATTCTTCCAGGCTGAATTCTTTTTCTTCCAGGCTTTGAACATTTAAAGTATCACATTTTAGAAAAGTATCTTTTAGTTCAACTCCATACGCTCCAATATTCTGAATAGGAGAGGTACCTACATTTCCGGGAATAAGGGAGAGGTTTTCAAGCCCGCCATAACCTTTCTCAATCGCATACAAAACAAGCTGATGCCAGTTTTCACCTGCGCAAACTTTAAGAATTACTTCATCATCATCTTCAGAAATAATTTCCTTTCCTCTTAGATCAATATGCAGAACGGTTTTCTGAATATCTTTGGTAATAAGCATATTGCTTCCGCCACCCAGGATAAAAACTTCCGAAGCATAACTTCCTCTAAGAAGGATTTTTAAATCCTCAATTTTTTGGACCGAAACAAATCTACTAGCCCTGGCCTCAATACCAAAACTGTTGTATTTTTTTAAAGAAAAGTTCCGCAGGATGCGCATTAACTATTTTTTCAGATATGATTTTAAAGCTTTTTCCAGGATGATAATTGCCCTTTCTAAGTCCTCTTTCTTCAGAACATAGGCGATGCGAATTTGATTTTTTCCCGTATTAGGAGTAGAATAAAATCCGGCAGCAGGTGCGACCATAATCGTTTCTCCCTCGTCTTCAAAATCTTCCAGTAACCATCTTGCGAAATCATCGGCATCTTCAATGGGTAATTCAGCAATGCAATAAAAAGCACCTTTAGGTTTCCCTACTTTTACACCATCAATTTTTTCAAGGCCTTCAACCAGAATATTTCTTCGTGCCACATATTCTTCAATCACTTCCTCAAAATAACTATCTGGAGTATCCAGGGCCGCTTCCGCCGCAATCTGTGCGAATGTTGGTGGGCTAAGTCTCGCCTGGGCAAATTTCATCGCCGTAGCAATAACTTCTTGATTCTTTGATACCAAACAGCCAATTCGAGCGCCGCACATGCTATATCGCTTAGAAACCGAATCTACCATAATCGCATTTTGCGAAAGTTCCGGTAAACTCATGATGGAAAAGTGTTTTTGTCCATCATAGGCGAATTCGCGATAGACTTCATCAGAAATAATAAACAGGTCATGTTTAATGGCTAAAGCCGCCAATTGTTTAATTTCTTCTTCGGTATATAAATAACCGGTTGGATTACCGGGATTACAAATTAATATCGCTTTGGTTTTTTCTGAAATCAGTTTTTCAAAATCTGAGATTGGAGGGAGGGCAAAGCTATTCTCAATTGTAGATTCAATAGGTCTAATTTTAACTCCTGAAGCGGTTGCAAATCCATTATAATTCGCATAAAAAGGTTCCGGAATGATCACTTCGTCCCCAGGATCTGTAATACTCCCCATGGCAAATAAAAGTGCTTCACTCCCTCCGGTACTTATAATGATGTCATTTTTGCTAACCGGAATAGCTGTTTTTTGATAGTATGCAGCTAACTTCTCTCTATAACTCTCGAAACCTGCGGAATGGCTATAAGAAAGAACTTCTATATCCTGGTTTTTTACCGCATCCAGGGCTACCTGGGGAGTTTTAATATCGGGCTGACCAATATTTAACTGATATATTTTTTTTCCATTTTTTATCGCAGCTTCTGCAAATGGAACTAATTTTCTTATTGGAGATTCTGGCATTTCCTGCCCTTTCAAAGAAATCTTTGGCATTACAATATTTTTAGATTTGCAAAATTGCAAAAATTAGTCAGGATTCAATAACTCTTGAGGCTTTATATTCTGGAACAAATAAAAAAAGCTCCCTAAAAGGAAGCTTTTTGAAATTTATTTTGTCAGGAATTAACTCCCGGATTCTCTATCGATTACCGTTCCTTTAATTTTTAAAGCTTTAACGGGTTCCGAAGAATTTGAATAAACAGTTACCGTTTTTCTAATTGGGCCTACTCTGTTCGTATCATACTTAACTTCAATTTTACCGGTTTCCCCTGGTAAAATAGGTTCTTCAGGTTTTGTAGGCACCGTGCAACCACAGCTGGATTTCACGTCTTCGATGATTAAAGGTGCGTCTCCAACATTTTTTACCTCGAAAACACGCAATCCATCACTGCCTTTTTTAATATCCCCATAATCGATGGTTTCAGATTTGAACTCCATTTTGGCTGTTTTTTGAGCCTGAACAGAAGCCAATCCTACTATCAGGAAAATGCTTATAGCTACTACTTTTTTCATAATTTATTAATTTAGATCGGAAGATTAAAGATAGGCCTATTTTAAGGAAACCTCAAATTTTAATTAATTGCTCACCTTTTTTTATCCTCCGGTAATAATTACTTTTGCCATTATTTCAAAAATCAGACCAAGAAATGGCAATTGCTTCACAATATAATGCAGAATCGGTAGAGGATAAGTGGTATGAATACTGGATGGAAAATAATTTTTTTCATTCTGAAGTAGATGCAAGGGAGCCTTATACTATTGTAATTCCGCCACCGAATGTGACCGGGGTATTGCATATGGGGCACATGCTCAATAATACGATTCAGGATGTACTCATTAGAAGGGCCAGATTAAAAGGTTTGAATGCTTGCTGGGTTCCGGGAACCGATCATGCTTCTATCGCGACGGAAGCGAAAGTTGTGGCCAAACTTAAAGAGGAAGGCATTAATAAAAATGATCTTTCCAGGGAAGAATTTTTAGAACATGCCTGGGATTGGACCCATAAACACGGTGGCATAATTTTACAGCAACTAAAAAAATTAGGAGCTTCCTGTGATTGGGAAAGAACAAAATTTACCATGGACGAAAATATGTCCCAATCGGTAATCAAAGTTTTTATTGATCTTTTTGATAAGGGTTTGATTTATCGCGGTTATCGTATGGTAAACTGGGATCCGCAGGCGAAAACCACCCTTTCCGATGAAGAAGTGAATTATGAAGAAAGACAGGGGAAACTCTATTTTTTAAAGTATAAAGTTGAAGGGACTAATGATCACCTAACTATAGCCACCACCAGGCCGGAGACAATCTTTGGGGATAGTGCAATTTGTATCAACCCAAATGATAAGCGATTCAGGCATTTAAAAGGAAAAAAAGCTATTGTTCCCATTTGTAATCGAAGCATTCCTATCATCGAAGACGAATATGTAGATGTGGAATTTGGTACCGGTTGTTTAAAAGTTACCCCGGCGCACGATGAAAATGATAAAGTTCTTGGAGATAAACACAACCTTGAAGTTATTGATATCTTTCATGATGATGCTACACTAAATGCATTTGGTTTGCATTATGAAGGAAAGGATCGATTTAAAGCCCGGGCTGAAATTGTTGAAGAATTAGAACTTTCCGGTGCGCTTGCAAAAAGTGAAGACTATATAAATAAAGTGGGAACCAGCGAAAGAACCGGTGCGGTTATCGAACCCAGGTTAAGCGACCAGTGGTTTTTAAAGATGAAAGAAATGGCCAAACCTGCCATAGATGCTGTGGTGGGCGATGATATCAATTTGGTTCCCGATAAGTTTTTAAGCACGTATCGCCATTGGATGGATAATGTTCGAGACTGGAATATTTCACGGCAACTGTGGTGGGGACAGCAAATCCCGGCCTATTACTATGGACCCGGAAAAAATGATTTTGTTGTAGCTGAAACTCTAGCACAGGCTGTTGAAAAGGCTAAAATCGCTTCAGGAAATGAAAATTTAGTAGCTGATCAGCTTACTCAGGATAAAGATGCTTTAGATACCTGGTTTTCTTCCTGGTTATGGCCTATTAGTGTTTTTAATGGAATCCTTGAACCTGAGAATAAAGAGATCCAGTATTATTATCCTACCAATGATCTTGTGACTGCACCTGAAATTTTATTTTTCTGGGTGGCAAGAATGATCATGGCCGGTTATGAATATCGTGGTGAAAGACCCTTTAAGAATGTATATTTAACGGGGATTGTTCGTGATAAGCAAAGAAGAAAAATGTCCAAATCCCTGGGTAATTCACCAGATCCGCTGGGATTGATAAAAAAATATGGAGCTGATGGCGTTCGGGTAGGGATGTTGTTGAGTTCACCCGCAGGGAACGATCTTATGTTCGATGAAGACCTGTGCAAGCAGGGGAGTGGTTTCGCCAATAAAATTTGGAATGCCTTTCGACTTATAAAAGGCTGGGAAATTTCTTCTGAAATTGAACAACCGAAAACTTCAAAAATTGCTGTGGAATGGTATAATGCCAAATTTCAGCAGACTTTAAAAGAACTGGAAGATCATTATTCAAAATATAGAATGAGCGATGCGCTTATGTCTACCTATAAATTGATTTGGGATGATTACTGCAGTTGGTTTTTGGAAATGATAAAACCGGAATATGAAAAACCCATTGATCAAAAAACCTATGGTGAGGGAATTAAGATATTGGAGAACAATCTAAAAATTCTTCATCCGTTTATGCCTTTTATTTCTGAAGAGATCTGGCAGGAGATAACTTTAAGAACCCCGGAAGAAGCTTTGATCATTTCTAAATGGCCGGAAGAAACAAATTTTGATGCAAGCCTAATTTCAGATTTTAATATTGCTTCTGAAGTGATTGTAGGGATTAGAAAGATTAGAAAAGAAAAGAATATTTCTTTCAAAAACACTATTGATCTTTTGGTGCTTCAGAATGAGAAAAATTCCAGGAAATATGATGGCGTGATTTCAAAAATGGGAAATATCGAGACTTTCAATTATACCGAAAATAATGTGGAAGGTGCGTTATCTTTTAGAGTGCGTTCTAATGAATATTTTATCCCTATTGCCGGAGCGATCGATGTAGATTCTGAAAAGGCTAAACTTCAGGAGGAGCTAAGTTATACGGAAGGATTTTTAAAATCTGTAGACAAGAAACTTTCCAATGAGCGTTTTGTAAATAATGCCCCGGAAAAAGTTGTAGCGATGGAGAAGGCTAAAAAGGCCGATGCAGAGGCAAAAATTGAAACATTAAGGGCGAGTATAAAGAATTTGGGATAATAGGAAAGTAGACAGGCTTAATTAGAAACTTCTCCTATATGTTCTTCAACAAGTTCAATATACATCTTTTCAGCTTCAGCTTTTGACAATTCTTTTACCTGGAACAAGGCGTTCATTTTAAAAGCACTGCGAATATCCCCATTATTAGATGGAGGGATATAGAATCCATTCTGTTCTGTAGCCCGCTTGTATAACGCGTAGAAATGCAGCATTACATCTGGTGGGAATTGCCGGTCTGTATTACTTGCCATTTCATAGGCTTTCAAAAACCGGGCTTTATTTTCTTGTTCCATGTTATTCGGTTTTCACATCAGCGATCACGCTCATGCCACCTTTAACCTTTTCGTTTAAATCTACTCGAATTTTTGTGCCTAAAGGAACAAAAACATCTACTCGACTACCAAATTTAATGAATCCGCTGTCACTTCCCTGAACAACTTCAGTACCGGTTTCAGCATAATTCACGATCCTCTTTGCCAGTGCCCCGGCAATTTGCCTATATAAAATTTCACCAATCCTTGGGTTCTTAACTACAACCGTAGTGCGTTCATTCTCTTCACTGGATTTTGGATGCCACGCTACCAAAAATTTTCCCGGATGATATTTACTAAAAGTAACTTTTCCCCCCACAGGATGCCTAGTTACGTGAACATTTATGGGGGACATAAAAATGGAGATCTGTATTCTTTTATCCTTAAAATATTCCTTTTCATAAACCTCTTCGATCACTACCACTTTCCCATCTACCGGAGAAACAATATGCTCATCATTGTGATCTGTTACTCTCTGTGGATTCCTGAAAAATTGAACAATTAGCAAGAAAAACAGGACAGTGGCTACCAAAATGGCAAATTTTATCCAGTAGGTTTCTATTAAACTGTAGGAAATGATATTTATTGCGATAAGTATGATCGCAGTAAGGGTCATTATTTTAAAACCTTCTTTATGAAACATAATTTAATAAATATAGATAAGCATACACGAATGGACTTGCAAAGATAATACTATCCAGACGATCAAACAATCCTCCATGCCCGGGCATAAGTTTCCCGCTGTCTTTTACACCGGCCTGCCTTTTAAATTTTGACTGAATCAGATCTCCTAAAGTGCCGAATATGCTTATGATTACACCCATTCCCAGCCAAACTCCAGGATAAAGGAATTTAGTATAATAATAAATTAAATAACTCATGATACAGGTAAAAACCAGTCCGCCCAAAAAGCCTTCAATAGTTTTATTCGGACTAATTTTTTCATATAACTTCGTTTTTCCGAAGTTTTTCCCAACCAGATAAGCGAAGGTATCATTGGTCCAGATTAAAAAAAATATGCCTATTACAAGATTAGGTTTAAAAGTCCCCTGTATAGTTGGGATAAGGGTTAAGAATATTGTTGATGAAATAAGATAAAAGATAATGATGATATACTTTTTCTTTTCAAAAACAGGAATTTTTTTAATAATCAGAAGATCTTTTACCAGAAAAAGGTTTACAAAAATAGTGATGAGTAAAAGCAACATCGTTGCATTTTGATTGAATTTTAGAAAACTAAAAAGGTAAAATAGCAAGGCTTGTACAAGGTACAGGGCATAACTCTTTAAATGTAAAAGCTTCTGCATTTCCACAAGGCAAACCAGGCTTAGCAGGTAAAAAAGCAGAATAAAGATGAGCTCTGAAGAAAGGATGGAAGCGACCAGTATGGCCGTATATAACAGCCCGGACACAGTACGGATTACGGTTTCCTTCATAAATTACAGATCTTCCAGAAGTAACAAATATAGGTTTTTTGTACTACTTCCATAAGTCATAAAATCGCCCTCTTTCTGAGTTTCGAAGTTTTTAATCGTAGTGATATTGGAAGGTATTTGCTGTTTGTTTTTGTATTTAATTCCCCTTAAGCCTTCTCCAATGGTATCGATAAGTTGGCTTGTAGAAGAAAGTACTATAAAATTAGCAGGAAGATCATGAAGTTTTCTTTCTTTAATCTGGTTTGAAGATATTAAAATTGAACCATCATTGGCAACCAGATATTCGCAGGTAGACAGATAAAATTCTGCTTTCGCCGAATTATTGAACTCTAAATTAAAACTATTGAATTTACTCTTTAGATTGTCATCAAAACAACAGCATTCCGTTTCGTACCAATCATTCTCCATTAGAATATTATCGAAGGCTTCCTGGATCTCCTCTTCATTTACACAATAAAGAAATTTCCCCCCGTTATTTTTAAAATTTAACATAAACCGTTCATCGGTAGGTAATTTTACCTCCGGCATATATTTTCCTCTCTGAGTTGGATCCTGATTTTCCTGTTCAGTTTCAGATTTGGAATTCGGATTAAGGAATCTTTTAAATAGATTCATAGGTTTACTGTATTTTCTTACACAGATTTCCCCAAAGTTAAAAAATCTCCAACTAACCTAATGATAATTGAAGATTTTTTAATGGTAGTTCTAAATTACTTGTTAACTGAACCGTTTTCGGCTATTTCTTCGTGATCGCTTTCGCCTTCAGAAACATTTATTGTTTCAGTAGGTTCTTTGCTTTTGGGAAGCTTGCTCTTATTCTTCGCCAGTTTTTCTTCAGCAACATCTTTATCAAAAGGACGTTTTCCGAAGATTTTTTCAAGATCATCTTTAAAAATCACCTCTTTGTCCAGAAGAATTTCTGCAAGTTGGGTAAGCTTATCTTTATTGTGCTCGAGTAACTCGATTGCACGCTTGTATTCCAATTCAATTAAATTGGAAATCTCTTTATCTATTAATTCTGAAGTTCGCTCGCTATAGGGCTTAGTGAAATTGTATTCACTTTGTCCAGATGAATCATAATACGTGAGATTACCCACCGCATCATTTAATCCATAAATCGTGACCATAGCTCGTGCCTGCTTGGTAACTTTTTCAAGATCACTTAAGGCTCCGGTTGAAATTTTATTAAAAATCACTTTTTCCGCAGCACGCCCACCAAGAGCAGCACACATTTCATCCAGCATTTGCTCCGGTCTTACAATCAATCTCTCCTCGGGAAGGTACCAGGCAGCTCCTAAAGATTGTCCTCGCGGAACAATGGTAACTTTTACTAACGGTGCAGCGTGTTCTAACATCCAACTTACCGTGGCATGACCGGCTTCGTGAAAAGCGATCGCTTTTTTCTCGTCTGGAGTAATGATCTTGTTCTTTTTCTCAAGACCACCAACAATTCTATCTACAGCATCCAGAAAGTCCTGTTTTCCAACAGCTTTATGGCCTTTTCGAGCAGCGATTAAAGCAGCTTCATTACAAACATTGGCAATATCGGCTCCCGAAAAGCCCGGGGTTTGTTTTGCTAAAAATTCCGTATCCAATTCATCAGCCACCCTTTTTAAAGGAGCCAGGTGAACTTCAAAAATTTCTTTCCTTTCATTAAGGTCTGGAAGATCAACATAGATCTGCCTGTCAAATCTACCCGCTCGCATTAAAGCTTTATCAAGTACATCTGCACGGTTGGTTGCGGCTATTACAATCACATTCGTATTGGTGCCAAAACCATCCATTTCAGTTAACAACTGGTTCAATGTGTTTTCACGCTCATCATTAGAGCCGGAGAAATTACTTTTTCCCCTCGCTCTTCCAATCGCATCGATCTCATCAATAAATATGATGGAAGGTGATTTTTCTTTTGCCTGTTTGAAAAGATCCCGAACTCTTGAGGCTCCAACCCCAACAAACATTTCAACAAAATCTGATCCTGAAAGCGAAAAGAAAGGCACCTTAGCTTCACCGGCAACAGCTTTTGCCAAAAGCGTTTTACCTGTACCGGGAGGTCCTACAAGAAGTGCTCCTTTTGGAATTTTTCCACCAAGCGCGGTATATTTTTCAGGAGTTTTAAGAAAATCTACAATTTCCTGTATTTCTTCTTTTGCCCCTTCTAATCCGGCGACATCTTTAAAGGAGGTTTTTACATCGGTTTTTTGATCAAATAATTTCGCCTTGGACTTGCCAATATTGAAAATTTGGCCCCCGGCGCCACCACCGGCACCAGAACTCATTTTTCGCATTATGAAAATCCAGACTCCAATGATCAGAATAAACGGTAAAAGAGACCAGAACAAATTTGAAAGTACATCACTTTCACTTTCGTAATTAACTTCGGTAGTTAAATTATACTCCGCTTTTATTTCCTGAATGTCATTTTCAAAATTTTGAAGGTCTCCAAACTGGAAAGTATAAGTAGGGGTTTCACCAGTGGGCAACAATTCAGTTTCTGTTTTGCCCTTATGGATTTCCTTTGCTTTGGCCTCATCAGTTAAATAAACTTTAGCCAGGTTTTTATTAATGATTTTTACCTCCTTAATATCACCGTTCTTTAGAAATTCTTTAAACTGGGCAGGATTTGTTTTGGCAGGTTCGGTAAAACCTCCCCCTCCAAGCCATTGAATGGCAATAAATATGAGGATGATCCCTGCGTAAATCCAGTAGGCACTAAATTTCGGCTTTTTTGGGTCTAATTTTTTTTTGGGTTTTTGATTCGCCATTCGTTTCTTTTCGATTTTTTATTTAGTAACTACTTTCTATAGAGGTAATTTTGGCGTCGCCCCATAGACTCTCAATATCGTAAAATTCTCTAATATGCTTTTGAAAGACATGAACAACAATATTCACGTAATCCATAAGCACCCATTCTGCATTTTCACTTCCTTCAATATGCCAGGGTTTGTCCTGTATATTTTTGCTTACTGTTTTTTGAATTGAATTTACTATGGCGTTCACCTGGGTGTTTGAAGTCCCGTTACAGATAATAAAATAGTCACAAACGGTATTTTCTATATCTCTAAGGTCCAGAATTTCAATATCATTTCCTTTTACTTCTTCAATTCCTTTTACTATATGTGAAATAAGTTGGTCGTTGCTTTTTTCCTTTTTCGCCATTAAATTTATTTATTTACGCAAATTTATCATTTTTTTGCTCTTTACTAGAGATTGTTCCACAAGTTTTAATTCCAAATCCACGTCCATCTCCATATGCGTATAATCAAAGTTAATGCCATCGACAGTACGAATTCCTTTGTAAGGAAGTTTTACGCGGGAAATCAAAATTTCCAGCCAGTTTGTGTCGTAGCAGAGGAGCAAACGAAAGGTCGCGGACAATTCCATTCTACTTGGGAATCGGAAAAAGGTAAGAACCTTACTTTTAGTATACTTTACCCTCTAAATCAACTTAAGATTTCACATTATTTTTTGCTAAGTTCAATAGTTTCAATCGCGGTTTTAAAAGCGCTTGAAGATTTGCAAATTCCTAACTTAAGCGTAAAATGGCCTAACGACATAATGTCAGCAAATTACAAAATTGGAGGGATTTTAATTGAAAATATTATTCAGGCTGATATTATTGCCGCCAGTGTCATTGGTATTGGTTTGAATGTGAACCAAACAGATTTTGAAAAATTACCCAATGCATCCTCATTACGCAATATGGTTTCGGCTGAATTTAATCTCGATCATGTTCTGGAAAAAATAATTTCTTCTATTTCAGAACTGCTTGAAAAAATAAAGGAGATAAATTCTGATGAAATTATCACTCAATATGAACGGCAAATGTTCCGAATAAATAAAGTTTCAGCATTCGAGCTCCAAAATGGGGTAAGGATTTCAGGAATGATCAAAGGGGTGAGCCCGGAAGGAAAATTAAAAGTAGAAACTGAAGGTGCAGAGGTTCTTTTATTCGATCTTAAAGAGATAAAGTTATTGTATTAAAAAAAAAGCTGAGAAATTTCGCCTATTCATTTATAATTTCGCAGCGTTTTCGCTTAGCGTATTGATAAATTTTTTCAATGGAGATTTAATCATCATACTCATCATGGCATTAAATTCTCCCTGAAAATCCATAAAAACCTCACTTTGCTCAGTTCCTTTTTCAGAAATATGGATATTTAAAGTAAACGGCAATTTTTCAGAAGTAGAACCCAAAACAACAAGTTCCGGTTCATTTGTTTCCTTGATCTGAAGGTGGATTTCGGGCATCCCTTTTAATTGAAAAAGAAATGTGTCGTCGCTAATAGGCTCAAATTTCTGAATACTTTCAGGCATTAATTGCTCATAATTTCTAACATCGGTTAAAAAAATGAACATTTCCTGTTGGTTCTTATTGGTCGTTACTTTTTCACTTTCTAATCTCATAAGGTCACTTTCCAGTTTGCGGGATCTTCCCTCCATTCTTTAAGAATAGAAGCTTGTTCTGCATTAATATATGTGGTTTTTTGGGCTGTTTCCAGCAAATTATCGTAGTCACTTAAGGTATACAAATCGATCCCGCCCTTCTTAAAATTAATTTCGGCAGTTTTGAAGCCATACGTAAAAATTGCAAACATCCCTTTTACATTTGCACCGGCTTCCTTTAAAGCTTTTACGGCACCTAACGAGCTTTTCCCCGTACTTATCAAATCTTCAATTACAACAACCGTTTGGCCTTCTTCCAAATTTCCTTCTATTTGATTTTTCCTCCCGTGACCTTTAGGTTCTGGTCTAACGTAAGCGAAGGGTAGGCTCAGGTATTCTGCAACCAGCATCCCAATCCCAATTGCGCCTGTTGCTACGGCAGCGATAACATCTGGTTTGCCAAATTTTCCTTCAATTTGCTTAGCAAAATGTTCACGTATGTAATTTCTTATTACCGGGTAAGAAAGAATTACACGATTATCGCAATAAATAGGCGAATGCCATCCGCTGGCCCACGTAAAGGGGTCTTGTGGTTCTAATTTTATTGCTTTAATTTGCAACAAAAGCTCAGCAGTCTTTTTTGCTGTTTCTTTATTCAAAATCATAGGTGCAAATGTATAAAGTTTTTGTGAATGATATTCCAATAATTCTTTCCTCAAGAAAAGAAATTGGAGCTAAATACAAGACCTTTCCTTTAAAAACAGTCCGGTTAAAAAAAATCATCAAGAAGATAAATAATGGAAAACTTGAGTTTGTACATTTATATCATGCTAAGGAAAGCGAAATTTTAGATGTTCTTTTCGAGAAAATAAAAGTGGTCACAGCTGCCGGCGGAATGGTGGTGAACCCCGAAAAGGAAATTCTTTTTATTTACAGGAATGGGCGATGGGATCTTCCTAAAGGCAAGACCGAAAACGGAGAGAGCATAAAGGATTCTGCAATACGTGAAGTGGAAGAGGAGACAGGAGTTCAAAATTTGGAAATCACGAGGTTTATCACTAGAACCTATCACATTTTTAAACGTAAACAAAAATTCAGGTTAAAGGAAACTTATTGGTATGAAATGACTACCGACTTTAACGGCCCTCTTAAGCCTGAAAAAAGCGAGGGGATTAAAAAAGCGAAATGGAAAAATTTCAAAAAATCACAAAAAGCTTTAAAAAAGTCGTACGCTAATATCACTATGTTATTCTCTGATGCCTATTTAGCGGGGGAGTCGGAAGATTGGGTAGCGTAAATGTGCTTTTTCATAATTATTGGAATGCTTATGTAGCCAGTCTAACTGAGCGTAGGCGTTAACATTAAATTCAGGATCTGTTCTTTTCTTTTCTTCGAATTCTTCTTTTAATCCAGGATCATTTTCAAGTAGATCTTTTGCTACGTCTTCAAAAACATAAGGTGAAAAGCCTTCTTTTTGCTGAAGAACGGTATCGAAGAAATTCCAGTTAAAAAAGGAATCTGTTGCCTGCGGTTCCAAGGTTTCGATTAAATATCTCGCCCCTTCCTGAAAGGTGGTAACGATAAAATCCCCTTTTCTTAAGTGTACACTTTCTACTGTTTTTGAAACTTTCGTATCGCTGTGGGGATAATGTCCTTCATATGCCTTTGGAGAAGTTTTATAATCTTCAATTTTATAAATTTCTACATTTAGGGTTGTATCCCTGGAAACCGCTTCCATTTTAATCCCATTCATTTTTAAACGATCCAAAACAGGCCACCATCCCTGCGGAATCACATACGCTCTTGGTATTTCGATTTGAACTGTTGTTTTATAATTATCGTAATAGTCTATTTCTTTTGAAAATGGTTTTTCACGATCGTATTTTAACCTTTCATCCCCAGAAATTTCGCTAGGGGTCATTTCACCCTCATATCCCAAAAATTGCCTTTTTGAGGGATTCTCTTGATCAGGTTCAAATTGAATTGGATAATTCCTATCGGTTAAATATTTTCTATTCGCCCTTGTTCTAAGATCTTTGATTACCGAAGTTTCAGCATCTGTGATATTTATCATGGAACGCATGAGTTCATAAGTTCCAGCAACCCTTTTGTCATAAGGTTTTAGCATATGGGTTTCCACCATAAGAGAGAGCGTATTCCAAAGTGTAGCATATCCCGTCGAGTATCTGGGCCAGTCCATAAATTGGGGAAAACCTTCTTCAGTCACCTGATTATGAACATTTACGTAGGGGGAGATATCCCAGTCCTTTGCTTTTAAAGAATCTTCCAGCGCGGGCATCATTTTTTTATTGATGTATTCGCCCAAACTTCCTCCCAATTTATTGTGTTGGGTGAAAAGGTGGGTTAAAGTGTATTGGTAATCTGCGCCATTACTCACATGATTGTCAATAAAAACATCTGGATTTACGGTATGAAAAATCTCGTAAAATGATTGTGCATTTTTGGTATCAGCCTTTATAAAATCCCGATTTAGGTCATAATTCCTGGCATTTCCCCGAAAACCGTATTCTTTAGGGCCATTTTGATTCGTTCTGGAAGTGGAATTGCGGTTTAGAGACCCGCCAATATTATAAATTGGGATAGTGGCAACAACCGTATTTTTTGGAACCTTTATAGAATCTCCGGCAAGATCCCGAAATAACATCATGGTGGCATCTATTCCATCGCTTTCACCCGGATGAATTCCATTATTGATTAAAAGGACGCTATAATCATTTGAAATCTCATCAAATTCAAAATTTTTATCAGGATTAAAAATTGCCAAATGCAAAGGCAGGCCGCTATCAGTTTTTCCGAATTCTTTTAAACTTACGCTTGGATAGGCCTCGGCCAGCTGTTTGTAAAAATCTATTACCTGATTATATGTTGCGGTTTCGGTTCCTTCAGACTTTTCAAAAACCGTTTCAAAATTATATTTCTTAACGAGCATATATTTCGAAAAATCACAACTACCTAAAGTGATTAATACTAAAACAAGAAATAATATTTTTTTCATAAAATTTTCTAAAAATATTGCCGTAAACTTAAGTAAAAAGAGAGAAAGATGCTAAAATCCTTCTATTTAATCTACAGCGGGCAAATGCTGTTAAAGTATACCTAATTGAAATCAAATCTTTTTTAAAGCATCAAATTCCGCCTATTTTTAAATCAAAAATAGAATATGAAAAAGATTACATGTTTTTTATTTAGCCTGGGAATGTTGGGAATGTCTCAAGTTTCAGAGGCTCAGGTGATTGAAGATTTAAGCAGAAAAACAAAACAGGAACTGGCAAAAGCAAAGCCTGATGTCGTAGAAACGTCAATAGGAAAATTAGAACTTCCCGCTCCATTTTCTTCGGAATCTGTAAACAACCCCAGTAAATTAGTGGAATGGCCTGAAGGAAAAAAACCACAGGCGCCGGCAGGCTTTAAAGTTGAAATTTTTGCTGATAGTTTACAGCATCCAAGAAGAACCTATATCGCTTCTAATAATGATATTTTCGTGGTGGAATCTAACGATAAAGAGAGCAGTGCAAATCAAATTACCTTACTTAGAGATACGAATAGTGATGGAAAACCAGAGGAAAAACATTTGTTTTTAAAAGACCTGAACCAGCCTTATGGTATGCTCATCCTTGACGGATATTTTTACGTGGCCAATGTGGATGCGCTCATGAGATATAAATATAAAGAAGGCGCAAATTTCATCGATTCTGAAGGTGAAAAAATACTTGACCTGCCAGCAGGAGGGTATAACCATCACTGGACCCGGAATTTAATTAGTAATAAAGACGGTTCAAAAATTTATATCACCGTGGGAAGTTCAAGTAATGTGGGCGAATATGGGATGGAGAAGGAAAAACGCCGTGCCAATATCATAGAAATCAATCCTGATGGTACTGGTGAGAGGATTTTCGCCTCCGGTTTAAGAAATCCCGTAGGTGTAGACTGGAACCCGATCACCGGGGAGTTGTGGACAGCAGTGAATGAACGCGATAAGATTGGCGATAATTTGGTGCCAGATTATATTACCAGCGTAAAAGACGGTGGCTGGTATGGCTGGCCGTATTCTTATTATGGTGCAATTAAAGATCCAAGATGGACCAACGATCCTCATGAGGAGAAGGTAGAAGCGGCGATCATTCCTGATGTTCCGGTGGGACCACATACAGCATCTTTAGGTTTGGCCTTTTATACTGGCGATACTTTTCCAGAGAAATATAAAAACGGAGCATTTGTGGGTCAACATGGATCGTGGAATCGTGCAACCTTAAGCGGATACAAGGTTTTATTTGTGCCGATGGATAAAGATGGAAACCCGGGGCAACCTGAAGATTTTCTTACCGGTTTCAATGCAGGCGAAAACTCAAATGAAGTCTATGGAAGACCTGTGGGAATTACCCAGATGGCTGACGGTTCGCTGCTGGTAAATGATGATGACGGGAACAAGATTTGGAGAATAAGTACAGAATAATTAGCGGTTGAAAAAAATATTAGTTCAGGTAATACTCATTTTATTTGTTGGAAATCTTCAGGCACAGCATATACGCGGAAAGGTTTTCAGTAAAATTGATGAAGCACCTATAGAAAATGTCCTTATTAAAATAAAGGATTCAAAGAATTTTACGCTTACAGATGAAAATGGGGAATTTCAATTATATGACATTGGATTCCCTGCGCTTTTGGAAATTTCAACTTTGGGCTATGTTTCTGTTGAAAAAAAGATTCAGTCAGAAATTCTGGATTTGCAAATTTTCATGCAGCCTGATTTCAATTCGCTTTCTGTCATTGAATTGAGAGGTTCCAATATCCCCGGAACGATTAAAAAGTCTTCTTATGCTGTAAGTTTGCTCACCCAGAACGATCTTCAGAAAAAAAGTCAGTTTGATTTTATGCAAAACTTAAACGAAGTTTCGGGGGTGTATGTGAACCGGGGTGCGTATAACACCAACAAGATCAATATTCGCGGAATTGGGGCCAGGGCACAATACAGCACTAATCGCATTAAGGCTTATTTAGACGGGATTCCCCTTACCACTGCTGAAGGCGAATTAACTTTAGATGATCTTGATCCTGAAAACCTGGAGAGGGTGGAGGTTTATAAAGGACCTGTTTCCAGCTCCTTTGGCGCCGGGCTGGGTGGAGCTATTAATATTTATACAAAAGATTTAGGGGAAGAAGGCGTTTCTACTGAACTTCGATCGAATTTTGGCAGTTTTAATACCTCTAAATTTGGGATTTCCGCGGCAGTCTCGAAACTTAATAAAGGATTAAGAATTAATTACAATCGGTTAAATTCTGACGGATTCAGAGCTAATGGTGCCTACGAAAGGAATTCAATTCTATTAAATGCCAGCCTTGCAAATCAAAACGAGAACAAATGGAATTTTCTTTTCAATTATATCGATTTAAAAGCTTTTATCCCCAGTTCGCTAAACGAACAGGATTTCAGGAATAATCCCGAAAAAGCTGCTTTTACCTGGAATGCTTCGGCGGGTTTTGAGTCTTATAAAAAAATTATCTCCGGAATTTCATACACGACCAATTTCTCTGAAAATTTTAAAAATCAGACCTCCGTTTTTCTGAATTATCGCGATGGTTACGAACCACGTCCTTTTGATATTCTGGACGATAAATCTTCAGGTTTGGGTGTAAGAACAAAATTCAATCTGGAAAAGCAATTTTTTGGACTTCCTTCTAAATTTAGTTTTGGTGCTGAAGGTGTTTTGGAAAACTATACGATTCAGAATTATGAGAACCTGTATGAAACTGTAGAAGAAAGGCGAAGTGTTGAAGGCCAATTGTTGAACGACCTGGATCAAACCAGAAACTACCTCAATATTTTTGGCGAGTTAAAAAGTGAATTGACGGAAAAGCTGATTTTGGATGCAGGAATTAATCTGAATGTAACTGCTTACAGCATAGATGACAGGTTTAATTCCTCGGAAAGCGACCAAAGCGGGGATTATACTTTTGAACCAATTATTTCGCCGCGCCTTGGACTTAATTATGAATTTTCTGAAGGAAAAAATTTGTATGCTTCTGCTAGTCATGGGTTTTCCACGCCAACTGTGGCAGAGACTTTAACTCCGGAAGGACTTATCAATACTAACCTTAAAACTGAAACAGGTTTTAATTACGAAGTAGGATTAAAGGCTGAGTGGCTGAATAATAAGCTTTATACGGAATTGAGTTTGTATTCTATTCAGATTAGGAATCTGTTAGTTGCGCGTAGAATAGGAGAGGACCAGTATATTGGGGTGAACGCAGGGAAATCCAACCATAATGGAATGGAATTAAATACAAAAGTTTATTCAAAATTGAAAGATGTGCTATTAACCTGGAGTTTAAATTCCAATTTTAGTTTTTACAAATTTGAGCGATTTGTAGACAATGGGGAAAATTACTCCGGGAACGAAATTCCTGGAGCCCCGGAATATACTATTTCTCCCGGTGTTACCTTAAACTGGAAAAATTTTCAGGGGAATTTAAATTATCAGGCGGTGGGAAGTCTGGCATTAGATGACTCCAATTCACTTTATACAGATGCCTATCAATTATTAGATCTAAAACTGAATTATTCCTGGCAGCTTTCTACTAATTTGGATTTGGACCTTAACTTCGGGATGGATAATATTCTGAATGAAAGTTATGCGGCAAGCGTGGTGACCAATGCGGTTGGATTTGGGGGGAGTGCCCCCCGGTATTATTATCCGGGGCTTCCCAGGAATTATTTCGGAGGAATTAATTTAAAATATCAGCTTTAGTCTAAATAATTCCCCGATGCCGGCAGGCTGGTACCCCTACGGCTTGCCGCGGGCCTGCCAGCCGCAGGCAGGGATAGTCGGTTTAAGAAATTTTTTATTTTTTGCGTACGGCTGGCGGAACCATAAAGGAATAATCCCCGTTATTGCGCATCACCTCTCTTACGATCGTGGAAGAAATATGCGATTTTCCTGAACCCGAGATTAAGAAAATTGTTTCAATTCCAGACATTTTAAAATTGGTTTGTCCAATTGCTTTTTCAAATTCCAGATCGTGAGCATTCCTTAAGCCTCTAAGAATAAATTTGGCATCTTGAGATTTACAAAAGTCAACCGTAAGGCCTTTGTAGGTCTTAACTTCTATTTTTTCTTCGTTTTTAAAGGTTTCTGACAAAAATTGCAGTCTCTTCTCAAGACTGAACATATATTTTTTATTACTGTTTGTCCCTATTGCCAGGATGATTTTATCGAAAAGGGGCAATCCTCTTTCAATAATATCTGTGTGGCCTAAGGTTATAGGATCAAAGGAACCGGGAAAAACAGCAATTCTCATGCTTAATATTTAAAGATTAAAGCAGCTTCAATAGCACTCCCAAATAATTCGGGCAGGGATATTCCGGCTTTTTCAGCCTGCTGAGGTAAAATACTGGCCTGGCTTAAACCAGGTGTGGTATTCATTTCTATAAAATGTGGTTCACCGTTCTGGAAAATAAATTCAGATCTGGTAAAACCTTTCATTTTCAATTTTCGATAGATCATTTTGGCAATTTCCTGCACTTTGTCCCTGTCTTCTTCTGAAATCCTTGCCGGAGTTATCTCCTGGGATTTCCCCAGATATTTTGCCTCGTAATCGAAAAATTCATTTTCTGAAACAATTTCGGTCACGGGCAGGGCCATGATTTCACCTTTATAAGTAATCACTCCAACGGAAACTTCAGTACCATCTAAAAAAGACTCGATAATTGCCTGATCATCTTCCGCAAAAGCAGTTTTCGCGGCAGCATACAACCCTGCTTCCTCTTTGACCTTGGTGATTCCAAAACTACTTCCGGCGCGATTTGCTTTTACAAAACAGGGCAAGCCTACTTTTTCAACGATTTTCGCGGTATCGATAGGATCATTTGCATCCAGGAAGTAATTTCTCGCAGTTTTTACACCAAAAGGTTTCAAAACACTTATAAGGTCCCGTTTATTAAAAGTTAAGGCCGCCTGATAATAACCACAGGTTGTTTGCGGGATATTAAGCAATTCCAGATAGGCTTGTAATAAACCATTTTCACCCGGAGTACCATGTATCGTATTAAAAACACAATCAAACTGGATGATTTCGTCGTTAATAGCAACGGTAAAGTCACTTTTATTAATAGGATAAGGGGTGTCATCTGCGGCTACCACAAACCATTCGCTTTGTAAAATATGAACACGGTATGGTTCATATATTTCAGGATCCAAATTGTGGTAAACGACGTTACCACTATTTATAGAGATGCGGTATTCACTAGAATATCCGCCCATGGCAATGGCAATTTTTTTCTTCATTTTCAATAAATCCGCTTAAAGATCGTTAAACAAAAATATCATTAAAAAGGTCTAACACCAAAACCAAAGGGTTTTATATCTTTGTTCATTATCTTAAGACTATGGGATTATTCCGATTCATTTTTAGCAAAACTTTTTTAATCCAGGTAGTTTTGGCTATTGTGGTGCTTTTTATATTGGCATTTTTGGCTATGCAATGGCTTGATTTTACTACAAATCAAGACCAAAGAATTGAGGTGCCAGATTTGGCAAAAATGAACCTTGATGACGTAGAAGGGAGATTGGATGAGTTGGAATTAAGATATGAAATCCTGGATTCGGCTAATTTTAATCCAGATTTTCCGAGATATTCTGTCATAGAACAGGTCCCGGCACCTGGAAAATTTGTAAAAGAAGAACGTAAAATTTATCTCACCTTAAATCCTTCGGGATATCGAAAAGTGGAAATTCCCAATAATTTAATCAGAAAAACCCGCCGACAGGTTGAACCAACTTTAAGATCTTTAGGTTTTGAAATTGGCAACATCACCTATAAGCCAGATATCGCTGAAGATGCCGTACTGGAACTTCGCCATAAAGGTGCTGAAGTAAAAGCCGGGGATGAATTAATGAAAACTTCAAAAATCGACCTGATTCTAGGGGATGGGAGCGGAAGGTACCGCATCCAGGAAGAAGATACCCTAAATATTGATGAAACTACTGCCACAGATGAATTCTGAAAATACAGAAGCTGAAGATCATGAAGATCAGGATGATGATTCCGGGCTTTATGAACACCACAAATTTGTAGCAGATAGCGGTCAAAAACCATTGCGGGTAGATAAATTCCTCATGAATTTTATCGAAAATGCTACCCGGAACAAAATTCAGAAATCTGCCAAAAGCGGAAATATTTATGTGAATAATGAAGTGGTTAAGCAGAACCACAAGGTGAAAGCGGGGGATGTGGTACAGGTGATGTTTGAACATCCACCTTACGAAAATCTGCTAGTTGCTGAAGATATTCCCCTGGATATTGTTTATGAGGATGATACTTTATTAATAATTAATAAACCAGCCGGACTGGTAGTGCACCCGGGACACGGGAACTATAGCGGTACTTTAATAAATGGCCTTATTCATCATTTTGATAATTTACCTGTTAATAGCAGCGAAAGGCCGGGGCTGGTGCATCGTATCGATAAAGATACCAGCGGATTGCTGGTCATTGCCAAGACAGATCATGCCATGGCCCATCTTTCTAAACAGTTTTTCGATAAGACCAGCGAAAGGGAATATGTTGCTATCGTTTGGGGAAATATTGAGGGAGAAGAAGGAACTATAGAAGGCAATATTGGAAGAAATCCGCGGAATAGGCTTCAGAATATCGTTTACGTTGGTGACGACGCAGATAATGGAAAACCTGCAGTTACCCATTGGAAATTAATTGAGCGTTTAGGCTATGTGAGCCTGGTTTCCTGTAAACTTGAAACCGGCAGGACCCATCAAATTAGGGTTCATATGAAATATATTGGGCATACCCTTTTTAATGATGAACGCTATGGAGGTGATAAAGCCCTAAAAGGCACAACCTTTACCAAATATAAACAGTTTGTAGATAATTGTTTTAAAATCTTGCCCCGGCAGGCGCTGCACGCCAAAACGCTGGGTTTTAAGCATCCAAAAACCGGAGAATGGATGAGGTTTGATACCGAATTGCCCGAGGATATGGCAAACTGTATTGAAAAATGGAGGGCTTATGCCAGGAATCAGCTGGAAGATTTGTAGATAAATCCCATCTATTATTTCATAAATAACAAATTTTCGCATGTTCTATATTTTTGGACTGAAGTCTTATCTTTGGCAAAAATAGTTTACGCATGAAGATTGTTGTTTCCCCGGCAAAAACCCTTGATTACGAATCTAAACTTCCAACTTCCAGAGGAACTCAGCCAAATTTTCTTGATACTACCATAAAAATTAATCGGAAGCTTTCCAGACAATCTAAAAAAAAGCTTTCTGGTTTAATGAGCATTAGCGATAAGCTGGCAGATTTAAATTATAACCGATACCAGGAATTTCAGGAAGGGCATGATAAAAAGAATTCCCGCCCGGCGATGTATGCGTTTGCGGGAGATGTGTATACCGGGTTGGATGCATACAGCCTTCCAACAGGGAAATTAGATCAAATTCAAAATAGCTTAAGGATCTTATCCGGAATGTACGGTATTCTTAAACCTCTTGACCTTATCCAGCCTTATCGTTTGGAAATGGGAACCGATATAGGAATTGATAGAAAAAAGAATTTATACGAGGTATGGCAAAAGAAAATAACCACTTTCTTGAATAATGAACTCGAAGAAAACGAACTTTTCTTAAACCTGGCCAGCAATGAATATTTCAAAGCTGTAGATGCTAATAAATTGAAAGTTCCGGTAATTTCCCCTGTTTTCAAGGACTTTAAGAATGGTGAACTCAAGATTATCAGCTTTTTTGCAAAAAAGGCCAGGGGTTCTATGGTTCGATATATTCTGGATAAGAATTGTGAAAACCTGGACGATGTTTTGGGATATGATTATGAACAGTATCGTTATAGCGAAAAACATACAGAAAAAGAAGGTGAACCGGTTTTTATAAGATAAATTCCTATTTTTACAATTGAATAGTAATTTTAACCCCCTAGTTATTTTTTACCATACCCACCCTTATCCGCCATTTATCCCGGCGAGCGCTACAAAATTAATTGTTGGAACGCTCCCCCCGCCAAGGTTTACCAGCCGTAAATTAAAACCAGATGATGTAGATTTTTGCTATGGAAGCAAGGATGGCCTATTATGGCCAATTTTGGATAAGATTTTTGAACTAAACCTTCTTTTCGATAATTCCGAAAAAGCCGTTTCCCAACGCAAAAAATTTCTGACAAATCGTGGTATTGGTATTTGCGATATTGTGGAATGCAGTACCAGGGAAAAAATTGATGCTTCAGATTTGGGGATGCAGGATGTGGAGTTGAGGGAAATGATCAAAATTCTCAAAAAATTCCCTAAGATCGATACGCTTATTTTTACAGGCGGAAATTCTAAAAATGGCCCGGAATATTTTTTTAGAAAGCTCTTAAAAGATAAATATCCGCATATAAGATTAAAATTAATAGACCAATCCACGCCAAAGATTCATGAGTTCCTTTTAGATAACCGGATTATATCCACTGTTTCTTTAACTGCACCTTCAGGGGCGGCAAATATCTCTATTGGCAGCAGTGAACTTTACAAAGCTCTAAAAAAGAAGAACCCTGACTTCAACACAGTTGACTTCAGGGTTCTTCAGTATAAAGATCATTTTTAAGCGACTTATTTCAAAGCTTTCTTATCCTGATCTGCCAGGGTTGAAGGTTTAATTTTAAACTTTTTACGTTTAGGCCTCAATTTCCCATGAGTTCCTATCGCAATTTTACCACGCTTTGTTTTTTTGTCGCCTCGTCCCATAGCTTATTTTTTGTTTTGTTGTTCCTTAATGGTTTTTTCATCAAAATCTACATCGTTGGTTTGTTGATTTCTATCACCAGTAGGATTTGTTGGGTTTGTTTGTTCAGTTTTTCTAGTTTTCCTGTTGTTTTCAATTGGGCCTCCCATAATGTTGTTTTTTAATGTTACAGCTTAAAGATAAGGACTTAAGGTCTTAAATGCTGTGAAGAGCCTGTTACAATTAGGTTAAAGCTTTCACATTCCAAACAAATTCCTTGATGCTCTCAATACCATTTTCATTCAGATTTTTAATAAAGGCAGAACCAATGATCGCCCCTTTGGCGAATTTTGTTGCTTTAGTGAAAGTCTCATGATCTTTTATTCCGAAGCCAACGATTTGAGGATTTTTTAAATTCATTTCATGAATTCGTTTAAAATATTCATGTGTTTTTTCTGAAAATCCTGAAGTAGATCCTGTAACGCTTGCACTGCTCACCATGTAAATAAAACTATTGGAAATGGAATCTATAAACCTGATCCTTTTTTCAGAAGTTTGAGGCGTAATTAGGAAAATATTCAACAAACCATATTTTTCAAATAAATCCTGGTAGTTTTCATGATAAACATCAACCGGTAGGTCAGGGATAATCAATCCGTCAATTCCAATTTCTGAACATTTTTTACAGAATTTCTCTACTCCATATTGTAGAATAGGATTGAAATATCCCATGATAATCAAGGGAATTTCAACCTTGTCTCGAATCCCCTCCAGTTGCTCAAAGAGTTTTTCGGTAGTCATTCCGTTTTTTAAAGCTTTTGTTGAACTTTGCTGGATCGTTGGCCCATCGGCTAATGGATCACTAAAAGGCAAACCAATTTCTATAAAATGAACTCCGCTTTTTTCCAGATCAACTATGATCTTTTCAGTGTCATTAGTATTGGGATAACCCGCAGTAAAATATATGGATAGGAGTTTATGGTCTGCCTCCAGTTTTTGATTAATTCTATTCATTTTCTATTTTTTTGTCATTGCGAGAGCGAAGCCCGAAGCAATCTCTAGGTTTATAAAGATGAGATTGCTTCACTACTTCGTAGCTCGCAATGAACCTTATAAATTAAAATATTCAATATAAGTATTCAGGTCTTTATCCCCTCTTCCCGAAAGATTTACCACTACCACATCATCAGGTTTAAATTTCCTGTTTTCAAAAATGGCGAGGGCATGGGAAGTTTCAATGGCGGGAATGATACCTTCCAGTTTTGCAAGTTCAAGGCCGGCTTTCATGGCCGCATCATCGGTGATACTAATAAATTCGCCCCTGCCGGAAGTAAAAAGATTGGCATGCATAGGACCAACCCCAGGATAATCCAGTCCTGCAGAAATGGAATAAGGTTCGGTAATTTGTCCGTCCCCGGTTTGCATTAACAGGGTTTTACTCCCATGGATAATACCCATTTTTCCCAATGCTGAAGTTGCAGCACTTTCGCCGGTATCAATTCCTTTTCCTGCGGCTTCCACGGCGATAATCCCCACTTTAGGATTGTCCAGATAATGATAATAGATCCCTGCGGCATTGCTTCCACCACCCACACAGGCAACCACATAATCAGGATCTTCTGTATTTTCAACTTCTTTTAACTGTTTTTTAATTTCTTCGGAAATCACACTTTGAAATCTCGCCACCATATCAGGATAGGGATGGGGCCCCACGACAGAACCAATAATATAGTGTGTGTCCACCGGATTGTTTATCCAGTCACGAATCGCTTCATTGGTCGCATCTTTTAAAGTTCTGCTTCCCGACTTTGCCGGAATTACTTTTGCACCCAGCATTTTCATTCTGGCAACATTGGGCGATTGCCTTTCAATATCGATTTCACCCATATACACAATACATTCCAGTCCCATTAGCGCACAAACAGTGGCTGTTGCCACTCCGTGTTGCCCCGCGCCGGTCTCCGCGATTATTCGCTTCTTGCCTAATTCCTGCGCCATCAAAATCTGCCCAACGGTATTATTGACTTTGTGTGCACCGGTATGGCAAAGATCTTCGCGTTTTAGATAAACTTTTGTATTATACTTTTCACTAAATCTTTTGGCGAAATATAGCGGGGTAGGCCTTCCCACATAATCCTTCAGCAAAGCCCTGAATTTCTTCTGAAAAGATTCACTTTGCATGATCTCTATATATTGGGAGCGTAGTTCCTCTACATTTGGATAAAGCATTTCCGGAATAAAAGCACCGCCAAACTCACCATAATAGCCCTTTTCATCAACCTGATAACTCATCCTATAAATTTATGTGGGTTTTAAATTCCTTTAATTCTTTTAATTTCTTCAAACCTGGTTTCAGTTCAAATTTGCTGTTTACATCGATGGCGTATAATAAACCTGGTTTACCCATACGCTGAAAATGATTTTTTAATTCGGAAATTTCTTCGGCATGTTCCAGACCAATTCCCCCACTTAGGAAAAAAGGCGTGTTTGAAGGATACTCTTTTAAAATTTGCCAGTCAAATGTTTCTCCATTTCCTCCCGGGTTTAAACCTTTTGTATCGAAAAGAAAATAATCTACAATCCCTTCAAAGGGTTTTATATCCTGAAAAGAAAAATCTTTCCCCACTGAAAAAACCTTAATAATTTCAGGAGTGTTACCGCTCTTTTGCAGTGTAGAGCGCAAATCTTTACAAAATCCTGCTGACTCTTCTCCATGAACCTGAACTGCATTCAGATGATATTTAGAAACCTTTTCCAGAATTTCATCGGCACCTGCATTTACAAATACACCTGTTTTTTTAATTTCCGGGGCAATTTTCGGCAATTCCCCGTCAAAATAGCGGGGCGATTTTTCGTAAAATATAAAGCCCATATAATCGGGTTCAAGCTCAGAAACCTGAAGCATGTTACCCGCGTTTTGCATCCCGCAAATTTTTAAACTTAAACCTATACTTTGCCCGGAAGCTGAGGTTATAAGCGTTTTTTCTTTCGAATTTTCCAGATTCATCTTAATTGGAATTTTGTATTTGTCTAATAAAATTGGAAGCAGATTCTCCTGGTTGACTTGTTCTCATAAAATTCTCGCCAATTAAAAAGCCTTTAAAATCATGCTTTTTTAACTCGTTGATCACCGCCGGATTACTAATCCCGCTTTCTGAAACTTTTACAAAGTTAGCAGGAATTTTTTGAGCGAGCTTTTTACTGTTTTCAATGGAAACTTCAAAGGTCTTTAAATTCCTGTTGTTCACTCCCATAAGATCTGCAGCCACGTTTACAGATTTTTCCAATTCCGCTTCATTATGAATTTCCAACAGCACGTCTAAACCAAGGTTTTTAGCGAAATTGGCGAAATTTTTCAATTCATCTTTTGAAAGTACCGAAGCAATCAACAAGATGGCATCTGCGCCATAAGATTTCGCTTCTAAGATTTGATATTCATCAATAATGAACTCCTTTCTAAGAATTGGAATATTCACCGCTGCCCTGGCAATTAAAAGATCATCTAATGAGCCGCCAAAATATTTACCATCAGTAAGCACAGACATTCCGCATACTCCAGCCTTTTCATAACCTCTGGCCACCTCCTGAATATTCAAGTCCTGGTTGATTATAGATTTTGAAGGTGACCTTCGCTTAAATTCTGCAATAATTCCAGTAGAAGATTTTTTTATCTTTTCTGAAAGAGACAAAACTTCTCTCTTGAAAAGTGCTGAATTTTCGAGTTGGGAAACCGGGACTACTTTTTTCTTTAGTTCTACTTCAAGCAGTTTATCGGCAACAATTTTATCAAGAATATTCATCAATTTTCGAGTTTACTTAATTCCTGTAATTTGCCAAAACACTTGAAAGCTTTTCCAGATTTAATAGATTCTTTTGCCAGCTGCATTCCTTCCAATGGAGTTATCTTGTTAACCGTGGCGATGGCCATCCCTGCGTTGGCGCAAACTACTGAAGTTTGTGCTGCAGTCCCTTCCCCTTTTAAAATGGAAATTAATATTTCTGCCGATTTTTCAATGGAACCTCCGCCGGCAATTTCACTTTGATCTAATTCCTTTACGCCAAAATCCTGTGGTAGAAGTATCTGTTCAGCATCATTTCTAATACTTTTAGCTGCCCCGGTTAAACTTATTTCATCGTAACCATCCAATGCATGCAGAATAGTATAATTTTTATCGGTTTTTTGATATAAATAGGCATACATCCTGGCCAGTTCAAGGCTAAAAACCCCCACTAATTGATTTTGCGGAAATGCCGGATTGACCATAGGCCCCAACATATTAAAGAATGTCTTTACCGCCAGACTTTTACGAACAGGAGCTACATTTTTCATGGCCGGATGGAATAGTGGCGCGTGCAAAATGCAAATATTAGCCTTATCGATACAGCGTTCCAAAAAACCTGTATCACTGCTAAACTTTATGCCTAAATATTCCATCACGTTGGAACTTCCACTAATTGAAGAAACTCCGTAATTTCCGTGTTTTGAAACTTTTATTCCGGCGCCCGCAGTTACAAAAGATGCTGTGGTAGAAATATTGAAAGTATCTTTTCCATCGCCCCCCGTTCCACAGAGGTCAATCGTATTATAAGCTGAAAGATCTACCGCTATACATAACTCCAGTAAAGCATCCCTAAAGCCTTCCAGTTCTTCAATGGTAATGCTTCGCATCATATAAACCGTAAGGAAGGCTGCGATTTGTGTTTCATTATATTTTCCTTCTGAAATATTAAAGATCACCTGTTTAGCTTCTTGGGTGGTGATCGTTTCGTGATTTATTAATCGGTTTAATAATTCTTTCATTACTGCTTAAGCTTGACTGTTTAATTTCACAAATTTTTGATCGCTATTCAATATTTTAGGGCCTTCCAGCCAGTTTTTGATCATTCTTTTTCCGTTTGGGGTAAGAACAGATTCTGGATGAAACTGGACCCCCCTAACATCAAACTCCCTATGTCGCAAAGACATGATCTCACCTTTTTCATCATGGCTGGTGGCTTCCAGGCTATCTGGTAATTCCCCCGCAACCACCCAGGAGTGATATCTACCAACCTGAAATTCTTTTTCAAAGCCATCAAATAAATATTCATCTTCTACCGAAAGGATGTTCTTTGTAGCCACCCCGTGATGAACTTCAGCAAGATTCATTAATTTTCCCCCGAACACTTCACCCATCGCCTGCATTCCCAGACAAACTCCTAATAAACTTTTAGTGGGAGCATATTTTTTTATGATATCTTTTAATAAACCCGCTTCATCAGGAATTCCCGGGCCCGGTGAAAGAAGGATTTTATCATAATCTTCCACATCCTCAAGATCTAGTTGATCATTTCTACGAACCACCACCTCAAAATCAAATTCTTCGATATAGTGAACCAGATTATAGACAAAAGAGTCGTAATTATCTATGACAAGTATTTTTTTCATTTTAAATTTCTTCAGCGATTTCAAGAGCTTTGGTTAAAGCACCAAGTTTATTGTAAACTTCCTGTAATTCGTTTTCGGGTTTGGATTCTGAAACAATCCCTGCACCTGCCTGGTAATGTAATTCATGATTTTTGCTTACAAAGGAGCGAATGATGATGGCATGATTAAAATTTCCTTCAAAATCCATAAATCCAATGGCGCCGCCGTATGCACTTCGGTTTACATTCTCCAGTTTTTCGATGAGTTTAAGCGCCATGGGCTTTGGAGCTCCGCTTAAGGTTCCTGCCGGAAAAGTATCGGCAACAATCTGAGCAGTGGAAACATCTGGGTTTTTATTCCCCGTAACTTTGCTTACCAGATGGATCACGTGTGAAAAGAACTGGATCTCACGGTAATTTTCTACCTGCACATTGGTTCCATTTCGGCTTA
Organism: Gramella sp. AN32; assembly: GCF_023718305.1. Lineage (GTDB taxonomy): Bacteria > Bacteroidota > Bacteroidia > Flavobacteriales > Flavobacteriaceae > Christiangramia > Christiangramia antarctica. The sequence goes on from NZ_QEYO01000005.1 coordinate 140,797, forward strand.
GATCGTTTCTGGCAAGATCTACTAACATTACATGTTCAGAATTCTCTTTTTCATCGTTACTTAATTCTTTAGCGATCTCCGCGTCCTTTTCATCATTTCCTGTTCTTTTATAAGTTCCGGCAATTGGATGAATTTCAGCAACACCATTTTTTACAATTAATTGCGCCTCGGGTGAACTTCCGAAGATTTTAAAATTTCCATAGTCAAAATAGAAGAGATAGGGCGAAGGGTTCACATTCCTAAGTGCCCTGTAAACATTAAATTCATCGCCCTTAAATTTTTGGGAAAACCGCCTGGAAAGGACCAGTTGAAAAACATCGCCACGCTGGCAATGTTTTTTTGCAGTTTCTACCAGTTCCCTATAAGAAGCATCAGATAAATTAGATTTTGCTTCTCCAGCTCTCGAAAAATTATAGGAGGAAAAATTTTTGACTTTCAGCAATTGTTCAATTTCCTCAAGGTTACTTTCCGAATTGGGGCTGTGATCAAAAATATAAGCCTCATTCTTAAAATGATTGATGGCGATGATATTCTGATAAACCGCATAATAGATATCGGGGATTTTTAAATCCTTTTCTTTCTTCTGAATATCTACATTTTCAAAATATTTAACGGCATCATAGGCGATATAGCCAAAAATGCCATTATTGATAAATTTGAAGTCAGATTTTTTTGTATGAAAATTACCAGCGAATTTTTGAATCTCCAGAGGGATACTTGTATTCTTATCGATAACAGAATTTAAAATTTTACCGTTGGGGAACTTCTGTTCAATGGTCTCATTTTCAACTTTAAATGTCGCGATGGGATTACAGCAAATATAGGAAAAGCTATTATCACTGGCATGATAGTCACTACTTTCCAATAATAGACTATTGGGATAACGATCGCGAAGTTTTAAATAAATACTAACCGGGGTGATCGTATCGGCCAGGATTTTTTTGTATTGGGTCTCTAATTTGAACATCAGAATTTTTAATTTTTTGGAAAACAAAAAAGGCTTGTCGTGAGACAAGCCTATGATTTATTATTATAATGGCAAGTTAGCTCACGAATTTTTACGTAAGTTGATCCACCACCAGTTGTTTGCATTTTTTATAAACATGACTTCAAATATAGAAATGAAAATTTTCATATCAAATGAAATTTTAAAAAATGTTTTCTCCTAGAATTGAAGATTCACATCCAGTTCAAAATTGTCATAAATAGTTTTATCTCCTAAATTATCGAAAAAACTCCCACTACCATAACGAATATCATACTTGCTCCTATCGATTGTAAGTTTTGTAGAAGCTGAATTTGCATCCATTTTTAAATCGAAAGTAATGGGATGGGTTTGCTCTTTAATTGTAAGATCACCTACAATTCCGTAATTTCCCTCTCCTTTTTGAGCAGCGCTTGTAATTACAAGTTTCGCTGAAGGATGTTTTTCAACTCCAAAGAAATCTTCAGATTTTAAATGGCCTTCTAATTTGCCCTTGTTTTCACCACTAAGGTCTGTAACTGTAATCGAAGACATATCCATTACAAATTCACCTCCAAGGATTTTTTCATCTTCAATTTTAAAATGACCACTTTTTAGGTTTATAGTACCATGATGAGAACCCGTAACTTTTTCCCCTTTCCAGGTAATTGTACTATTCTTAATATCTACCTGTTTTGTTCCTGAAGTAAAGGCGATTGTGGTCAAAAATATGGCTGAAGCTACTCCGGTTTTTAATAATCTGTTTTTCATAATTTTAATTTAAATAATGTGAAATATTTCTGATTTACTTTTTCTAACTTTTTCCTGATATTGAAGGGAATCTTCTTCACTGCGGTAACCAATACAAGCAATGACTGCCGATTTTAGGTTTTTATCCTTCAGATGAAGAATTTCATCGAATTTTTCATTTTCGAAACCTTCCATTGGGCAGGCATCTATGCGTGAGTTTGCCGCTGCGGAAAGAAAATTCCCCAAAGCGAGATAGGCCTGTTTAGCTCCCCAAATTTGCTGTTGCTCCTGAGATAAAGAATTTATCGTATTTTTAATAGTGTCCTCCATTCCTTTTAAATCTTCCCGAGATACATTTCTGGTATCTGAAATATTTTGCATATAATCTTCCACATGCTTCTCTTCAATTTTCCTGAAATTAGAGAAGACGAATACATAATTTGAATCAATCAACTGAGGTTGGCCATATGCCGCATCTTTTAATTTTTTCCGGGTTTCTAAATCTTCCACAACCACAATCTCGTAAGGTTGTAAACCGTATGAAGACGCTGAAAGTCTTACACTTTCCATTAAAAGTTCAAGATTTTCTTTTGAAACCTTTTTGGATGGATCAAACTGTTTGGTGGCATATCTCCAGTTTAAATTTTCTAAATAAGCATTCTGTTTTTTAACTTCTGAGTTCATTCAATTTTATATTAAGATTATTTAATTCTTCTTCTGATAATTTTCCTGCATAACTGTTTTCAAAGCTTTCTACTAAAGGATCGATTTCAGATAATAATTTTAAGCCATTTTCGCTAATGGTTATCTCTACTTTTCTTCGATTTGCAGGACAAACGATTCTTTCACAGAGTTTTTTATCGATAAGCTTATCTACCAAACGAGTGGTATTACTCATTTTATTAACCATTCTTTCCTGAATAGTACTTAGGTTAGCAGGTTTGCCCTTTTGACCTCTTAAAATTCTAAGGACATTAAATTGTTGTGAACTAATATCAAAAGGCTTTAAGATTTCTGCTAATTCTTCATTCACTCTATTTGCGGTTACAATGAGGTTAAGGATCAGTTTTTTTTGAGCTGATAACTTACTTTCTATTTTTAATAACTCTTCGAGATTCATTTGTCTAAACAACATTTGTATATACAAATATAAAAGTCTTTTTAAGAATGGTTTAAAAAAAAATGTTAAATCATAATTTAATCTATAATTGGAAAAAATAAATTAAACTTATATTTAGGCTTTTAAAATTTTAAATAATGAAAGAACTTACTCAAAAAGATTGGCAGGAAAAATTTCAGAATGATGAGAATGGCGTACTGCTAGACGTTCGAACTGAAGAAGAAGTAGAGCAGGGATTTATTCCTAAATCGAAAAATATCGACATATATATGGGACAGGGATTTATAGATGAGGTAGAAAAGCTTGATAAATCAAAGAATTATTATGTTTATTGTCGATCAGGAAAAAGAAGTGCGCAGGCTTGTACTCTTATGGATCAACTAGGTTTTAATAAGACTTATAACCTATTAGGGGGCTTTAACGAATGGCAGGGTGAAAAGACTGAAGTTTAATATTATATAGGTAGTTTCTTACAGGTAAATACTGAATTCTGTTTTTTTACGTTAAAAACTAATACGTCGGTCTTTGATTGGATTTTTAAATTAATATATTTAACCCCGAATGTCCTATACATATCTACTGTTATGAACAAAAAAAAATATTTGCTATGCATGGCGCTGCTTTGCTTCCTTTTTACTCAGGCCCAGGAATACAGTCTTGGAATCAAAGGAGGTGGAAACTATGCAATGGGAGGGACTATTACTGGAATTAGTTCCGGAGGAGTGTATTTTGATGGTACAGTAGAGGCTGACTCCCAGTTTGGTTTACATGGAGGTTTATTTTTCGAGCTTCGCTATAAAAAATTCTTTGTGAGGCCGGAATTTGTGTATAGTAAAATGGAAACCGAATTTGCTTTTCCAACTGCTCCCTCTACGTATGCTGTAGACAAAATTAGTGTGCCACTTTTAGTGGGTTACAATGTGTGGGGGCCTATAGATATATACGCTGGTCCTGCATATCAAAATGTGTTGGATTCTTCCCTTGAAGGAACTGAACCGCCTAATCAGGTAATAGTAGTTCAAAATACTCCGTTAGCTGCTCAGGCGGGAATTAAAGCTGGATTTGGTAGATTTGAAATAGATTTGAGGTATGATCGTTCCTTGTCTACTGAGGAACCAATGGAAGTTGATATTATTAATACCGATTTTGGTATTAACCGGGCAACATTTAATGATACCAGATTAAATCAAATTTTGATTAGTTTAAGTTTTAAAATATTTGATAGTGAAGCAAATGCTGGACGACGTACAGGCGGGTGTTATTTTTAAAATAAAAAATATCGAAATTATAACTATAGAGCCTCCAAGTTGGAGGCTTTTTCTTTTCTAGGGTAAAGTTAAAAATTATGGAAACAGTATTGGGGAAGCTTATATTTAAATTAATTTCAAAAGAAAATTTTTAGAAATGCAAAAACCAAATGAAAGATTAAAGGGTCAAACAGCAATTGTGACTGGGGGAAGTTCAGGAATTGGAGCTGCGGTATCGCTTGCTTTAGGAAAAGATGGGGCAAATGTTATTATTAATTATAATTCGCACAAAGAAGAAGCGGAACAAATCTCCGAAGAAATTAATAAGGATTCAATTTGCGGAAAGGCAATTGCGGTCAAGGCAGATGTTAGCGTAGAAAAAGATGTTATCGCTATGTTTAAGACGGGGATTGAAGAGTTTGGGACTATTGATATTTGCATTGCCAATGCGGGGCTACAACAAGACGCTGCTTTGCATGAAATGACGTTAAAGCAATGGCAGACTGTAATAGATGTAAATCTTACCGGGCAATTCTTAGCTGTTAGAGAAGCAATCAAAGAATTTATGAAGAGGGGTATGCGGCCAGAGGTATCCAAATCTTTAGGGAAAATTATTCATATGAGTTCTGTGCATCAAATAATTCCCTGGGCAGGTCATGCCAATTATGCGGCCTCAAAAGGGGGCATTGTTATGCTTATGGAAAGTATATGCCAGGAATACGCCCCTTTTAAGATTAGATGCAACAGCATTGCTCCAGGAGCGATTAGAACTCCCATAAATAGGGAAGCCTGGGAAACTGAAATGGCACTTGAAAAACTTAATAAGCTTATTCCCTATAAAAGGATTGGAATTCCCGAAGATATTGGAAGTGTGGCAGCATGGCTTTCTTCTGATGAGTCCGAGTACATAAACGGTACCACAATTTTTGTAGACGGAGGTATGACTTGCTATCCCGGTTTTACCACAAACGGCTAAGGATTCCTTTTAATTAACACTTGACTTTCAAATAAAATTGAAAGAAAACCTCCAATTCTGTAAGAAATATGACTCTTAGTTTTCTTTCAACTTATAATTGGGAATCTTGACGATTATATTTTTATAGATTACTGATTTACCGTATATTAAAGGGATAATAATTCATTCTAAAACTTCATTATATGGAAATCTTTACTACATTTTTTGACAATTACAAACATTCAATGCAAGGTGTTGCCTTTCCTGCACAACTTCTAATTACAATTGTTTTTGCTTTCGTGATTTTAGGGGTTATAGCAGCAATAGTAAATACAGCAATTGCAGTATTTTAGATCGCATTAAATTTAAAGTTTGTAGAAACCAGAATATTTCTGGATAGAATCATATTGTCATATTTAAAGATATTCCTCTTATAAAATCAAATCCGCTTAGCATAGCGGATTTTTTTTATTTCATTTCATCTAAATAATATATCCCGAAAGCCAATTTTTATTAGCAAACTGCCTACATGGAAGAAATCTTTGAAGTAGAAAATCAATATTCTGTCAAAATGTAAAGCAGGGTTGGTAATCAATTCTTCATAATTTCAAGAAATACACTGAAGAGAAATAAAAAATTTCTTGAAACCGACTATGCTCGAGGCAAGCCGTAGGGGTATATCGCCGGTTTCATTTTGGCCTCCGGGCCAAAAACCGAAATTTTGTATTTCCCCCTCACCCAGAACTGCGAAAAAGCAGTTCTGACCTCTCCCGAGGGAGAGGTGAAGAGGAAACCCCGACGGCTGAGCCGTCGGGGAATTTTATAGATTAAAATAGATCTGTTTCTAAAAGCTGATAAGGCTTTCAAGTAATTTTTCAGAAGTATGTTTTACCTCAAAATCATTGTTTTGCGAAATTGGAATTTTAATTAAGTCCTTTTTATTGTTCAAATAACTGCTTACAATTCTGTCAGCATAACTTGAATTTTTCTGCGGAATTAAATAGTTTTTAAAATCTTCAAGATTATTTACTTCTTCTGAGGTATCTATAAATCCATACCCCGCATATCTGCCTTTTTTAAGATAAATAAATGCTTTCTCATTATTTGCTCTACCATTTTCAACAAGCAGATATGAATTTTCAAACTGATGGATATAATCTACAGCCTTGCTCACCCGGGAATTATATTCCTCTTGGGTAATTTCATCTTTACAAACTCCGCTACAATTAGAAATTTTAAAGTGATTACAGTGAATTACACCCGATTGTAAGCCGCAATATTTAGGACAAAGACCAAATTCGAGACAAAGTAACTCCAAAAATCTAATAGCTTCTTCCCGTGTATAGAATTTCATCCAGCTTACGGGGGCGATTTTATTGCGATGTAGCGCAAACTGTTCGATCCCTTTCTGGTTATGATAGGAAGTAAGTGTATAAGGTCGGGATAACTTTTTCTGAGCTTTATTAAATTCAGGATAATACTTTAAAATTAATTCAGACTCCCGGAGCAAAGCAAGAAATTCGTTTCCGGTGAGTTCATAATCGATGCTGTAAGTTCTCTGCATCAACTTATATTTTCGGTTTGTCCTTTCCTGAAAATGTGACTTTATGCGGCTCTTTATGTTTTTAGCTTTTCCTATATAAAGGGGAATTCCATCCTGGTCACGGAAAAAATAAACGCCCGTAGTAGTTGGTAGTTTATCTAAATCTGAATTTTTAAAATTTGGTGGAAGGTATGAGGCCGCTGTTCTTTGATTCAAAAACTTTTTAATCTCAATAAAATCTGAATCTAAAGAAAGACAACGCTGAAATAAAATAAGCGTTGCTTCACAATCTCCCTGGGCTCTGTGTTTATCATAAATGGGGATATTGATAGAACTGCAAATGTTTCCAAGACTATAAGAGAAAAGTCCCGGAATTAATTTTTTTGCCAGTCTTACTGTACAAATTCGTTTTCTCTTAAACTCGATATTTAATTTGGCGAATTCAGATTTTAGAATATTATAATCAAAATTCACATTATGTGCTACAAAGACACAATCCTTGGTGATTTTCTCAATTTTTCCTGCTATTTCAGAAAATTGGGGGGCCGAGCTAAGCATTTCGTCGTTAATACCGGTAAGACTTTCGATGTAAAGTGGAATAGACTGGCTTGGATTTACCAGGGATGAAAATTGTTCAATTACCTTTCCATTTTCCACGACAATCACACAAATCTCGGTGATTCTATTTTGATGAATTCCACTCCCCGTAGTTTCAATATCGGTAATAGCAAACTTGACATCTTTCATGAGGGCAAATTAGAATATTTTTTAAACTAATAAAAGGAAAATATCCTAATTAATGGAAATAATCCACTGGTTCTTAAAAAAAATAAGGGCACATGTCTTAATTATTCATTTTTTCACTTTCAGTATTCATCCATTTGTCCCAAAAGGTAAAGTACAAACCGTAGTTGGTTTTAAATTCAGCATGGTGAAAATGATGGTGCGTTGCGCCTATTAGCATTTTTCCGAAGAGACTTTTTTGAAATTTTTCAGAATAAATTTCAATGTCTAAATGATTAATAACACTACTCACTGTCATAATTAAGAGATATAATACTACTACACTTATATGTAACGGGAGAAGGATTAATAGAAGAGGAAGGATTATCGCTTCTAAAATAGCTTCCCATGGATGAAAGGAAAAAGCGGTCCAGGGGGATGGCGTTAAACTGTCATGGTGAACTTTATGTACTTTTCTATAAATCCATGGTTTATGCATCCAACGATGTAGCCAATAGTAATAGGTTTCATGTATTAATGGCGCAACTATTAAGCTCAATGGAAAATACCAGATATCTTTCGGATTTAAATCAAGGTAAATCTGAGTGAATCCTTTTTGGTATAGAAAAAAAAGAAATGCACCGGTAATAGCGAAAATTACAGAAGAAATAAGGCTCCATTTAATTTCACTTTTAAATTGGGCTTTTTTATAGGGCCTTGTACTTAATTTTTTAGGCTGAAATTTCTCTTTGTTTTTGATGTAGTAGTAATAATAGAAGAAGCCGGCGGCAATAAAATATCTAACAACGAGGATGAGAAAAAAAATAAATATATAAAGCAAAAATTCGCTAATCAGCCCTATTGATGTCTCCATGCATGAAATTTCGGTTTCTGAAATTTTAGAATAATAAATAAATGTAAAGCAATGGAACATAAATCATTACTAAGATCCTTTTAAAAAAATCTTAATAAATTGATCTGCATCCATTCAATATATTCCGATAAGTGGGCAAAACTGAGCTTCCAAAATATTGAAATCTAAAGTCCGATCCTTGGGAAGCATTATGGAAATTGATCCAGAAATACCACAGAAAAGGATATGGTTAATAAAACAGAAAAATTTCTGAGAACCGTGTTGAATTCGTTATGTCCCTATCAAAAAAAATCCCGCTCGTTAGAACAGGATTTTTATCAGTTCTCGTAAATAATTCACTTTTGTTCCTTCTTGGTATTTTTAGCGGAATCGTCTTTTTTAATCTTATCCTTTTCCTTTTCATCTTTCGTGATTCCTTTGGCGTGCGGGATAGGATGTTTACCCTGTTTATCGTCGTAATTTGGAGTTTTCATAATAGCTGATTTAATTTTTTATAAACTTTCTATGGCTAATAATATTACTTTCCGCTTGGGTTAAGGGATTTTCTAACATTGTTTAACATTCTAATGTTAATGAGAAGAAATAGCTGTTATATGATCATTTGTTTTCGGTTTTCTCTAAATATTTGCTTCTTAAAAGAGATAAGGAACTAGAAGTTTAAAAGCAGAAATTAGCATAGGATAATTTTGTAAATCCATTCTGTGAGTATGAAGTTTATCATTTGGTGTAGGACTATAATATTCACTTGAGGAATTACTAAATTTAATTTTTTGATTCCGTTTAAAAAATGCAACTTTCCCAGTTCTAAGTTTAACTAAAGAATTATGGCTTCCGGATTTTTTGCATTATTAGATGATATAGCTGCTCTTATGGATGATGTAGCAGTAATGGGAAAGGTGGCAGGAAAGAAAACCGCTGGGATTCTGGGGGACGATTTGGCTGTTAATGCTGAAAAAGCATCAGGTTTTATGTCTTCGAGGGAGATCCCTGTTTTATGGGCCATCACCAAAGGCTCTTTTTTAAACAAAATTATAATCCTGCCCATTGCATTTCTTCTAAGTGCTTTTTTACCCGGGGCCATAACTGTTATTTTGATTATAGGTGGTTTATACCTGGCCTATGAAGGGGCAGAAAAAGTTTATGAATTTTTCTTTCCGCATGCCCATCCTTCAGAAAAACCATTACTGGAAAAACTTTCGGAAGAAGAAGTCCTCGCTCGGGAAAAAGATAAAATTAAGTCGGCAATTTTAACCGATTTTATTCTTTCAGTAGAAATTGTGATCATCGCTTTAGGTACGGTAAGCCAGGAGCCGCTTCCAACTCAAATCATTGTGGTTTCAATCATCGCTCTCGTTGCCACTATTGGTGTTTATGGAATCGTTGCCCTCATCGTTCGAATGGATGAATTTGGAGCGAAACTGATTAATCTCAATGAAAGAGACGATAGCTTTTCAGACAAGCTTGGAATTTTTCTGGTGAACGCCTTGCCAAAGGTGATTAAAAGCTTGTCGGTTATTGGAACTATAGCTTTATTGTTGGTTGCAGGTGGCATCTTTAGCCATAACCTTCAGTTCCTTCACGGTCTTTTTGAAAATATTCCTGCAATAATTATAGAATTTTTGCTTGGGTTGGTCGTAGGGATTCTTGTATTACTGATTGTGAATTTGGGAAAAAAACTTTGGAAGAAAGTTTTTAAGAAAGACTGAAAAGGATGGCAGGTAGTAAATATTGACGCTTTTCTAAAACAATTTTATTTCAAAATTTGGTATCTTATATAATTATATAATAAAGACTAAAAATTATATTATATCATAATTAATTATAGTTTTTACTTCTATCAAAGGAAGAATATTTTCCATTATAATTTCCATTCAAAATATCACCATTTGCTAATTTGAAAATCATATGAACTGAAAAAGATTCATTCATTTCTACAGAAAAAGTTCCATCGACAATTTTAACTTCTTTATTATTTATAAATATTGAGCCATTAAAACGATATGGTTCCCTATCCGATAAAGATTTTTTGCTAATTGTATAAATACCGTCAGCAACTTTATAAGTATTTGCGCTAGTCAAGGATATATATATGAAAGTTTGAGCATCGGAAAGTTTGCTTGTTCCACTTATAAAATCAATTTCAAATTTCGATTTATTATCATAAGATTCATTTGTTATTTCAGCAGATTCAAGTTTCCAATTTTTGGATCCTATCTGAAAATAATTGTCAGAGGCAACCTTAAAAGAATTGTTCAAAAAAAAGATAACAATTAGAGTGACGGAAGTAAGTAATGAATTTTTCATTGTTAAATTTTTATATGATTCGTCTAAAATTTAACAATTATTATACCGCTAATTATATATCTACAACATAATAGAGTGTACATCAAGATTTTTACAATAAAATATATCTCAAACCATTTCTTGCCCCTTGATTTCTAAGTAAGCAATACTTCTGCCATAGCAGATTAAATAATTCATCATATCACTCCCCATAATTAGAGAAGTTGTTTTAAGTAATGTTTAAGAGTGATACCGATTAATAAATCAAATTACGTATTAAACTGCCAGGCGATGATCCTGCTTTTTTTATTCCCCACTTCCATTTCAATGCTCGTAAAACTCGCTTTTACTTTGTCAAGCTGTTTATAAAGTTTGGCCAGATTTTCCTTTTTAGAAACCAGGCAGGTAAACCAGTCTACCTGATTTTTAAATAGCTTACTTTCTTTAATCATTCTTTTAAGAAACAATGCTTCACCGCCATTGCACCATAATTCAGTAGCCTGGCCGCCAAAATTTCTCGCGCTTTCAGTTTCTTGTCCCAGATTTCTTGACTTCTGAAAATTGGCTTTTTGAGCGTCATTTTCTGAATTATAAAAAGGAGGATTGCACATAGTAAAATGGAAATGATCCTGATCGCCAATCATCCCTTTAAAGATGCTTCCACGGTCTGGCTGAAGTTTAACTTCTATATCTTTCAAAGTTCCGGGGTTATTTAGAATATTGGAACCTGCAGCCTTTACAGATTGTTCTTCAACATCGGTACCCCGCATCTTCCAGTCATAAATGCGATTAGCGAGGATGCAATAAATGGCATTTGCGCCTACACCAATATCCAGTCCGCGAATGGAACTATTCTTTCCGGTTTCTTTAAGAAGATCAGCGATATGGTGAAGATATTCAGCCCTGCCGGGAATTGGCGGACATAGATAACCTTCAGGGATATCCCAATTCTCTATTTTATAATGAAACTTCAGCAAGGCTTTATTTAACTGGAGCACAGCTCCCGGGTTTCCAAAATCGATACTGCGATTTCCGAATTGATTCAGAATAACAAAAGGCGTTAATGCTGGTAAAGCGGAAATGAGTTTCCTGAAATCATAAGAATTTTGGTGTAGACTTCTTGGATGCATATTAAATATTTTAGAATCGTTAGTGAAATTGACGAACTCAAAAAGCGTCAAAGAAGATGATCCCGGCAATTTAGCTGTACTTTTGACCCATGGCAAATATCATAAAATCTGAAGAAGAAATTCTCCAAAAGCTAAAGATTTCGAATCTTAATGCAATGCAGAAAGAGGCTGGGTCGGTTATTAAATCTTCAGAAAATAGTATGCTATTATCTCCAACCGGGACGGGGAAAACCCTGGCATTTCTTCTGCCGGTATTAGCACAACTGGATCCCGAAAATGAAAATATTCAGGCATTGATTCTTGTGCCCTCAAGGGAACTCGCTATTCAAATTGAACAGGTGATAAGAGAAATGGGAACTGGTTTTAAAGCAAATGCGGTGTATGGGGGAAGGTCTTCAAAAAAGGATAGGTTAGAACTGAGCCATTTACCGGCAATCTTAATTGGAACACCAGGAAGGCTTGCTGATCATTTGCGGAGGGAGAATTTTTCTGTTAAAAATATCAAGATTATTGTTCTGGATGAATTTGATAAATCCCTGGAAATTGGTTTTGAAGAAGAAATGCGGGAGATCTTTGAATTTTTACCCCATATTGAAAAAAGGATTTTAACCTCTGCTACACAAAATGTCCAGGTTCCAGGTTTTGTTAAAATGACAAGGCCTCAAACAATAAATTATCTTTCTGAAGAGACACCTTTGCTGGAGATCAAAACAGTGAATTCCCCAGATAAAGATAAACTGCAGAGTTTAATAGATTTATTGGAGCATATTGGGAACAAACCCGGGATCATTTTCTGTAATTTTCGGGATAGCATCGAGAGGATTAGTGATTTTCTTTCAGAAAATAGTATTCCCCATGGCACTTTTTACGGTGGAATGGAGCAGCAAGACCGTGAACGTGCTTTAATAAAATTTAGAAATGGGACCCATCGTATCCTTATCGCCACAGATCTTGCCGCTCGCGGAATTGATATTCCTGAATTAAACTTTATAATCCATTACCAACTTCCTTTAAAAGAGGCAGAATTTACCCATCGAAATGGAAGAACCGCAAGGATGGAAGCTACCGGCATTGCTTATGTACTAAAATGGAAGTATGAAGATTTGCCACATTTTATAGAGCAAGCAGATCTCAAGGTGATGAAATCAAACCTGATTAAAACTGAAACTGCCTGGAAAACCTTATTTATCTCCGGAGGTAGAAAAGATAAAATTTCCAAAGGTGATATTGCCGGACTTTTTTTTAAGCAGGGAAATTTGAAAAAAGAGGAACTGGGTACTATTGAATTGAAAAGGGATTGCAGTTTTGTATCTGTAGATGCAAGTAAGGCTAAGGAAGTGATTATGAAACTGGATAACTCAAGACTTAAGAAAAAAAAGGTAAGAATAAGACTGGTTTAGTTAAGGAGATTAGGAAGATCATGTTTGTAATTGAGTGTGGTTCTTGTTCAATTTTCTTCACAATTAAAATAAAGGAAGAGGTGTAGACTATAATTCAAAAATTGGCCCGGTTTATTTGGGATGAACATAAAAAATTCATATTACGTATATATTATAAGTAAAAATACTTATATTTGATTTTTAAATACGTAGTTATGGAAAAAATAATTGTAGTGGGAAACGGAATGGTGGGTTATAAATTCTGTGAAAAGTTAATAGATTCCCCGCGTAGAGGAAATTTTGAAATCCTTGTTTTTGGTGAAGAATCCCGTGCAGCCTATGATCGTGTTCATTTAAGTGAGTATTTTTCGAGGGAAAAACCTGAGGAACTTTTATTGGCACCCCTAAACTGGTATCAGGATAACCACATAGAACTACGTACCTCAGAATTAATAAGGGAAATAAGACCGGAACAAAAAGAAGTAGTGACCTATAAAGATGAGGTTTTTAAATATGACCGGCTGGTGCTGGCCACCGGTTCTTATCCCTTTGTTCCGCCCATAAAGGGAACCGATAAAGCCGGGGTATTTGTATATCGAACCATAGAGGATCTTGATGCAATGAGGCATTATGCTTCAAAATTGAAGAAAGACGGAAAAAGCAAAGCTGCTGTTTTGGGAGGCGGACTGTTAGGCCTGGAAGCCGCGAATGCTGCTAAGGAACTAGGACTGGAAACCGATGTTATTGAATTTGCTTCTCGTCTTATGCCCCGGCAGTTAGATGAACCGGCAAGTAATATGTTAAAGACTAAAATTGAGAGCCTGGGCATTAAAATTCACCTTAACAAAGCTACTTCAGAAATTGTGGGAGAAGAAGGTGTGGAAAAACTGGATTTTTCAGATGACACCTCTCTTGATACCGATATGCTCATTATTTCAGCAGGGATTAGGCCACGGGACGAACTCGCCTCCCAGGCAGGTTTAAAGATGGGGGAACGTGGCGGTGTTTGGGTAAATAATAAAATGCAAACATCCAATAAAGATATTTATGCCATTGGAGAAGTAGCTTTTTATAATGGTGGAGTATATGGCCTTGTCGCACCCGGTTATAATATGGCTGAAGTTGCTGTGGAACAAATTACCGGTGGCGATAAATTAATGATCGAGCGCATAGATATGTCTACGCAGTTAAAACTAATTGGGACCGAAGTGGCCAGCTTTGGGGATCCCTTTATTGATAATAACGAGGTGGCAACTATTGTTTATGAGAATAAACGTTCAGGAATTTATAAGCGGATTAATGTTTCCAGGGAGGGTGAAAAACTACTTGGCGGGATTCTCATAGGTGATTCTTCAGATTATAATAATCTTTTTCAGTTGTTTATCAATGAAATGAAGCTGCCTGAAGATCCTGAAGATCTTATTATTCCTTCCAAAAATGGAAAAGAAACCGCGTTGGGCAGCGCGATGGATTATCCCGATTCGGCTCAGATCTGTTCCTGTGAAAGTGTGACCAAGGGCGCGATTTGCGGTTCTATTGAAAGTGGAAATTGTGAAAACCTTGGAGATGTTATAAAAACAACCAAAGCAGCCACGGGTTGTGGTGGATGCAAACCTATGGTGGCCGATCTTGTTAAGGCCACGCTCAAATCCATGGGAAAAGAAGTAAAGGAAACGCTTTGTTCACATTTCAAATTTAGCAGGCAGGAACTATATGATCTTGTGAAAATCAATAAAGTGAAAGATTACGATGAAGCGCTGAACCTTTTTGGAACAGGCCATGGGTGTGAAATTTGTAAGCCCGCCCTGGCTTCGATATTTGCCAGTATTTATATGGAAACTGCGAACAAGCAGGTGACCATTCAGGATTCCAATGACCGGTTCCTGGCCAATATTCAGAAAAATGGGAGTTATTCTGTGGTGCCAAGAGTCCCGGGCGGTGAGATCACTCCGGAGAAGCTAATGGTGTTGGGCAGGGTGGCAAAAAAATATGATTTGTATTCCAAGATCACGGGAGGGCAGCGAATTGACCTTTTTGGCGCTCAACTTCACGAGTTGCCCCATATCTGGCGGGAACTTATAGATGCCGGCTTTGAGAGTGGTCATGCCTATGGAAAATCCCTGAGAACGGTAAAAAGTTGCGTGGGTTCAACCTGGTGTCGTTATGGAATGCATGAAAGTGTAAGTTACGCCATACGCATCGAAGAAAGGTATAAAGGCTTGCGATCACCTCATAAACTCAAGGGTGGTGTTTCTGGTTGTATTCGTGAATGCGCGGAAGCCCGGGGCAAGGATTTCGGAATTATCGCCGTGGAAAACGGATGGAACCTCTATGTATGCGGAAACGGCGGGGCAACTCCAAAGCATGCCATACTTCTGGCTGAACAGCTAGATGATGAAACCTGCATTAAATATCTGGACAGGTTCTTAATGTATTATATACGTACCGCACCACCACTTACCCGTACCGCTCCATGGCTGGAGAAACTTGAAGGCGGAATAGATTACCTGAAAGACGTGATAGTGAATGATTCTCTCGGAATTGCTGAAGAGCTGGAAAAAGAAATGCAGGGGCTGGTGGATAGATATGAATGTGAATGGAAACAGGCGATTGAAGACCCGGAAATGATGAAGCGATTTAAGCATTTCGTGAACTCTGATGATGTGGACGATAATCTGGAATTTGTTCCTATGAGGGATCAGAAAAAAACAAAGGCCTGGTAATTTTGATATTTGTCAGCTTTAACGCTCAAATGAGTTTTTGTCATCTTGAGCTTAGTCGAAAGATAGACAAAAAAATGTCAACTGTGGTTGAAGTGAGCTTACCCTAATAGTTTGACAGAACAGCTATTTTTTAAGGACATACATTATTTTTTAAACTAAAAGATTATGCAACATATAATTGAACAATATAATTCAGTAAATCCAGTTGAGGTAAAAAACTGGTTCCACGCCGGAAAGATTTCCGATTTTCCCACAGATGGAGGGGCTTGTGTGAAATATGAATCCCGGCAAATTGCAGTATTTCATTTTAACCGCATAGCCAAATGGTATGCCTGCCAGAATCTTTGCCCGCATAAACTGGAAATGGTGCTGTCACGTGGGATGACAGGAGATGACCAGGGGATCCCAAAAGTGGCCTGCCCTATGCATAAGAAAACATTTTCGCTGGAGGATGGTAACAATCTAAACGGCGACGATTATAAGATCGCCGTATATCCTGTAAAGATTGAGGATGAAAATGTGTATATTGGTTTTTCTTGATTAAGCCTGTTAAAACTAATGGATACAAAGTTTAAAGAAGCAATACGCCTTATAGACTCCAGGAATTCTAAAGATCCTAATAAAGAGATTTATCAGGGTGAAGAATATCCCAAGGAGCTCTTATATTCCCAGCGAATGACGCAGCATCTGGATGAATTTTCTCCAGATGCGCCAGAAGAATTGCGAATAGCGGCAAGAGCGCAACATATTTGCCGGTGGCAAGTTGCCAGGAATGAATATCCCATGGACCGGGTTGGTTATTTAAAATGGAGGAATGACCTTAAAAAGGTACATTCTGAAATCACCGCAGAAATCCTGGAAAAAGTAGGCTATGAAAAAGATTTTATAGACAGGGTCACTTTTCTTATTCAGAAGAAAAAGATAAAAAAAGATGAGGATTCCCAAACGCTTGAAGATGTGATATGCCTTGTTTTTCTTGAATATTACCTGAAAGATTTTGCGGCAAAACATGAAGACGAAAAAATGATGGATATTATCAAAAAAACCTGGGCAAAAATGTCAGAAAGAGGACATCAGGCAGCACTTAAATTACCTATGGATCCAAAAAGCGAGCGTCTTGTAAAACAGGCTTTGTCTTAAAATTTATAGTGGATGCCCGATACTCCAGGAAATTCGCTTGATCAGCACACTTTTAAAAAGCTGAGCCGTCTTTACATTTTGGCGCTAAGTGCCATTGCGGTTAGTGTAATTCTTAGCCAAATCCTTATTCATCAATATCTTGAAGATCAGGAGAGCGATTCTACGGTAGTGAATATAGCGGGTCGCCAGCGAATGCTCAGTCAAAAACTTACTAAAGAAACACTTCAACTTCTTATTGCCGGGCAGCCTTCCGAAAAAATTCAATTAAAGGAAAATATCAAATCTACCCTGGAGCGATGGGATTTCTCCCATTATGCCCTTTTGGAGGGGAGTGACAGCCTGGGCCTTCCTGGGAATAACAGCGATAGGGTGAACGAGATGTTTCAGCAAATTCAGCCCCATTTCCTTAAAATGAAGGAAGCGAGTGCCTCTATCGTAGCACAACTGGAAAAAGATCCAGATACGCCCCTTGACCAATTATCTGATGAAATTTTTCTGGTGAAGACAAACGAAGTCAGCTTTTTACAGGGAATGGATAATATCGTTAATCAGTACGAGAAAGAAGCCGGGGATAAAGTTGATAAACTGGGGAATCTGGAGTTGTTTCTAATGGCGGTGACTTTACTTATTCTTCTTTCTGAATTTCTATTTATTTTCTGGCCGGCTGCCAAGGGGGTGCGGCATACTATTCATAATTTGATGATGGCCGAAACTAAGGCTAAAAAAATGGCACATGATGCCGATGTATTGAGCCAGGCCAAAGAAAAGTCGGTAAAGGAGTTGAGAGTGCTCAATCAGGCCATGAACCAAACTTTGCTGTTTGCCCGGCTTACTTCAGAAGGGGATATTATTCAGATAGGTGAAAAATTTTCCCGCCTTTTCAAGATCAGAAAGTTTGCTGATTATAGCAAATTTCAGGATTTACTTTCCGGAAACGAAGAAGAGAAAAAAAATATAGAAAATCTTTTAGAGGAAAATGCCCGAAAAGGATGGCAGGGAGAAGTAAAGGCAACCACTACCGAAGGTGCCGACGTTTGGATGGAAATGTCGCTTATTCCTTTCAGCCCGGTACAGGACAACTGGGAAATTCTGGTGATCGCCATAGACATCACAACCAGGAAGGAAGCTCAGTTGGAGATCGAAAGGTTGACGAAACGGAATTTTGAGGAGAAGATGAACCAGCAAAAGCTTATTTCCAGTAAAATTATAGAGAACCAGGAAAATGAACAGAATCGTATTGCCAAGGATATTCATGATGGGATTGGCCAGATGTTAACGGGTCTTAGCTTTAATCTGGAAAGTATTGATGTATCCAATACCGAAAAGGCCGCACAAAAAATTGAAGGGCTTAAAGAACTTACGGCAAATATAATTAAAGGGGTAAGGACAGCAACCTTTAATTTAATGCCCCCCGAACTTAGCGATCATGGGATTATTCCTGCACTAACGAAACTAAGCCTGGAACTGGGTAAATTAACGGGGAAAAATATCATGTTATATGACAAAACCGGTTTTAGTGAGCGAATGAATTCCCTTACTGAAATCAATATTTACAGGATTACCCAGGAGGCCATTAATAATGCCATAAAATATGCCAATTCCAGCAATATAATCATTTCTGTCTCTCATAGCAGTAGTATTTTGAGTATTACCATAGACGATAATGGAAAGGGTTTTGATATGAGCAAAGTCAAAACACGTAATGGGAATGGCGGGATGGGAATGACCTTTATGCGTGAGCGCATCAAATATATCAACGGTCGCCTCTTTATAAATTCTGAACCTGGTAAAGGCACGAGGGTGACTCTTAACATCCCTTTGGATTCCTAAAGAAAATACGTAAAAAATTACTAATTTTAAACCTGGAACTGAAATCAGAATATGGATAATATACGTATAGTTTTGGCCGATGATCATGTGTTGGTCAGGGATGGGATCAAAGCATTATTAGAAGATCAGCAGGGCATGGAAGTGGTGAATGAAGCTTCCGACGGATTGGAAGCCCTCGAGATCCTGGAGAAAAACCTACCCGATCTACTTATTGTAGATATACGTATGCCAGAAATGAATGGGATTGAAGTGGTGAGAAAGATCCGCGAGAAGAACTGGGACGTAAAAACCCTGGTACTCTCTATGCATGATTCCGAAGAATACGTAGTTCAGTCAGTCCAGGCAGGTGCCGATGGTTATTTACTGAAAGGATCAAGCAAGGATGAGTTCCTGAAGGCGTTGCATAAAGTAGCTTCGGGGGGCAAGTATTTTTCAGGAGATATTTCCGCGATTCTCATTAATAATTTTACGGGAGAAAATACTTCAAAAAAGAAACCCAAACCCAAAGAAGATCCTTTTAACCTTACCAAAAGGGAAAAACAAATACTCAAATTGGTTTTAGAGGGGAAAAGCAATAAGGAAATCGGAAAAGAGCTCGGAATTAGTAACAGGACCTCTGAGGTTCATCGCTTTAACCTTATGAAAAAGCTGGACGTTAAAAACCTTATCGAATTAACCAATATTGCCAGGGAATACCAGCTTGCTTAAATTCAGCATTCAAGATTCAAAAGTCAAAAGTCAAAACTTAAAATAGGATTCCTGGGGTTCTTCGCTCCACTGCTTTGAGCTTTGGATGACATATTACTGTTGTTTCCATCAAGCTGTCATTCCGACCGTAGAGAGAAATCTCTTTCAATTCAACATTTATAATTCAAAATAGATTGGTTGGATTCTCGCTACATTTTATTCCGAACTGAATGATAATTAAACGATGTCATTCCGACGAAGGAGGAATCTCTTTGGAGTACGGGATACTCTTTCTTACCCTATCCCTTCATTTTTCGAATCTTCTTTATTTTACCATGTCTTTCCAATAATCTTTTAAAATATCCCCCGCTATTTTTAGAAGTTCACATTTTTTCAAATACTTAGTAAATATACGTATTTTATTAAGTATAAATACTTAATTTAGTTTTTCTAAACATGTATATTATGAAAGACTCAACTTCAAAAAAAGCAACTAAACTAGATCTTACGAATATTAAAAGTGTACCTATTCGCACGTTTTGGATTACTTCCATTGCATTTTTCCTATGTTTTTTTGCCTGGTTTGGCATCGTTCCGTTTATGCCCGATGTAGTAAGGGATCTGGGCTTAAGTCCGTCGGAAAAGTGGAATGCAGTGGTACTTGCGGTTACAGGAACCGTTTTCGCCCGGCTGGCAATTGGTAAACTTTGTGATCGTTACGGGCCCCGCTTATGCTATACCTGGTTGCTGATTTTTGGCGCCATCCCGGTAATATTGACCGGTTTTGTACAAACCCCTACCCAGTTTTTGATTTGCAGGTTGCTTACAGGTTTTATTGGGGCATCCTTTGTAATTACCCAGGTACATACTTCTTTGATGTTTTCTTCCAATATTGTGGGCACGGCAAATGCTACTTCAGCAGGTTGGGGTAATCTTGGAGGTGGAGCGAATAGATTGGGAATGCCCCTAATAGCTGCCTTAGTAATAGGTTTCGGGGTTGCTGAATCTTCCGCCTGGAGATATTCTGTAATTATTGCTGGGATTTTGTGTTTCTCTATGGGAATTATTTATTACTTTTTTACGAAAGATACTCCCGAAGGGAATTTTAATGAATTTACAGAAGGGAATGTTCCAAAGGTTAAAAAAGACAAGGTAGGTTTTCTCACTGTGTTGAAAGATTATCGGGTATGGATTCTGTTTGTGGTTTATGCCTGTTGTTTTGGAATTGAACTTACCGTTTATGGTACCATGGACGATTATTTGCAGAATACTTTTCAGCTGGAAAGAATTACCGCAGGTAATATTGTGCTTTCCTTTGCGCTTATGAATATTTTCGCGCGTACCCTGGGGGGGTTATTTGGCGATAAATTTGGTAAATTGAAGGGTTTACGTGGAAGGGTCTTGTTCCTTTCATTTATCCTGGTAGTACAGGGGGTGATGCTTTCATCATTTTCGGGGATCACCAATCTATATATTGCTATTGGTTTTTTGATCTTATTCAGCCTGGCTGTACAGATGGCAGAAGGGGCAACTTTCTCGGTAGTTCCTTTTATCAATAAAAAAGCGATAGGCTCAATTTCCGGGATTGTGGGCGCAGGAGGAAATGTAGGAGCTTTTCTCGCGGCGATGTTGCTGAAGTTTAAATCGGGTGCTGCTGAGCGTGCGGCGATTTCAGCCAATGAAGGGCTGGGGCAGGATATTATGGCATCTGCCCAGGCAGCTGCATCCTCTCAGGCAGTTTCGGAAGGCTACCTCTTTATAGGCCTGGTTGTTGTGGCATCTGGAGTGGTGGCATTAGGAGTACGATTTTCAGTTAAAGATGAAAAAATAGCTCAGGAAGAATTACAAAGTTCTTTAAATACAAAACCGATTAATGCTTAATCTACTAGGTTAAAAATCAATAAAATACAATATTATGACTGGTTTTTTAAAGGATGCATAAAAATAAGGCAAGGCCTTTTATGCTACGATCAAAAAGACCAAATTTGTAAATAAACATGCGGTAAATGATCGGGAAAGAAATGAAAAGTACATGTTCATATTGTGGGGTTGGCTGCGGGGTAGTGGTTAAAAAAAATGCCCAAAACCAAATACAGGTAGAAGGAGATAAAGATCATCCTGTTAATAAAGGAATGCTTTGTTCCAAAGGGATGAACCTGCACTATGTTGTTAATGATACCTCAGACAGGATCCTATATCCCGAAATGCGATGGAGCCGATCCCATCCCAGGGAACGTGTTTCCTGGGATGATGCCATGGATCGCGCCGCTGGCGTTTTTAAATCTATCATTAAAAAGCACGGGCCGGACAGTGTTGGATTCTATGTGTCGGGGCAATGCCTTACTGAAGAATATTATATTGCCAATAAGCTTACCAAAGGTTTCTTAGGAACCAATAATATAGATACCAATTCCAGGCTCTGTATGAGCTCGGCGGTAGTGGGTTATAAAAAGACTTTTGGAGAGGATTCGGTTCCCGGTAGTTATGACGATATAGAACTGGCAGATTGTTTTCTCATCGCAGGGGCAAATCCTGCCTGGTGCCATCCCATACTTTTCAGAAGAATAGAAAAACATAAGGAACTGCATCCCGAGGTAAAGATCATTGTTGCCGATCCCCGTAAAACCGATTCGGCTAATTTCGCCGATTTACACCTTCAATTATTACCAGGAACAGATGTGATCCTTTATAATGCGATAGGAAGACAATTATTGAAAAAGGGATTTATAGACAGGAATTTTATAAAAAACCATACCCAGGGATTTAAAGAATTTAAGGAAAAAGTCCAGGAATTATCACTGAGCAAAGCCTCAAAATTATGTGGGGTCCCTGCAAATGAAATTAAAAAAGCTGCCAGTATTATTGGACGGTCAAAAGGCTTTATAAGCATGTGGGCGATGGGTCTTAACCAAAGTGTGATTGGCAGTGATAAGAATTTTTCTTTGCTTAATCTTTCCCTGGTAACGGGACAGGTAGGAAAACCCGGCTGTGGCCCTTTTTCCCTTACCGGTCAGCCCAATGCAATGGGGGGTCGTGAGGTAGGTGGAATGGCCAATCTTCTGGCGGTACATAAAGATTTATCTAATGAGGAACATCGTAAAGAAGTAGCACAATTCTGGGGCGTAGATGAAATTTCCCCTAAACCGGGATATACCGCGACCGAAATGTTCGACGCACTGGAAGATGGAAAACTGAAAGCGATCTGGATCGTTTGTACCAATCCTATGGTGAGCCTGCCTAATGTACGAAAAGCTGAAAAAGCCCTGAAAAATGCCAAATTTGTGGTAGTACAGGATATTTCTCATAAATCTGATACGGTAGATTTCGCAGATTTGGTACTTCCGGCTGCCGGCTGGCTGGAGAAAGAGGGGACCATGACCAATTCTGAGAGACGTATTTCTTATCTGGAAAAACATATACATCCACCCGGGGAAGCCAGGGCCGATGTGGAAATCCTTTGTGATTTTGCGCAAAGAATGGGCTTTAGGGGTTTTAATTACAATAATACTGAAGAAATTTATCGGGAATATACCCAAATGACCAGGGGCACCAGTATTGATATCTCGCATCTAAGCTATGATCGGCTGAAAAATGAAGGAACTTTCCAATGGCCGGTGCCAGAATATCGCCATCCGGGAACACCGCGGCTTTTTCAGGATAAAAAATTTTATACTGCCTCCCAAAAGGCAATTTTCAATATTCCTGTGAGCACCGCCAATAATTCAGTAAAACCTGATTCTGAATTCCCACTTATTTTAACCACAGGGAGAATAAGGGATCAATGGCATACGATGACAAAAACCGGGAAGGTGGCGCGTTTAAAAACCCATTATCCCAATCCCGTACTGGAAATAAACCTGATAGATGCCTACCTCAATAATATTAAGAATGGCGATGTAACTGAAGTTAAAAGCGCCAGGGGAACGGTAAGGTTAAGGGCAAAAGTGACCGAAGATATAAGGGAAAGTGTTGTTTTTATGCCGATGCACTGGGGAAAACAACTTCAAAATGATCTTAACCGGGCAAACAACCTTACCAGTGATCTTGTGGATCCGCTTTCAAAAGAACCCGATTTTAAATACACGGCGGTTTCAGTTGGAAAATTCAGAAAGAAACAGGAAAAGGTACTTATAGTTGGGGCGGGAGCAGCCGCTTTCCGTTTTATTCAGAATTATAGAGAACATAATAAAAGTGACCAGTTGGAAGTGTTTTCCAGGGAACCGAATCCTTTTTACAACCGGGTGCTGCTTCCGGAGTATATAACAGAGGAACTTAGCTGGGAGCAACTTCAGAAAATAAAAGAAAAAGAGCTTGAAAAACTGAAAATAAACCTCCATACCGAAACCTTTATTACCGCGATTGATCCTGAAGCAAAAACTGTGACCGATAACAACGGAACTAACTACAATTTTGATAAACTGATCCTTGCAACGGGGAGTCGTGCATTTGCCCCTAAGGACGCACAGCTTCACCTTCCGGGAAGGTTTACCATGAGAAGTAAAAATGATGCCGATAGTTTTAAAGCTTATCTGGATGCAACAAATCTCCCCCCGGAACAACAGCATGTGGTGATCGTGGGAGGCGGACTTTTAGGCCTTGAACTGGCTGCGGCAATGAAACACAAGAATGTAAAAATAACCATCGTACAACGTTCTTCCAGGTTGATGGAGCGCCAGCTGGACATTACCTCGAGCAAACTGCTTGCCCAGGATGTGAAAGAAAGGGGCATCCAGATCTATTTTGATAATGAGGTAAGTACCGTTTTTGAAGATGAGGATTCCGGTATGCTAAATATCACCCTTAAAAGTGGTAAAAATATAAATGCGAACGCCATTGTTTACGCTATAGGGACAATTCCCAATGTTGAGATTGCCAAAAAAAGCGGATTGACCTGCGGTCGCGGTGTTAAAGTGAACCAGCATATGCAAACATCACATCCCGATATTTTTGCATTGGGAGAAATTGCGGAATTTAGAAATAAATTATTCGGGATCACTTCCGCAGCCGAAGAACAGGCGACCATCCTCGCCAATTTCATGGCGGGCGATATCAGCAGTACCTATCACGGTTCTGTTTTGATGAATATCCTGAAATTCAATGACCTTGATGTGTGCAGTATAGGCGAGATAAACGTTCCTGAAAATGATGAAAATTATGAAGAAATCATATTTACCGATATCAGAAAACGCTACTACAAAAAGTGTATCGTAAAAGATGATCTGTTGGTAGGAGCAGTTCTTATGGGTGATAAAAATGAATTTGCAGAATTTAAAAGCCTTATAGAAAGTAAGATAGAGTTGGCAGACAGGAGGGATACGCTGCTTCGCGGTTCCGGGAAAACAGAACCCGTAAAAGGAAAACTGGTTTGTTCCTGTAGCCAGGTAGGCACCGGTAATCTGGAAGAAGCCATTTCTAATGGTTGCAGTGACTTTACAGAACTCTGTAAACAAACCGGGGCCGGGCTTGGATGCGGTAGTTGTAAGACGGAAGTAAAAGAAATATTAACGACTTCAAAAGAACTGGTATGAGAAAAAGTCTTCCAAGATTAATTGTTAAAGGTGGGGTGCTTTCACCGGCAGAACTGAAGTTCATTGCTGAAAC
Organism: Gramella sp. AN32; assembly: GCF_023718305.1. Classification (GTDB taxonomy): domain Bacteria; phylum Bacteroidota; class Bacteroidia; order Flavobacteriales; family Flavobacteriaceae; genus Christiangramia; species Christiangramia antarctica. The sequence goes on from NZ_QEYO01000005.1 coordinate 165,746, forward strand.
CGCAGAAAATGCAGGGCTTAGCACCATTTCTTTTGGTTCCCGGCAGGATATCCTGTTCCCTGAGGCCGTAGAGAAGAAAACATTGGAAATACTGAAGGATCTAAATCTGGTAGAACCCTTGTCCTATACGGTAGAAAATATTGTTTCATCTTATGTTACTACGGATATTTTCCCCACCATTCCCTGGTTAACGGGTGATAGATATTTATATATTCTGGAACAGATTCGTTATGAACCTTCTTTAAAGATCAACATTACCGAACCCAGGCAGCGACTTGTTCCTTTATTTACGGGTCATCTTAACTTTATAGCATCTGAGCATGAAGATTACTGGTATCTGTACGTTCGGTTACCTGAATGGGAAAAAACTGAAATGTACCCGGCACTTATTTACAGTTGGGATATTGCCAGGGTAGGAGAAGCTATTGAGAATATTTTACAGGAAGAACCCGGGGATATCCAAATGATTTTTGATCTGGTAAATGATGCGGTAGATACCGATAACAGAACGGTGGATAAACCGCTCGAAGTGCCATTCTATCCGTTTCCTTATTATGAAGGGATGAACCGTGCAGGCTCTGGTGAATACTGGTTGGGGCTGTACTGGAGAAATAACCGGTATGACCTTGAATTCCTTCAGGCTATGTGCGATTTGTGTTCTGAACTCAAAATTGGAAGAATATGTATCACTCCATGGAAATCTTTCATCGTTAAAGGGATTCCCGAGGAATCGAAATTACAATGGGAGAAGTTGCTGGGTAAATTTGGGATCAACGTGAGGCACTCCATGCTGGAGCTTAACTGGCATTTGCCGGTGGCCAATGAGGAACTTTTAAAGCTTAAGAAATATCTCGTTACAAATTTCGACCAGAACGACATTAGTACCTACGGACTCACTTTTAGTATAGCAAATTATACCAGAAGGGTTTATTATTTCACTTCTATTGTGATTGAGAAAAATAGTACTCCCGGGGATCTTTCAGAATTTGAAATCCGTGATACTTTTAATTTGTTGTATGCGAAAGATTTTGATCCCAATACCAGAAAATATATCACCCATGTTCAGGATGTGGACCAGGTGGAATTACCGGGCCTGTTGATGGAACTCAGCCAAATGTATTTCGCGCAACTGGGGCAGAAAAAAGAGAAGGAAAAGTCAACCGGTCCAAAAAAAGAGATCGTAAAAACCGAAGTTTTTCAGTGCCAGGAATGTCTTACGATTTATGACGAAGCCTATGGGGATATTACTCAGAATATTGCGCCCGAGACCTCTTTTAAAGACCTGCCTGAAGATTACAGCTGTCCTGTTTGTGAGGCTCCAAAAGCAAGCTTTAAAAAGAAGCTTTTTGAGAAGATAGATGGTTGATATTTTTAGGTCATTTCGACGGGAGTAGAAATCACATCAAGAAACAGAGTTAGGACTTAACAATTATCTTAATTTTATTCAGAATCAAAAAACCTCATAGTTCAAGGTTTCCCATTTAGGATTACTCGCGGAAATGAGCTTGTTTTTCTTATCTCTGCGCCATTTTTTGAGTTGTTTCTCTCGAGCAATAGCATCTTTCGGGTTGTCAAATACTTCGTAGTAAACCAAGTAAATACAATTATACTTTCCCGCAAATGACTTTTTTGCATTCTGACTGTCAAAGTAATGCTGCCCCAATCGGGTTTGAATATCATTAGTCATTCCAATATATAGCGTGGTCCTGTAATTATTTGTGGTTATATAAGTAAAATAATTCCTCATTTTGACCTCTTAGTAGTATTGGACAGGTTTAATATAGTAGCTTTTTGATAATGATAATCACTGCACAATATTTTTTAACATACCTAACTCTTTGTGTGAAGTCCTCTCAATCATTTCAACGCTAAGAGAAATCATACAGTCAGCATAGAGGGTGTTTAAATGGCGGCGGCTTATTATGATGTGATCCCTCGGCTTCGCTCGGGATGACAACAGAATGTTCATCCCGAGCGTAGGGAGAGGGATCTCTGCAAATTTCTCAATCTCTTTAATTTTTTGAAATGATTTTAGTATTAATGATCCCCGCTGCGCAAAGTCTCCTGACTTTGGAACGGATCCTAATTGTTTCCAGATTTTTATGGAAGAAAGTCGAAATAAGAATTGAACATGAAGTCGGGAAACTTCAAAATGATTCGTGGTTCTTCGGGATAGCATTAGGCTCGAATTCGGCAGACTTCAAGCAGCGCAGAAGATAGATGGTTTATGTTTTTAGGTCATTTCGACGGTAGGAGAAATCACATCAAGAAATGGAGTTAGGACTTAACAATTTTCTTAATTTTATTCAGAATCAAAAAAACCTCATAGTTCAAGGTTTTACTAGGATGTGATCCCTTGGCTTCGCTCGGGATGACAATATAAGTTAGTCTTTAGTTTTATTCGTTATCGCGAGCGCTGTCGAAGCATATTTTCATTCTTTTCTTTTTCCATTGCTGAAAAAGAAACAAAAAAGCTAGTCTGCAGTTTCTCGTTCACCCGTAAGGGTTTAAATCCTAAAAGAATTGAACTCACTTCGCTCAAATAGCAATTCTTTTTTAACGGATTTTGCACCTACGGGTCCTGAATCCGAAACTGAGGACGTTTCCCTGCTAGTGGTCATTGCGAACGCTATTATGGAGACTGCTTCGTTTCACTACCATTAACGTTTTTGATATTTGGGTTACGTTTTAGGGACCCTGAACCCAGTAAGGATGCTGATCTTTAGAATTGTAGTCATGCTGAGATACGTATTAAATAAAATTACCGAGGTAACTTGTTTCAGCATCTCATTAGATATGCTAAAAAATACATCAATTTCTTACGCTAGGTAAATTTTATCAGGGGTCTAACAATGACACTAGGGTAGTCATCGCGAGCGTAGCGTGGCAATCTCTTCCTTGTTTGTTCTTACATGAGATTGCTTCGGTCACTTCGTTTCCTCGCAATGACAAATGCTTTGTCACATTGAGCGGAGTCGAAATGTGCAAACAGGATTTCGGTAAATTGGTTATGGCTAATTGATTATGTGATCCCTCGGCTTCGCTCGGGATGACAATTGCGCTTAGGGTATCACCAGACCCTTGTTTTCAACCTCCAATTGTAATCATACTCCGGTTATTGGTATGCCTTTTAGGATCATTTAATTTCTCAAAACTATTCATCCCTGCACGTACCGCTTTCTTTTTGTTCAGGGAATTTGAAATTAATTCTTCTATGTTTTCACCTGTTCTTAATGCTGAAAGCAGATCGGTCTCATGGTTGGAAAACAAGCAGTTTTTTATTTTTCCGTTTGCGGTAAGCCTGATACGGTTGCACCCGTCACAGAAAGGGTTACTCACCGAGCTGATGATTCCAAACTGTCCCTGAAATCCCTGAATCCTGTAGTTTCTGGACGTGAAATTAGTTTCATCAACGAGTTTTTCAAGGGGTTGCTTCCCGAAGAAGCCTTCAACTTTTTCAAGAATTTCTTCTTCGGTCACCAGTTTAGATTTACTCCAACGGTTTCCATCAAAGGGCATGAATTCGATAAACCTCACCGAAATAGGAAGGTTTTTGGTAAAGAGCACGAAATCAATAATTTCATCTTCATTGAAATCTTTCATTAAAACCGCATTTATTTTTACATTAAATCCTTCCTGTATCAATAAATGAATGTTATCCCAGGCTTTTTTGAACTGATCCCGCCGGGTGATCATTTTGAACTTTTCCGGTAGTAAAGTATCTAGGCTTACATTAATATCATTTAAACCACATTTTCTGAAATCACTAATAAACCGGTCGGCTAATACCGCATTGGTGGTAATAGACAAGCTCACGGGTAGTGCAGAAAGTTTCTTCAGAATATCAGAAAAATCCTTTCTAACCAAAGGCTCCCCACCGGTAAGACGGATTTTATCTACCCCATTTTTTACAAATATTTTCGCGAGCTCAAAGATCTCTCCGGCCTGCATTAGCTGATTTTTTGGAGTTAGGGGCACGCCATCTGCGGGCATACAATAAGCGCAACGCAGATTGCATTTTTCTATTAACGAGATTCGTAAATAATTGTGCTTCCGGCCGAAGGAATCGGTAAGGATTGGCGTGGTTTTAGTCATCATTATCGTGTTTTGCGCCTCTTAATTTTTTTTCTACCCTAACGAATTATTCCTCACCCTAAGCTGGTATGGCTTTAATCCCCAGGTTCTGAAAGATGAATTCGTCACTTAACAAATCGCTCATTCCATTTTTGGATACTTCAACTACCTCGCCTATGATGATAATTGCTGGAGAACTCAATTTTTGTTCAGCTACCAGTTCTTCAATATTTGAGATTTTTCCTATGCAGCTTTTTTCATCTTCACGGGTGCCATTTTGGATCACTGCCACCGGCGTGTTGATTTTTCCCTGGCTCTTGAATACGGAAACGATCTGGGATAATTTGCTCATTCCCATCAATATTACCACGGTTGCATTAGACCTGGCCGCCAGTTGAATATCTCCTGATAATTTACGGTTTGAAGTTGTTCCGGTGAGCACCCAGAAACTTTCCGATACCTTTCGGTGAGTTACAGGAATACCCTGGTTCGCAGCCACTGCGAGTGCTGAAGAAATACCCGGGACCACTTCGGTAGCAATTCCAAGGCCAGACAAGTGAGCGATTTCTTCGCTTCCGCGGCCAAAAACAAAGGGATCACCACCTTTAAGGCGAACCACATTGCCGAATTGTAAAGCGTATTCTACCAGCAACTCGTTGATTTGCTCTTGAGTATAAGAATGACAGCCTGTTCGCTTGCCTACAAAAAGCTTAACCGCATGTGGAGCGTAATTCAGTATTTCCTCGTTTACAAGCGCATCATAAAGAACAGCGTCTGCTTTTTCAAGGGCTTTCACTGCTTTTAGCGTTAGCAGTTCCGGATCGCCGGGTCCCGCGCCCACCAGGCTTACTTTAGGTTGAATTCTAATTGGATTTTTCATCATTATAAATTTAGAGGTCAATACACTTCTGCTTATTTAAGCTGGCTGAAGATGATATTGATGGTTATTAAATGTCCTTTACAGGCTTTCAAATTGTACTTTCAGTTAATTGTTCAAGTTGTTCTTTTGTGTTGATGTTGTTTAAAAACAACACTTCTTTGAGATCGGACATTGCATCATCACCGCTTTAGTTTTGCCAATTACTTTATATAAGCCGGAAGTATTCAAGATCATGGCATAACCATCCATTGCCGACTGACGGAAGGGAGCACGTATATTAGAGAGAAAATATCCTCTGCCAGCACCATACCCAGGGCATCGGTAAGGGGGGCATCCTTAAGTTGCAAATTCTCCGCTTGATTTATAAGTACTCTTACCTGTTTTCCCGAGATCATTTTATAGCGTTATGTTTTTTCAAATATAACGTAGTAATACTTATAAACAAATAATAAATTAAGTAAATTTACTTAGTTTATTATTTTAATACTTATTTTTGAGCTTTACCAATCAAACCTTATTAATATGAAATATTTTTTAGTCTTTCTTTCTACATTTCTATGTGCTACGGGAGTGTATGCTCAAACATTTAGTCTGGATGCAGATATTAGACCTCGTTCTGAATATAGGCATGGCTATGGTAATTTGTTTCCAAACGAAGCTAAACCAGCGGCATTTGTAGTTCAGCGGTCCAGGCTGAACCTTGGATATACCGCCGAAAAATTAGAAATAATGATCAGTTTACAGGATGTAAGGACCTGGGGGGATACCCGGCAACTTTTGGCAGGCGACCCCAATAATTCCTTTTCCCTTTTTCAGGCCTGGGCAGAATTAAAACTAAGTAATAACTGGGCGACAAAACTCGGCCGACAGGTGATTTCTTATGATGACCAGCGGATATTTGGAGAGGTAGACTGGACTATGCAGGGACGCTTTCATGACGCCCTGCTTCTAAAATATCAAAAAGACGGTTTCAGGATGGATATTGGGGCTGCATTTAGCCAGGAAAATCCACGTTTAACAGGATCTGTATATAACATAAACGGTTTCTTCAGTTATAAGACCATGCAGTATGCTTATTTACATAAACAATGGAACCAGTCGAATATTAGTCTTTTATTTCTGAATAACGGATTTCAGAAATTTTCAGATCCTGCTAATGTGGTGGCAGACGGAGTGTATAACAGGCAGACTACCGGCACCTATTTCCAGTTTCCGTTGGGGAATATCAAATTTTCGGGAAGTGCCTATTACCAATTCGGAAAAGCTTCCGAAGATATAGATTTAAGCGCTTATGAATTATCCCTACAGGGCGATTATAAGATTAAGAATACTCTACTGGGCCTTGGAGCCGAATTGTTAAGTGGAACAGATCAGGCGGGCAGCGATAAAAATCATTCCTTTTTTCCTTTGTATGGAACCAATCATAAATTCAATGGGTTTATGGATTATTTTTATGTAGGCAGCCATGCGAATAATGTGGGGCTGACCGATCTATTTGGAAAAGTACTTCTAAAAACCGGCGATAGTTCTTCCCTGCTTTTAAAAGCCCATTATTTTAGTTCGAATGCTGATCTTCTCAATAATGCCGATAAATACCTGGGAACGGAAATTGATTTGGTGTATGGCAGGCCATTGCTGAAAAACGTAAAACTGAACCTGGGCTATTCCCATATGTTTGCATCTGAAGGTATGAGCCTGATAAAAAATAATATCACCTCTAAAAATACGAATAACTGGGCCTGGGCGCAAGTGATTATTAATCCCAAGCTTTTTGAAATAAATTTTGAGTGAAATATGGCAATATTCCTGAGGTAAAATCCCTTTTCAAATATTCTATTTGCTTTAGATATAATTTCTTTATAAAGGAAATAATTTATATTCTGGGAAGATTGCCACCTATCTAGGCATTAAGGGTGAAGGAATAACCTCAAAATGAATTATATCGTGTTTACGAGCTCTACCAGAGAGGTCAAAATGAATGGTTACCGGATTGATCTCTAAAATAAGGATTTTTAACATGCTATTATTTGAGATACCCTTAGGGCAGTAGGCAAATTAAAAAACTCGCGTTTTTAGACACGAGCCTTATTGGGATTTTTATTATTAGTTGGAGAGGGAGCTTATGTGTTTTAGCCCATCCAATATTCTGCTTGCTATTATTTTTTGCTGTATTTTATCCTGAAGCTTTTTGGAGTCCATATCATTAGTTAAAAATCCTAATTCTAAAAGGACAGATGGAACTTTAGAATCTTTAAGTATTATAAAATTCGCAGATTTAATATTCCCATTTTTATTATCACTTTCTAACTGTTTTTGAACTAAAATTTCAATGAATGATTTAGAAACTTTTTCGAAAAGATTATTTGATGAATAATAGCCTTCTACGCCATTCTGTTTGATATTATTCGACGCATTACAATGCAAACTAAGTAATAAGTCAGGCTTGATCTTATTTATCAATTTTACCCTGTCATTCAGAGAAATAAATTCATCGGAATCTCGAGTAGAAATTATTTTAATATCGCTGCTTTCAGATAATTCTAAAAGTTGATTGGTTATTTCCAAATTTATATTCTTTTCCTCTAGATTACCTGCATCTTCACCCCCATGACCTGGATCGATTAAGACTACAAAAGATTTATCCTCTTTTATTGGAGTTGATGAACTCAGGACGAAAATACCCGCACTAAGCAAAAACGCAAAACTAATTTTAAGTGCATTTTTAAAAATTGATGATTTTTGTTGGTGTAACATATTTAAACGGTTTTTGGTTTTTATTAAACTGAACCCACTATAGATCCCTAGAATATTCTTTTTCGATTGGTTTACTATTAGAGTTGAATAAAAGTCTAGATTTATTCCCGCATTGATAACGAATGAATCAGCCAGAAATTCATGATTTGTTTCTATTTCCTTTTTAAATAACCATATAAATGGGTTAAACCAGGAAAAACACATGAGTAATTCAACTAAGATGATATCAAAAGAATGATATTGTTGAGAATGGCAATTTTCATGTAGCAATATGGATTTTAAATCAGTCTCATTTTCTAAATGTTTAGGTCTTAAAAAAATATAATTGAAAAAACTAAAAGGACTGTTGGTGTCCTCTGTAAGACTTATCTCCTGACCCCTATAGTGAAGCTTTTTACTGCTTTTTATCAAATAAGAAACTTTCTTTAAATTCCATAAAAGCCTCAACAGCATTACAAAGGATATTGTAAAATATATAATTGAAATCACTGAAATTTCCTTAGGGGTTTGATATTGAATTATTTCAGAATTTCCGAAAGATACATCGGGTGAAGTATCTATAAGATTGGCAGTTGTGATGTCTTGATCGATCTTATTGATAGGATTCCAATTTAAACCATAATCTAATTGTAAATAAGGTGAAGCAAAGCAGAGCAAAAGGGATGTTAATAAATAGATTCTGTTAAGTTCTAAGTTCTTCTCGTTTTTTAATAAAAAAACATAAATAAGATAAAATAAGCTTAGAAGGATTATATTATAGCATATGAATTCTATCATATTATTCTTTTTTAGAAATTTTATCTTTTAAAATTTTTTCCAATTCCTTTAATTCTTCTAAGCTCAGGTCTGAATTTTTAGTAAAAAATGATGCAAATTGAGAACTGGAATTATTAAAGAAGTTTGAAACGATGTCTTTAAAATGATTTTTGAAATAATCATTTCTTTTTAAAATGGGAAAATAATTTTTATCCCTGCCACTTTTCTCAAAACCAATATAATTTTTCTTTACCATCCTACTGATGAGTGTTGAGATAGTTGTATAAGCTGGTTTGGGTTCGGGAAACTCTTCGACTATATCTTTTAAAAAACCTCTTTCAATCTTCCAGAGGTATTTCATGATTTCAAGTTCAGTCTTATTTAATTGCTTTATATCCACAAAAGTAGTTTTAATACTACAAATGTAGTAATATTATTTTAATAAATATTATTTTATTGAAAATTTTCTTGTAGCAAGGATCTTGGTTAACGTAAATGGCGTGGATTAGGGAGGTAGCTCGGCGGCTTAGTTGTTTGTTACTTGGTATTTAAATTTTATTTTATATCATCGGTAAAATGTCCTCCATGTTTTCCCCTTGAGAATTTTTCATTATTAAAGTGAGAGGATTTTCCTTTGGGTATGGACAAACTCTTCCATTCGTTTCCTTTTATCATTCGGCCAATATATACGATTTGTCCTATATGATATGAATAATGAGCAAACTGTCGATTTACAGCTTCAATAATAGAATGTGATTGATTGCGGATGAAAATTTCTGTATCAAAATTTTGTTCCTCTATAGAATTCAAAGCATCGAACAAGCATTTCCATCCGTCATTCCATTTCGATAACAGTTCCTCTTTTGTTCTAATAACGGCTTCAAATTCTAAATCCCTATTCCGCCATTCTTTTTCCCCATCTGAGGTCAGAAAATCAGTCCAACGCGATTTCATATTGCCCGAAAGGTGGTTCGCAATGATAGAGATGGAATTTGATTCATTATTGAATTGCCAGAAGAAATCCTTTTCATCTAGTTGGTCAAAAGTCTTTTCTCCAAGAGATTTATAATATTTAAATTGTCTTTTGATACTATTTAAGTATTCTAATTTCATTTCAAATGTTGTAAAAAGTTTTGGTTCATAAATAACCTGAAGGGATGCGTTGTCGGCTTATTTATTTTAGGTGTGATAACTAAATTATCACTTTTCATTGGAATACCGTTATTCACATCTATTTTAGAGACAATCTTATTACAAGTGCCATTACGAGCGTAGCGAAGCAATTCCATGAGCAATTAGCACTAATCAATTTATCGAAATCCTGCTTACACATTTCGACTCCGCTAAATGTGACAAAGCATTTGTCCATTGCGAGGAAACGAAGTGAACAGGATAGTCATTGCGTGGAAACGAAGTGACCGAAGCAATCTCATGTAAGAACAAACAAGGAAGAGGTCGCCACGCTACGCTCGCGATGACAATCAGCAGGGAATGCGTCCCAAGTTTCGGATTCGGGACCCGTAGGTGCAAAATCCGTTAAAAAAGAATTACTGTTTGAGCGAAGCGAGTTCAATTCTTTTAGGATTTAAACCCTTACGGGTGAACGAGAAACTGCAGACTAGCTTTTTTGTTTCTTTTTCAGCAATGGAAAAAGAAAAGAATGAGAATATGCTTCGACTGCTCTATTAATCTTTATTTACTCCTTTTTATAATAAATCCATTTTTGATTTCTTCAAATCCTATTTTTGGATAATATTCCATCGCCAATGGCGCAGAAAGTAAAATCAAGGCAGTTTCATTACCAATTTCCCTTTTGGTCATTTCTATTAATCGCTTACCTATTCCTTCTTTTTGGTATTCTTCTTTAACAGCTAAATCTGATAAATAGCAAGCGTAGCAGTAGTCGGTTATAGCACGAGATATTCCAATTAGCTCACTATCTGACCACGCACTAATGATTAAGTTAGAATTTGCATACATTTTTGTTATCCTTTCGCTTTCTGCGGTTGGGCGTTTTATTCCTGAACTATTATAAACTTCAATAATATCTGATGTCTCTGGAATTAATCCAATTTTATATATGATGTTTTTCATTGTATTTCATTTTTTTTTAGCTTGTTGCCAAAAGTCCACGTAGAATGACAATTGACGCGGAGTTATGGATGCTCCCGCTCGCTAGCTTAGGGATTTCCGGCTTAACGTTTTTTTTATTAAATATAATTTAGTCCTTTTCAAATAAACACGCTTTTGAGTTAGGATATGGCGTTGGAGACAGATTTAATTTACGATTTCAATTCCTTCAAATTTTTCAACCAAATCATCCATAGGTTTCGTAATCCTAGATTTGAAACCTCACGTGCAATATTCCTTTTTTCCAATTGCTCGAATTGGTGAACCTTTCGGATATATTTGAATTGAATTTGGTTTAATTGTCTTCGCCTGATATAATAAGGAATAGCAATATATCCTATTATAAATAATAACATGGCGCTGATAAATAAAATGCTAAAAACAAACCATGTATCTATGTCAACTCTAAAATCCATTAAATTTCATTTCAAAACTCCATAATTAATACTAGCTACATTAATCCCGGGCGCAAGTAATGTAGAGTTAGCGCTTGTTCTTGTTGGCTTTGTTATTTATTCCCTGAGGTTTCTAAAATATCACTTTTTACTCGATTGCCCGTTATTTGATGTTTATCGATGTTACATGTAGGTTTTCCATGAATTATGTTTTAAATAATCTCCAGTGTAACACACCACAAAATGGATTGTCTCTAATGTATATAATCAATCATTAATTTAGACAATCCATCAATTATGCAGAAACAAACTTTCTTCGCTTATCTAATTTTCTTCTTAGGTTTTACTTTCCAATCAAGTGCTCAGGATACCCATCAAGCTCAAATCGATACGTTGTTGGACATTTGCTATGAGCGTGGAATATTTAATGGCAATGCTTTGGTGATTAAAGATGATAAAATCATTTATAGTGCTGAAAAAGGTTTTACAGATGCAAGCAAAACTAAACAACTTGATAAAAATTCGATTTTTGATATTGGCTCCATTTCAAAGGAGTTCAATGCCGTAGCGATTATGATGCTCGAAGAAAAAGGATTGCTAAATCTAGACGATGAAATTTCGAAATATCAATTAGGTCTTCCCGAATGGTCGCATAAAATTACTATCAAAAATCTGTTGCAATATAGTAGTGGATTGCCTTTGGTTGATTGGGAAAATGTACATGGCGACAATGACCTTTATAATAATTTAAAATCCCTCAATGCATTGGAGTTTGAACCTGGTACGGGTTATTTGTATAGCAATAACAACGTATTTCTTCAAAGACGAATCGTAGAAAAAATAACTGGTAAAACTTTCAGCGAATTTATTAAATTGAACCTTCTACAACCTATGGGGATGCATAATTCGGTGATTGACCACCAATACGAAAATCCAAATTTCGTAAGAGGGTTCAATAGCGACAACATTAATGACGAGAAGTTGGAATTAAAAATGTCTGGCTGGGTATGCCCAAACATTAGTGATTTGGCTAAGTGGGCGAAGCAATTGTTGTCCTACAACCTAATTTCACGAAAATCTCTACATACTCTTTTTGAAACCTACTCAAATGATAGTCAGTCCCCGCTGGGTAACGGTAAATTTGTTAATGGGGAATTGGTTACGTATGAACATCATGGCTCATCCCTAAACTATGAATCCATGGTTCATTTCGATCTCCAGGAAAAGTTATTGATCATCCTGATGACTAATAGCAAAAGTTTGAAAATTAGTGAAATAAATGAAGCTATAAGGCATATTTTAAAAGATGAAGGTTACGAAATACCTCAAAAGTCTGTTTACCTGACTATTCGGGAAAAGACTTATGATGATGTGGACGAAGGTGTAGCCTACTATAAAAGGTTAAAGGATTCCAGTTTGGATACTTATAATTTTTCTGATCAATGGGAGTTGGCCCGCTTGTCTTACAAATTGCTCGAAAAAAATCAAAATGAGGAGGCAATTAAAATATTGGAACTCCTGATTTCAGAACTACCTATTAAATCTGAAGAAACACTTGAATTTATAGGATCGAGGATTTTAGAGGAAAACCAGGTTGATAAATCCATAAAGGTCTATGAATTAATGGTGGCGGAATTTCCTTCCGGTAAGTCGTATAGTGGTTTGGGTGACGCTTATTTTAAAAAGGAGCAAATTGATCTCGCTTTGCGCAATTATAAAAAATCTTTGCAAATTGAACCTGAAAATGAAAATTCAAAAAAAATGATTTTGGCGATTGAAAAGTTATGATTTAAGCGAGATTGTATTTTCTTATTATTAGGGGATTTTTTCGATATTGGTAAACGTGCTTGGTTACGCAAGTAGCGTAGAGTAGGGGACGATTTCTTGCCGGCTTTGCTGTTTGTTACCTGGGTCTCACTAGAATACCCGCTATTTACTCTTCACCGATGGGAGGTGCTATTTAATTCAGTGATCTGTCGTAATTCCTTTCCGAATTTTTATTTGTCCGTTAAAGTACCTAATAGGCAAATCATGACTAAAATTGTCACGTCGAGCATTTCGACTTCGCTCAATACAGGCTCAAGTCTAGACGTTTTTGTTTGACCTTTCGATTGCGCTCAAGGTGACAAAAACTTATGTTAGGTGTCTAAACGGATAAGCATATAACTATTTTCTTTCCTGGTTACTAAATTACAGTTTTTCGGCAATACCCATTACCTGCCGGCGGGGCAGGTTCGTGATGAACCGACTTGGCAACTGGCATTATTGCAGAATTCCTGTTAGTTTTTGATTCAATTTGTCTCCTCTTAAGTTTCTACCAATAATTTCACCATTTTCTGAAATTAAAAAATTGTCTGGTATTCCGTTAATACCATAAATTAGGGAAGCTTTATTATCATCACCTTTTAAATCATTTACATGATTCCAAATTAAGCTATCATCTTTAATTGCTTTTATCCAGTTATCCTTGTTAGAATCTAAAGAAACAGCAAATATTTCGAATCCCTGTGGATGAAATTTTCGATAAGTTTTTACCAGGTTAGGATTTTCTTTTCGACATGGACCACACCATGCTGCCCAGAATTCAAGTAATACTGCTTTCCCTTTTAGATTAGAAAGTTTTCTCATATTTCCTAGTGTATCTTGCATTTCGAAATCTACAAACTGTTCTCCTAATTTTGGTTCTTGGTTTAGTTCAATATATTTTGAAATTTTCTTTCCGTATTGATTGTTTTTATTGTCGGGTGAAAAGTTTTCATATAATGTTTTTGTTTTTTCTTTACCCCAAGTCGATGAATAGACGGAAAGTATATATGAACTATGAATACTTTTTGGATGATTTTTCACAAATTCCATATCCATTTCAAGTTGTTTATTCCTCGGGAGTGAATCGGTTTTTTCGTGTAATTTTTGACTTAAATTCTCTTCATATGAACCTGTTACATCTGCATTTCTAAAATCTGATTTTGTTGCGTCAAAAGTCATTATCGTGTCCTCTAACCATAAAAATCTATAATGGGAGAAATCTTTTGTTCTAAGTACTACTTGTATTGGTGATTCTGTTAAATCTGTATTGAAAGAAAACGAATTATTTTGAATTTTCGTAGAATCTAAAATGGTATTATCACCATCCAAATATATTGAAGCTCCATCCTCAATTCCCTGGGTTTTTCCTTCTAATGAAAATTCTATCTGCTTTTGTTTATTACAAGAATTTAATAAGATTAAGAAAAGTACACATATCAATTTTTCATAAGAATTGTATTTAATGCCTTTGTTACTAAGGGCAGTCTCTCTAAAAACCGTTTTTAAACCCGCCGTATCCAACTAAAATACGGGTTTTTATGGTTTTTGGGAGAAGGCTAAGGTAAATGTTACCTGATCTTGATTATCACCTCATCTAGCATTACAGAAATTGCCTTTTCAAAACCCTTGGTAAACCATGGATTGGAAGGTGCCCATCCTATATTTATTGTAGACATTACATCTACTTTTACATCTTCGTACCTGAATCTGCATTGTACGGTATCTTCTGCATTTTGGGTAAATCCTCTTTCAATCAAAGATTTTCTTTTGATTGTCCGTAAAGTATAATCTAATAAAAGACGTCATTCTGAACTTGTTTCAGAATCTTCTAACACTGTAAATCACCCCAATAAATGAGACCCTGAAATAAATTCAGGGTGACGAAATAACTATTTATGACAAAAAACGGGTATACATTAAATTTTTCTACAATAAGGGATTTTACCTTTTTTCCAGTTTTCCATTTCCATTTCATCCGAATTATCCCGCTACGGAATCTTTAGGATCTATTCGAAAAGGGATGTTTATTAAAATGGGTGGAGGAAGAAGTACCAGTTATATACTGAATCTATAAGCCTCCTATGCTTATCTTAAAAAAAATTTCTAGATGCCCAGTTTAAAGATTCAACAGAACCGCCCCGTGCGAGACCCGCTTGGTGTATGCTGAGCTTAGCCGAAGGTTACGGTGGTGTGAGGGGTGCACTCCGTCAATTAATGGCGGAGCCATCACTCGACTATTGCATGTTTTAAATCTGGATACTTAATGAAAGTTTAATCAGATGATAGTATATTTTATATACTACCTTATCATCATATTGTAAACTTTCATCAATCCATCCTAGACTATCTTTACGTCTAAATTGATTTATTTCATAACCTAGTTTTAAAACAGGGGTATATTTTCCTAAGTTCTTACCAATGCCAAAATCTAAGTTGGCTAACAGTCCCCCTTTTTCTTCAAAGTCATATTCACCATTAGAATAACCATATAAAAATTGGCTTACTTGATATCCGGCATTTAAATCAGTGCTAAAAAGCCAATTTTCTGCGAATTGATGATGATATCTAAATTTGGTGAAGAGGGGCAACATTATTTTGTCATAATATTCATTTGAGATTATTGGATGTTTATCTTTGTGGACAACATTTATTCCTGATCCAATTCCCATAATAAAGCTTTTATTTATTTGATAGTTTAGAGAAAAATTTAAACCAAACACGGGAGAGTCAAATTTTGAATTTTCAGGGACATCAACATTTATATTATTTCGATATTCAATGTGATCTCTGGTTTCCTTTCCCACTGAAAACTTAGTTACTGCATCACCTTCTAGGTATATATGGTCAAATATTTGAGCTTGTATTGAATTTGCAGCTATGAATAGTAAAAAAAGGAATAATTTATTTAAAATTGGATCTGTTTTAACTGTCATAACTAAGTTTTAAAGAATTAGGAGCATGATTTCTCATTTTAAAATATGCTATAACAGCAGCTTGTCCAAGAAAAATTTACTCCTACCGTACCCAACTAAAATACGGTTTTTATGGTTGTTGGGAGATGCTTGCAGGAAACACTTCCAGGCTATTGATATTTCGAAAATGCTCTTAAAATGCTGGCAAAAAAATATAGTTACCATACATTTTTGTTTAATATCTCTATCAGTTTTTTCTCAATTTCAGGTTCCGAATCAGAATGTCCTCCATCTACAATAAATATTTCACTATTTTTTAGTCTGGAATCTAACTCAATAGCAGACTTTACCGGACATATAGCATCATCTTTTCCATGTACAATTTTAATGGGAATTTGTTCTATTTGTTTTAAGTTATCGAGAATATAATTTTCCTCTATGAAGCAGTCATTTTTTAAATAATATGTTTCCAAAATGGATAATGATTCATAAGGAATCTGTTCTAATATTTTCTCAACCTCTTTTTTTGTAATCCCTTTTTTATAAATAGATATTTCATAAAATGACCACTCATAAGAAAAGTGTTTTTTTTCTGCTGGCGTGCCATTTATTATCTTTTCTGAATAATAATTTATAATAGGAATTTGGCTATCATCGGGCACATTTTTTTGAATCTTTCCCATATCCCGGGAAATTGTTTTCCAACCCATCCGTTTAGGTAGTGGTTTGTCGATTCTTTATCTGCTAAATATACACCTCTTAGCAATAGACCCTTAATTCTTTTTGGGTTTTGGATCGCATATACTAATCCAAGAGTTGTTCCCCAGGAGCCTCCAAAAATCAATACTTTTTCTATTAATAAATAATCAAGAAGTTTATTGATATCATTGACTAAATGCTGGGTTGTGTTTTCTTCAATACATCCAAAAGGAATACTTTTGGAAGCTCCTCTTTGGTCAAAAAAACGACCCTTTGTGTATCAAAATTAAAAAAGCGTTTATCTCTTTCAGAAAATCCAGCTCCAGGACCTCCGTGGATGAACAATATTGTTTCCGCAATTGGATTTCCACAAACTTCGTAATATATTTTATGAGTTTTACTTACTTTAAGAAAATCAGTCCTAGTTAGTCGTGTTAAATTCTCCATTTTTTGCATTAATCTGTGCCAATAGGGGGCTCCCAAAAAACAATTTTTCCAACCGCCGTACCCAACTAAAATACGGTTTTTTCGATTTTGAAGGGGTAAGGTAAAGGTTACTTGATCTTTTAAAGTGACAAAACGAACCGATATGCTTATAGCCACAGAAAAAGTGGCACAGTTTAAACCAAAACCAGTAAAAAATAGCTAGTGGGTCAGCATCCGCCAGAACGAAAGCTGCCTAAAAAGGGGGGTGAGGATCAGTTTAGTCCTGTATATTCATGTACTGTTCTGTGAGAGGTTAGGGGCGAGATTTCCCTTTACCTACTCGACTGCGTGTAGTTTTTTATTCGGTTATTCTCCTCTTTAAATCCATTCTCTCGTGTAAAATTCTCGTAATTTCAACATAGTTTTCATTTAGAGTTCGATAGAAAATGATATGTCGATTCGTTTTCATTCCTAGTAGACTTTGAGTAATTCCGTCATGGTTTTTTCCTAAATTCGGGTTGTCTGCAATTTCCTGGCAGGTTGAAATTAGCATTTCATAATAGTTGTCGGCTTGATTTTCAGACCAAACCTCAAAAGTATAATCCCAAATTTTGGATAAATCTTCAACAGCTTTGTTTGTCAATTTAAATTCAGCCATTCGAGTGTTTTTCCACTTTTAGGGATTCAAGATGTTTTTTGGGATCAAAATCGTGAGCAATTCCGCTATCAATTCCGTCCTCAATTGCATTCCTTAATGCCATTACTTTACTTTCTTCTTCTTCTAAAAGCCTTAACCCTGCGCGTATAACTTCGCTAACATTTTTAAACCGACCCTCTTTTATTCGACTTTGGACGAATTGGTCAAAATAATTTCCTAGTGATATTGATGTGTTTTTGTTCATTTTGATACTATTTGATTTAAAAATACCAAAAATTGGTATAATATCCAAATTCTCAAATTACACATAACGTTGGGCAAAGTGGCCGGCTTTTGAAACCGAGTCCTCTCCACCGTCACCGAGCGTATGAACGAAGATAGCTCTTAATAGCTTACACCGAGCCCCACCTTTGTGGATAGCTTTTGTCTGCACGATTTACCTTTTCTCATCACATAATAAGTTGGTCTTCTCTTTGTCGTCATGGGTTCTCTTAATAGAAAGGTTTGTCTCTAATAATGGTGTCAATTCTTTATTTTATTGTTTTTAGTCCCACCGTACTTAGTCGTTGTACCCGATCAAGGTAACCGTACCTACTCTTTCGGGTTGCGCTAACTAATCTCATTTATTTTTTTGTAGGCTGAAAATCCTTATGCCCTGCTTGCCAAAGGGCAAATGCATACATGTTTGCATAGTTTCGGAAACTTACATTCTTCTCTTCCGTCCAGTGGCCACTATCGTAATTTACCTGCAAGACAATTGGTTTGTTCGATGTAGTGGCATTTTGCAATGCAGCTACAAACTTGGCCGGTTGCCATACAGGCACACGGGTATCATTGATGCCCGTAACTGCAATAACAGCAGGATACTTTACGCCTGGTATTACATGCAGGTAGGCATCCATTTCTATTAACCCCATTGCTTCTGTAGAATCTTTTACAGTACCAAATTCTTTTGAATCCAGAATACCATTGGGTCTGTTCTCGCCACGTAAAGGATTGCTAACAGGAACATTGTTGATGGCAGCTGCAAATAGATCTGGACGTTCCGTGATGGCCCTACCAATTAAAATGCCGCCTGCACTTGTACCATCGCCAATAAGATGTTGTGCTGAAGTGTATCCGTTATTAATTAAATATTCTCCACAGGAAATAAAATCTTTCCAAGTGTTTGGTTTGGTGGCCTTGAACCCTCCCATATGCCATGCATATCCTTTTTCCCCGCCACCACGTGGATGTGTTTCGGCAATAATAATTCCCTTATTTAATAAGGGTAAATACATTGGTTTAAACCATGGAGAAGAGGAAATCCCATAGGAGCCATAACCTGTCATCAATACAACATTACTCCCATCTTTTTTAATGTTCTTATTGTAAATCAGTGATAAAGAAACCATAACCCCATCATGGCTCTTGACATCGACTTCTTCGACTAGAAGGTCATCTGTTCCCGGATATTTTGCTGTTGAATTAAATACGCTAATGGATGTTTGATGTGATAGAGGATTATAATCATACCGGGTTGTGGGTTGCTTCCATGAAGATACATGCAGGATACAATCATTTGTTTTTATATCAAATGTCTGCGCCCATGAATAACCACTCAGGGGGAGTTTTATAGATTGAACTTCACCGTTTGAAAAATTATATTGATCAATTGAAGAATTGATACCGTCTGTTTTTTGTACAAACAAATAATCCCTGCATATGGTAAGCCACTCAATGGTTTGTTTACTTTCTGGGACAAGTGTTTGTGCATGGGTTACATCAAGTTCATTGAGCGGAGATACCAACACTTTAAAATGAGGGGCATCTTTTCGGGAAAGCAGGTACACCATCTCTTTATAGATTATTGCATCCTTAACCTCGTCCTCAGATTTCACTAAGGTTTTCCAGTTTACCTGATTATCTGTTAGGTCAGGAGCAGAAGCGTAGAGTTTCTTATTCTGCTCCTGGCTACCGCTCCAGATCGTTGCCAATAGATATTTATTATCCATTGAATAATCAACAAACAACAGGTCAGCAGCTTTTAAGTCAAAATTGGGATTATTGATACGGGATAAAATAGTTTTGTCTTTCATTGGATCAGTTCCCAGTTGATGGTACTTCACAGCTATATCCTGGAACAAGTGGGTAGAAAGCTGATCGCTGGTTTGAAGGGCACCATAAATAAACCCTTTGCTGTCAGGTGTCCATGCTTGCACAGAATTGACCGGATATAGGGTATCGGAATTAAATTTCTTCGTGTCAACATTAATGACCCTTACAGTGGAAATATCTGCTTTACCACTTTGAGTAAAGCTCAGCGCTACCATTTTTCCGTCTTTGCTGGGCAGAAAATTAAAAGTGATTTCTTTAGAATGGCCACTGCCATAGGTATGCGGATCAAACAACAAAACTTCTTTTCCTTCCTTGCCCTGCCTGTAATAAAGTTTCGCCACATTTTCACCGGCCATTGTTTTTTTATAAAAATACCGACCCGATTCCCGGCTTATATAGGGGATATCCGATGGTGTCAATTCATCCAGCTTTATTAAAGCATTCCGCCCAGGGATTTTATCCAACATTTTATTAGTAAACTCTGATTGCAATTTTATCCAGTCCAGTACTTGTTGATTATTCACATCTTCCAGCCATCGGTAATTATCCACCACAACTTTACCAAAGATGGTTTCCGTTACGGGTTGTTTTTGTGTTTCCGGATAAATGAAGTTTTGTGCTGCAGAATGATTGCTGATAAATAGGGATACACAGCAGACAACTGAAGCAAGGCTTTGTGTTGAGGAATTTTTCATGTGTGTAAATTTTGAATTTACCTGATGCTTTGTTTATCTATAAAGTTCTTGTCGATTGTTTGCTTGTATCTTGTTTCAAGTTCTTTTATTCATTTCCCCGGTCAAAGTTATCTAAGGAAACGAACTCTTGTCCCTGTGGAGAATCTGAATTAACAGACTGTCACGTGTTAATTTCTGAATTTCCATGAGAGTCATTTGTTGCGTTAAGTTATTGAACTCAGGTATTTGTTATAGCATTATCGCTAATGTTCTCGACTAAAGCAAGTAGCGTGGAGTAGGGGCGCTTTCTTCTCGGCTTAGTTGTTTGTTACTTGTTCTCTAAAATAGCATTTTTTACTCGATTGACCGCTATTTGCCGGTAACCCTAGCAACAGTTTTTTAATTATTCCCAGATAAATTTTTAAGTACTTTAATTGCTTTTTCCGCATCTTTTTTATCCACGAAAATATGATCGTGATAATAACCTGCAATTACATTACAACTAATTTCATTTTTAGCTAATTCGGTTGAGAAGCTTGCCGTTAAACCAACAGCGTCAAGGGATGAATGAATCATAAGGGTAATCCAGGAAGCCACATAGTCATAACTTAAATTTAGTTTATCTGCTTTACTTTTCTCAATAACAATGGTGGTTCCTTCTATTTCTTTGAATTCACAAATTGTACTTTCCCGGTTAATTTTATGTATATCTTTTACTGTACAAAAAACATATTCTCCCAGGTTCAGTTTGGGGGTCATTCCTTTTATTAAATCCGAAATATTAGTTTCTCCGGCCATTTAGATTAATCATTATTTATAGTAAAGATACAATAGTCAATAAACCCTCAAATGCTAGTCCCGATTAAATAGGATAGCGTATAAGTTAATTTTTTGTTCTTTAAATTCCCCATTTTTTTAATATGTAATCAAGAAGTATTTGGAAAACCCCAATAAAACTAATTCAATCATAGTATTCATTTTTGTTTTCAACTTGTTGCTGGTGGTTACGGTTTTGGGCAAGCTGCGGGAGTAGGGTGTAGACCTGTGGGCCTTACTCCGCTAATAACCAAAAGTGGCACCCTTTAAACCGAAATCACTGGTACGTTTTGATTTGAGTTATTTCCTATTGGATAAATCTTAAATCTACCCATAAACAGGTATGGTATTGTTTCATAGTGAGGGGTATTTTTATAGTAAATAAAAATTTTCTATAAATCTGAACATTATGAAAAATTCAATCGTTTCAATCGTTTCATTCATTTTTTTATTTTTTAGCTATATTTCTTCTGCACAAGAAAATAATGAGCCCGCACCTAATCAGAAAGACAAATTACCGATTCTAAATATTAGCGCTACACTGTATTCAGATAAACAGGTGAGCGATATAACCTTCTCCAAATTAATTTTTAAAGATTTAAATTATTTGATACTTGGTGATGATTCTCCACAGCAAGGTATTAGTTATGAATATAAAGAAGATCTTTCTTCATTAAAGTTGAGCGGATATGTGGCAGATTTCAATTGGAACGGTAAAAAAAATGGTTTTGTTACCATAGACGGTGAATTTAAAACTAAAAATGGTATATATTTTTTTGATAAAGAAAAAGGGGGTAGTCAGGCTAAAGTCACAGGGAATATCTTTTTTACTATAGATAGTTATAGAAGTTATAAGAGTTTATTTTCTGAAAAGAATGGTCAATCTGAATGGAATAAGGCTAGGCAGCAAGCTTATATACGTACCAATTATCAAAAAGTTCAATTATTACAAGATTTATATACCAAGTACAAAACCCTTTTTTCGATAGCCTCTAAGATCAATTATCCGGTCGAATCTCTTTCAATTAAGGATACTATTAGAAAAAATGCAGAGCCTTATCTGGAAGACCACAAAATAGAATTTGAATTTTTAGAAGACGCTGAGTTTGATTTAAGTAAGTATAAGGTTAATTCTACGATAGAATCTATAATTGAATTTCAGAATATAAATAAATTAAAAGGGGAGGAAAAAAGAAAGTTAAAGAAAGTGGCTGACGGGAATAACGAGAATTTCGAAGGTTATAAAATTGATAAAGAAGAGGTAACTCTCATCGGGTCTACTTATAATCTTTCTAAAGTTTTTGCTGAATTAAAAGATGTAAAAAATAAAATAGATTCTTTGGCTTTCGCTTTAGAAAAAATTGAAATTGAAGAAGCTGAGGAAATTTGGACTTCAAAGCATGTATGGTATATGGGTGTTTCACCATTTTACGCTAGGGAATCATTGGAAATATTTAATTTTAATGAAAATTTAGAAACTTCAGATCAGTTCAAAACTCAAAAGAAAGATATTGTTGGGTTGAATATAAATCTCAATTATTTCACACAAAATAAAAAGGAGTCGTTTAATCGATTTTATGCCAGGGCTAATTTAGAAATATCTAAGAGTAGTAATTTCAATGATTTAAGTCTATCTCAAATCAAGGTAATAGATTCTTTTGGAATTGGAGCTGATGGAAATTTATTAGAAGTGGTATCTGAGAAAAATGCTTATAATGGTTCACTGGTTTATTCAGATGCTTTTAAAGTTGGTGCTTCTTTAGAAGGGTATTTGTGGGTTTTAAATGATTTTGGCATTTTTTCTAAAATTGGCATTAATAATTATAACTACAGTAGTGAAATAATTAAAGATAAAAGTGAAATCCCATTTAGATTAGGAGTATTATATGAATTTAAAAATTCCAAGGAATCTGGAAAAGTTGCCGTTATTCAAGCCTTTTTAGATAGAAATGATCTCAAAAATCATCCCCAGGCTAAAGATCAAAATCTCAGGTTTGGTTTTAAAGTGGGGATTCCTATTAATATAAAAAGTAAACTGTAGGTGTTAATAGCACGTACATCTAAATTATTTAAAAGCAAATTGAGCCGAAAAACATACCTAATCGGTTCATAAAATTTATATATTTGAGCCGATTAAGCAATCTATTCGGCTCATGAAATATAACTGGCAACAAAAAGACTGGCCTAATTTTAAGTATTCTACTAAGGATGTAGAGAAAGACCTCTATGCCTTTTCTGAAAGGGCCGGTAGGTTGAGTGGAGCGATGGAAGTGTTGCCGGAGGAACTTCAATTTGAATCTATAGTTGATCTTTTAGTAGCAGAAGCCCTAAAGACATCGGAGATAGAAGGGGAATATTTAAGCAGGAAAGATATAGTGTCCTCTATTCGGAATAATCTTGGGCTTAATACAAACCAACAACCGGTACATGACCAGCGGGCACAAGGAGTGGCCCAGATGATGGTCGATGCACAAAAATTTTTCGAAAAACCATTATCAGAAAAGATGCTATTTAGCTGGCATAGGATGTTGATGAAGGGTAGTCCAGGAATACCGGTTGGTAGGTGGAGAGATCATTCAGAGCCCATGCAGGTAATTTCCGGTGCTATGGGAAGAGAAATAGTGAATTACGAGGCTCCACCGTCCACACGTGTTTCCGAAGAAATGGAAAATTTTATCACCTGGTTTAACCATACAGCCCCCAATGCAAAAGGTGAAATCAAACAACCGGTTATTCGTGCTGCGGTAGCTCATCTCTATTTTGAAAGTATACATCCCTTCGAAGACGGGAATGGCCGGATAGGACGGGCCATCTCAGAGAAGGCCCTTTCGCAATACCTTCATCGCCCGGTGTTGCTTAGTTTATCCCAGGCTGTTGAAGCAAAAAAGAAAGATTATTATGAGGCTTTAAAAAAGACACAGCGATCTAATGAGATAACTCCGTGGGTTAATTACTTTGTGAAAACCACCCTGGAAGCCCAGGAAAATGCTGAACAGCTTATCAATTTTTCGGTTAAAAAGGCGAAATTCTTCGATAAGTTTAAGGATAAGCTTAATGAGCGACAATTAAAAACGGTGAAGAGAATGTTGGAGGAGGGGCATAAAGGTTTTGAAGGAGGCATGAATACCAGGAAATATATTTCTCTTAATAAAACCTCTAAATCTACCGCTACACGCGATCTTCAGGATCTTTTAGATTTAGGAGCATTTATAAAAAAGGGTGGTGGAAGAAGCACCAGGTATATGCTGAATTTGTAAAACTCCTAACTTTTATTTTAAAAAGATATTTCCTTGATACCAGCTTAAAGCTTCCACAGACGGAAACCAGGCAGCTTGTTCTCAAACTGAGATAAGCTAAACTCAGAGTCTTTATCATTGACCAGGCCTGATACCTTCTTAGGTGATTGTTATAGACCCGCGATCAAAAGCACGATACATGCTAGGGGAAAATATCGAAAATTGCGGGAATAGGGAGCGCGGACTTACCGTCCCTGCCACGCAATAGGCGTGGTTGAATATTTTCTTTCCTAGTTTTTAAATTTACACTTTTTTAGACAATGCCCGCTATTTGCTGGTAACCGACTTGTTGGCATTTCGTATTTTATTTTTGCCTTTTGTAATGATTTTGAATAATCTGATTCAAATATGTTTTTGTTCCGATTAATTCGAATTTTATTTTGTTAGGAAGTTCAGAGAATAAAGAAGTTCCGCCACCTAACAGAATTGGAATTGTTGTAAGAATCATTTCATCAATCAAATCTTCTTTTAAGAAATTTCTTATTGTGGTTCCACCATCAATATAAAGTCGGTAATATCCTTTTTCGTGAATTTGTCTTATAATTTTGGTCAAACTTCCTTTTATTAAAAACGCTTTGCCTTGAAGGCTGTCGGGGATTTCATTTAATTTATTACTTAAAACAAAGACAGGTTGGTTATATGGCCAATCAATATCAAATCTAAGGACGGTTTCAAATGTTTTACGTCCCATAAGAATAGCGTCAATTCCTTTTATAAAGTTCGTATAACCCATATCATAATTATGAGGGTATGGAATAGAATGCAGCCAGTCAATTCCGCCATTTTTGTCAGCGATATATCCCTCTATACTTGTTGCAATAAATACGCTATTCATTTTGTGCATTGTTCTCAGCTCTTGTTAAAATATGAATGCCACCGTTCTCGGTTATCGCCAGTTGGCGGAATAGGGTACGCGGTCCCGATGCTTCGGGAGTTAGCTTAGAATTAGTTTGTTGGTCAAGTTACTTATTTTCTTTCTAAGGTTGCCGCTTATTGGCGATGAACCGGCTTAAGCCACTGGTAAAATTACTTGGTCGCCAAATATTCTTTAGCAGTTAATACTGGTAATTTCGAGTTTTTAAAATCTTTTTTATTTCTTGTTATTATTATCTCAACATCATTTTCAATTGCTGAATAATATTGCAATCCATCTTCAAAATCAGGAAAACTCTCGTCACTTAATGCTAACTCGGTAATTTTATCATCCAAACTTAAAACTTCAACAAGTACTTTAAACTTTCTGAGAATTTCTCTGGCTTCCTTAGGTGATTTTAACTTGGTAAGGATGTAATTTGTATTTGCAAAAGTTAATGAAGAAATGGTCAGCTTTATTTCTTGTTTATCTGCTTGAGTAAATAGTTTCGCAGCTTCATTATAAAATCCTTCTCTTTTTGAAAGTAAATCGATTACGATATTAGTATCAATTAATATTCTTTTCATTTATATTTTTCGATTAAATATTTTGTGTAATCATCTTTTGGATCGTAATTCTTATCAACTGAAATGACACCGCTTAAACTTTTCACAAGTGGAGAAATTTCCAAATTTTTCTTTTCTTCTTTAGTTAAAGATCCCAGGTAAGATTCTATTAATTTTGATAAACTAATATTATTAGCTTTTGCATATCTTTTTGCAGTTTCTATAATACTTTCGTTGAGACTTAATGTCAATTTTTTATCCATCACAAATTATTTTACGTACAAATATATTCAATTACCACGTAGAGTTTAACAAAAATCTCAATTTTTTGGATTTAACCTTGGAATACGGTTATCGCCAGTTGGCGGAGTAAGGGACGCGGCTTTTCGACTTAAGAATGATTTGTTGCGTTAAGTTATTGAACTCAGGTATAGTTAACTATTTTCTTTCTAAGGCTGCCGTCTATTGGCGCTGAACCCTTGCATAGTTTTTTAGTCTTCAATTTCAACAATCATATAAACAGAAGCAGCAAAATTATAAGGAACACTAACTCCTACTGCCGTTCTTGTGTGTTTTCCAATTTCTCCAAAGACTTCTACGACAAAGTCAGAAGCTCCATTCATAGCATCAGCTTGTTCTGTGTTTTCTTGCGTGGCGTTAACGAGCCCGTGAACGGCAATAATATTTTTTATTTTGTCCAGTGGCCAGATACTCCTAATTGCAGCCAAACAATTGACCACACATAATTTGGTAGCAGTTTTACTTTCTTGTAGTGTAATGTCCTCACCTAGTCTTCCTTTGTAGCTTTTACCATCATACACAGGAACTTGTCCAGCTGTGTGAATCAAGTTCCCCGTGCGTTTGGCTGGAATATAGTTAGCAATTGGTTCAGGCAAATCGGGTAGGTTAATGCCTAATTCTTTTAGTCTTGATTCGATTTTGCTCATTTTTTTTAATTTTTATGCATATCTGCGCGGCAACCCCGTTTTTTATAAAAATAGCAACTTCTGTTGTAGTTTAGGTCAATTAGGCGAAGTTTTGTTGAACTGCAATTTTTGGGCTTTAAAGATTGGGGATATATACAAGTAGCCTATAAGTGCCAGAATGGGACGAAAAATGGCCAATATCAAAGGACGAAGGGCTTTGAGCCTGTTCTTTAGCTTTTTTGGTTCAAGGATGACATAAGCCTTCTAAGGTTGTAACAGATCATGATTAGGTTCGCCTTCGAGAGCCACGCGAACTTACCGGCTTAGTTGTTTGTTACTTGGTGTCTAAAATATCACTTTTCACTGGAATGCCAGCTATTTGCTGTTTACCGACTTAAGTTTAAATTTCCTAATTTTTATCAATAATCAGAAAGAACAAAAGAGAGGAGTAAGGTTAAATTAACCGTAGGAACTTTGGATTCCGTCAACATTGATAATCCCCTCTCTTTTCTACTTTAATTTCGTTCAGTTCTATGAGACCTAGATCTCGTTTTCAAGTCGATGAAACCAAGGTAGATGTCCTTTCTTAATCTAATTATTTTATGATTAAAAGTAAACAAATTTATGGAGTGGACATCAGTAAAGATGTGTTTGATGTAGTAAATTCAGATGGGAAATATTTTCAATTTCCCAATAATTCTAAAGGTTTTAAAGATTTTTTAAAGGTGCTTTGTTCAGAGGCACTGGTTGTTAGGGAAGCTACGGGCTACTACCATTATAGGTTGGCCCAGTTCCTTTATGAGCAAGGGGTGTTGGTTTCTGTAGTAAATCCTTTGTCGGTCAAGAGGTTTATTCAGATGAAGCTATCTAAAGTCAAAACAGACAAGTCAGATGCTAAAGCGATATGTGAATATGCCACTATAAATGAAGTACCTTTATACACGGCTAAAAACAAACACCAGGCAGAATGCTTGCAGTTATTGAGCATGATCGATATCTATATCAAACAAAGCACTGCATTGAAAAACAAGGAGCATGGAGAAAGAACCTTAGGCAAACCTTCAAAGGCTGTTTATCATTCCCTTCATCGAGCTTTAAAAGGTATTCAGGGAGAAATGAAAGTTCTTGAGGATAGGTTAATGGCTCTGGTCAAAGAAGCGCAACAAAAGCAGTTAACACTATTGAAAAGCATTCCGGGATTGGGAAATAAGACAGCGATGCACCTCATAGTTATAACCAATGGTTTTTCTAATTTTGAGAATGCCCGGCAGCTTTGTAGTTACACTGGAATTACTCCCATTATACGAGAGTCTGGATCGAGTGTAAGAGGAAGAAGCAGGATAAGTAAAATGGGGAATTCTAAGCTTCGGAACCTATTGTTTATGTGCAGTTTTACTGCTTGTAAACATAACAAGGCATGCAGGCAAATCTATGAACGAATTATAGCAAAAGGAAAGAGTAAAAAACTGGCGCTTATTGCTGTTTGCAACAAGTTGTTGAAACAGGCTTTTGCAATAGTAAAATCTGGGCTGCCCTATGATGAGAAATTTATATCAAAAATCGGATAATTTACTTGGAAGTTAGCTCAGTTCTTCTTAAGCACCAGTTTTTATCTGTTATACTTTTTGTTTAACAGCTCTAGTCGCTATAAATGATGGTAAAAATTCGTCTATTATATTTTCTCCGCCCCAACAGTCTTCAAACATTGCTGTTACTGTAAAACCTGCGTCTAATTGTCCACCAATTTGGTCTGTCAAACTGTGTCCAAATATCAATGCCTCATTGTTTCTTTTCAATGCTTCTAATTTTTCTGCCGGCAATGAATGCAGGTCTGAAAAAGGTTGCTTGTAAATTACCTTTAAATTTTCTTCGTCAAGCTGAAGTGAAATTGGATTCATTAAACCTGTCATTAAAATTCCGTTGGGTTTTAAAACTCGAAAACATTCTTTCCAAACTGGCAAAACATTGTCAACGAAGAGTATTGAGCAAGGATTAAAAATCAGGTCAAATGATTCGTCTGCAAACACTGAAAGGTCTTTCATATCTCCTTGAACAGTTTTTATATCCAGGTCAAATTTGTCGCTTAAAATTTTGTCTTGTTGTAATTGCTTTTCGGAATTGTCAAAAATTGTAACGTCCGCACCCAAAGTTGCAAAGATTGGTCCTTGCTGTCCACCACCAGAGGCAAGCCCCAGTATTTTTAAACCTGCCAGCGTTGGAAACCAATTATGTGGAACAGTTTTCTTAGGTGTCAAAACGATACTCCAATTTCCATTTTTCACATTTTCTAACTCTTCTTCTGAAACAGGAATTGTCCAACGGTCTTTTTTGTCAACGTAATTGTCCCAGGCTGATTTATTATATTTTACTATGTCCATTTATTTGTCGTGTTGTGTCGTTTTACAATTGGTGCTAATGGGAGTCTGCGCAGCAAGCCCAATTTTTATAAAAATAGCAACTTCTGGTGTAGTTTAGGTCAATTGGGCGCAGTTTTGTTGCACTGCAATTTTGGGCTTTAAAGATTGGGGATGTATATAAGTAGGCTTACCAGGGCCAGAATGGGACAAAAAAAGGCCAATATTATAGGGCGAAGGGCTTTGAGCCTGTTCTTTAGTTTTTTTGGTCCAATGATGACATAAGTCTTCTAAGCTTGTAACAGATCGTGATTAGGTTCGCCTTCGAGAGCGACGCGAACTTACCGGCTTAGTTGTTTGTTTCTTGTTCCCTAAAATAGCACTTTTCATCCGATTGCCCGCTATTTGCCGGTAACCCTAGCAACAGGTTTTTTTAATTAATCCCAGATAATATTTTAAGTACTTTAATTGCTTTTTCAGTATCTTTTTTATCCACGAAAATATGATCGTGATAATAACCTGCAATGACATTGCAACTAATTTCATTTTTAGCTAATTCGGGATTCTTCTTCAATTGTGACGACACTGTCGTCACAATGTTTTTCCCATATTCAGCACGACCATTTTCCAGTATCTCCTCGTTAATACGTTTACCAACTTCCCAAAACACTAAAGTCATGGTGCTGTTTACCTGTACCGCGATTTGTTGCTTTCCCTGCTCGATAAGCCGGCTTAGCTCAGTAATTAGGTTTTTAGGTGAAGTTTTGCTGTTCATTTTCTATTTTTTTCGGCTTATTACCACTGCCATTATTTTCCCAATTTAAGGCCACAGCTTCTTTCTCCAAACCTTCGGAAAGTTCTCTTTTATATTCTATACGATTGGTTTCAGACATGATTACCCAAAAAATAAGTATGTGGTTAAAGAATTATAACAGTTCCCAGTATAGATGAAATTACACTATGACTGGGAGATCATAATTTAATCACAAATATATATTTACTAATCTTGTAATTTAAAAACCTGCGGTATGGGATTTCCCGGAGCCTCAAGAGTTATTATTAACCTTACAAAAAGTAGGGATAAGTTACAATCTGTGATATGGGATATTAAGTTGCATCACTAAAATAATTGAAAATAGGAAATGATTTACTTGTTAGACGGCTGTAACTGAAAATGCTACCTCCTGGTCGCGGTAAAAGCTATCGTTTTTCCTTTAGCCTAGATCATACCAGTTTAAAGCTTCAACCGCCGGAAACCAGGCATTTTTTTCCGGTAGGAGGATAGATTGGTTCTCAAACTGCGATAAGGTAAACTTAGAATCTCTATCATTGACCAGGCCTGAAAAATCTTCTCATAGGACTTTTAATTATTATTTTACATGTAGGATTAAATAAGCTCTCTCCGAAACAGCCACCATAAAACAGCCAAAGATAAAAGCTTATGTTAGTTTGATCCAATACTACAAGCGATGAGTTTCATTATTGAACCGCAGTATATGAGACCCGTATCCCCGAGCCTCGGGAGTGGGGTGAGGAGTGCACTCCGTCAATTAATGGCGGAGCCATCCATTCTTGGCGGTGGTTTTATCCAAATATTTCAACATTAACAGTTACCGAAGCATCTTCAGAATATCTAATTGTAACCTGACTAAAGTTCTTCGCTGAATCTTCAGATAATTGAAGATTGAATGGTTTTGGAGTTCCTTTCATTGGCCCATTTCCCGGTTGGACTTTTAAGTCTAATACCAAAATTGATGGATTAATCCCCTGAGGTGAAGCTACATTTATCTCAATGATGTCATCAGCTCTATATGTCATTATTGAACCATGGACATAGAGAGTTTCTGGTTGTTCCTTTAAATTTAAAATTGCGTTTGCTGTAATGTTTCTCATTTTAATAAGTTTTAATTTTTAGAAATTTCTGTACTATAATTTAGTTACTCTAAATCAATTTGTATTTGTCTATTATTTCTAACCGTTCCTAAATTGATTTTAGAAGGTTTATCAAGTTGAGTATCTGGTGTATCAATATCAAATCTTAGTTGCGCAGGCAAAATTGCTTTGCATGGATCATACTCGCTCAAATCAACCAAGTTAAAGTTATATTGAGGAGGGAAGCTTTCAAGTAAAAGTCCATCCCATTCTAAGGAAAATAAGTGTGGAAAACATCCACCACCATAACTAATATAAATAATTAGCTGATTAGTTGTTTTGTCAAAACTAGCACCCTTTAAAATTAGGAAATTAGCTTGCTCCTTAATGAAATTTTCGACTTTTTTTACTTTCATCTGAACTGTTTCATACTCAGATTCATCAGGTGGTAAAGTCGGTTGAGTAATTCTTATACCGTTCGTACTTTCATTTCCTGTCCACAGTGCTTCAACTGTAAATGGCACCATCATATCAGCACCAAAGACGGATGTTGGAATTACTTCAAGCGTATACCCCCAAATTCCATCTTCAGGTTCTTTCGTATAGATATGTTCATGTAATTTAACGATCAAGTTGGTTCTTGAAAGTTGTCCAGATACAACTACTCTACCATCAGTTGTAATGTCGATTAATTGAATGTACGCTTTCATTTTTTAGGTATTTAGTTTTGATTGTTTGTAATTAAGTTATTTTTTGTCCCTTTTGATAATTTTAAATCTCCACCAATAGGGGTATTGTTATTACATGTTCCTGTTGCACGTATTGTAATGAGTTTACCTTTTCCATAGATTGTGCTTCCTTCTAAAAATTTCAAAATGTTATTGTTTTCATCTTTTACTGGTAGCCCATCAATAAATACGGTAAAGCTAGTATTAGAGCAATTGAGAGTAGAATAATTAATACTTAACAAAAATTCTTGTTCCACTTTTAATGTCGCAACTAATAAATCATTAGATAAACTAGTATAGTAATTCCATGGGATAGTTATCGCAGATGTTTCAGGTTGTTGTATAATTGCCCAAGTACCTTTAACCATTATGCCTGGTGTTAATTGTTGAATAGTTATCATTTTACCTTCAACTACAACATAACTTCCTTCTTGGAATATAGCTTGAACCACAGTTCCGTCAACTGTTATTTTAAATTGTAAAATTGGAGCATCAACTAAGGTTGTGCATTCAATTTTATAAATATTTGTTTCAAGATTATTGCTTACGGTTATTCTAGTAAATGGATTATCGACAGATGTACGCCAACCACCAGATGATAGTGTCTGTCCTTGGGCACCAAAAAATGATATCATAAAAACGATAAGGGTAAAAATGCTTTTAACTATCATTTTATATTTGAGTTTCTTAGAGTACTTTATTTCCTTCATAATTTTAAGTATCTGTTGCTGTGTTAAAATTACTGCCAAAACCAGTCTGTCTAAAAACCGTTTTAGATTAGTTGTATCAAACTAAAATAGATTTTGGAAGAGGATTGTAGGAAACCCTTCCAGTATATTGATATTTCCAAAATGGCCTTGAAATTTCACAGGAGGCCATTTCTTGAGATTTATTTTTCTCTTCTTGATTACCTTAAAGGATACAACTAAAAAACATCAAGATAATAATGTAATAAAAAACTTGAGCTTTCATAAGTTCAAGAAATTTAGTTAGTTACGATTTTTAAATCTAGGATAATTAATTGGGTGGTAAAAGGGGAAAAATCCCTTTTTTGATCTTTTTTAAACGTTATTTTGCGTAATTACAACAAGACGGGATATTTATAACGTGCTCATAGTTGCTGATTATATGCCGTTAATTCTATTGTGCAAATTTGTATCTATAGTAAAAAAACTTCCTTTTCATGCCAATTCAAAGCTTCCACAGCCGGAAACCAGGCATTTTTTTCCGGTAGGAGGATAGATTGGTTCTCAAACTGCGATAAGGTAAACTCGGAGTCTTTATAATTGACTAAGCCTGAAACTTTAACCCTATATTCTTCGGTGATGCTTATAAGGCCGCGGTCAAAAGCACGGTGTAGGGCAGGTGATAGAGCAATCTCATTTGTTTTGAAATCTAACCTAATTTTCCTTAGTACAGTAGGTTTTACTCCTGTAATTGCTTCTTCAGCATCTCAATTTCAGAGGGCCCCAATACATATTTCTTTAGAATATTTCCGCTTCCATCGGTGAGCATATGCCAGGGGATGCCAAAACTGTCCTGTCCTCGCAGGCGGCGTAAATTTTTCATCAAGCTGTCATTCGCTCTTATATGATACCCATCAAGTTGATAGTATTTCATCATTTCACGCCATTTTTCAGCTCGCTCATCCTCATCTATAGAAATGTAAAGCATCGTTATATCTTCTTTTTTCAGGAGCTTATGCAATTCAGGATAATACTTGAATTCCTTTTTACATGGCCCGCACCAGGTAGCCCAGATATCCACATAAACCTTTTTGGCGTTTAACTTACCTACTGCTTCTTGTAGTGAGTTAATAGTTTCAAAGCCATCCATAACGCGAACGGTTTCACTCATTTCCTCCTTTTGTTTCTCATGGAAACTATAAATAGGGATGATCTCAGATTCCACAAAATGGGTATATGGGCTGGAGGGATACTCATTTTTGAATTCTTCAAAAAGTGCTAGCAGTTCTTTTTCATAATTTTTATTGATGGCCTCGTATAATATATAAGCAGCATAATAATATTCCAGTATTTTGCCAGAAAGGTATTTTTTTGCCATCTCGATATTATGGGTATGAATTTTTCCCCGTTTCCCGATTTCCGATAATGCTTGCAGGTCGTAATCGCTATCTGTCGATTCTTTAAAACGTAAATAAGACTGTACGTAATAAAAAAACCATGGTGAGCGCATGAGTTTTTCTGATACCGGTGCTGTTTGGAAAGCATCTGCCCATAGGCCGGTGTATTGCTCTTCGTTCAAAATATTTTGTTCACGCTCTTCCAGGAGATAATTTAAAAATGCGATACTGGATTGCGCACCGGCATAGAAATAGGATCTATCAATGCTAACAAGGTTATAGAAATCTTCTGAGATTTTATTGGAGTCCAGCAGGGCCTTGTATTGCGCAAGTTCCTCTTCTATATCTTCCTTCAATTTTTGGCGGATTTCACTGGGGATGGAATCTTTAGCATAATCCCTGGCTATAATTTCAAAGTGACCGGTTAACATACTGCGATTCGCATTTTGATTGTACAGCTGCTGAGCCTTTGTATTGTTGCTTTCTATTTGGAATCCGTTTTCCTTACTTTTTGGTTTAATAGTAATAGTATATTCCATCCCTGGCTCGGCAATAAGAGTTCCGTAAAAGTCAAAGCCGGGAAAGATATTGAAGCTTTTACAAATAAGTTAGCAATCCGGATTAAACCGGAATTAACTAATAGTGAGCTGGAAAAATGCTATGAACTTTATTTAGCGGTAAAGAAGAATAATTTAGGACTCAACACCTTTAATTATCCCTATGCTTTATTTCAGCACATGAATGTGTCTATACCATGGGAATTCATCCTGGTATATCTAAAAGATATGGATATGCGTTTGGTGGGGGTGATGTTTTGCTATAAAAACTCCAATAATATTTATACCCCGGCTGTTGTAGGAATGGATTACGAATTCTCCAGGGAATATAATGTTTACCGGCAGCTTTTATATCAAACCATATTAAGAGCCAGAGAGGTGGGCAGTACAAGAATTGATTTTGGATTAACCGCCGGTTTTGAAAAGCGCAAAGTAGGGGCCAGGGTTTTACAAAAATGCGCCTACCTGCAGACCCGTGATAATTTTGCCCTGGAAGCCCTTGACTGGCTGCGGAATGATTGAAAACAAACCAACGTAATTAGTATTCCCTACAAACTAAAGCGATTTTGCAGAACGCTTAGCTATATCTAAGGCCGGGGTCAAACATAAAATCCATTGACGTGGATATTAAGCGATCTGGCTATGAGAAAAAAAGGTAAGAATTTAGAAGAAATAAAAAGTATCCCCGAACAAGAATTATATGCTTAATAAATGGGTCAGGGATAATTAAAAATCTCCGTTTTTGGCCCAAAGGCCAAAATGAAACCGGCGAAACCTGCCAGCCGGCAGGCTGGTACCCTTACGGCTTGCTTTGGGGATAGTCGGTTTCAAGAAATTTTTAATTTATCGTCAGGGAGTCAGAGATAACCGGTAGTTATTAACTCCATTTAAAAAGCTTAGAAAATATGCAATTAAACAAGTAAAGCCGCGGCAAGGATAGAGGAGCCAATCAATTAAAATTTACAGTTAATCAGTCCTAAACATCGATAAAATACAATATAACCTTGATAAAATGTATTTTTTACATATATTTATAGTCCTTTAACCCTACAGGTTATGTGTAGTTTAAAATTATTTAAAGAAGGTACGGGTATGGAGAAGATCATTGCCCAATCTTCTTATGCCAATTTGTGTAAACTTTTAAAATATAATCTGGTGTATATAGACGAAAATTGTAATGTTTTTCTTACTGTAAAGGGGCGGGTCGCCCAAAAAATTGGGCCGGCAAAATACTTAGAATTGGAAAATATAGAACGGGTCCTATTGAAGCGGAATGAAGCAAGAATTAAGATTACATATTTAGGGAATATTATATTATATCTGGCAGGGATAGTCTTTCTGGTATGGCTGTTATACTGGAAATTGTTATAGACCTTGCTTATTTTAAAAAAGCTCAACTCCTTCTTCATTTTTTTTCGTCTATGGATCCTGTTTAAAAAGGAAGTCGGGTAAATAACAACAAAACCGTTTACCATCTACTACCAAGCAGCTATCCTTCAATGGAATTTTTCAAAAACATTCGAAGCGGACCAGACTATCCAGGGTTAGGCAGGATCATTTTTAGGGTTTTGGTATTTTATTTTCAGAGGTTACTTCTTTTTGTATCAACCGGAAATTCTCAACCGATTTACCTTTAAGATGTTTCTGCCATCTCTCCAGTAAAGGTTTTTCCATTTCAAATTCACGATATTCATCCGGGTTCATAATGGGGATACCACTTACAATAGGGTAAATCCTTTGACAGTTTGAACAGGTTAAAATTCCTTCAAGAATGTTTTCATCCGCATCTGTAGTAATGACGGTTAATTCGATATCATGCTTATCAAACGGGCAACAAAGCTTCTGTACTGTTTTTTTTCGCATATTTTACAGGTTTAATTTTCTTCTATATTCCTGAATTGCTTTTTCAGGTATTTTTGCATTCATTACCCCAGAAACTACGGCAATTCCATCAAAATCCAGATCCCTAAGCAGTGCGAGGTTTTGTGGGGTTATACCTCCCGCCAGGAATACGGGTAATGAGTATTTTTTTGTGGTTTCCCGAATAGTATCGAAACTTACCAGTTCACAACTATTACTGGTGATTGAGGGGAATAAAGAACAAAAAGAGATATAATCCAGTTGATTTTTTGCCGCCCATTCTACATCTGAAAGGTCGTTATTGCAGGTTAAACCGATGATATATTCTTTAGAAATTTCACTTTTTATTTCTTTCCAGTTTTCCGGAATAGCATCAAAATGAACCCCATCCAGCGAAGTGTTTTTTAGAAGGTGCCAATGATTATTTATGAGTACCGGAACATTCTTCGCATGTCCTAGCGCACAAATTTTTTCTATGAATGCATGGCGATTTTGGGTCTCCTGAAAATTATCCCAAATCTGCAGGGCGACTATTTCCTCCCCGAGTACCTTTGCTATTTTGTCCAGAAGTACTGTTTCATCCATAGAGGGATCAATAATCAAATAGATTCCTTTCTTCTTGTTTTTCATCATTTCCATCCTGCATTCAGTGCTTTAAAATAGGCTTCCCAGTAAGGATCGTTTTCTACATAGTTGAGGCTGGTATGTTTATCATTTTGGACCAGGTTAATTCCTTCATTTTTGTTCGTAATCCGGCCCACCGTGGAACAGGGGATATTTTCCTTTTCCAAACCGGCAATGATCTCTTGCTCACTTCCCGCATTACAGGTAATTACCATAGCCCCGGCACCAATACAATATCGTGGATCCAGGGAAAACAGGGAACATACTTCCTTTTGCAGTTCTCCCACCGGAAGCTTTTCATCATAGATAAGGGCCCCATTGTTTGAAGCGATCGCCAGTTCATAGATGGCTCCCAATACACCGCCTTCGGTTACATCGTGCATGGCGGTTATTTTTTCATGGGATTTGGCACTTCCCACGGCTACCAAAGCATCTTTTAAAGAACTGGTGTCATAAAAGCTTTCACAGGCACGGTGGTAGTTTTCCATTCCCGCTTTATTTTGTACAGTTTTTGGAAAGCTCATGGCTAAAATTGCCGCTGATGAGATGGCACAGGATTTTGTCACCAGGATCACATCACCTTCCCGGGCGTATTTTGATAATTTTACTTTATCCTTTGGGACCACACTTATAAAGGTGCCTCCTCCGGCAATAGTAGAATTTTGCCCCTCTATAAAACCAGTATGGCCCCCGGTTATGGAAATACCCGTGTCCTGGCAGAATCGATGGATATGGTCCCAGTATACCTGGAAATCTTTTTTTGAGAATTTTTCGGGAAGGTTAAGCACAAACTGCCCGTACATGGGGGCAAACCCGGTTGTGGCCATATCATTGGCCATGAGCTGAACAGATAGCCAGGCTGATTCCTTTAAACCTAAGGTAGGAATGAGCGAAAGCGGATCGCTGGTTAATACCATAGCCATTTCGGAGGAAAGGTCGATTACGGATACATCTACTCCAAATTCAGGTCCGGTTTTAACTTCACTTCTTTGGTGACCGGTTTTTTCACTGATCACGTCCTTGAAAAAATCCAGGTTTATTTTGCCCAGGGTATCACTCATTAGGCTACATCATTAAATTTAACATATAGGCCAAAAAAATCCCCGACAGGCAAATTCCATTGCTGTACCGGAAACCAGTGGGGGAGACCTGTACATTTCCATTCAATAGTATAATTTCTTCCCCGGAGTGCCTTATTAATTATGCCGATGAGTTTTTCGGGAGTATAAAAGGTAGCGGTAACATAAAAAGGGTTCTTGCCAAAAACCTGCTGTATCCTTCTTCGGGCGACTTTCGGGGAATTTCGGTTCATCATTCCCATTATTATTCCATACTTACCAACTCTTGCTGCTTCCTGGATGACTTTTACCGGATCCTTGTAGTATTCAAAAGTGGTAACAAAAGCCAGTGAATCAAACGAATGGTCTTTAAAAGGCATATGGTGTGAATCTGCCATCACCAGGTCCCCGTTGAAAAGATGCAGGGCCTGGGAAAGCATAAAAGGGGAAATATCCCCACCTGTTGCTTCAATTCCTATTTCCTGCCACCATCGGGTAAACCGGGTCGTACCACATCCAAATTCCAACAAGCTTTTTACCCGGGGATCTGTAGCAACCAGATTTTCCATTATTCTCTTTTGCCATACCTCAGCCCGTTTATAACGACCTTCATACCACTGTTCATAAGTATCGGTATGTTCGCGGTTAAAAAACCATTCAGCCCTGTTTTGCCAGTTCTGCTGTTGTTTGGGAATTAGACCATGACCAGACTTTTCAATTTCCATTATACGTTGTTTTAAAATAAATGTATTTGGAAAATCCAGTGGAGATAAAACCGGGAATAAAATCCCTGTTTTAGTTTGCATCCCTACGTTGGCATTATCCAAATCAGGTTTCGGGTGTTTTCTCAGCCTTTATTTTAGGGCACCCCGTGCTTGTTGTTCTACAAAGCTACTTAAAATTTTAAATGTAGGATTTAAAGAGTATAATATTTTTTCAAAGGATTGTGATCCTTTTCGCAGAAGTATTGTTGAAATATTTAATGTGTGATCATTGTTGTGCCTTTTGCCTATTTAAAGACGCATATGACTACCCGCGTAAATTTTCTATCCAATTCAAACCAATTAACGAAGTTAGAGAAAAGAAAATCAGGATGCACTAAATTTTTCTTTATGCGATTTTATTATATGGAAAAGGGATCAACATTTTTGAGGACTTTAACCTTTAGAAGTCAAAAAATTCTACCTTAACTTTGTTACCCAGACTACTGTTTATGGCTTCAAACTTTTATTCAGGCATTTATCATCACCTCAGTGAAAATCCTGATAAGGTATTTCTCAAATGGCCGGCCAAATCGGACACTTACTCACAATTTTCAGGTAAGGCAATATTGGAAAAAGTTGCGTTTGTTTGTAAAGCCCTGGAAGATAAAAAAATCAGAATTGACGAAAAAGTATTTATCGGCGTTCCATTTTCCCCCGAGCTTGTTTTTGCTGTTTTAGGGATCATGGCCTATGGCGCTATCCCCGTTTTGCCACCGGCCGCTACTACCAAAATGGAATTATTCAAACAGCTCCTTCAGAAAAAAATTAAAGTAGTTTATTTTAAGAATCCTCCAATTTTTATCAAACTATTTTTAGCACTTTTTGGTATCAAGGCAATTTTCCAAAGCTCTAATTTCAAAAATATTACTGATTTTAAACCGACCTTGGTATCTGAAGATCAGGCGGCTTTAATTTCTTTCAGTTCTGGTTCTACCGGGAAACCCAGGGCGGTATATAGAAGCCACAAAATTTTAAATTCACAGCATCTGGCACTGAAAAAAAGTTTTCCACCCATGCCAGGGCAACAAGATTTTCCAATTTTTCCAAATATCCTGTTGCACAATTTATCATTGGGGATCGCTACAGTGATTCCGGAAATCCCCAATTTCGACATCAGACTTTTGGAGCCGCAAAAAGTGCTAAAACAAATCGTGGACGAGGATGTTGACAGTTTAACGGGGAATGTTTTTTATTTTAAAAAACTTCTGAAGCAGCTTCAACATACAGGCCAGATTTTACCGGGAGTGAAAGAAATAGGTATAGGCGGTTCCCCTGTGCCGGAATACCTACCCCAGCTTTTAAAAAGCTATTTTGTAAACGCCGTTATTTATATTATCTATGGCTCTACCCAGGCAGAACCTATTGCAGTAAGAACCGTTAGGGAGCACAAAAATCCTGCTCTTGGTTATTTCGTGGGCGCTGTACATCCCGATATTGAGCTTTGGATAGATTCTTCGCAAAAAATAAAAGCGGGAAAGTATAAGTTTCCCTCAGGACTTATATATGTAAAAGGCAAGCATGTAGTGTTGGAAAAAGATCAGGAATGGTTGAATACCGGGGATTATGGTTATTTAGATAGAAATTCTGACTTATATTTGACTGGAAGGCAGGGAAATGAAACCCAGGTGCAGGGTTACGGACACTATCAAATTGAAAATGTATTAAATAGCTTACCACAAATAAAACAAGTTGCGGCCATTGCCAATACAGAAACTTTTGATATTTTCTATGAAGGGGAGGTGAAACCTGCGACTATTCGGGAAAAGCTTAAAATGTTTCCGGTATCCATCATTGGTTCAATTAAGTCAATTAAAGAAATGCCCCTCGACAAACGCCACCATTCAAAAATACTATACCATAACCTATGCACACCGAATTTGAAAACGTAGATCTTGACCTAATACGGTACTCCCTGGTCTGGGAAGATGCACATACTTTATATAACGGGCTGGAGATAAAAGAAAACGACCGGCTGCTGGTGATCACTTCCGCGGGCTGCAATGTGTTGAATACCTTGCTTAAAAAACCTGCTGCGGTTACGGCAATAGACCTTAACCCGGAACAAAACCGGCTTTTGTTGTTTAAACAATATCTTATTGAAAATTACAATTATGAGATATACGCCGCGCTTATTGGTTTCTACGGAAGAAATGCCGTTCAAAAAGCCTGGATGGAGGTAGCTCCTGCTCTAGAACCTGAACTTAGGGCGCATGTAGAAGGGTTTTTCTTGAAAAATCCAGAGGGAATCATATCTTCCGGCAAGCTCGAAACCTATATTCACGGTTTTGTGCCCGGATTGCCTGAAACATTTCAGAAGAACTTGAAGAAGCTTATTTCGTTTGAAACCATTGGGGAACAGCAGGTGTTTTTTGCTGAAAAACTGGATAATTCACCATTTAAAGAACTCTTTATTGATTATTTCGATCAGCAGAATTTAAGCAAAGGCCGTGACCCCAGGTTATTTAAACACGTCAAAGAATCTGGGGGTAAAATTTTTTACTCCCGGCTGAAGGATTTTATCGGGAAGAATCTTTTAAAAAATAACTTTTACTTCCGATTTTTTATGTTTGGCCCACAAAATTTACCGGAAGAAATTTTACCGCCCTGCTACCAAAAGAAGAACTTTGAAATTTTAAAAAAACAACTTCCCAAATTAAATATTGTTACGGGAGAGGCCATAGAATACCTGTTGTCCCGGGAAGGGGAAGCCATAAACAAGGCAGGGCTTTCCAATATTTTTGAATATGTTGCAGAAGCGCAATTTGCCGAAGTTTGCCATAAACTTTTAAACCAACGCGAAAAACCAATCAGGATCATCTTTTGGAACCTTTTGCAATCACAGGGGAACAAGCATTGCCAGGATTCCCTTTTGGGAAACCTTTCTGAAAAGCTATCTGAAAAGGAAGCCTGTTTTTATTTTAAAAATGTAAAAGTGATGGAATCGGCCGCACTAAAGAAATCCGTCGATATTGAAAAATAAATATGCATTTCCGTTTTCTGTACTGAAAGTTCTTTTGTCTCCCTGATACCTTGGATAAAAAAAGATATAACGTAGGAAATTGATATATGGTGATTCCTTGCAGATTTATTGTCTTAAGAACAATGATAAAAATTAAATGAAGCTTTATCGACCAAAGGGAGTGTCTTATATATCTTAAAAATATGTCAATGATAACCTATTTCAGGGTCTCAATATTGCATTTACATAGAAATGAGATTCTGAAACTCCCGAACGGTCGGGACAGAATGACGTCATTAGAATAAAAATAAATTTATAAAAGTCAATAATCCAACTTCGCAGGGTCAAATGTTTTGGATGGCGGGTAAGGTTTGAAAAATGAATAACATGAAAACATCAAATTATTTTAGGCCTGGATTTATTGAAAAACTAATGCAGGACCATCAACCCGAAAATGAAATTAAAGTGCAAAGTGTTGGGCAATTCCACGTGGACAATTCTGCCAGTATCCTTTCGACTTTAAATGCAGGTAGCACCGGGCTGGAAATTGGCCATTTTGGGCTGGAAGTAAATTTTACAAAAAATAAAAAAAACTGCTCACGTAGAATGGTGATGAAGGTGAAGCCACATGGGGATGTGACCTCAACCATGCTCCTGGGGCTTGCCCAAATGAATGGGGAACCTCTAACTTCAGTTTATAAGCCATTTGCCAAACTCACCGGATTTCAGAATACCCATATAAGGGAATTGGAGGTGTATAAAAAACTTGGCATGCCCTTACAACCGGAGATTTTTGGACTAATGGAAGACCGTCAAAACAATATTTTTTTGGTGCTGATGGAGGCTCTGGAGGAGGTGGAATTACTGAATTCGGTAATGCAGCCGGAAAAATGGACAGAAGAATATATAAAAGAATCCCTTTCAGCAATCGCCAGTTGGCACGCTTCCAATATGGAGGCTCCTAAATCTTTAAACAAACAATACTGGAATGAGGACGTGCCTTCAAAAGAATATATGCTGAAGCTACAACCCTTATGGCGAGGCCTTCTCGATAATGCGGTAGAAAACCTTCCGAAAATTTATACCCCTGAAAATACCCAAAGGTTAAGGTGGGCTATTGAAAACATCTCTGAGTACTGGGATTTA
This sequence comes from Gramella sp. AN32, assembly GCF_023718305.1. GTDB lineage: Bacteria > Bacteroidota > Bacteroidia > Flavobacteriales > Flavobacteriaceae > Christiangramia > Christiangramia antarctica. Next base: position 208,469 of record NZ_QEYO01000005.1, read on the forward strand.
CTTGAAAAGCAGCCAAAAACCCTAATCCATAACGATTTTAATCCGCGGAATATGTGTTTTAAAAGCCTTGAAAATCCCCCAAAGTTATGCCTATACGATTGGGAATTGGCAACTTTTCACGTTCCCCACTATGATGTGGTGGAATTTTTGTCTTTCGTATTACCTCCACAACACTACCATCTTCGAACAGGATATATTGAATTTTACCGCCAGGAATTGAATAGGCTTACTGGCAATTACGGAAATGAGCAACTATTCAAAAAAGTTTTCTACTATGCCGCGCTGGATTTTGGGCTGCACAGGTTTGGGATGTATATGATGGCCCATAGTATTAGTCCGTATCCCTTTTTACCGCGGGTGATCCATAGCTATTTTGATACTTTAAAACAACTATCCCTAATAACTGGAAATTTAGGTAGTTAAGATTACTGATATGTGGGCTTAGGTTTTGTTTTTTGGTTTTCTAAAAAGATTGTTTTACTTCAATAATCGCAATTTTGGATGTGTTGGTATCATCCGGTTTACTGGGTTCTTTTTAATTTCGGTGGATATTGTCGAACATCGAAAACATCATTGATTTCAATCCGGTTTTCTTTTTGATTTATCCAATAAATGATTTTGTAATTCCTTTTGTAGAGAAGGTAACGGAACTCAACTTTTCGATTTTTTAAATATTCCTCAATTTGTCCAATTTTGGGTTGATGGGTCAATTTAAAGGGTTCTTCATAAATTCCGACAGCAAGTTTTTTTGCAGTCTGATATCCCACTTTCTTAAGATAATATTTAAAAATTCTATAGAGCTCGTCCTCGGCAAATCGCGTCCAATAGATTTCTAATCCCATTTATCAATTTTTATCTTTAAATCACTTGCTTTAATTATACGTCCATTTTTAGAATCCTCCATTGATTTGTCAATTCTATTATTGAATTCATCAATACTCATTTGCTCAAACTCATTATCTGTTGAAGATGTGTTTTCTTTTCGCAACAATTCTTCAAGTTTCGTAACTACTTCCTCGCTCTGTACCTTTAAGAATTCTTGCACGAATTCTATTTTTCTTGACTGTAAATCCATTTTTCAGCATTTATTCAAAGATACTGAATTATCAAATTGATCCATAATTTTAATTAATTGAGGATTTTTCAATATTGATAACAAATGGGATCTGGAACCTAAGATTTTTACCTTGGTGTCTTACTTGCTATAGAAGCGGGTTTCGGTAATGTGTATGTCTTCTATATCTAAAAATTCTCTGATCTTATTGCTTTACTTCTTTCTCTTTTCTCTGTAGCCGACTACTCCGAGCATTCAGTGAGTGCTAGGTCGGAACTGCTTTCCACAATTCCGGGTGAGGAGAAAATAAAATTTTTTTAGGAAATTTTTATTTGTTTTTCATACAGGGCATAATATGCCTTTTCGCATTCGATGCCATCGGTGAAATGCCGGGAATAATTATCAGTTTTCATCAGGCAAAAAATAGTGTCCTCATAAAGTTCCCGGAAGGAGAGCATGGCATAGGCACCGGAAAAATTCATTAAATTCATCTTCCGGTAATCGGGGTGAACCCCCGAAGATTTGGCTAGCATCGTGGGATTTTTAAGTTTTGGGTAGTCCTTTTTAAAAGATGGGGCGCCATTTATTTCCCCTTCCAGGCTTTTGTAATTAGGATGGCAAAAAGTAAGCGCCACCAGTTTTTTTGAAATGGTATCCTCAAACAAACTGGCGGTATAAGGGCAAAGTTTCTCCGCAAACTGCTGGTTGTACAACAACTTAAATTCTGCTAAACTTATATCTTTATATCCGGGATTCTGATTAAAAATAGCCTGTACAAGTTCAAAGATTTCTTCCTGATGATTTTGCCAGTTCTCCGGGTTCAGGGGGATAATCTTAAAAGGCAAATCCTGAATCTCCTTTACAAACCTTTGTTTATCGCGGTAGATCTTCCTAATCTCCCGGGCAGGGATGCGGCGGCTTTCATAGCTAAGGGAAATAGTGTAACCAAGATTTTCCAGCAAGCCTGGATAATATTTCGGGTTAACCGGTTCACGGTCGAACATTTTCCACGAAGGCATTTCCCCCAACCGAAGCCGGTAACGGTGAAAGGTGTTAAAATGCATGGGGCCGTTAATACTCGATTTTCCGAATTTTTTCGAATCGGCTTCCAGCAGTTCAAAAGCCCTTGAATTTAAAGAAAGGTTGTCCTTTGTTTCCCAATATCCAAAGTAAGCGATATTTCCATTTTTCGGAAAGATACCTACCAGGCGGATGTTATGATGATTAGTATAGATTATAATGTCGTGATCTTTGTTTTTCAGCTGAAAAAGATGCAGAACTTCCCGTTTGGTTTCTTCGGGACAAAATTCCAGTCCGCAGTAAATTTCCGCAGGGATCGAAAAAAAACTATCGGGTAAGGAAATCTCGTTTTTATAGAAAATACGTTCTATTTTTGGCATTCTTAACTGTTATTTTCGTCTAATATGCTAATTACGGAAAACGTGTTTAGTTTTTAGTGTTACATCGGGTATTTTGCCATCGCCCAGTATGACTTTAAGCTCCGGGCGACTTCAACATAAGTCCTGCTGAGACCCTGTCGAAGCCCATTTCTGTTACAGATCATGTTCCCACCCCATACCAAGTACAGTTTTCGACAAGCTAAGTACAGGCTAAAGTCGAGGTGTTTTTGTTAGCCCTTCGACTGCGTTCAGGGAGACAAAAGTAGGTGTTTGGGGTTCAAACGGATGTATATAATTCCTTTATACGCTATTTTCAGTAGTTTTTGGTGTTTGATATTTTTCCTCTATTCTAAAGATCTCCCCCGTACCACCGTCCATTTTTATCTTTTCGCCAGATGCCAGCCGGTTGCATAGACCGGGAACATTTACAATGGTGGGGATTCCCAGTTCTCGAAGTAGGATAACCGAATGGGATAAGGCAGAACCTTTTTCGATCAATACGCCTTTACAGGTAGGGAACAAGGCCGCCCAACCCGGATCTGTGCGCTGCGCACAAATAATCTTGTTGTTCACATCCAGACTGTCCCCAGGGTCTTTAATTACCGCAATTTCCCCGCTTACCTGTCCGGGATAACAGCCCTGGCCTTTGAATAAGTTGGGAGCAGAAACCACCTTTTCTTCTTTCAAGGGCGGGAAAGGCACAATGACGCGGGACTGTACTTCTATTTTACGATAATTTTCAAATTCAGCTTTTCTTTCGGCAACGATACTTTTAAAGCGGTCAATTATCCCTGCCTGTACCAGTTCCTTTTCGGTGAGGTAGAAAACATCCGCGACATTATCCAGCTTTCCGTTTTCGAGCTGGTAATGGCCATAAGCGCGATAGATAGCGCGGTACATTCCAAAAAGGCGGGTCCGTTCCAGGCGAAGGCTTTCCCGGTATCGTATGGCCATCTGTAATTTTTTCAAATTTTTCTGAAGTTTTCTTCTGAAGAAAAACGACTTTGTTTTCAGGAGATTTTCCAGCTTGGCTTTAGCTTTTTCTGAAACCCTTTCAAGATTTATTTTTCTGATCTTTTCGCCGCTTAAAAAATTGCGCAGGTATTTATAAAATATCAGGGGTTCCACCCGCATGGTTTGGGTTTCCAATTTTAGTTCCCCCACGGTTCGGTCTCCATAACGCTGGATGAAATAGCTTACCTCCCTGAAAAAGACGGGATGTTCCTTTTCGATTTTTTGATGCAGGTTGTGAGGAAGACTGAGAATTAAATTTTTTAGTTCCTTGCATTTTGTGGCGATTTCGGCCACTTCCATCATTGCAATGGTTGGTTGGGTGCTTTCAATTTCCTGATCCCCGGAAAGATAGCGCCCCAAAAATTCTTCGGGATTTTGGATGCCTGCTTTTTTAAGTTTTCGTAGTACATTTCCATTTAGCATCATCACATTAAAATCATTGATAATGGGAATGGCCCAGGAATTTATCAGGTTTTCATCCAGTCCTTTTTTCTTCTGAAGGAAATTTTCGGATGGCAATGATTGCGGTGTAATTTTATAAAATTCAGCATAATACTTCTGAAAATGCTGCTGAAAATCCGGCACCAACTTATGCAACTTGCTTATTTTTCGCCACAGCCGGTAGTAGTTAAGAGCCAGTTTGGGCAGCAACTTTATTTTTTCCGCCAGGTTTTTTTTAAGATCTTCGATAAAGTCCACTGGTTCCTGCAGACCCATCATGAGTTCCATATCGGCTTTGTTTTGTTTAAAGGAAGGCAGTAGCTGTAGGCCACGGTACCAGTTATTGATGTTGTAGTAAATCCTTCCTTTTACCAGTGCCAGTAAATTGGAGAGGATGTGGTCATGCCGGGAAATAACATTTTTAGAAATTCCCAAAACCTGCATGGTTTGCTGGTAAACCGTTTTATAAGCCCGGGAAGCAAAGCTGAAGGTGAGCGGAGTGGTCACCCCGCAATAACTTTCCTGGATATTGGAATTGTCATATACCACCACTTCCGGAATCTTTTGTGTGATGGACCGAGCCTGAAGAAAATACAGCTCTTGGTTTTTAATGGCAAATTCTATATCCAGCGGAACTCCACAAGTTTTTTCGGCAGCCTGAGCGGTTTTAAACAGCCTTTCCAAAACAGCTTTTTCGATACAAGGGTGGTTTTGTTTTTCCAATATGGTTGCCACCGGTTTTAAACCCTGATCTTCTGCTTTACGCAGTGCCGTGGTTTTTGTTGCTATTATTTGTCGGTGCAATTTCCCCGAAGCTTTTTCAAAATAAAACTCATCGCCTTCAGCCGCGCCGTTCATCAAGCCTTCTGCAAATCCCAATACGGCATGGATGGCCATTTCCTGGGGAAACTCGGGAAAGGTGGTGAATGCAACGCCGCTGGCATCGGGATTTACCTGTTGCTGTATAATCACGGCAGGTCGTGCGATGGGGTCCAGGTTATGCTGCTTACGGTACGCCCTTGCTGTCGGCGACCAGGCGCTAGCTGCACATTTGCCCACCGCCCGTTCCAGTTCCTGTTTTGTGAAGATGTTTAAAAAGGATTGCATTATTCCAGGAAAAGCATTTTTTGCTGCGTCTTCATCCAAAACAGAAGAGCGTACCACTACCGGCGTATTAGGGAAATCCCACTTCCGCAGGATTTTATCCAACTTTTTCCAGTCTTCCGCAGGTAATTTATAGTTTAGTAATTTTTGAGAAATTAGTTCTGATTCACTTCCATCAGGTTTACTTTCAGAAATAATCCCTTTAAAATTTTTATAGTGGATAACCAGGAAATCTGGCACCTGCATTCCTAATTTTCGCAGTTTGTAGAGACCTTCAGCCTTGCCGCCAATTCCATTCCGGTATGTTTTTCCGTAACAGATCATTGGGAATGCACTTCAATAATGATACTTACATAACTTGCCAGCATAAACAGGGAAACAATTTTTTCGGCTTGGCGTAAATTTTTTTCAGAAGGTTTATAAATATTCTTCAAATAAAAGAGGAGCGCAACAATGAAAATAGCGCCGATAAGGAAATAGGCCCAGGATCGGCTGTTTATCTGGTAAAGCAGATATACCTGTACCAGCACCCCACTTAGCAATATCAATAACAACAGGGCAATGGCACCCATATATCCAACGGATTTTGAATAAGAATCCACGCCGGGTTTTTCAGCTTTGGGCGAATGAAGTTTTCTGGCAATTTCAAAAGAAAACCCTGAAAACAGGCTCAGTGCTGCCAGAATGTAAAAAGGAAATAATACCTCAAGTTGTGGGTGAAAAGCGGAATATACCCAAAGAATGATCAAAGGCATCACCAGCATGTGGGTGACGGCATATAGCAAAAGGTATTTATTAAGAAATTTCCCCACAAAAAATTCATAGCGCATTAGCAGGCTGTAACCCACTGCTGCAATCCAGCAAATTACCACAGGAAACCCTGAAATCAGCGACCAGGCTATCTCTATAAGTGTCCCTGCCATAGCAATAGCGATAAGCTGCTTTTTCTTTACCCGGCCAGTTTGTAAAATCCGCTGCGGATGATTTTTTGAATCGATGTCATAATCTTTTATTTCATCAAAAACCCGAAGCCGGAAAAAAAAGGAAATAACGGCCACCACCCCTAAAATCAGCCACCAAAGCTCTTCCTCCTGACCTGTGGAAGTGAAAAAGCTTGCTGCGGAGCGTACGGTAAAAAATAGGATGGCGAAGAGTGCCATATTTATGACAGGGAAACGCTCCTTAAAGTAGGCAAAAATGTTTTTCAGGATCATGGAATAAGCTTGGTGTCGAGGTAAATTTAACTAATTTTAAGACAAATACTTCCATATGAAATTTATAAGAAATGGCCTCTCCCGCTTAAAGTACATTATCTTATTGTTGCTGCTGGTTTGTTGCTATTTTTTATGGCCGGGGGTGAAAAAGGCCATTCAGTTGGATAACAGCCTAAACATCTGGTTTCTGGAAGATGACCCCGCCCTGATAGATTATAACAACTATGTGGATCGGTTTGGGAACGATGAAAGTGTGGTGTTGCTGATAAAAGATCCTGAAGGAATTTTAACTTCAGAATATTTCCAGTCTTTTATAAACCTTACCGATTCCCTGGAAGCTATTCCGGAAGTTGAAGGTGTGTTGGGGCCGGGCAATATTCAGGTCCCCACCAATACTTTGCTGGGTTTTGGAGGGAGGGACCTTATTAAGGAAAATTCAGAAGTCGGGCAGGTTTTACAGGATTTGGAAGAGCATAGCTATATCCGGGACCAATTTTTTACAGAAGATAAAAAAGCTGCACGCTTTGTGGTCGTTTTTAAGCCCCTGGCAGATTTTGACGCCCACCGGGACAGGCTTATCCGGGAAGTAAGGAGTAGGGTGGAGGCAGAATTTCCAGGAGGCAACACTTTTTTAGGTGGGGTAGGGGTGATTTTTTCAGGTTTGAACAGCCTTTCGCAGGAGGACTTTACCTTTTTCCTTGGCTTGGGCTACCTGCTCATGTTCCTGCTGGTACTGGTTCTCTTTAGAAGTTTTTACGTGCTTGTCTATACCTTGCTTACAATCGCTTTTGCTACTTATATCTGTATTGGAATTTATGGAATTATGGGCCATCAGCTTAATTTGATGACCACTTTGATCCCCACCGTGCTTATACTGTTGGGAATATTGGACATCGTCCATATTTTGAATGAACATCGATCTACCAAACGCAATGATAATAATTCTGAAATTGGAGTCCTAAAAAGGGTTTTTCGACCTTGTTTATATACCAGCCTTACCACAATGTCAGGATTTCTTTCCCTGCTGAGCAGCCCGATGGCAATTCTGAAAAACTTTGGCATTTATACCGCTTTGGGAATATTCCTCTGCTTTATTTTGAGTTTTTTCTTTGGGCTTATTTTCCTTCCCCTCATAAAACGGAAAGAAAAATTTGTTTTTCCTGTAGCCTGGTTTCATTCCCTTCATGATCATGTTTTAAAGAAAAAATCGGTTTATACCATTTTAACCGGTTTACTGATTTTTGTCGCTACTTCCGGAATTTTAAAACTGAAAAACGATACCTATACCTTAGGTTACTTTCCGCAGGACCACCAGGTGGTGCTGGATCACGTGGAAATAGAAAAAACCTGGGGACCATATATGCCTTTTGAACTTATGATCTCCCCAAAAAATGGCTTCAACATCCACTCCCCGGAAGTGGTACAGGCAGGGCTTCGGTTTTCAGATTCTATTTTAAATATCCCGGGTATAGGTTCTTCTTTCGGTTTTCCGCAACTTTATGATGCGGGCCTCCAAAACAGGTATAAAAATAATGCAGCGCAAATGCTACAACGAAAGTCCGGCCTGTCCCAGGTTGATAAATTCCTTAAAACCGGTTATCCCCAATTGAGCGGATATTATATAGACCGGAACTCAGGTACGGGAAAAATTACCGTTTTTGGGGAAATGAGTTCTGCCGTGGAACTTACCAATAAAAAAGATTTATTGCTCAAAACCGGGAATGCCGCGTTTGGTAAAGTAGCCGAAATAACGGCGGCTGGTTATTTGCCTATGTATTCGCAAATTGTACAATATGCCGCGCAATCCCAGGTAAATAGTTTGCTTTTGGCATTTCTACTGGTGTTTTTGCTCGTATGGATTTTTCTAAAAAGCTTCAAACTGGCATTGCTGGCAATTGTTCCAAACCTTTTTCCGGTAGTTCTTATCCTGGGCATAATGGGATGGTTCAATATAGACCTTGATATTGCAACTGCCAGCATCAGTGCTATCGTACTTAGTTTTTGTATTGATGACACCTTACATTTTATGTACCACTATAAAAAGCACCGGAACATGGGACAAAGCACATTGCGTTCCCGCGTTTTAACCTTTGGTCGCGTAGGGGCTGCAATCGTAATTACCAGCCTTATCCTGCTGGCGGGATATTTATTGATGCTTTTAGCTTCTTTAAAAACGGTTTACTTATTCGGGCTGCTAACGGCCATAGGTATTATAGGTGCATTGTTCAGCCATTTAATCGTATTGCCCATATTGTTGGAGCGCTTTGATAGAAAAAATGACTATAGGAAGAAAGGGTTATAAATGTACTTAAGAAACAACCCAAAAATAAATTTTATAGGATTTCCAGACTCTAATAGTCAATAACCTAAATTACTGGTCACCGGATTGGTCTCGCTTAACCTTGTTTTACGTTTTGATATTCAGATTGAAGGGTTTTCGGGGTGATTTTAGGATATTCAACTAAAAATCATTGATAGAGAATACTAATTTAGTTGCTGCTAAACTGTAGTCTTCATGGAGGATTCTCTAACGATAAGTTCTGTATTTAAAGAGATTGTTTCAGACTTTATAGATTCTTCCTCATCTTCAATTAATCGTATGGAAAGTTTAGCGGCTTCGGTACCCATTTCAAAAGCTCTGTCATTAATGGTAGTGATATGTGGTTCTATAACCCGTGAAATAGGATAATTACTAAAGCCGACGATAGCGGTTTCTTCCGGGATTTTCACTCCGGCTTTCATAAATACCTGCAATACACTTACTGCGGTGTAATCATTTGCACAAAAAATACCGTCTGGCAAGACCGGGAGTTTCAAAAATTTATTTGCCTGAATAACTCCTTCTTCATAGCTCAAGTTATGCGTGAGGCCAACTAAATTAGCATCAAGTGTAAGTTTGTGTTTCTTTAAAGCTGCTTTATACCCCTCATAACGTGCTTTAAATATCGCAGTAGATTGATTTCCTGCAATGTGAGCAATACGTTTGCATCCTTTTTCTATGAGATGCTTGGTTGCAGTGAAGGCAGATTCGTAATCATTGATTACGATACTATTTACATCTATTTCTGATGGAACCCTATCATAAAATACCAAAGGAATTCCCAGTTTTTTAAATTTTTTAAAGTGATCGTATTTATCAGTTTCAATAGATAAACAAACAATCACTCCCTCAACCATTTTATTCTGAAGGATTTTTGTGATTTCCTGCTCTCTTTTCATAGAGTCTTTGGACTGGAAAATAGTAACATTATAACCCATTTTATAGGCATAATCTTCAATGCCGCTAATAACTAGCGAATGGAAGTAGATATCTATTCTGGGAACTATGATTCCAATAGATTGTGTCTTTTTTTTTCTAAAACTTGAGGCAATAGAATTTGGTATAAAGCCTAACTCCTCAGCCTTTTTCTGAACTAGTTTGGTGGTAGATTCACTGATGCCTGGATGGTTGCCCAATGCTCTTGAAATTGTAGATGCCGATAGATTTAGTTCTTTGGCTAAATCCTTCAGAGTAGTTCTAGAATTTTTCATATTATACCCAACAAACGTTTGCGTAAATATACAAATTATTTGTTAAATCGTTTTAATATATAGAGTCCTTTTAATTTCTGTAAGTTAAATTTTATACAATATTACTGGTGAAAACTCTAAATAAGTGAATTTAAATTCATAAAATATGCTAAAATAATTATGCAAACGTTTGCATAATAAATAACTAAATTTTACATTTGGATCAATCAATTGCTTTAAAATAGTCTAATCGATCAATGAATATTTAATTATGAACAAAAAAATCAACAGACATCCGGTAGGATTTAAAAAAAGCTTCAACTCAGTTTCACGGTCGGTTGCAACCACAATGCTTTTCCTTTTTGTTTCAATCCTTTCCTATGCTCAGGAAGCAACAATTTCCGGTACAGTAACAAATATGAACACAGGAGAGCCCCTTCTTGGTGTTAATGTCATTTTAAAAGGCACTTCAAAAGGAGTTTCAACTGATCTTGATGGAAATTACAGCATACAGCAAATCGCCCCTGGCGCTGTATTAAGCTTTTCTTTTTTAGGTTTTGAATCTAAGGATGTGTCTGTAGGTTCGCAAATATCCATAGATGTAGCGCTTAGCCCTGTTACTAATGAACTTGATGAGTTAGTGATTGTTGGATATGGTAAAAAGAAGAAACGGAATCTGACCGGTTCTATCTCTTCGGTAGGAAGTGAAGAAATTGAGAAAACAAATCAACAGGATGCCGTTTCTATCTTACAAGGTAGAGCTGCGGGTGTACAGGTTACTTCAAACTCTGGTGCACCTGGAGGTGCTATGACGATTCGGGTTAGGGGGAACTCTTCTTTAAATTCGGGCAACGATCCTTTATATGTTGTAGATGGTGTTCCTATAGAGTCTAATAGTTTGTCATCGCTTAATGGTTCAGAAAATTTTGGTCTGAACCCGTTGGCAGATATTAACCCCGGTGATATAGAATCTATTGAGGTATTAAAGGATGCTGCTTCTACCGCTATTTACGGTTCCCGGGCTGCTAATGGGGTAGTAATGATTACTACAAAACGTGGTAAAGAAGGTAAAGCTCAGATTAACCTGAATGTATTTACCGGAGTTAGTGAGATTACCCGAAAGCTAAGTGTTTTAAACGCAAGTCAATACAGAGCGGTAATTCTGGATTCTTACCGAAATATGGATAATCCGGTTGAGCCCATATTTGCGGTTTTAGATTCATTAAGCCCCAAAAATAACGGCGACGTAGATTGGCAGGAAGAATTGCTGCGCGTTGCGCCTCAATATAAAATAGATCTTTCAGTTCGAGGTGGTTCGGAGAATGTAAAGTATTCATGGAGTTCGTCTTTCCTTAATCAGGATGGTGTGATTTTAAACAACAATTATAAGCGGGTTACTTCCCGATTGAATGTTGATTTTAACGCTACAGATAAATTGAAATTTGGTCAGAGTATATCCTATACCAATGCGATAAATAATAGAATTAATGCCGGAGGATCAGGTAATTTAAGTGTTGTAAGAGAGCTATTGATTCGTCCACCCACGTATGCAATGTACTTGCCAGATGGTTCATTGAACGGATATCAGTTTGGTAAGAGAAATCCGGTAGGTCTTGCAGAACTGGCTACACACCTTAATAAGACAAACCGAATTATAGGTAATGAATATGCTGAATATCAATTTACAGATGCACTCAAATTGAGAAGTAATGTAAATCTAGATTTTGTAGCTATGAAAGAAGATGAATTTATCCCGTCTAGTTTAGATTATAGACCGGGCTATAATACAGGTGCTGTGCGCTCATTAACCAATTTAACCTGGGGTAATGAAACCTATTTAACGTTTGATAAGCAACTTAACGAAGTTCATAACTTGTCGGGATTATTGGGTTTCAGTTTTCAAAACTGGAAATACGAGCAAACCGGTCTTGATGGTATGCTTTTCCCAAGTGATAATATAAGAACGCTCAACGGGGCAGGAACAATTTCTGGTCAGGAAGTAAACATAAGTACAGAGCACTCGATGTTGTCTTATTTTGGCCGTATGTCTTATGACTATAAAGGAAAATATCTTGCTGAAGTAAATCTTAGAGCAGATGGTTCTTCTCGTTTTGGGGCAGATAATCGTTTTGGTTATTTCCCTTCAGCATCAGTAGGATGGCGTTTTTCTGATGAAGGGTTCCTTCAGGATAACACGGTAATTAATGATGCTAAGTTGCGTTTTAGTGCAGGTCAAACCGGTAATGAGGCGATAGGAAACTATACTTCACAAGGGGAATTTGCTGTTGGTGTAAATTATTTAGATTATTCAGGAGCTGCTCCTACAGTAATGCCAAATGCAGGATTAACCTGGGAAACGACTACGCAATATGATATAGGTTTGGATCTTTCCCTATGGAATAACAGAGTGAATTTGACTACAGATTATTACGTAAAACTTACTGAAGATTTACTCTACAATGTGCCGATTCCTAGAACTACTGGGTTTTCATTTATAACGCAAAACATAGGAAGCATAGAGAATAAAGGTATTGAGTTTACCTTAACCACACGCAACTTAGTAGGAGATTTTAAATGGGATACCAACTTCAATATTAGTTCTAACAGTAATCGGGTAAAAGATTTACCAGATGAGCTTTTAACGAACGGTTATATACAAAATGGAAAATACCATATTCTTAGAGAAGGTCTACCTATAGGAACTTTTTACGGTTACAAATTCAATGGAGTATATTCCCGAGATGAAGACAATGTAAATCAAATTACAAATGGTTCTCAAGGTACTGTTTTTAAAGGTGGGGATCCTATCTGGGAAGACGTTAACGGCGATAACATCATAGATGCAGACGATAGACAAATAATAGGTGATGCTACTCCAGATTTCTTTGGAGGTATTACAAACAACCTGTCATATAAAAATTTCAGTCTTGGTGTATTCTTTCAGTTTTCTTATGGAAATGATATCTATAGTGAAATCAATCACCAGCGAAACTCAGTGGTACGTTACAACAATCTTTCTACAGATGCACTTAACAGATGGAGGGAGCAAGGTGATGTGACCGATTTTCCACGACCACTGCGTGATGACCCTTTAGAAAGCGATAGTCGTATTCAGAGCCGCTGGGTAGAAGACGGTTCTTATATAAAACTGAAAAATGTTAACCTGAGCTACAGTTTTCCTGAAGCGATAATAGGTCGTATTGGTCTTTCAAAATTAGACGCTTATGTAACGGGGATAAACCTTATTACCTGGACAAAATATACAGGCTTTGATCCTGATGTGAATTCATACAGTGGTTTACGTGCAGGAGTAGATGAGGGATCGTATCCTCAAAGTCGTACGATTATTTTAGGATTGAATTTTGGATTTTAAGAGGTAAAAATTAAAGATATGGAAAAATTACAGAAGTTAATAGTAGCCATTATTTTGTTGAGTACCTTATCGTGCTCGCAGGATATTTTAGATAAAGAACCCTTAAGCAGTTTTTCTGCACAAGGGTTCTATAAAACCACAAGTGATGCTCAGGCAGGCGTTTATGGTATTTATGAATCTCTGCAATCAAACTACCGCATCAACTTTGCTTATTGGGGAGAAGGGAGAGCAGATGCGGTGGAAACAAATCATTCTGGCGATCCTTTATTACTGAAGCAAAACACGCTGAATAAAACAATGCGTTCTGCACAATGGACTTCACTGTACCAGACTATAAGTCGCGCAAACTATGCGATCAAATATGTTCCGGAAGTTTCTCAAAGTGAATTTGGTTTCCGATTAATAGGGGAAGCAAGAGCCTTAAGAGCCTTGTCGTATTTCTATGCGGTGCGTATTTGGGGAGATGTGCCTTTAATCACAGAGCCTTATGAAAGTGTAGAGCAAGAACTTTTTGTAGAACGTACCGATAAAGAACTTGTTCTGGATCAAATAGTAGAAGATCTTAAGTACGCTGCAGAAAATTGCAATGAAAACTTTGGTGGAGAACGCGACCGTGTTCTTATAACTCAGGGCGGTGCAAATGCATTGTTGACACAGGTGTATATGTGGCGAAAAGACTATCAAAATGCAAGTATTACAGCAGATTTAGTTTTAGATAATAGTCTTTATTCCCTGGTAAGCATGGCAGACTGGTCAAAGATTTTCACGACCGGTTTTTCAAATGAAAGTATCTTTGAGGTGGGGTATAATGACGTACAAACAAATGCATTACGAGTGCTCTACGCTTTAGGATCAGACAGTGATTATTTTCCCAGCGAAAAATTTAAAAACTCATTTGAAGATAATGACTTAAGACAAACAAAAATTTATGATACCACGGCAGCTGAGCCACGTAAAATCTGGAAATACTTCGGGGAAGGATTTAATGATGAGAGTTCCGATCCTTCTTCAAATAACATTGTGCTTATACGCCTGGCAGATATCATTTTATTAAAGGCTGAAGCTTTATACGAATTAGGTCAAACAGATGAAGCGCTAGATCTTGTAAATATTATTAGAACCAGAGCTGGTCTTCCAAATTTAGATGAAGCAAGTGCAATTGCTGCTTACGGTGATGTACAATCGGCTATACTTCACGAGCGCTCTATTGAACTTTCTTACGAAGGACACCGCTGGTTTGATTTAGTAAGGACTGGTAAAGCGATACAAGTTATGCAACCTATAAACGGTTTAAGTGATGAAGCTAATTTGGTTTGGCCTCTTCACGAAGATGCATTAAATAGAAACCCTAACCTTGATCAAAACTCTTTTTATCAATAGTAAAAAAGCTGTCAATCAATGTTTAATTAATAAAATTAAAGTGATGAAGAATATAAAAACTATTTACTTTTTGCTAATTGGGGTGCTAATTAGTCTGATGTCCGGTTGCGAAATACAAGAAAACTTTGAATATCAAAATTCAGGTTCAACTGGAGAAATAGGTGTTAATGCCTGGGAATATATTCAGTCTAGCGATTCGCTGGTTTTGCTCGAAGCTGCAATAAGGCGAGTAGGACTCGAGTCTATATACCAGGGGATGGATGCTAAAACATTTATTGCACCTACAAATACGGCTTTTGAGGAATATTTAGCTGCAAACTTGTATGCGAGCCTTGATGATGTGCCCGTTCCTATTTTAAGGAATACACTTAAATATCACATTGTTAAAGATGTGGTTTTATTTACAGATCCGGACCTGGCAGACAGCAATAACCCCATCGCCTATGACACTGAGAACGGACAGATAATGTTCTTGTCTCATAATACAAATTATCAAGGTCAGGTTAATGAGGGAACAAGCAAACAGTGGACGATTGTAACGTCTAATCTGGTACCTACAAATGGTGCGATGCACATAGTTTCTTCAATCGTATATTTTTCTGCACCTGCCAGTAACTTAAATATTCCTGATCCTTCTGTAAAAACAGATACGATATATCCCAAACACGATGCGTATATAAATGGTGGTTCCAACTCTGGTGTTAACTACGGAAGAGATATTATTATGAAAGTAAAGAATGTAAGTGATAATGGAAACTATGATAGAAAGGCATATATGATGTTCGACTTAAATGAGTTTGATAAAGAAGGTGTGATAACCGATGTACGACTCGATATGGCTGTGAAGTTTACAGCTGCCAAAGGGGTTGGTATGAATCTTTTTGCTGTAAATGATACCTTATGGAACGAGTCAAGTTTAACTTTTGACAATGCGACCCTACCTACGGGAAATCCAGTTGCCAGTTTGACTACGACTAAAATAAACACATTCGCTTTTGATGTGACCGACTTTTTTAACGGCTTAGATTCACGCCAGCTTGTTTCTTTTGTCCTTGACGGGGAAGCAGGAACCGATGAAACCGATGAGTTTGCTACCAAAGAAAATACAAGCTTAAATGCACCTATGCTTATTGCTACAATAGCATCGGGTAATAATGTTCTCGATTTAACAACAAATACGGGTTTTTCCGTTACCAGTGGAGAAACGTATGTATTAAGTAGTGAGGTGCTCGAAGTAACAGGAGCGGCTGCTGCAGATATCATCTTTACAGTTGAAGAAATTCCTCAAAACGGATGGCTTATAAGGGGCGCAGATATATTAAAAGCTGGCGATCGTCTTACCCAGCTTGATGTAAATTCTAAAAATTTGGTTTACATAAGCAACGGGTCTGGTACAGGGGATGCCATTGTATTATCGGCAAGAGACCGAGCAGGATCCAGTCTTGAAAGTTTCAGCCTAGATATAACTATTCAATAGTAAAAAGTAGTGCAAGATGAATTTAAGCTTAGTTAATAAACAGATAATAACCGGTTATTTACTGGCAGCATTTTTACTAGTGTTCATTTCTTGTGCAAGCTCTCAGGAGAATGATGAACTACCCATTGTAAATTCAACCCGAATTATAAATTTCTCGGGTTATGAGTGGGTGGTTCGTACTACTGATGAAGGAAAACAAGGTCCCGGACCCAATTATTTTTCAGATTCCGAAGAAAATGTATGGGTAGATGATGACGGGAGATTGCATCTTAGAGTTGTTGAACGCAATGGGAAATGGTATTGTTCCGGGGTTATTTTGCGCCAATCGTACGGCTTTAAAAAGTATGTTTTTTACGTGTCAAGCCGTGTAGATAATCTTGATGAAGATTTAGTTGGTGGCTTGTTTACCCATATTACCGATGACGAAGAAATAGATATCGAATTTTCAAGATGGTCTGATCCCGAAAATCAAAATTCACAATTTGCGGTCCAACCTTCCTTTAAAGCAGGAAATAAAGAGCGTTTTGACCTTGATTTAGATGACAATCTATCTACGCATTTTTTTGATTGGAAACCTGAGAGTATAGAATTTGCCAGTTACACAGGGCACACCCTCACTCCCGAAGCAGATGCAATCGTCAATACGTGGATGTATACGGGAGAAAATGTACCACCACATACAGATGAACGCGTTAAAATAAACCTGTGGCTGTTTAGAGGGGCAAGTCCTGCTAATGGCATAGGGGGCGAAATGATTATAGATCGCGTCGAAATTTATTAGTCTGTATAAACACCAACTTTAATCTTAATTAACGAAGTAACAATTGGGTGAATTGCTATGGGGTCATTTTTGATGACTATCAAACTTTTTGTCTATACTTATCGAAATAAAAAAATAAACACATGTTAGAATCTCGCGAAGATATTAATGTCCTTTCAACAGGTGAATTAGCTGGTGTTGCCGCAGGAAAGAAGATCGAGAGTTGTATTGAAAAATTACAGAAAGATAAAAAAATTATACGTATTGTTTTTGCGGCTGCTCCTTCACAGGATGCTATGCTAGACTATTTATCAAAGTCAAAAACTATAAAGTGGAGCAATATTGTTGCTTTTAATATGGATGAGTACATAGGTCTGCCTGAAGGTGCTACACAATCTTTTGCAAATTATCTTGAGGAGAATTTATTTTCTAAAGTAAGCCTTAAAAAGAAATATACAATTAATCCTAGTTCAGCTATTGATGAGGAGTTAACACGATATTCTAAATTAATAAGTGTAGCGCCTATAGACATTGTTTGTTTGGGTATAGGAGAGAACGGTCATATCGCATTTAATGATCCTCCTGTTGCAGATTTTAATGATAAACACATTATAAAAACAGTAAATTTAGACGAGCCTTGTCGCCTACAGCAAGTTCACGACGGTTGTTTTGATACGCTGGAAGATGTGCCTAAAAAAGCTCTGACCTTAACCATACCGACCCTTTTAAGCGGAAAGCATTTGTTTTGTGTGGTACTGGGAGCTAAAAAGAGTGAAGCTGTAAAAAACACATTTTCAGGTAGCGTGACCACCTCGTGTCCTGCATCCATTCTTACCACTCACGACAATTGTGAATTTTTCTTTGATGAAGCGGCTTTTAAAGATGCATCTAAAATAAAACCTAAAATTCTAAACGATTAAAGCACACAACCTATGAGATTTAATTTTTTATATAAAATGATACTTGTTGCTTACGTACTAATAGCTAGCTCATGTGTTGCAATTGCTCAAAAAGAACAACCTGATTTTAAGGTGAAGGGATTTCATCTTGATTTGCGCATACAGGTGATGACCCCTGATGCGCTAAAAGCTTTTGCAGATGAACTTGCAGGTTTTGGGATGAATACGCTGGTGATGGAATATGAAGCGACCTATCCTTTTGAGAAGCATGCAACTATCGCAAATGAGTACTCGTACAGCAGAGAAGAAGTTAAAGATTTTGTGAGTTATTGCAATTCAATAGGGATTGAGGTTATTCCGCTGCAGCAAAGTTTGGGACACTTAGAATATATTTTAAGAAACCCCAGATACAGTGATTTAAAGGAGGACAGACAGGATATTTCTCAGGTCTGCCCCATGAAGATTGAAGAAAGTAAACAACTTTTTACCGAGTTGTTTACCGATATGGCCGAAATGCACGATTCAGATTATATGCACATTGGCGGCGATGAAACCCGTCTTTTAGGTCATTGCCCGCTGTGTCAAAAGCGTGTGGAAGAAGTAGGCACCTCAAAACTGTTTGTAGATTATATGTCTATGATTACGCAGATTGTTGTTGATCTGGGTAAAAAACCGGTAATGTGGGCAGATATTATTCTAAAACACCCTGAAGCAGCTCAGGAACTACCCAAAGAAACCATTTTTGTAGATTGGAATTACGGCTGGAAAATCAACCACTTTGGTGATATACCGGCGCTTCAGGAAAAAGGTTTTTCATTTTGGGGATCTCCCGCCATTCGCAGTCACCCGGATAATTGGTATGTGACCGACTGGAAAACGCATTTTAAAAACCAAAGAGATTTTATACCGTATTCGCGCAACGCTGGTTATGAAGGTATGGTGATGACTTCTTGGTCTACCAGTGGCGTTTACGGTTTTACTTGGGATGTAGGTTACAGTGTGGTAGATATGGTTCAGCTTAGAAATACCTATCCGCTTACAGGATTTAGAATTCTTATTGCCAGCTATGCGGAAGCATTAAAGACAAAAGACACGATTAATACCGAAAAATTTATTGAAAACTACTCCAAAACACGCTTTGGTTTATCTATTAAAGATACAGAGCGATTTGTAGCTTTTCTCAACAGCTCACCCGAGTTAATAGTAAATGGTAAGCCGAAAGAAAGTGAAAGCATAGGGGAGATGATCAAATACTTTGGCAACATACGGGATGAACTGATAAAGGTTGATGTAAAAGATAATGTGGAAGAATTTGCCCATTTTAAACTTATGGCAGATTTGCGAATGCATTACTTAAACTTTAAACAAGTGGAAGCTACTTATAATTCGGTGGACTATACAAGTGATCAGGCTCCGAAATTGTTAAAGCAATTAGATGGTTTAATAGCTGAAGCTAAAGATTTGAATACCCGTTTTTACAAACTCAATGCAGGCTTTTTATACGACGCAGAACTTAACGATCAGAATGCATTGCGACTTCAACAAGTTGAGGTCTTGCACGATCGCTTGTCAAAGCTGAAATACGATTGAAGCCATTAAACTTACAATAGAAAACCTTTAGAAATTAATAACGAAAAGACCTCAAGCTAAATGGAATTATTAGACTGGATTGTATTATCGCTCTACTTTATAATGCTATTGTCAATAGGGTTGTGGGCATATTTTCGGGTTAAGAATTCTGAAGATTTTTATACAGCCGGTGGTAAATTACCTTGGTGGTTGTCTGGTATTTCACATCATGTTTCGGGCTATAGTGGGGCAGTATTTGTGGCTTATGCGGGTATTGCTTATACACACGGTTTTACCTTGTATGTTTGGTGGGCATTTACGGTAGGTATTGCCACAATGATCGCTGCTTTCTATATTGCACCCAGATGGTCTCGTTTGCGGATTTATGCAGGAATACAATCACCTACCGAATATTTATTGCTGAGGTATAATCTACCTACGCAGCAACTTATTGCCTGGGCCGGGGCTATTATTAAAGTCTTTGATACCGGCGGGAAACTGGCAGCAATAGCAGTGCTTTTAAATGTTTTTAGCGGAACGTCTATAAGCTTTGGAATTCTACTGGTAGGTACAATTTCGCTTATTTACATAACCATTGGCGGACTCTGGGCAGATGTATGGAATGATTTTGGCCAATTTATCGTACAACTGCTGGCCGGGTTGACCATGTTTGTGATGATTATCATCAAACTCGACGATGGCTTCGTTGGTATTTTTAATATGTGGGATCGTCTCCCGGAAGGCAATTCTGATTTTTTTAATGATCCCTATACTTTGTCGTTTGCTTTGGTAATGCTGGTCATTAATTTCTTTAGTTACAGTGGTGGAACCTGGAATTTAGCCACCCGGTTTATATCTTCTTCGTCCGGTAAAACCGCAAAGAAAGCAGCGATTTTATCTTCATGTCTTTACTTTATATGGCCGCTTATTTTATTATACCCCATGTTTGCTGCGCCACTATTTTTTGAAAATCTTTCAGATCCAACTTTATCGTATGGAAAGATGGTATTAGACTTTCTCCCGCAAGGTTTGGTAGGTTTAGTTTTAGCGTCCTTATTTGCAAATACGCTTTCGATGACGGCTTCAGACTCCAATACGGTTTCGGCAGTAATAAGTCGAGATATTTTACCCAATCTTTTTCCGAAGATTAAAAACTATTCAAACAAACAACTCCTGAAGCTTGCTCGTATTACGACTTTAAGTTTTACGATACTTACCATCGTTACTGCGTTAAATGCCGGTGTTTTTGGAGGTGTTTTCGGTTTGATTATTTCCTGGTTTGCAGCTTTATTAGGACCAATAGCCATCCCCATGATATTAGGGCTGTTGCCTGTTTTCAGAAAAAGTGATGGTCGGGTAGCGATTATTTCTATAGTTGGTGGTTTGTTTTTCTTTGTTATGCTCAAGTTTTTCCCTGTAGATTCTTTTGCGCTCGAAGTGGGTGGTCCTACCTTTATATCGTTGATTTTATATGTCGTTCTAGGTTTTTTCAACAAAAGGGAAGTGCCTTCAAGAGTCAAAGAATTACATTTTAATCTGGATAATAATCATTAAAACCAAAGCAGGATGGCAAGTACCTTAAAAGGGATACATTATAAAACAGAGGAGCCTATTGAGCTGGAAATAAAATCCGGTTTAATAATGGCTATCCATTCCACTTCTGCACTTAAGGCCAATCAATTTATTGCACCCGGCCTGGTAGATTTACAAATCAACGGTTTTAGAGGAATCGATTTTAATGAACCGGGCTTAACTGAAGAAAAGGTCTTAACGATAACTCAGGAATTATTCAAAGAAGGGGTTACCGGTTATTTCCCCACACTAATTACCAATAGTGATGCTGCAATTAGCAGCACTCTTGAAATAATTTTAAAAAGCTGCGCGGGAAATAAAGTCCTAAACGAAAGCATTATGGGGATACATCTTGAAGGCCCATTTTTATCTTCTGAAGATGGACCTCGCGGTGCACATCCTTTAAAATATATACAAGCTCCAGACTGGGAACTTTTTTGCAAATGGCAGGAAATCGCACAGGGAAAGATCAAAATAATTACGCTAGCTCCGGAGCTACCAGGTGCTCTTTCGTTTATTAAAAATTGTGTAAAGAACGGTGTGACGGTAGCGATTGGACATACGGCAGCAAGTCCTGAACAAATACAGGAAGCAGTTGTTACAGGCGCCAGATTTTCAACCCATTTAGGTAATGCTTCCCATTTGGTTATGCCGAGACATGCTAATTATATCTGGGAGCAGTTGGCTTCAGAAGACTTATGGGCAACCTTAATTGCAGACGGTTTTCACCTGCCGGAATCTTTGCTTAAGGTGTTTTTAAGAGTGAAAAAAAACAAGAGTGTTCTGATAAGTGACTCGACCAAGTTTGCCGGTTTGCCGCCAGGTTCCTACCAAAGTCATATAGGCAGAGCTGTCGAGTTAGACGAGAATGGAAGACTGTTTATGAAAGGCAGTCCTAAAATGCTCGCCGGTTCTGCACGTTCTTTACTTGATTGTGTAGATCATTTAATCAGCACGAAAATAGATACTCTATCAAACATTTTTGATATGGCTTCTCTAAGGCCAAATGAGCTTTTAGGTAATACAACGCGGTGTGGTTTAAAAGAGGGCAATACGGCAGATTTAATTGTTTTAGAAAGAGCTTCAAACACAACAAAAATTATACAAACTATCAAATCGGGAGAAGTTGTTTATTCCCTTTAAATCGAATTGAATTATGAAATTACTATCGAATTCGAGGTATAAAAAGATGCGTTTAGCTTTACTTATATTCTCCTTTGTGATTATGAATGCGCATTTTATATTAGCGCAAGAAAAGGTGCAGATTATACCCCAACCTTCATCAATCGGTTATGGCAACGGCACCTTTGTTTTAAAAGATAAAGTGACCATTAATGCATCAGAAGGCCTTCAGAATGAAGTACAGTTTCTTTCAGCTTTACTACAAAAAGGATTTTCTAAAACTCCCAAACTTGTGAAAAAAGGGATAGGAATCTTGTTGAAAATTGATGAAAGTTTAAAGGATAAATTAGGCGAAGAAGGCTATACGCTTAGTGTGGGGAGAAAAGGTATTTATATAACCGGAGCGACGGCTACCGGTGTTTTCTATGGGATTGAGTCTTTTAGACAACTCCTTCCGGTAGATTTTGAATTTGAGAAAACCTATAAATCAGTAAAAATTCCATTTATAGAAATAACAGATAAACCCAGGTTTCCGTGGCGTGCATTTATGTTGGACGAGTCAAGACATTTTAAAGGTAAAGAAGCGGTCAAGAATATTTTAGATCAAATGTCTATGTTTAAAATGAATACGTTTCATTGGCACTTAACAGACGATCAGGGTTGGAGAATTGAGATTAAAAAATACCCAAAATTAACCGAAATAGGATCTAAACGCAGGGACACTCAATTAAGTAGAAAAAGTGAAGAACGCGTGGGAGAACCACACGAGGGTTTTTATACGCAAAGCGAAATAAAAGAGATTTTGGCATACGCTGAAAGTAAACATATAAACGTTGTTCCCGAGATCGAAATGCCCGGTCACGCAACCGCAGCAATAGCCGCGTATCCCTGGTTGAGCTCTATGGGCGTGCCGCAAGAAGTATCTGTAACCTTTGGTAAACTCGATGATTCATTCAACATTGCAGATCCTAAAGTCGTGACTTTCTTAACCGATGTTTTGGATGAAGTGATTAAATTATTTCCGGGGGAGGTCATTCATATAGGCGGTGATGAAGTGAATTTTAAACCTTGGGAAGATTCAAGAATTGCACAGGATTTTATGAGCAAAAATGGATTGGAAACTCCAATCGATTTGCAGATTTATTTCACCAATCAGATTTCAAATTACATAGATAGTAGCGGTAAAAGAATGATGGGTTGGAATGAGATTATGGGTACAGATATTCACGAAGATGACGGTAAAACTTCTGCTGAAGCAAAGCAAAAATTGGCAAAATCTGCCATTGTGCATTTCTGGAAAGGCGATTTAAAGCTTATAAATGAGGCGGTAGAGCAAGGCTATGATGTGGTGAATTCAAACCACTGGGATACCTATTTAGATTATACCTATGAGCGCACGCCTTTATCAAAATCCTATGCGTTTAATCCTGTTCCCGAAGGATTGAATAAAGAATACCATTATCGAATTTTGGGTACAGGAGCTCAGATGTGGAGTGAGTGGATACCCACTGTTGCAAGTATGGAGCAGCAAGTTTTTCCACGTCTGGCAGCCTATGCAGAAGTGGGATGGACTACATTAGAGAATAAAGATTTTGAACGATTTGAGAATACGCTAAAGCTTATTAAACAACGATGGAAACTAATGGGAATTAGTTTTTATGAAGGAGACTAAGTCCTCGGCAGCAAATCAAACACAGTTTTAAACTTTACAAGAAGGCTATTATGCAAGTAAACGTCAATCCAAACCTCGTTAAATATGAACCTGAAGGTAAATTTGAAGAGACACGGTTTGAGAAAATACACAGCATCAGTTTTTCGAAATCGGGAGTGACCTCAATAATTGTTGCGCATGAGATTGCAGAACTGATACGTAGTAAATCGGCTTAGGGATTGAATTGTACTTTAGATTGGAAATGGGTTCTTCTCCTATAAATGTATATACTGAATTGGTACCGGTGCAGCGAAATGAGATCTGCTTATTTTTATGCCAGAAAATATTTTGAAGCTTTTCCCCGGCTTATGGAAGAGGGCGACCGTTCATTTAGATGTTACGCACTTAGAATTTTTTAGCCATATTTCAATTAACTAGCTTTTGGCTATTAGCTGCTTACTTTGATATTGGTTTACAATAAAAATATCAACAAACCATGATGGTTATGCCAATCATGGTTTGCGCCGGAGGTTACAATGTTTTAAAAATCCTTTTTCGATAGGTGTAGGTTTTTGTACATTAGAATATTCATTTTTTCCATCTAATATAAAAGATAATCATGCGGAAACTTTTACTTCTGGTTTTATTCCTGATGTTGGTATCCTGTGAAAAGGATAAACTACCGGAAGTTGATCAAACGATATTGGAAACAGAAATTGATTTTTTTGCCAGGGAGATTCACGAAAACAATGAGCAGTCTTCTCCTGTCTTATCCTTGGATTTTAAAACCACAAAAATATATCCCTGCTATAATTATTACATAAACTTCAAACATTCTTTTGAAAATGAAATACTGACGGTGGAGTTTAAAAGTATTGGCCAACCTGAAATTTGTCTTACAGCTTTTGGACCTGCAACAGGGTCGTTAAAATTACCTTTATCTACCAGGCAGTTGAAATTGGTTCGAGGCAATACCACCGATCTGTATGAAGTCAACATAACCACAGAAACTGTAGCATTCGAAATTATCGATTCAAGTTTTTCCAATCTTATTTTCGATAAAACTTTTAGGCTTCCGGAGAATTCTTTCGCAGTTGTTTGTGGCACCAATTTAGAAGACACCGGATTATGTGACGAGTTTTTGAATGTTTTATCAGATATACCTTCCCTAAGTGCGTTCTCTTTTGAAGGAGAAGGAAGGATCCCATATCCCGACAGCTCTTCAGGGCACTGGAATAATACTGAATCGAAATACTTTCTATATGAAAATGATTCTGATTTCATTCGAGTTGGTGAGTTGCTTGAGGAGTTTACAGCAGAATACATTGAACCCAATCAAGGAAATTCCATAGCTATCTTTAGCTGGGATAACCGGAAATTTTATAGCTGGATTTCAAATAATTGATGTGTAATAATTTTTCATAGTTCCGTACTTCAAAACATTTTTCATATTCTTAGTATGGTAGTCCAATAATTTAGAAAGCTTTTTAAAGGAATCATCTGCACCCAAATAACGTGCTTTCATCATTCCTACCTATATTTAAAAGCTTGCCTTGAAAATCAAAAGATTAACAAGATTTTGATACTTGATACTGTTTTTTTTCGGCAGGTGCCATTGTTTTGTGTTTCCATAGATTGCTAAAAGTGTTTAATTTTTAGTCAACCTATTTTAGGACGAGAGGCAGAGGTCTTTGCTTTATAAGCTTCGCTGCTTAAAATAACCTGGCCATTTCTTGCTTTTAGGTTAAACCGGAATTCACCTGCCCGATCCTTTTTAATTTCAAATTTTCCCATAGTTTAGATTTTAATTAAAAAAATTGGTCTAATAAAAAGTAATTAGTAGCTTAATACCTTGAAATATTCAACTTATTCGAAACTTGCATTACGAGAAGTTGAATGGACTTTTTGGTTAATGTTGTAGCGGTTCAAATTTCCATGGCGTACATATCGATGGGAATCTAATTTACCAAGTACCTGATGAGACAAATGAAAAAAACCTGGAGCCTGGAAGCTATTTTGGCTCGGAGGGAGAAACAGTACATCAACTCTCAAGCCATGAAAATGAAAGTATCATGTATATAAGTACCGATCGCAAGTTCGAGGTAATTTCAGAATAGCTATATCTAATTAGGACCGTAGTGGGGAAATTTTCTGGGATGTTATCAAGACAATTAATACCTTTATTTTTCCTCCGGATCCACCATCGGAAATGGAAAGATAGGGGTTAGCCGAGTAAATCACCTCCTTTATTACCCGAAGCAGAAGGCGGGA
>NZ_QEYO01000006.1 GCF_023718305.1 Gramella sp. AN32
AGTCCCCGGCAGTGGCTACTTCAATAGCAGCAGTAGTGGCCCCGGTGTTCCACAGGTAATCAACATTGCCGGTAGTGGTGGCATCTAAAATGATACTTTTGGTCTCACAGTTTAATTCTTTGTTCCCGGAGATTGCTGCGTTCACGGCATCGGTATTTTTAGAAACCGTTACCATATCCTCATCGAAACATTTACTGTCATTATTGGTGATCAGTACGGAATAGTCCCCGGCAGTGGCTACTTCAATAGCAGCAGTAGTGGCCCCGGTGTTCCACAGGTAATCAACATTGCCGGTAGTGGTGGCATCTAAAATGATACTTTTGGTCTCACAGTTTAATTCTTTGTTCCCTGAAATGTCCGCAACTACAGGAGTGTTATCCTGCTTAATGATTACGAAAGCTGTACCAGTACAACCGTTCGCTGCAGTTGCAGTTACAGTAAAAGTTCCCGCGGTACTAACTTTAAGTAAAGCGTTAGTTCCTATAACAGAAGTTCCATCAGACCATAAGTAGCTTACACCACCGGAAGCGGTAAGTGTTGTAGAATCATTTTCACAGGTAAGATCTAGTCCATTATCATTACTAATAATAACGGAAGGTGTAGAAATTGTAACTGAAGTAGAGGTAGAGTAATCACAACCGTTAGCATTAAATCCATAGGTAATGGTATAAGTGCCCTCAGTAGTATTCGCTAAATCAATTTCTCCAGTTGAAGTATTTATAATTAAATTACTAGAAGAAGATGAATATTCACCGCCGGCAACTCCTGTTCTGTTAACTGTTGCAGAACCACTATTTGTACATAGAGGATCTGTATAGGATATAGAAGCATCGCCCGGTTCAAAAACCTCAACTGTTTTAGTTATTTCTTTAGTTAATATACCGTCTGAAGAAGCTAAAGTCACTTCATAAGTACCAGAGGGACTAAATTCATAAGTTGGATATTGATCATCTTTACTAAATAAAACATTTGTACCAGCTTCATTCTTAAAAAACCATTCATAAGTATATCCGGAAACGGGTGGGTCGCCACCAGTTGTTAGATCTGTAAATATCACCTTTTTAGAATTACATTCCTGTGTATAAGAAAAATTAGGCACAAGAGGGGTTTTTACTATAAATCCACCCGGATTAGCATAACATTGGGAATTTTTATTTGTATCAAAGGAAGCACATTCTGTATTATCAAGTTTAGGTTGACCAGTTTTCCAACGCATAAAAATATCGCGAATTTCGAGCTTATCTCCCCAGGTCCAATCAAAATCACCTATGTAAACCGCATCTCCTTGTGGTATTTTCTCAGTTAAAAATAAACACACTTCTTGAGGCATAACGAGGACATCATTTACATAAACGTTATACCTAACGTTTAAAGCATAAGAATTAGAAGTGCTTCCGCCAAATGTCGCAAAGATTTGCCCCTCGATTACGGGGTCTATAGGTTCGTAACCTTCGGTGAAAACTTCTCCCTTATCATTTCGGAATTCAACATTCGTTACAACTCCATTTTCTTGTGGACAGGAGAACTGGGCATAAATTCCCAAAGAGAAAAATAATGCAGCGATAAATGAAATAGTAGTTTTCCAAATCATATTAATAATGTTTAGAATTATAAATTATTGGTATGTCGCACAAACGACTTTAATTAAAATTTCAATAATGTGAACTGCAATATTTTATATTGCCTGTGGGGGATTCAAATTGTATTCAATGAGGAAAAAACAGTCGGTAATTATTAGAGGATTACCAAATAGAAGTACGTGGGGGTGACTCTAATTGTTTTTCAGATAGTAAAATTATATCAAAATCACAGCTAAAAAAGGATTCCTTAAATTTTTAGATATAAGGGGTTAGATATTCGTTAAAGTGCATAAAATTAAAGCAGAACTAAGTTTGATTACCTAATAGAAAATTGAATTTTTGTAGGAATTTTGTAGGAAAAATATAATTGGTATGCTTCTCAAAAGTCCCTAAAAGGCTAATTTTCAATTAATTCTTACAAATAATGTAAAATAAATCCGCACCTTTTATATTCCTATTTTGAAAATGTTAAGATGAAAGAAAACATCTATGTTGAGCTTTAAAATATATATGTTTTCTAATTTTTTGTTACAGTCATTCCTCCTTCATTTTATTCCTTGTAAATTGGTAGAATAGAAATTTCAATTATGAAGAATAATATTTCAGGGTATAGAAAATCCTACGAAAAAGGAACTTTATCGAAAAAAAATATTCCAGAAAATCCTTTAGATCTTTTTAAGACCTGGTTTCAACTTGCTGATGAAAATCATGCTATAGAGGAAGTGAATGCAATGAGCCTTTCTACAGTTGGTAATGATTTGCTTCCAAAAACACGCGTGGTCCTTCTAAAATCTTTTGATGAAAATGGATTTGTTTTTTATTCTAATTACACTTCACAAAAAGGACAGGATCTAAAAGAGAATCCGCAGTGTTGTATTTCATTTTTCTGGCCAGTGCTCGAGAAACAGATTATCATTAAAGGGAAGGTCGAAAAGATTAGTCGGGATGAATCTGAAAAGTATTTTCATTCCAGACCTCGTGGCTCACAGCTTGGGGCGTTGGTCTCTAACCAAAGTGCGGTTATTGATTCCCGCGAATATCTGGAATCAAAACTCCAGGATTATGAAAATGAATATAAAAATAAAGAAATTCCTATGCCAAATGATTGGGGCGGCTATGTAGTATCTCCAATTTCGTTCGAATTCTGGCAGGGAAGGGAAAACAGACTGCACGATAGATTACGATTTTCAAAAGCAGAAAAAAACTGGATTGTAGAACGCTTAGCACCTTGATATGAAAAGACTTATTTTAGTTAGACACGGGAAATCATCCTGGGATAATAATTTACCAGATAATAAAAGACCTCTCAAAAAGAGGGCAATTAAAGATGCAAAAGCGGTTCTAAAATCCTACAAGCATTTTTATTCAGGTACAGGGATGTTTTGGACCAGCCCTGCAGTACGGGCACATGAAACAGCGAAGATTTTCAAGAAGACGCTGGATGTGAAAGACGACAATTTTAATATCATTGAAGATCTATATACATTTAATCAAAATGAATTGCTCACTGAAATTCAATCTTGTCCAGATTCTATTGAGGAACTAACCATATTTGCGCATAATCCTGCCTTAACGGTTCTCGTTAATCATTTAGGGGATAAACCTTTGGACAATCTTCCTACAACCGGGTTGTGCCTCATAGAATTTGAAACAAATTCCTGGAAAGAAATTGAAAAAGGAAAAACTATTTTAACTTTATTGCCTAAAAATCTTCGCTAACCTAAATGCTCGAAAAACGTTATATCAACAGAGAATTAAGCTGGCTGTCCTTTAATGCCCGCGTTTTGCAGGAAGCAGCTGATGAAACGGTACCACTCATTGAAAGATTACGTTTTCTGGGGATCTTTTCAAATAATCTTGATGAATTTTTTAAGGTACGCTACGCCACAGTTAAACGTATTGATTTAGCCGGAAAAGCCGGTAAAAGTGTATTGGGCGGAATTAAAGCCAGTAAATTACTTGCTGAAATCACCAAAATAGTTATTGAACATCAGTCAGAAAGTTTGAAAATCCTGGATGATATCCAGACGAAACTTAAGGATCACGACATATATATTATTAAAGAAGATCAGGTTACCGAAAATCAGCAGGAATTTATTAGAAACTATTTTCTAAGTAAAGTAAGCCCGGCACTGGTGACCATGATTCTAAATGACCTTCCCGAAATGCCGTCCCTTAAGGATAGTGCGGCTTATCTTGCCGTCAAAATGGTGATGAATGAGGACGGGACAGAAGAGAATCAGCATGGAATTTCTAAAATTCTAAACAGGTCGGTACGTGAAAAACGTTATGTTTTAATTGAAATTCCGAAAAATATCGAACGATTTGTTGTGCTTCCTGAAGAGAATGGAAAGCAATACATCATCTTACTCGATGATCTCATTCGGTATAATCTTCATACGATTTTTAATATTTTCAGTTACGAGAGTTTAAGTGCGCATATGATCAAGATTACTCGTGATGCTGAACTCGACCTGGATAGTGACCTGAGTAAAAGTTTTATTGAAAAAATTTCAGATTCTGTTAAGGACCGACTTAAGGGCGATCCTGTTCGATTTGTCTACGATAAAAATATAGACCAGGACACGCTTTCCTATTTAATGAATAAAATGGGAATCGAGTCTACTGATAGTATTATCCCGGGAGGGAGATACCATAACCGGAGGGATTATATGGATTTCCCAGGCTTAGGTCGGGAAGATTTGCATTATGAAGTTAGGGATCCTTTGCCAATTCAGGGCTTGATCTTGCAAACCAGTGTATTAAAAGGAATTGCCGAGAAAGATTATTTGCTGTATACCCCTTACCAAAGTTTTGCCTATGTTGTGAAATTTTTGCGAGAGGCGGCTTTAGATCCCAAGGTAAAATCCATCAAAATCACTATTTATAGATTGGCAAAGATTTCCCATATTGCCAGTTCCCTGATCAATGCAGTTAAAAACGGTAAAAAAGTTACTGTTCAAATTGAATTAAGGGCAAGGTTTGATGAAGTTGCCAATATAAGATATGCGGAACAAATGCAACAGGAAGGAGTGAAGCTGATATTTGGCGTTCCCGGTTTAAAAGTACATTGCAAAACCTGTGTTATTGAGCGGGAAGAAGAAGGTAAACTGAAACGTTACGGTTTTATAAGTACAGGAAATTTTAATGAAAATACCTCCCGCCTTTATACAGATTATACACTATTCACTGCCGATGCTGAAATATTAAAAGAAATAAATAAGGTATTTGATTTTTTTGAAACTAATTACAAGGTAAATAAATACAATCACCTTATCGTCTCCCCCCATTACACCAGGAATGCGATCTATAAATTAATCCAGAATGAAATCGATAATGCTAAGAGTGGAAAACCTTCCGGAATTCGGTTAAAATTGAATAGCCTCTCAGATAATGGGGTGATCGATAAATTATATACCGCCAGTAAAGCCGGGGTGAAAATTAAACTGATCGTTCGTGGAATTTGCTGTTTAGTGCCTGGAGCACCCGGAATTAGTGAAAATATTGAAGCTATTAGTATTATAGATAAATTTCTGGAACATCCACGTGTCTTTATTTTTGAAAATGAGGGAAATAAGAAAGTCTATATTTCTTCCGCAGATTTTATGACCAGGAACTTAGATCAGCGAGTGGAAATTTCCTGTCCTATTTATGATGAAGATATAAAACAGGAAATAATTGAAACTTTTGATATTAGCTGGAATGATAATGTTAAAGCAAGATATCATGGGCCGGGAATGATCAATGAATATAGAGAAACGAATGGAGCGAAAATAAGGTCCCAATTTGCCCTTTATGATTACTACTTAAATAAAATTGAATATAAAGCCACCAAATGATTAAACAGAGAACCTACGCAGCCATAGATATAGGATCAAACGCAGTGAGATTATTGATTAGCACCATCACTGAAAAGGAAGGCACGGAAACCAATTTTCGTAAAACTTCCCTGGTTCGTGTTCCCATTCGACTGGGGGCCGATGTGTTTTTAAAACAAAAGGTTTCTGAAAAAAATACGACCCGAATGATCGATACCATGCAGGCCTTTCAACTAATCATGAAATCACATGGTGTTGAAAAATATAAAGCCTATGCCACTTCTGCAATGCGCGAGGCAAAAAACGGAAATCAAATCGCTGAAATAATTCAGGAAAAAACGGGAATTGAAATCGAAATTATTGATGGATCTCACGAAGCGGCAATTATTGCGGCAACAGATCTTCATGCGCTAATCCAGAATGATTGTAATTACTTATATGTAGATGTGGGTGGTGGTAGTACGGAATATACCTTATATAGTAATGGTAAAACAATCACTTCCCGATCATTTAAAGTGGGAACGGTTAGAATGATGGAAGATCTTGTGGAGCATAAAACCTGGGATGAAATGCGTACATGGGTAAAAGAAGTGACCAAAGATTATGAAGATATAGACCTGATTGGTTCCGGGGGAAATATCAATAATATATTTAAAACAAGTGGAAAAGTGGAAGGAAAACCGCTTACATTAAAGTATATGAAAGATTATGATGAAAAATTAAATTCATATACCTACGAAGAAAGGATCACCGAACTGGATTTAAAAAATGATCGGGCAGATGTTATTATCCCTGCTTCCAAGATCTATTTAAATTCGATGAAATGGGCTCGTGCAAATCGCATCTTTGTTCCCAAAATAGGTCTGGCAGATGGTATTATTAAATCTCTTTACAACCGGTCAAAGAATAAAGCCTAACCGTGAATACTTTGATTTTTGCTAAGGTTTTTAATAATCCCCGCCTCAAAATCTAATAATTGCCCCCATTTTTGATCTACTTTTTCAAGATCGCCATAGTGTCTGGCAAATTTCAAAAACATGGTATAATGCCCCGCTTCACTAATCATGAGTTTTTTATAAAATTCGGCCAGCTCTTTATCTTCAAGTTTTTCAGAAAGCATTCTGAAGCGTTCACAACTTCTGGCTTCAATTAAACCTGCAATCAACAACCTGTGGACTAATTGATCGGTTCTGCTCCCACCTTTGGGAAAAAACTTCAGCAACGCAAGGACATATTCATCTTTTCTATCCCAGCCCATGGTATAACCCCTTTCCAGGATTTTATCATATACCATTTTAAAATGGCCCATTTCTTCGCGCGCCAATGCAGTCATTTCCAGGACTAATTCTGAATATTCAGGAAACGAAACTATTAAGGAGATCGCGGTGGAGGCCGCCTTTTGCTCGCAATAGGCATGATCAACAAGAATATCTTCAATATTTTTTTTGGCGATATCTGCCCAGCGTGGGTCTGTGGGTAATTTTAATCCTAACATATTAAACGTCTAAATCAAAAGTTGCTCTTAGTTTATCAATTAATGGGTTCGCTTCTTTTAGCTTCTCATATTTTTCCTGAGCGGTGAACGCATATTTTCGGGAAGTAGACTCATCCACATTTATTTGAAGCACAATATGTGTATTCCTAAGTTTTCGTTTTAAAAAACCCATCAACCTGGGTTCTTCTTTTTCAAGATCAATTTTCATTGTCTCATTGGGAAAGGTGAGCACGATATTTTTATCTTCCAGTTTGGGCTGTTGCGATTCTAAAATAGAAGCCAGGATTTTCTCTCCTTTATCCTTAAGTTTTTCGGTGTAAGCAATCCAGTTTTCAATAAGGTTCTCTTCGGAAAAACTTTCGTACATCACCTCTTCCTTGGGAAGGTTCGCCTGTATTTTT
The DNA here is from genome assembly GCF_023718305.1 of Gramella sp. AN32. Classification (GTDB taxonomy): domain Bacteria; phylum Bacteroidota; class Bacteroidia; order Flavobacteriales; family Flavobacteriaceae; genus Christiangramia; species Christiangramia antarctica. Next base: position 7,295 of record NZ_QEYO01000006.1, read on the forward strand.
TCCTGAAGCTCCTTTTTCTTACTAATACTTTTTAGGGATAAACCTGACACTTTTCCAGTATCGATCCTCGAAATAGGTTTCTGTACTTCTTGAGCCTTTGGTTCTTCTTCTGAAATTGAAGTGCTGGCCTCTGGATCTAAATCTTTTTTATATTCAGTTGATTTCGGACTTTCTTCGGAATAATATTTTTCTTCTTTTTCTGAAGCACAGGTTTCAGGAGCATTTTTAGAATTGGGAAGGTTATTTTCCGTGGCTTCGGAATCATCATATTCCTGATCACGAATCACCTGTTTCTCTTCCGAAGAAATTTTTACGGGTTTTTCTATAAAATAGGAGGCGGGAATTATGCCAGATTCAGACTTTTTTTTTTCGCCGCTATACGTTATAGAGGCTAATTGCATGAGGCATAATTCTACAAGCAGTCGCTGGTTATGGCTGGTTTTGTATTTTTGATCGCATGAGTTGGCCATTTCAATAGCCTGCAATAAGAATTGATGCGAAGTTTTTTGCGATTGCTCAAAATATTTTGCTTTGGTTTGATCGCCAACCTCCAGTAATTCAATCGTTTTTTCATCTTTACAAACCAAAAGGTCTCTAAAATGAGAGGCCAGTCCACCAATAAAATGATGACCATCAAAACCACTGGAGAGAATGGAATTGTATTTTACCAATAACTCCGGAATGTCATTTTTAAGTATAAGATCTGTCACCTGCATATAGGTATCATAATCTAAAACATTCAGGTTTTCGGTAACTGCCTGGCGGGTTAAATTATTTCCGCTAAAACTTACTACGCGATCATAAATGGATAAGGCATCCCGCATGGCACCATCAGCTTTTTGAGCAATAATGTGCAATGCATCATCTTCAGCCTGAACCCCTTCCTGTTCCGCGATGTAAGCTAAGTATTTTCGCGCATCACTAACGGTGATGCGTTTAAAATCGAAGATCTGGCAACGGGAAAGGATGGTTGGAATAATTTTATGTTTTTCCGTAGTAGCCAGGATGAAAATAGCATGTTTAGGTGGTTCTTCCAAGGTCTTTAAGAAGGCATTGAAAGCCGCTGCCGAAAGCATATGGACTTCATCAATAATATAAACCTTGTAATGTCCTGTTTGTGGGGGAATTCGAACCTGATCTGTAAGTTCTCTAATTTGATCCACCCCATTATTAGAAGCGGCATCCAGTTCAAAGATATTAAAGGCAAAATCTTCATCGGGGCTTTGTGTCCCATCCTGATTGATCATTTTTGCCAAAATACGGGCGCAGGTAGTTTTACCAACACCTCTGGGACCGGTAAATAATAATGCCTGTGCCAGGTGGTTATTATTTATGGCGTTTGAAAGAGTATTGGTTATGGCTTGTTGCCCCACCACATCTTTAAAAGTTTGTGGGCGGTATTTTCTTGCCGAGACTACAAAATGCTCCATTAAAATCTATTGATCTACAAATATAAAAATCACAACGCTAAACGCCAGAGGTTAGGGGGTTATTTATGAACAATAGGAGAAAGAAATAAACATAATTAGACTTATCTTTGCTATAAGCAGGCCGCCTTATCGCTTCATTTAATTGAAGAGGAAAGTCCGGACACCAAAGGGCAGCGTAGTGGGTAACACCCACCGGTCCCGATAGCTATCGGGATCAGGACCAGTGCAACAGAAAGAATGTACAGGTAATGCTGTAGTGAAACCAGGTAAACTCTATGCGGTGCAATGCCATGTAAACCGGCCTCGCAGGATGACCCGTCCTCATGCCGGAGGGTAGGCAGCTAAAAATTAACGGTAACGTTAATTTCAGATAAATGATAAGGATCCTGATATGTATCGGGGTACAGAATCCGGCTTACAGGCCTGCTTTTTTATAAACCCTGATGTAATCGATTATAAATTTCTGTGGAAGGAGATTTTGATCAATTATTCCAGCCCAGTTTCCGCCAAGGGCGAGATTCAGTTTAAGAAAAAAAGGTTTTCTGAAAGGATTATTTTCACTTCCTGCTTTATCTAAATTGAAAGTGTGATAGATGTTCTCATTAATTAAGAACTTAATTTCATCTTCATTCCAAATCACGGTATACACATGAAAATTTTCAGAAGGATCCTCTATATATATTGAATTTCCATCTGAGCTATAGCCATTTTTATGATCTGAAGGATAGTGCACCGTCCCATGTATTTCGTTAGGAACTTTCCCTACATGTTCCATAATGTCGATCTCACCGGTTGCGGGCCAGCTGAGTTTATCAAAATCGGCACCGAGCATCCAAATTGCCGGCCAAACTCCATTACCGGAGGGAAGTTTTGCTCTTACATCTATTCGGCCATATTGAAATTCAAAATTTCCTTTGGTTTCAATACTTCCGGAAGTGTATTTGGAGAATTTTTCTGTATGCCGATAATTTGAAGAATCTGCTTTAAATTTTTTATTTCGGAAAGACTCTTTCCTGGCTATAATTTCAAGTTGGCCGTTTCTCACCCGAGCGTTTTTTCTTCGACTGGTATAATATTGTTCTTCTAAATTCCGAATAAAACCTTCTTCAAAATTCCATTTTTCAGGATTGGGTTTTCCGGAATAATCAAATTCTTCACTCCAGATTAGTATAAAATCCTGTGCCGCCATACGTTGAGAAAAGTTCAGAAAATATAAAATGAGAAAGAGAATTCTCATCGTTACTCATTTAAATAACCAGATGCCCAGGCTTTCGCTTCATCTAAAGAATTAAAAATCTCATAAGGAATAGGGCAGAACTGTTTTTCGAAATTGGCAATTTGTAGTCTGCTAAAACTTTCACTTACAATCCCAATAGCTTTTAAAGATTTAATATCAATTAGGCTGCTGTATAATAAAGGGTTTACGCTGTAATCGTTTTTGCGGTAGGAGAGGTAAATATATTCATTGCCCTTATAATAGTCTTCAACGATATCTTCAAGAATTCTAACTTGAGGCAAATCAAGATTCTCTTCAGGATTGATAATAGCCACTACGAAATTTGGATAAAACTCAATGGTGGCAAAGTCTATTTTTTGGATTTTTAGGGCGTCTACCATACTCTAAGTTAAGGATTATTCAAAGAAACTAAAGGTGCTGCCCCCATATTTTCGGGAATTTGAGAAATTTTTAGAATTCGAAAGATCGGTATGTTTAGAATGTTCGATGATCAATTGCCCACCCTCTTCCAGCATATTATTTTCAAAAACAAGTTCGGCTATTTTTAGAAACTGCCCAGTTTCAAAATTATAAGGCGGATCTGCAAAAATAATATCGGCTTTTACCGGAACTTTTTCCAGATATTTATAAACATCACTTTTAATGGCAGTTATAGGGAAATTGAGTTCCTCAGTAGTTTTTTTTATGAATTTTATGCAGTCAGGATTGGCATCTATAGCGATAATGTTCTGGCTACCGCGCGCAGCAAATTCGTAAGAAATATTTCCGGTACCACTAAAAAGATCCACGATTTTTAACTCCCGAAAGTTATACTGGTTGTTCAAAATATTAAAGAGCGCCTCCTTAGACATATCTGTTGTTGGGCGAACCGGTAATTTTGAAGGAGCGGTAATTCTTCTTCCTTTATGACTTCCTGAAATTATGCGCATTCAAAGGATTTTAATAATAAATATTCTGCCCGCTCTTCTTCAGGTTTTTCTTCCGAAATAAATGTATAAGGATGAAATGCTCCCAAAAATGAGACATTTTTCACATAATCCCATGTAATCCTATATTCTTCCGAATCCTTTTTAATATCCCCTAGCAGAATAAGATTGAAGTTTTTAGAATCCATTTTCAACTGCTCTGCAGTAAAGAGGAGATAATATAAAAAATCTTCCCTGGTTTCGAATTCGAAGGTATTGGCAAAAAGGAGCTTATCATTATCTAGAATTACCAAATCATAATTTTTGCCGTAAGTATGAAGATATACATTTTCCCGGCCATCCTTTTGATTATGTGCAATCAGGGAATTTATCAAAATACTAAGGCTATGCTGGTATTCATATTCACCATATTTATCAAAAAAGTAATTTGTGATATTGGCATAGGGGATATAAACATTAACGATTTCAGGATCCAGCCGATCAAAAGCAATAAAATCTGTCTTTAAAATCTTTGTATTGAATTTTAAATATCCGGAAGCGTTTTGTTCTTCAAATAATGTAGATGGAACTAAAGTAAATAGCGAATTCGTAAAGAAAACCTTTACTTCATCCACCTTAACATTCAAATTATGATCGTTCTCGTAAGCCAGTTCAATTTGTGCCAGCACCTTTATTGGGTCCAGCTGTTTTTCAAAAGGGATCTTTTTATAATAAATAATTTCTTTAGTTTCCTCATTTAGGATACAAAAAGAAAGTCCATTCAAGCTTACCTGAATGGACAATTTATTTTTATAAAGATTTTTGTTACTGGTTGTTTTTCTCCCCACCATACTTATCAAATCCATTACCACTGGTAGTCACTTCGGTCATGGAGCCAACACTAATATAACGACCATTCACATCATCTACCGATTGTATTTCATTTTCCTGCAGGACCATTGTTTTGTCCTGATCAAATAGAACCACAGACTTGGCAACTTTTGCTTCGAAAACAGGAATTTTATTCTCTCCTTTTTTGATGAAACCTGCATCAAGATCAAATTCTTTATCCACACCCTTAATAGGGATAAACCTCATATTTTCATAACGTTCACGGTCCCCGCCAAAAAGTGAATCTTTAACTGATGCGAACCCCAGCGTATCAATAACAACTTTTTCAATATTCTTGTCTACACCGTAAGTCTTTCTATACTCTTCATCCATCACCACAGTATCCCTACGCTGAGTAATTGCAAACTGTGCTGTATCTAAGAACTTAATTAATTTATCAAAATCTCCCTGGAATTCACCGGTTACTTCTTGATGCGCGATTTCCGCAGCTCTAATATCTTTAAGGTTCTTTATAACTTTCGTATACCTTATTTCTTTAACCTTATTAAATTGAATGGGTTCGTATACCGCATTAAATGTAAGATAGGCCAGTCCAATAATAACAATCCAAAGAAATATCTGAATTACAAATCTCATGTGTACTAAATTTTATTTTGTTGAAGGTTTAAGCTATAATAACAAATCTACAACTTTTTTTTATTCGTAAAAGTTTCTGTCATAAAAATCCATTGTTATCTTTGAGTTTTTATGCCCTTTCTATGCAAAAACCTACTCCCGATTCTTTTTTTAAAATTCTGATAGAAGATCTGGGATTTCCTCCAACTACCAATCAGGATATCGCTTTAAAAATGTTGGCAGATTTCGCGGTAACCGGTGGAAAGGATAAATTATTTGTGCTGAAAGGTTTTGCCGGGACTGGTAAGACAACCATAATCAGCACTTTAGTAAAAAATATCTGGAAAATTAGAAAAACAGGAATTTTACTTGCCCCAACGGGCAGGGCGGCAAAAGTAATCGCCAATTACTCTCAAAAGGAGGCTTTTACTATCCATAAAAAGATCTATTTTCCGAAGAAAACATCGGGTGGTGGGGTTCAATTTACCCTTCAGCCAAATAAGCATAAAAATTCTTTATTCATTGTAGATGAAGCCTCAATGATCTCTGATGATGGTGGAAATTCGAAACTTTTTGAGAATGGATCTTTGCTGGACGATCTCATTGAATATGTTTATAATGGTAATAATTGCCAGTTGATCCTTATTGGTGATACTGCCCAGTTACCGCCGGTAAAAATGGATTTAAGCCCCGCACTCGAGGAACAAAAGCTTCAGCAAAACTATAATAAAGAGGTTTCTTTTATTGAACTGGATGAAGTGGTTAGGCAAAGTGAAACCAGCGATATCCTGCACAATGCCACTTTAATTCGCGAAAACATACACGACTCGACCTATGAAAGCTTCAAGTTTGAACTTTCTGAAATTGGTGATGTAATCAGGCTAAAGGACGGTTATGAAATTATGGATGCCATTCAGGATTCCTATACAAGTTTGGGATATGAGGAATCCAGCATCATTGTTCGTTCTAACAAGAGAGCAAACATGTACAATAAACAAATTAGGTCCAGAATTCTTTTTCAGGAAGATGAAATATCTGCCGGGGATTATTTGATGGTCGTGAAGAATAATTATTTTTGGATCAAACCAACTTCAGAAGCCGGATTTATCGCCAATGGCGATATTTTAAAAATTCTGGAGATCTTCGGTTTTAAGGACCTCTACGGATTCCGTTTTGCTGAAGTACAGGTTCAAATGGTAGATTATCCCAAAATGCGGCCTTTTGAAACAGTAATTCTGTTAGACACTTTAGAAAGCAATACCCCATCCCTTACCTATGAACAATCAAATTCCTTATATGAAGAGGTGAAGAAAGATTATGCAGAAGAAAAGTCTAAATACAAGCAATTTCTAAAGATCAAAAACAATAAATACTTCAACGCCTTACAAATTAAATTTTCTTATGCCATTACCTGCCATAAATCCCAGGGAGGGCAGTGGGATACAGTATTTATAGAACAGCCTTATTTACCCAATGGAGTTGAAAAAGAATATTTGCGCTGGTTGTATACCGCGGTGACCCGGGCAAAAAATAAATTATATTTGATTGGTTTCGGCGATGAATTTTTTGTCGAAAACTAACTGCTGAAAACTTCCAATTAAAAAATATGAAGAATAAGATAATTGCGATGATTCCCGCGCGTTATGAAGCGTCTCGATTTCCGGGAAAACTGCTGAAGGATTTAAATGGAAAAACCGTGATACGAAGAACCTGTGAGGCTGCGGTAAGTACGGGATTATTTCAGGAGGTATATGTGGTGACAGATAGCGATGCTATTTTTGATGAAGTAATTAATTTTGGGGGAAAAGTTGTTCGGAGTATTAAAGAACATGAATGCGGAAGTGATCGTATTGCCGAAGCGGTTGAGAAGATGGAGGTGGATATCGTGGTGAATGTTCAGGGGGACGAACCGTTTATCGACAAGGAAAGCTTAACTAAATTGATCGAGGTTTTTAAAACCGATCCAAATAAAGAAATTGATCTGGCAAGTTTAAAAACTGCTTTGAGCGATAGTGATGAGATCACCAATCCCAATAATGTGAAAGTGATTACAGGCAAAGATGGTTTTGCACTTTACTTTTCAAGATTCCCGGTGCCTTATCCCAGAGATACTGAAGCATCTGTAACCTATTATAAGCATATTGGAATATATGCATTTAGAAAGGCGGCTTTAATGGACTTTTATACTTTGCCTATGTTGCCCTTGGAAGCTGCGGAAAAAATAGAATGTATTCGGTATTTGGAATACGGGAAGAAGATTAAAATGGTAGAGACAAATATACATTCCATTGGAATTGATACTCCTGAAGATCTTGAAAAAGCGAGGAAAATGCTTAGTTAGTTGTGGTTTTTCTGCTGTCTGTTATGTGATATCCATTCTGGTTTACAAAAATTTTGAATTCTGAATGCGAAATGTTGAATTGAACTATTCTTTATTCTAAAAAACTCCAAACTCATAACTATCAACCACTTACTGCTTCCTTAAACACCTTTAACGCCCTTTCCCTGGCTTCTTTATGATCGACCATTTTTTCCGGGTAAGCATCGGTTCCAAATTCCTCAACCCATTGCTTTATATATTCGTGGTCCTTATCAAATTTTTCAATTTGGGTAGTGGGATTAAATATTCTGAAATAAGGCGCGGCATCAACTCCGCTTCCGGCAACCCATTGCCAGTTCCCTATATTAGAAGACATTTCATAATCTAAAAGTTTTTCAGCAAAATAAGCTTCTCCCCACCGCCAGTCTATTAACAGATGCTTGGTTAAAAAACTTCCCACCAACATCCTCACCCGGTTATGCATAAAACCAGATGCATTTAATTGTCGCATACCTGCATCCACCAGGGGATAACCGGTTTTGCCCTGCTTCCATTTTTCAAAATCTCTTGAATCATTTCGCCAATTAATCCGATCGTATTTCTTTTTAAAAGCATTGGTAACTGTTTCAGGATAATGATATAAAATCTGCATAAAAAACTCCCGCCAGATAAGCTCTTCCAAATAGGTTTTTTTGGAGTATTTATCAGCTTCGCGAACAATTTGCCGAATGCTTACCGTTCCGAATCTTAGATGTGCACCAATTCTTGAAGTACCTTCCTGGCCGGGAAAATTTCGGGTGTCTTTATAATCCTTTATCAGGCCAGGTGTAAGTGTATAATTTGGAACTTTTAAAGCAGATTTTTTAAAACCAATATCGCTAAGCGTCAAATTTGGCAATCTTGAATTTTGGATCAAATTGTCCAAATATCGTTTTGTATAGTGGAATTCCAGATCGGTATTTTTGAATTTCTCCATCCAAACGTTTTTATAAGGTGTATAAACGAGATAGGGATCGCCATCCTGTTTTACCACTTCATCCTTTTCGAAAATAACCTGATCTTTAAAATCTTTAAATTCAATATTTTCCTTTTCAAGCAATTCTTTTATCGCGCCATCCCTTTCTTTGGCATACGGCTCATAGTCGCGATTGGTAAAAACTTTTTTGATGTCGTAATCTCTGATTAGTTTGTTGAAGACTTTTTCGGGCTTATCAAAATGCATAGCGATAGAACTTCCATGCTCTTTCTGAAGTTTTTCCCGCATTTTCTGCAATTCTTCATATATAAAAGTTACCCGTGCATCGTCTTTCGGAAGTTTTTCCAGGATTTCAGGATCGAATATAAAAATAGGCATTACTAGTTGTTCACCTTGTAAGGCAGCTTTAAAACCGGCATTATCATCTAACCTTAAATCTCTTCGGAACCAAAAAATAGTAATTGTATCCTTCATTAATTTACGTTAAGAGTGGAAAGTCCGCCGTCCAAACCAATTACCTGACCGGTCATCCAGCTGCTTTCATCACTAATTAAAAATTCAGCAAGCTTGGCAATATCTTCTGAAGTTCCCACTCGTTTTAGCGGATGACGGTTTTCCATTTTCTTCTTTTTCTCTTCCGAATTTAAGAGTTTCGCCGCTAGCGGAGTTTGGGTTAGGGAAGGGGCAATTACATTTACCCGAAAATTCGGAGCATATTCAGCGGCAAGTGACTTAGCAAAACCTTCCACGGCACCTTTTGCTGCAGCGACACTTGTATGAAAGGGCATACCCATCTTAACCGCGACTGTACTGAAAAATATCAAACTCGCCTGATCTGTGGCTTTCAATTTATCTAAAATGCCATGAACCGATTTTACCAACCCAAAAAAATTGAGATGCATTTCCTTTTCAAAATTTTCAGGTTTTAGCATTTTAAAAGGTTTTAAATCGATACTTCCGGGACAATAGATAAACGCATCAATTTTCTCAGGAAGATCTAAAGTGCCAATATCATCTTTCATCACGTCGAATTCAAAGTGATTTATAACATTTGGAAGGTCGTTTCCATTTCTTGAGGCAACCAGTATTTCATGCTCCTTTTTTAAATTCTCGGCTATTTTTCGCCCAATTCCTGAAGATCCTCCAATAAGTAAGATGTTCTTTTTCATAATTTTAATTTAAAATATCCTGTTTTAAAATTGCTTCAGGAGACTTATCTTCTTCATATTCTCCAAAAAGTTCAATCAATTTGTTCTTTCGATACTCAAAAATTTCCCGGAGTTTATTTTTAACGATTAAAGGATGGGCGATTCTTCCCAATATTCCGAAGGGTAATTTATAATCTATCACATCTTCCATTTCCACACCGCCGGGAATAGCCTTGATGAAATGTTTATGATGCCATAAGGCATAAGGCCCAAACCGCTGTTCATCTACAAAATATTCCCCTTCCTGAACATGCGTAATTTCAGTGACCCATTTAGTTTTTATGCCCACGACCGGCCTTACCACATATTGGATCATTTGTCCCGGAAACATGGGTCTTTCTGCTCCCGAAACAATTTCAAAACCCATATAATCTGGAGTAATAACTTTCAGATTTTTAGGATCTGATAAAAAATTCCAGGCTTTCTCTTTAGAAATGGGCAATTTTTGAATGCTTTTAAGCTGATAAAGCTTCATCGGTTTGATTTTCAGTAAAGATAAGGTTAGTTTTGTTTAATAAAAAATATAAACAGTTAAACAAAATTCAAAAGATTAAATCACCATCAAAGGTTTAAGACAATCAATTGCAGGTGTTTACCTCACCAGAACTGCGAAAAATCAGTTCCGACCTCTCCCAAGGAGAGGTAAGGTGGAAACCCCGAGGCAGAGCCGTCAGGAAATTATTTAGATCAATGAGGTAACTCTTAGTCAATCAATGAAAAAGAAGATTGTTCTGCTTATCTTTGGGAAAACAAAAAACTAAAATTCATGAAACAAGTAGCATTTTTAATAGTGGTATTCTTCGGTTTGCAGCTTAATGCACAAATTGAAGCACCACAACCAAGTCCGTTTGGTAAAATTGAACAAAAAGTTGGCCTTACCGATGTAAGTGTGGAATATTCCAGACCGGGAATGCGGGGGAGAACAATCTTTGGAGACCTGGTGCCTTATGGTAAAATATGGAGAACAGGGGCCAATGAGAATACCAAAATCAGTTTTAGCGATGATGTTAAGATTGATGGAAAAGATTTGAAAAAAGGAACTTATGCCATTTATACAATTCCGAAAGAAGGCTCATGGGAGATAATGTTTTATAGTGATACCAACAATTGGGGGAATCCGCAGGAATGGGATGAAAGCAAAGTTGCTTTAAAAACCACTGCCAAAACTATGGAAATGCCCATGGCTATGGAAACTTTTACCATTGTGATCGACGAATTAAAGAACGACGGTGGGCAGCTGAATTTTCTTTGGGAAAATACCATTGCCATGCTTCCATTCACGGTTCCCACCAATGAGAAAACACTGGCAAGTATCGAAAGAGTCATGAATGGACCATCTGCCAATGACTATTTTGCGGCAGCAAGTTATTATCACGATTCCAAACAGGATATGAACAAAGCTTATGAATGGGTGAGCAAAGCTGCTGAAATGGCCGGTGATGATGCTTTCTGGATTTTAAGAAGAAAGTCTTTGATCGAAGCTGAAATGGGTAAAAAAGATGCGGCTATTGCAACAGCAAAGAAATCGATGGCTTCCGCGGAAAAAGCTAAAAATGCCGATTATGTAAAAATGAATAAAGAGTCTATTGCAGAGTGGGAAGGCCAATAGAATTTTAATAACTACTTAAGAAGCCGCCTCGTGCGGCTTTTCTTTACGAATAGCTTAAGCCAATTTTCTTCTTCACTTTGTCGATAAGCCGAATTAAATTCAGGGATTTTTCAAAGCTCATAAGAGGACTTTCTTTTTTACCCTGCCGAAGCATTTCCGTGACATGTTTTACTTCAAAATAGTAAGCATTGGAAGGGATCTCAAATTCAAAATTTTCTTCATCTTCTGGTGTAAAAACCTTTACTGAAGTTGGTTCATGAAACCTGGAATCTACATGTATTTTTCCTTTTTCAACTATTGGCGAAGCGTTGGCTCGTGCGAATTGTAAACCTGCCTGGTGTACCACGCAGGTGTGGATGGCGCGTGCGTTGACTTATTCCGACTCTCCGTTCATAGTTTCCATTATTTCTCTAAAACTATTAAGTCCTGACTCAATATTTTCAATAATTTCTAATGCTAAAATGTCCGGATCTGGTAAATTATCCAAGTCAGTCAAACTTTTGTCTTTCAGCCAAAAAATATCCAAACTCGTTTTGTCTCTCGCTATTATTTCGTCATAAGTAAATTTTCTCCATCTTCCTTCTTCGTTTGCAGCCTGTCCTGAGCTTGTCGAAGCGCTCCACGTTTCTTTTCGCTTGCTAATATTCCTGCCATTGTAAAGTTCAATAAATTCTGAAAGATGTTCTTGACGCATTGGATTCTTCTTGGGCGTGTGATGCACATTTGTTCTGTAATCATAAAACCAAATATCTTTTGTCCATGCTTCTTTGCTCGCAGGTTTATTGTTGAAAAACAATACGTTTGCCTTAACTCCTTGTGCATAAAATATACCTGTGGGCAATCTTAAAATCGTATGCAGTTCCGCAGTTTTCATTAACTGTTTTCTTACTTCTTCACCTGCACCACCTTCAAACAAAATATTATCTGGAAGTACAACTGCTGCCTCCCCATTAATTTTTAGCTGAGTTTTTATATGTTGCAAGAAGTTTAATTGCTTGTTAGAGGTAGTTTCCCAGAAATCTTGTCTATTATAGCTTAAATCCTCTTTTACAATTTCACCTTGTTCATTGGTAAACGTCATACTACTTTTCTTTCCAAAAGGAGGATTAGCCAGCACATAATCATAGCGTTCGCCATCATCAGCAATTAAAGCATCATTCGGATTGATAAATGATTCCCCATCTATTTCGCCAATATTGTGCAAATACATATTCATTAAACACATCCTACGGGTATTGGCAACAATCTCATTCCCGTGAAATGTTTTATTTTTAAGAAATTCCTTTTCTTCTCGGTCTAAATTGTTGTTATCTACAATCCAATCATACGCTGCTAAAAAGAAGCCGCCAGTTCCACAAGCTGGGTCCACAATAGTTTTCATCGGTTTTGGCTGTACACAAGCCACCATTGTTTTTATTAATGCTCTCGGAGTAAAATATTGTCCTGCGCCACTTTTGGTATCTTCTGCATTTTTTTCAAGTAAACCTTCGTAGATTTTTCCTTTGATGTCTGCACCCATCATACTCCACTCTTCTTTGTCAATTAAATTTATAACCTTAAGCAATTTAGCAGGGTCTTGTATTTTATTTTGGCTCTTGGTAAAAATCTGTCCTAACGTCCCTTTTTCTGTGGAAAGTGTGCGCAATAACTGACTGTAAAAGGATTCTAATTCTGCACCACGCTTGCTAGAAAGGGTTTCCCAATTAGCAACTTCTCCATCGGAGATTTCCTTGCCTTCTACATCTTTTAATTTAGGAAATTTTAAACCTTTATTATAAGGAGGTTTATTAAGTTCATCTGCCATTTTTAAGAATAGCAAATAGGTAATTTGTTCTAAATAATCTCCGTAACCTACACCATCATCACGTAGTACATTGGCAAGGTTCCATATTTTGGATATAATTGATGAGTCTGTCATTTTTGTATTTATAACTTTTATTTTAAAAAATATGAGTCACAAATTAGTTTGTGACTCATTGATGAATAGAATACTGTTCTTATCCATTTACAATAGTTAGCAGCCTCTTAAATGCATAAATAGTGGGTCTTCTGCCTGCTCCAAGTTGCGCAATTTCAATGACCTTTTCTTTTACCAATATATCTAAAAGTCGAGTAACACTAGATTTTGGGATGCCCGAGTTTCTTGAAAAATAATTAGTAGAAAAAATAGGCTGAATGAAAATAGTATCTAAACAATGAATTGCATACTGGCTATGTGTGCTTTCTGTCACCTCTTTTTTTACTTGTTCATAAAGATTTATAATAGCTCTAGTCTTTTTAATATTTTGTTCTGCCTGCACAATAATTGCATTAAGAAAAAACCGGATCCAGTTAATCCAACTTCCACTATCTGTTATATCTTTTAAAGCATCATAATAGTCAGATCTATGACTTTCTAAATAATCACTCAAGTAGAAAACAGGTTCGTGAATAATGCGTTTATGATACAGAAATAATGGTATTAAAATTCTACCCATCCTACCGTTTCCATCTAAAAATGGATGAATTATTTCAAACTGGGCGTGCACAATTGCCAACTGTACAATCACATCTAACTCTTCGTGATGCATGTAGTGCTCCCAATCGCCCAAGGCCTCTTTCATCACTGGAACTGCTGGTGGAACAAACCTTGCGTTGTCTATCGCAGAACCTGGTGTCCCTATAAAATTTTGAATACGTCTAAAGTTGCCTGGATCTGCACTATTACCTCTAACATCGTGCATTAAAATTTCGTGCATCTTGCGAATAAGATTTAAAGTAAGTGGCTTAGTCTGCATTTGTTCACGGCCTTCGCGCAATGCGATACGATAGTTTATAACTTCATAAATATCTCCTTTTTTGTATTCTTCTACATCTTGGTCGCCTTCATACTCCAATACATCTTTTAAAGATGCCTGTGTCCCTTCGATTTTAGAGGATTGGACTGCTTCTTGGGTACGCAATGGTGCCAACAGCACATCTGGATTAATTACAGATTGTAACAAGCCATCATATCTGGCTATATAACGATTAGCTTTTCCCATAAGGTCTATAAGTTTAGACCAATCGATGTCATTTAATGGTAATTTATGAGGTTGATACGGTTTCATTTTGTGACTTATGTATGAGTAGCAATCTATTTTGTAAACCAAATATAACAAAATATGAGTTACAAATTAGTTTGTGATTAATTTGTGGGTTACAAGATTAAGGATGTTTTTCTGCTTTTATCCGCTCCAACAAAACACTGGCAGACTCGTAATCTTTATGTTGTTTGCATTGTTCAATTTCTTCTTCACTTAACAATTTCCCCTCAAAAGCTTTTTTAAGGATGCTCAGGCGGAGTGCTTGGGCTTTTTCTAAACTTTCTTCGATACTCTCCTCTACTTTATCACAAATCGATAAACGGCTTTCTATTTCTTGAACGATTTGGTGCTGTTCATCGATGCTACATAATGGAAAAGGAAGACTATTGCATTTAGTTTTATTTAAATATTGCACAGTAGTAGCAGTAGATGAACGTTCTAAATATGAAATATTAAATCTTATCAAATAAGCCAGATATTCAGGTAAATAGGTTTTTGAAGGTAAAAAAGCGTGTAATTGTTGATTAATCACTAACTCTTCCTCAACTACTGAACTAGTGCCAAGCATTCCAACACAAGTCATTATAACACTCTTAATTGGGATAATTCTAGCGTTATAATTCTGACATTCTTCTTTGGTTAATCCTTTTTCAATATTTCTATAATTGATTTTTATTGAGTTCAAATTTAAATCAGGTGTTGTAACCCAATGAATATTTCCGCTGAAAGATTTTGGTTTATCTCTATTTGGGACAATAGAACCAGTAATATTTCCAATTTTTTTATAAACCCAATTTTTAGGAATTGTAATTTCTGACTTTAATTCTTCAGTATTAATTTCAGGTAAATCTTTATATTTAGAAGGTTTCACAGGCATCTTACCAGTTTTATCACTTTTCTCCCAAAACTTAACAGCTTCTTTCCAATTAGCAACTTGCATTAGATAATGCTTTTGGCGTTCCTCTTTTATCTGTTCTAATAATTCATCAGCAGAAGGTAAGTTGGTTTGTTTCTCTCTCCATTCCTTGGTAAATTTTCCCTCAAAAGCCTTTTTTAAAACCGCTTGCCTATAAATAACCAATTGGTCTTGTGCTTTTTTAAGGTCTGCAATACCCCTATCTAAACTGCTAAAAAGTTCTTCTATTTTTTTGACAATGGCTTTTTGTTCTGGAACAGAAACTAGTGGGAAATTTTCCTTTTCAATATATTGGTAGTGTCTAGCATAGCCTTTGTCTTTTATCTTAAAGACTAGAACTTCAGTTATATAATATAAATAGGAAGGTGAAACATATGTTTTAGGTTGTAAAACCTTAGTTCCATCCGCTCCAGGTACAAAAGGAAATTTTATTAGTTTAACGTTTTTCGTATGGTCGCCAAATATAATGACTGGCAATTCACAATTTAGAATTCTATTTTTATCGTTTGTATATCCACCTATTATATATTGGCCTTGGTCAATAACAGGAATTTCTCCTATTTGTAAATATTCTTTCTGTTTTAATTTTTGTTTAGTAGTTGAAATTTTAAAAACAGCATCTTTATAATTTATTTCACAATATTCTTTCATTATGCTGCTAATACTTCATTCAATTCGTTAATAATCTCGTTCATTTGGTCTCCAAATAATTGATGCATTCTTCCTTTACCACCTTTGGCATCAAAAGGGGTGTAATCTAAATCATCAATTTCTATATGGTAACTGCTCACTACGTGGTCTTTTATCATTCTAAGCCAATCCAATTGTTCTTGCGTAAAGCGATTGTGTTGCCCGGTATGCTGTTTAAAAATCCATTTATTAAAGTTAGCTTCAATAGTACTGTCATAAGGCTTTAATTCTTTATCTATACCACAGGCTCTTCTAATTAGAGACACTAAAATAGTTAATTGGTCTTTGGGTTTATGAGACCCTTCGACTGCGCTCAGGGTGACATAGGCATCCCAAACATAGTCTGGAGCTAACAATGGTTTTTTCAATTGCAATTTTTCCATCACCTCTTGGATCATTTTAAAGGTGATGTTTCTTCGATTGTAAGGCTGGTCATAAAAAATGCTTAATGCTTTTATCTCGTCTTTGTTTGCTTCTAAATATTCGGTAAAATCTTTTATAATTTCTGTTGCTTTATCTATAGAAGTGGTATCCCATTCGCTTTTAATAATAGTATCTATGTTTATGCTGTCCATAATTTGTTCATGTTGTTTCCGAACGTTTTCAACATAGTTGTTTAATTCCTCGTTAAAGGTCTTGCTCGCATCTAAAATCAATTGTTCTTGGGCTTGCTTTTTAGCGTTTTCTATTAAAACAGGAGTTTGGTCTTCTATAGGAATTTTGTCAATCTCAATTTGAGCTTTAGAATCTATAGCATCATGATCGAAAGCTGTAATTAACTCTTTGGTAATTTGCTTTAGGTTTTTACCACCAGAAAACTCCATTAACTTATCTTTTTCCTTTTCTGTAATTTGCTTTTCTAATCGAATTAATCGGTTTGCTAGAGACAAAAACAAATCTTCATCTGCAACTCCCATTGTTACTGCTCCCAATAAATCTTTCATAGGGACAGAAGGTTTTCGCTCTAAAGGCCTACTATCTGTCTTTTTAGATTTGGTTGCACCCACAGCATCAACTATCACAAAATGTGTTTTGCTTTTTGCTGTTTTTGTAACTAGTTGTAAGGAATCGCTATTGATAGTCCGTGTTCCACGACCTTTCATCTGTTCAAAATAGTTGATGCTTTTTACATCACGCATAAACAACAAAACCTCTAAAGGTTTTACATCTGTTCCCGTGGCAATCATATCTACAGTAACTGCAATACGAGGATAATAAGAATTTCTAAAACGGTTCAGTACCGATTTTGGGTCTTCCTCAATTTTGTAGGTTACCTTTTTGCAAAAGTCGTTGCCTTCGTCAAATTCTTCTCTGATGATTTTTATAATATCATCTGCGTGACTGTCGGTTTTTGCAAAGACCAATGTTTTAGGCACTTCGTAATCACCGTTTTCATCTACTCGTTTTGGGAAAATAGTTGTTTTTAAAGCCTTCTTATATTCTCGAAAAATATTTCTAATCTGGCTAGGATTTACAACTTTCTTATCTAAATCGTTACGCTTATAATCTGTGTCTTCATCTTCCTGTTGCCAGCGTTTTGCCCTTGTAAGCTTATCTCGTCTATCCACCAACCAACCAGATTCTATCATTGCGCCATTTTGTGAAATATCGGTCTCAATTGTGTACACATCATAAGGCACATTCACCCCATCTGTTACCGATTCTTCATAGGTATATTGACTAACCACGTTTTCATTGAAAAAACCGAAAGTTCTTTTATCTGGGGTTGCAGTTAAACCAATAAGGAAAGCATCAAAATAATCCAGTACTTGCTTCCATAAATTATAAATAGAACGGTGAGCTTCATCTACTACAATAAAATCAAATTGTTCTATGGGCACTTTTGGCGTGTACTCCACGGGAACAGCTTTATTTTTAGAGATTTTATTCTGTAGCCACGAATTCTCGTTGGGATTCTCGAGCTCCGCACTTTCGTCTAAATCTTCTCCTTTTAAAATAGAGTAGAGGCGTTGTATTGTTGAAATACAAACCTAGCTGTCTGAAGCAATGTAGCTTGATGATAACCGCTGCACATTATATAATTCTGTGAATTTCCGATTATCGTCATTGGGCTGAAAGGTCATAAATTCCTGTTCTGCCTGCTCGCCAAGGTTCTTGGTGTCCACCAAAAACAAAATACGTTTTGCGTCCGCGTGTTTTAGCAATCGATATACAAATGTTGCTGCGGTAAATGTTTTACCGGCACCAGTTGCCATTTGAATTAAGGCTTTCGGTCTGTTCTTTTTGAAAGAATGTTCTAGATTATTTACTGCTACAATTTGAGCCGGACGAAGCCCTGTAATATCTAAAGCAGGTATTGTCAACAATCTTTCCCGAATACTTTTTCCCTTTTTTAACCATTCAGCAATCGTTTCCGGTTTATGAAAACTAAAAACATTTCTACCTCTTGGTTTAGGATCTCGATAATCTGTAAATCTTGTTATTGTTCCTGTGCTTTCATAAACGAAAGGCAGAGGGTCGTTATTTAAGTATTTTAATTTTGCGTTAGCATAATTAGTGGACTGATCTTCAACAACCGTAAGCCTATGCCCTTCATCCTCGCGTTTGGCTTCTATAATCCCGACAGGTTTTCGATCTACAAATAACACATAATCGGCTGGGCCAACATCTGTTTGGTATTCACGTACTGCAATTCCTTTGTTTGCAGATAAATCAATTCTGTTTTTCGACTGAACTACCCATCCAGCTTCTCGTAGCATTGCGTCTATCTTATCACGAGCTATTTGTTCAGGATTTTGGTTACTATTTACAGTCATTCACTGGTTTAATTTTTATTCAGTTCACAAAGTACTTATTTTTTTGGCTAACTGATGTCCAGCGTTGGGAAGAAACAGCTCGTTGGATTTTTGAGTTTTGGCTTGTCTGTCATTTTAAATATTTTATAGAAATACTGAAAGCGCCTCTCCTTGCGGCTTTTTTTATGAATAGCTTAAACCGATCTTACTTTTTACCTCGTCGATAAGGCTGATTAAATTCAGGGATTTTTCAAAACTCATAAGAGGACTTTCTTTTTTGCCCTGCTGAAGCATTTCCGTAACATGTTTTGCTTCAAAATAGTAACCATTGGAAGGAATCTCAAATTCAAAATTTTTTTCATCTTCTGGCGTAAAAACCTTTACTGAAGTTGGTTCATGAAACCTGGAATCTAAATGTATTTTTCCCTTCTCCAGGGTAATTTCAGCAGTTGTTGGCGTTTCCTGCTGAATAGTGGAGAAGAGTGAAGCTTTTACGTTATGCGGATATTGGAACTCCATGATACATTCTGAATCTACATTTGTTTCAGTAAATTTTGCATCAGCTACAATTTCATCGGGCATTCCTAATAGTTCCAAAGCTAAAAAAATAGGATAAATCCCTATATCCAATAAACTTCCTCCACCCAGGGATTTGTTGAACAATCGGCTTTCCGGGTCAAACTCTTTAAAAAAACCAAAATCAGCTTCTAAAGATTTAATTTTTCCCAATTCTCCGGAAGTTATTTTGTGCTTTACAAATTCAAAATGTGGTAAAAACTGTGTCCATAGGGCTTCCATTAAAAAGAGATTTTTCTCCTTTGCAAGCTTTATCATTTCCTCTACTTCAGCAGCATTGATCCCCATCGGTTTTTCACAAAGCACGGCTTTTCCATTTTGTAGGCATTGGATAGTTTGCCGGTGATGGAAAACATGGGGGGTTGCAATATAAATAACATCAACATCTGGATCCTGCATCAATTCCTCATAATTCCCATAGGACTTTTCCGCATTAAATTCCGAAGAAAATATTTTAGCTTTTTCTACTTCCCTGCTGGCGACGGCATAGAGTTTTGCTCCTTTTACATCTTTTAACCCGGTGGCAAACTTATGCGCGATTTTTCCCGGTCCTAATATTCCCCAGTTTATCATGTTGTAGTTAGTTTATTATCTGAATTATTATGAAATATCTGGAAGATGAAAGCAATTCCAATTACCAGTCCGCAGCCCAATAAGTTCAACCATAGATAAGGCATTAAATCTAACTTGAAGACAATGATCACAATCACCTGCGTAATAATCGCGGCGATGAATACGGCATTACTTCGAACAGATTTTATAAAAAATGCCAAAAGAAAAATTCCCAGAACATTTCCGTAGAAAATACTTCCAATGATATTCACCAGCTGAATTAAATTATCAAAAAGATCAGCGAGGCTGGCGAAAATAACTGCGATAATCCCCCACATTAGGGTGAACCATTTAGTCGCCAGTAAATAATGACGCTCAGATCTTTCCCCTTTTACATTTCGCTTGTATAGATCGATAGTGGTGGTAGAGGCCAGGGAATTTAATTCTGAAGCGGAAGATGACATGGCCGCACTTAAAATCACCGCAAGCAATAAACCTATAAAACCGCGGGGTAAATTATTCAGAATAAAATGGATGAAAACGTAGTCTTTATCATTGCTTTCAGCATCTTCACCGGAAGCGTCGATAAACTCGCGGGCATGTTTCCTAATTTTCTTTTCTTGCTGGTCCAGTCGCAAATATTCACTTTCAAAATAGGCAATATCTTCCTTGTTCATGGAAGATTTATTTTCAGCATAATTAAGACTCAACTGCTGTTTTTCCTCCTGAATGTCTTTATGATCCACAACAAGATCTTCGTACTGGTTGGCATATTCAGAATTCATGACCGTCTCGGTCGCCGCAGGATTAAAGTTAAGCGGGGAAGTATTGAATTGGTAGAATACAAAGACCATTACTCCAACCAACAGAATAAAGAATTGCAGCGGGACTTTTAACAAACCGTTAAAGATCAAGCCTAACTGACTTTCCCTTACCGAACTTCCCGTGAGATAACGCTGTACCTGGCTTTGATCTGTCCCAAAATAGGAGAGGGCCAGAAAAGTACCGCCAATGAGTCCGCTCCAGATCGTGTATCGATTTTCCAGATCAAAAGAATAATTCAAAATATCCATTTTGCCTGAAGCACCGGCGATTTCCAGCGCATTTGTAAACGTAACGGCTTCCGGCAAATAGCTTACAATAATAAAAAATGCCACGATCATCCCGGTAAGGATCACGGCCATTTGTTGCCTGTGGGTCACACTTACCGCTTTGGTTCCCCCGGAAACGGTGTAAATGATCACCAATGCTCCAATAATAATGGTAAGATAAGTTAGGTTCCAACCCAAAACTGCCGATAAAACAATAGCTGGAGCAAAAATGGTAATTCCCGCAGAAAGCCCGCGTTGCACAAGAAATAATAAAGCGGTTAAAATTCTTGTTTTTTTATCGAACCGTGTTTCTAAATATTCGTAGGCGGTGTAAACTTTTAATCGGTGATAAATGGGAATAAAAACAATACAAATGATCACCATTGCTATAGGAAGTCCGAAATAGAATTGTACAAATCCCATCCCGTCATGATAAGCCTGCCCCGGCGTAGATAAGAAAGTGATGGCGCTTGCCTGGGTTGCCATAACAGATAATCCTACCGTCCACCATCGAGCATCTTTTCCGCCACCAATATAATCGCGTACATTTTTACTTCCCCTGGATTTATACACCCCATACCACACTATAAAAGTAATAGTTCCAATAAGTACAATCCAGTCTATTAATTGCATATTAGGTGAAATGGTTCATGATGAAATAAAAGATGATGATATAGAGCAGATTGGCGATGAGCACCACCGTATAACTTCTTTTCCAGTAATATTTTTCCTTGTGCTCTTCCATTATTTTCCTATTGAAAGCATGTTGGCAAAAAGTCTAAAAGCTCCGGGAACTGCTTCAGGAAACTGTCTAAAAAAGCTAATTCCCGTATAGATAAAATATCCTTCTCCATAAGGGGCAACTAATAAACTTCCATTCCTTACCGGTTCATCCTTGTCGTGCATACTTAAGATAGGTGTAAATTCTTGAGACCATGAATCGGGAAAATATAAGCCTCTTTCCTGCACCCAGCCTTTAAAATCTTTCTGGGTCAATTTATTCGGAATATTTAATATGGGATGTTCAGGAGCGAGAAAAGTAACTTTTGCGTCTTCCTCTGTAACCCTGTCCCTTGATAGGTTTAAACTGAAAGGGGCCAGCTCATTTGTTACTAATCCCCGGTTGGTATTATACTGAATAATAAGTGTGCCTCCCTGTTTGGTATATTCTAAAAGTATAGATTGTTTATATTGAAGTTCGTCTACAACATTATAAGCGCGAATTCCCATCACCACCGCATCAAATTTTTTCAATTGCTGCAGGCTAATGGAGGAAGGTTGAATTTTAGTTACCTTATAACCAATTTGCTCAAGGCTTTCCGGAACAACGTCACCAGCGCCTTCAATATAACCTATATTTTGTCCTTTTTTAGTAATGTTTAGTTTTACTAAATTTAGTTTAGCCGGGGTGATCAGGTTTTGATTGGGAATATGATCGTAGTTTATTTCTGAAACTGATGAGGAATATGTTTTCCCATTCACTTCAGCTTCCGCTAAAAGATCAGTTTGATTTTGATCTTTTGGCGGAGTTACTTTAAATTTTAATGCCATGCTGCCTCCAGCCTGGGCAATCGAAAATTCCTGACTGATAGGTGCTATGTTCCACCCGGTTTTAGCCTTGAGTTTTAAATTGCCTTTAGTATTTGCCTGATTTGATGTTAAATTGACCAAAATTTCTTTTGCATCCCCATTACTGAATATAAGCAGATCTTCATTGAAACTAATAGCCAGGGATGGGACAATGTTAAAGGACTGGTAGGTTTCGCCAAAAACATTATCATTAAATTTATACACGATTAGTTTCTCAAATGATATGGGAATTCTGTTAATAGTCACCCTGAAAATTGCATTAGTGGCAGAAGGATTCTCTGGCTGGCCAATCAATTTTTGATCTTTTACGGCATACATCCCCGTTGTTCCCGGTTCATTGAGCCAATATGGGTTCGTATAACTAATTTCTTCGGGAATAGGGTAATTTAAATTTTCATTAAAATCCTCATTGAATTTGAGAGTTTTATTCGGTTTCAAATTTGCGTTTCCGGGCTGGATATTTATTTCATTTAAAATGATATTTTGATCACTTCTATTAATCGCCTCCAGTCTTACCTGCACATTTTCGCCTGGATTTACGGAAGAACTTTCCGCAGCTGCTTCAAAATAAAGGCCGGCGGCAGCGTAGATAATATCTTTAATCTCCTGAGTCTTAATTTCTTTCCAGTGCCCATTCTTCAGCTTCTGAATTTGCTGATAAGCTTTTAATAACTCCGGAATACTTTTCTGAGGATCGCTATAATCATAAGTATCCTGAACCGATTTTAGTATTTTTCCAATTTCCTCGCCTCCTTCAATTCGTGACCAGCTCGTATTAATACCCGCAAAAATATCTCCTTCAGCTGAAGGCATTTCGCCTTTTAGCAATTCCAAATATTCCATTTGCGTTCCACGACTTCCTGAAGAACCAAATCCCTGTGATTTGTGCTTACTTCTACTTAAAGCAGCAATTTCAGGATTGGAAAGTCCTTTTTGGGGGAAATAAGTTCCCGTATCGAAACTCAACATTTTAGATTTATCGGCCTTCTCAAATTCTTCATCACCTCCATAAAACCATGGAGAGGTATTGAAAAATAACCTTTTTGGCTGGTAGGCATCCACAAATTTTAATTGCTCAGGATAGGCATTTTTATCATTTACCAGATCAAAAGCTTCCACACTTAAAATTGCTGAAGAAGTATGATGGCCATGTGTACTGCCAGGAGTTCTGTGATCAAACCTATTTATAATAACATCTGGTTGAAATTTCCTGATCACCCAAACCACGTCACTCAAAACTTCGTCTTTATTCCAGATCTCCAGTGTTTCTGAAGGTGTCTTGGAATAACCAAAATCATTCGCCCGGGTAAAAAACTGTTGCCCTCCATCAATTCTTCTTGCGGCCAGGAGTTCCTGGGTTCTTATCACCCCTAATTTTTCACGAAGTTCAGGGCCAATCAAATTTTGTCCTCCATCGCCACGGGTTAGCGACAAATAAGCGGCTCGGGCATTTTCTTTATTCGAAAAATAGGAGATAAGCCGGGTGTTTTCATCATCGGGATGTGCCGCGATATAGAGCACAGAGCCAAGAAAATTCAGTTTTTCAATGTGCTCATATATTTGCGAAGAAGTCCATTTTTCAGGAGCCTGGGCGTTTAGGTTTAATAGACAGAAAAAAAAGGCTGCAAAAATTAATTTTCGCATAAGTAGTTGAGGTTTTGATCGTCCGTAAAATTTCATAAAGTAATAAAGTGCGTCATTCTGAATTTATTTCAGAATCTTCTAAAATTATAAATGTTTATAATAATTGAAATCCTGAAATCGAAGATTCGACGGAGTCAAATACATTCAGGGTGATGCGATAAACATTTTGATAAAAAACGGATATACATATTGAGTTTTATCAAATATAAAAACTTTAGAAGTCTAGGGGATACTAAATTGGAACTTCTTTTACAGGCCGTCTTTATCATCGCTGGTAAGCTCATCCTTGGTTACCAGGGTAACTGCTTTCTGCAATATCAAATTATTGGGATAAGTCACCAATTCCCCTTCAGGATTTCGTAAGTGCAAATGGAAAGCTTTCACGTCTTCAATCATGCCTTCAAAAGGAAAATCTTTATCGTGAATACGTATGGTATCGCCAATCTTATAAGGGAACGAAAAAAACAGGATCACGCCGGAAGTGATATTGCTTAAAATAGACCAGATGGCAAACAGGGCAACGCCAATTACGGCAAAGGTAGAAGAGAAAACCAGGGCAAGATCTGTTAAGCCTACTCCCCAGGCGAAAGCAAGTAAAAATATGGAAATTAAGATGATAAGAATATTGATGTATTTAAACATCAGCCGGGTCCTGTTCAAATTTATCCCCCCCTTTTCACCAACGCGGTGAGCAGCTTTTTTCAATATAAACTGGATGACAGAAATAAAAATAATAATGATCGCCGTGTAGATGAGCTCGCGCGTATGAATAAGAAGAAGGTCGTACATTATTTTAATTTCAATTGATCGCGTAAAGATATGTCAATCTTTGCATTTTTGTTCCAGTAATCGATTTTCAACCTGGCTTTTTTTACGCCTGTACTGGTCATCATTTTGGCATTTTCTCCAAATCCCGACTCGTAAGATTCTTCCCATTTTTCAATAGTAAACGGAAAATAAGGCCGGTAAAAAATTTTCAGTTTTCGTTTAATTTCTGAATATTCTACCTGATAAATATTGAGGGAATCTTCGGAATAATATTCTCCAAATGCATCATAGGCCTGAACAGGGATATGCTTTAACCGAAGGAACTCGAAGGCAGGGATCATTTTAAAATCGCCAACCGGAAGACTATCTGCAGCAATACGCAATTTTAACCAGAGATCATTTTCAAGATGTGCCTTTGGTACCGTAAAATCCTGATCGGCTTCGCCCTCAAAATAGGAGTGGCTGCTAATCTTGTAGTTACTGCGGTTATTGAGCTGCATATAAACCTGTCCGCACCACTCCTGAATCGATGTAGAAATCTTAATTGCATTTTCTTCACCATTCAGAGGAAAAAAATCGCTTTGCATAATGCTGTACGGATAAATTCCTGTAACGAAATTTTTCGTTGCATTGAGCTTTAAAACTGGAATGTTCGAAGCAGAACCTGAATTTGCCTTTACCTGTTCTTCAGCTAAAAAATCTTCGGTTACAAAGATCATCACCGTTTCACCCTCACGGTTTTCCCCATACCGGCTTTGCTGAAGATCGTATGAAGTTATTTCAGCTTCACCTGAAAACCAATAATCTTTAAACTCCTCAGTAAGTTTAAAATCCTTGGGAATTTCTTCTGAATCTTTACAGCTAAAAAGCATGAAAATCAAAAAAAAATTGATCCAGATCTTCATTTTTCTTTTAAAGATAACAATCAATTTTGTAACAAATCCTTTAAAGTGAAGTAAACAAGATGAGTGGGAAGTCCCACCACGTTATTGTAACTTCCTTCAATCTTTTCAATTCCAATCAAACCAATCCATTCCTGGATGGCATAGCCACCCGCCTTATCATAAGGCTCAAAGTTTTTTACATAATATTGAATTTCTTCTTCGGAAATATTTTTGAAATAAACCTTTGTCGTATGGTTTAAGGTTTTTTGCAAATCTGAAGTTGTAAAAGTCACCGAGGAGATCACATCATGGGATTTCCCGCTTAGTTTCCTGAGCATGGTACAGGCATCTTCAAAATCTTTCGGTTTTCCCATGGCGAGATTGTCTAAATACACGATGGTGTCACTGGTGATCAGAATTTGATTTTGTTTCAGACTATCCTGAAAAGCTTCAGCCTTTAGTTCGGCTAAAAAATCAGTGATCTCTTCCGCTTTTAAGTGATCAGGAAAAATTTCTTCTACGGGGTTTAAGGTTATAGTAAAAGGGATGTCAAGATCTTTAAAGAATTTTTGTCTTCTTGGGGATCCGGAAGCCAGAATAATTTCGTGATCTTTTAAAATTTCTTTCAGCATATTATAAATGGATAAATTGGAGCAAACCTATAGAAAGCAGGCCAAAGAATAGGACAGATTTGAGTACCAGGCTTAATCTTGAATATTGCTTTTTCTTTTTTGCCTCCCAAATATTGATTTCAAAATAGAGTAGGGGTGCAAGCAGTAATAAAAGGGCGTAAATCACGGCTCCTGTGGTTTCAAAGAGATATGTATAAATGTAATAGACCAAAAAACCAACTGGAATCAATCCCAGGGCGAAAACTACCTTATTGGTTCTTGATTTTCCCAAGACTATGGGGAGTGTTTTGTAACCGGCATTATAATCACCATCAACGTCTTCCGCATCTTTTACAATCTCCCGGATAAAATTTATCAGAAATGCGAAAAGGGAATAATCGAGCAAAATACTGAAGATGACCGATTGTGATTGCTGATTTTCCGGAGTGATTGCCGGGTATAGATCATAAAGCCCAACTCCAACCGGAATTAATCCTACAATAACACTCACTAAAATATTCCCCGCCAAAATAGTTTCCTGGAGTTGTGAATTATAGATATACAAAATTGCCGAACCAAAAATAAAAAATGCTGAAAAACCCGGCTGACCGATCATATTGGAAAGGTAGAACCCAAGCCCCACGCCAATAATATTCAGCATAATAAAAATAGTGTAAGCTGTTTTCTCCGGGATATGTTGGCGAACAAGGGTTTTTTCGGGTTTATTATCAAGATCTGCCTGGTAGTCGTAAATATCATTGATTACATAACCTGAAGCGGCAACACACACCACTGCAAGAACCAAGAGCGTAAATCCTAAAAAATCGAGGCTAACATCCACACCAAACGGATGAAAAAGTCCGTATTTTACCAGGTACATGGTGGTAGCGATAAAGGCCAGGTTGCCAGCACGTATTAGTTTTAAATAATGCATCCTTTAGGAATTAACCTCCATCCATTTTCCCTGTACTTTCATTACCTGCTCAATCACATCACGAACACACCCCTGGCCTCCTTTTTTATGAGAGATGTAAAGGGAAATATCTTTCACTTCTGGAACAGCGTCCTGGGGGCAACAGGGTAGCCCCACCAGTTTCATTGGGTAATAATCTGGAATATCGTCACCCATATATAAAACCTCTTCAGGAGTTATGTTATAAATATCGAAGAATTCATCCAGTTTCTCCACTTTATCATCAACCCCAAGATAAATATCATTTATTCCAAGATCCCTCAATCTTTTGCGCACGCCTTCATTTTTACCACCGCTGATAATGCAAACCGTGTAACCGGCATTTTTGGCCTTTTTCATCGCATAACCATCTTTGGTGTTCATCGTTCTTAAAAGTTCGCCATGCGTACTAATTTGGATATTACCATCGGTAAGCACCCCATCTACATCAAAAATAAAAGTGGATATATTATTTAAATGTTCTTTATAACTCTTTTCCATGTATTTTTTGAATAGATGCGGTTAACAGTTTATATATTTTTTTGTGTTCTTCATTGAGCATTTCCATGTGGGCCATGATGGTTTTTTTATCATTTCTTATGGCAGGTCCTGTTTGTGCGGAATAGGGCGGAAGCGTATCCAGTTTTGAGACTGTTTCCTTCATTAAAGGTTTTAAAATATCAAAGGGAATTCCATTTTCACTGCAAAAATCTGAAGCAATCGTGTAAAGGTGATTGGTGAAATTATTCACAAAAACCGCGGCGAGATGTAACGCTCTTCTTTTTTCAGAATCAACTTCAAAAACTTTTTCGCTCACAAGGCTGGCAAAATCTTTCAATTTTTGCAAATTTTCTTCAGAATTTGCTTCAATACAAATGGGAATATTTCTGAAATCGATTCGTTTATCTTTAGAAAATGTTTGCAAAGGATAGAAAACTCCATGATTCTCAAATTCTGAAAGAACCTTCAATTCATTCCCGCCGGAACAATGCACAAAAAAGCCATTTTTTATGGATAATTTCTGGGCAACTTCTACAATCGCCTCATCTTTTACCGCAAGAAAAATAATATCTGGATCGCCTAACTCTTCAAGTGAATGGGATTTTAATTCGTTTTCCTGAACAAAACTAAGACGGCCCGCCTTTCTGCTAAAGATTTTTTCCAGCTGTATTTCATCATTATGAATGAAAGTTCTATAAAGGTGAGAGGCCAAATTTCCTGCCCCAATAATGCTCACTCGAATCATTTGGCTAAAATACCAAAAAAACATCTGAATAAAATTAACATATATCCATGAATATTGAGTTCGATCCAACCTGTTAAAACGATTATATATACTTAAATTTGCACCCGTTTAAAAGATCTATTTTCCATGCAGAAAAAAATAGCCTCTCTCCTTTTTTCTACCCGTTTAATGGCCGTTCTGTTTATCATTTTTCCTATTGCCATGGCAATGGGAACTTTTATAGAGAACTGGTACACCATAGAAACCGCCCGAATCCTCATTTATAATACCTGGTGGTTTGAATTGATCATGTTATTGTTCCTTATCAATTTCATAGGAAATATCAAGCGTTATCAGCTTATTCAAAAGAAAAAGTGGAGTACGCTACTGCTTCATATGTCGTTTATTTTAATTCTAATTGGCGCCTTTATTACCAGATATATAAGTTACGAAGGCATCATGCCCATTCGGGAAGGTGAAACAACGAACCAGTTTATGAGCGAGGAATCTTACCTTACTTTTTTTATAGATGGGGAAATTGATGGCGAGCCTAGAAGACGCATTTTGCAGGAAGATGTGTTGTTTGGGCCTGAAGTGGAAAACGATTATTCGTTGAATACCGATTTTAACGGACAAAAATTAAGCTTTGAAGTTACCAATTTCATCAATGGTGCTGAGGAAGCTTTAGTGCCCACAGAAGATGGTGAAAATTACCTAAAAATTGTAGAGGCTGGAGATGGTTCCCGTCACGATCATTATCTAAAGGAAGGTGAAGTTAGCAACATTCATAATGTTTTATTTACACTGAACAATCCTCAGGATGGGGCTATTAATATACGTGTTGATGACAATGAGGAGTATTTGATAGATTCTCCTTTTGATGGTTCTTTTATGCGCATGGCAGATCAGTTAGAGGGCCAGCTGGTAAAAGATTCAACCCAAACTTTGATGTTACGTTCCCTCTATTCAGTTGGAACGATGCAGTTTGTGATTCCGGAGCCGGTAGTTCGGGGAACCTATGATATCGTTTCTACGAATCCAAAAAGTAAAGCAGACATGGATGCGGTGACCATAGAGATTTCTTCAGAAGGGGAAAAGGAAACGGTGACTCTTTTAGGTGGAAAAGGGGTAGTTGCAGATCCTCAGGAGATCAATATTGCCGGCCTCGATATTTTCGTTAATTATGGCTCGATCAATAAAGAACTTCCCTTTGCTTTAAAACTCAATGATTTTATAGCTGAAAAATATCCCGGTACGGCCGATAGGGCTACGCCTGGTTATGCATCATTCAAGAGTAAAGTTGAAATTGTTGAAGAAGGCAAACCCAATGTGCCTTATGAAATATTTATGAACCATGTATTGGATCATGGCGGATATCGTTTTTTTCAGTCCAGTTTCCAGCCTGACGAAAAAGGTACCGTACTTTCTGTGAACCATGATTTTTGGGGAACCTGGATCACCTATATTGGGTATTTTCTTTTATACTTCGCTTTAATGTGGATCCTTTTCGATAAAACTTCAAGATTTGGCGATTTAAAAGTTAGACTGGATAAGATCAAGGATAAAAAGAAAAATCTGGCGGTAATATTATTGATTTTTGGTTGCAGTTTCTTCGGAAATGCCCAGGAGGATGAACATGATCATACAGAAACTTCTTCTACCCAAATCGATAGTGTGATCGCCCATAACGCGGTTGCTCCCGAACATGCCGAGAAATTTGGAAGATTGATCATTCAGGATGCGGGCGGGCGTATGAAACCCGCAAATACCTATTCTTCTGAATTGCTTCGGAAATTAAGCAAATCTGATACCTACGCCGGTTTATCTTCAGACCAGGTATTGGTTTCCATGACTGAAAATCCTGTTTTCTGGTATGGTGCTCCTCTGATTTATGTGAAGAAGAAAAACGACAGTTTACATCATATTCTGGACGTTGAAGAAGGTAAAAAATATCTCACTTTAACAGATTTCTTTGATGGAGAAGGAAATTATAAATTATCTCCATTCCTCGAATCGGCGTATAAAGCTGCCGTGCCCAATCAATTTCAAAAAGATTTTATCGATACTGATAAAAAAGTAAACCTGCTTTACCAGGCGCTTCAGGGTAAAATTCTAAAAATATTCCCCATCCCCGATGACGAAAATAACAAATGGGTTTCTTTTCCTGAAGTGGAAGAATCCAACCTTACCGGGATGGATTCAGTGTATACCAAACAAATTTTGCCATTATACATGAATGCGCTTAGAACCGCGCGAAAAGACGGGGATTATTCCAAAGCTGATCAATATCTGGAAAGTATCAAAAGCTACCAGTCAAAATTTGGTGCAGAAGTTTTGCCTTCAGAAGATAAAGTAAATGCTGAAATTCTCTATAATAAATACGACGTTTTCAGGAATTTGTTTTGGATGTACATGGCCGCCGGCCTGGTCATGCTGGTATTTGTGATTTTTCAGATATTTAAGGATACTAAAATTATTCGACGATTGATAAAAGGCAGTGCTATCATTATTCTGCTGCTTTTTATGGTACATACTTTAGGTCTTGCTGCGAGATGGTATATTTCCGGGCATGCCCCATGGAGTGATGCCTACGAATCGATGATCTATGTCGCCTGGGCAACCATGTTTTTTGGTCTTGCTTTCGGAAGAAAATCAAATCTTACTATTGCCTCCACAGCCTTTGTCGCTTCTATGATCCTTATGATCGCGCACTGGAACTGGATGGATCCGGCAATTGCCAATTTGGTACCCGTACTGGATTCTTATTGGTTGATGATCCATGTTTCTGTAATTGTGGGTAGTTACGGGCCATTTACCCTAGGGATGATCCTGGGAGTTGTTTCCTTGTTATTAATGATCCTTACCAATGATAAGAACAGGAAGAAAATGGATCTCAACATTCGTGAGATCACGATAATTACAGAAATGGCCCTAACGGTGGGTCTGGTTATGCTAACGATAGGTAACTTCCTGGGAGGCCAGTGGGCAAATGAAAGCTGGGGTAGGTATTGGGGCTGGGATCCAAAAGAAACCTGGGCATTAATAAGTATTATGATCTACGCCTTTGTAATCCATATGCGTTTAGTGCCGGGATTGCGTAGCCGCTGGTTTTTTAACCTTATGGCTGTAATCGCCTTTGCCAGCATTATGATGACTTACTTTGGGGTGAATTTTTATCTTACCGGCCTTCATTCCTATGCAAGTGGCGATAAGGTGATCACACCAACTTTTGTGTATTATTCCATCGCGGTGGTGGCAGTCTTAGGAGGACTTTCCTACTGGAAATTTCAGAAGTATTTTTCTAAAAACACTAGAAAGTAAGAAAGTTGCATGTGAAAATGTACCAATCTACCAATTTGAAAATGTTCTAATTTGAAAATCTGTGTCTCTGAGAGCGTAACAGAATATAGTGCGGCAGTCTCATGATTTCAGTTCGATCTCTAAGATTGCTTCGCTACGCTACCATTAACGTTTTTTATTTGGTGACGATGCTGGTTTTTAGAATTGCCGTCATGCTGTCCCGATAGCTAACTTAAGTTTGTTTCAGCATCTTATTTGATATGCTAAAAAATACATCAATTTCCTTCGCTAGAAATTTTTTAGGAGTTCCACAATGGCAAATGATTTGTCACTTAGCGCAATAGAAATATGTAAGCAGGATTTCGGTAAATTCCTTTTTGCTAATTGATCATGAGATTTCTCCCTTTGGTCGAAATGACCTGGGTGATATTCTTTTAATTATTTATTATTCTGAAGCATTTAATAGTGGAAGTCATTCCGAACGTAGTGAGGAATCCCATAGAGAAACTGCTTGATTTTCGTTTTTTTCTTTTCCATTGCTGAATCCTTCGTCTTTGCTCAGGAGAAACAAAAAAGCTAGTCTGCAGTTTCTCGTTCACCCGTAACGGTTTAAATCCTAAAAGAATTGAACTCACTTCGCTCAAACAGCAATTCTTTTGAACGGATTTTGCGCCTACGGGTCCCGAATCCGAAACTGAGGACGTTTCCCTGCTGGTTGTCATTGCGAACCTGCCTGCGGTAGGCAGGCGCAGTGAAGCAATCTATTATGGAGACTGCTTCGTTTCACTCGCAGTGACGTTTTATTAGCAGAATAATTCATAATTCAAAATTTTCAATTTTGACTACCAACTACCAACTACCAACTACCCACAACCCACAACATAGAACCGAATTTATGATTCCCGAGCTAAAAGACATTGTACATTATAATTTTTTAAAATTATCGTGAATTTCCAACCATATCTTTCGGTTGTACCCATTCATCAAATTCATCTGCGGTCACATAACCTAAATTAACTGCTTCTTCTTTTAGGGTTGTTCCATTTTTATGTGCCGTATTGGCAATTTCAGCAGCTTTATAATAGCCAATTTTAGTATTTAGAGCGGTTACCAGCATTAAAGAATTATTCAGGTGTTCTTTAATCCTTTTTTCATCAGCTTCAATGCCACGGGCACAATGTTCTTCAAAGGAAATACATGCATCACCAATCAATTCTGCACTTTGTAATAAGGCTGCGGCCATTACGGGCTTGAATACGTTTAATTCAAACTGCCCCTGCATCCCTCCAACTCCAACGGTGACATCATTTCCTATCACCTGTGCACAAACCATGGTTAAAGCTTCAACTTGAGTGGGATTTACTTTTCCCGGCATGATGGAAGAACCTGGTTCATTCGCCGGGATGATGATTTCTCCAATCCCACTTCTTGGTCCTGAAGCCAGCATCCTTATGTCATTTGCGATTTTATTTAAAGAAACCGCCAGTTGCTTGAGCGCTCCGTGGGTTTCAACCAATGCATCATGGGCTGCAAGTGCTTCAAATTTATTTTGAGCAGATACAAAAGGCATATCTGTAAACCTTGCGATAAATTCTGAAACCCGTTTTGAATATCCTTTTGGAGTATTAAGTCCGGTTCCCACCGCAGTTCCGCCTAAAGCAAGTTCAGAAAGATGTGGTAAGGTGTTTTCCAGTGCTTTTAAACCATACTCTAACTGTGCGGCATATCCACTAAATTCCTGACCTAAGGTGAGGGGAGTGGCATCCATAAAGTGGGTTCTCCCAATCTTTACGGTATTCTTAAATTCTTCGGATTTCTTTTTCAACATTTCCTGAAGTTTACGAACTCCCGGAATCGTCTTTTTGGTCACTTTTCGATAGATCGCAATATGCATTCCCGTGGGAAAAGTATCGTTGGAAGACTGAGATTTATTTACATCATCATTTGGCTGTAGCGTCTTTTCGCCCTCACCAACCTTTTTACCTGCAATTTGATGGGCGCGATTTGCGATCACTTCATTTACATTCATATTACTTTGGGTACCACTTCCGGTTTGCCAGATTACCAGAGGGAACTGATCATCATGCTTTCCTTCCAGGATTTCTTCGCAAACCTGAGCGATAAGATCTCTTTTTTCAACTGGTAAAACGCCGAGTTCACAATTTGTGTAAGCCGCGGCTTTCTTAAGATAGGCAAAACCGTAGATAATATCAAGGGGCATTGATGCTGAAGGCCCTATTTTAAAATTGTTTCGGGATCTTTCAGTTTGCGCCCCCCAGAGTTTATCTGCCGGCACTTTTACCTCGCCCATGGTATCTTTTTCTATTCGGTAATCCATATTTTTTAAATTGATTGTGTCGCAAATTTAAGATTTCAAAACAGTGATCATCGTAAAAAAAGTTTAAAATATAATGCAACCAAAAATTAATCATATTTACTTACAGCATTATAATACCATGCTGTTATTTAAAATTTTTTGGTCGCTTTTGAATGTTCCGAGGATTATTGGAAAAATGTTAAAACAATTCCTGAATAAAATTGAAATTAATTTTTTATAAACTTTCAAGAGTTCCTATATTTGTGGCAGATTCAAAAATTTCTGAAAGTTATGTTCGATTTTGATCAATATCTTGGATTTTTAGCCTTCCTTACAATTTTAACCATGGGTTTCTGGTTAATGTTTTTCCTGGTTGCTTTTGTACCGTATTGGATTGCGGGCGCAGTAGGAGAATTAGTGAAAGAAAAGCGGGCGGCAAGAAAAAAAGCAAAAGAAGAAAAAATTAAATAAAAAAAGGGACATTTTAAAGTCCCTTTTTTTTGTGCTCATTCTATTTTTATCCCCCGAAGCCTCCCTCATCAAAATCTTCATTATCCTCACCACGTTTTTGTTGACGTTGTTTTTGCTGATTAAATCGATAGATTAAAGACAAGGAAATGTTTTGTCCCTGTCTCCATTGAAATTCACTATCCCTTTCATACGTATCGGTTAAGGTATAAGATCTTCTTTTTCTTGAGTTGAAGATATCCCTACCATTAATTGAAATAGTTGCATTATCGTTTAGGATTTCTTTGCTAAGGGCAACATCCAGAGAGAAAATACCTTCCTGCGTACCCTGTACCCC
The DNA here is from genome assembly GCF_023718305.1 of Gramella sp. AN32. Lineage (GTDB taxonomy): Bacteria > Bacteroidota > Bacteroidia > Flavobacteriales > Flavobacteriaceae > Christiangramia > Christiangramia antarctica. The sequence continues at coordinate 42,189 of NZ_QEYO01000006.1, forward strand.
TTCAGAAGCACCGCCATAAAACGCATTGGTTTGCCAGTCGATTTTTAGGGGCAATGAAACTTTACTGCTAAACCTGGCAAAATAACTGGAATTTTCAGCATTGTAACTGGTTCCATCAAATTCACCTTCGGTTTTAAATTTAAAGTAATTAAAACTTCCATTTAATCTTAACCAGTCTGCCGGGTTATAAAGCAAGCCGAGTTCTGCGCCAGTCCTGTCATTACTGGAAAGGTTTACAGGAATAGTTCTTACAATATTTGAACCTGCAACGTTTCTTTCAATTCTCTCAAAGGAATTTGTTTCGTGCTGGTAATAGATAGAAGAAGTTAAGGTCAACTTTTCCCATCTTTTCAAATAGCCAAGATCAAAAGCATTTGAATAAGCCGGGTTTAAGCTTGGATTTCCCTGGAAGATGTTGTTATTACTACTTCTGGAAGGAAAAGGATTTATGAACCAGCCTCGAGGACGATTAATTCTTCGGTTATAACCTAAAGTAATATTTTCCTCTTCGGCCAGTTCATAAATAAGGTTTATCGTAGGGAATAAACCTAAATAGTTCCGGTCAAAATCTGTATCAATAGGAATTCCGAAAGCATCTGCAAGTTCAGCATCGGTTAGTTCACTATCAATTTTTCCTTTTAATTGCGTGTTTTCCAATCTTAATCCAAGAAGGAAGGATAAATTTCCAAATTTTGTCCCGTACTGTGTATAAACGGCCATTACGTTTTCATCGTAATCAAACACATTAGAAAGCGTATCATTGGCAATAAACTGGCCGGTGTTCAAATCTTCGCTGAATAAATTATAATCTGTCACTTCATTTTCCCAGTTTCCACGAAAACCAGCTTCAAATTGAGAATCTTCGTTAAAGGGCAAGACATAATCTGCCTGAAGCAAGTATTCGGTTTGATCTTCTTTTTGGTTGATCATTTCATCCTGATTGAAAAATGGATTATCCGTAAGGTTTATAGGCGTATTCTCATTAATTTCAGTAAGCTGGGTTTCCTTGTCCGATTCTACCTGAAAGTCGGCGGTTAACTTATGACCCTTATTATTGAAATTATTAATGTAATTAAGCGCAAATTGCCAGCTGTTATCGTCTTCCTGTTCATTTTCTTTTCTTATTGAATTAATCACCCTCGAACCATTCTGATAATAATCTGAATCATTTGTGGTCACATCTTCATCCTGTCCCCAACGGTAAAAAATACTTCCGGTTAAAGAAGATTTTTTAGTTAAGAAATATTCCATTCCAAAATTTGTATTGAAATTTCGGTTTATTCTATCAATATCGCGATCTTCATAAATGCGATCATAAGGCACCTGGCTGGATTCAAAATAGCGGGTATCAAAAAATCCACCACCGGGAGCTTTAAAATATCGGTACCCAGTTGTGGTAAAAAGATTAAATTTCTCAGTCCTGTAATTCAGGTTTGCGGTAAGTCCTGCATTTACCGGGGTTCCTATCGTGGCGTTAAGAGATCCATTAAATCCTAAAGTTTCTTTCTGGCGAAGGATAATATTCAGAATTCCGGCAGTTCCTTCCGCATCGTATCTGGCGGAAGGTGAAGTAATTACTTCTACGCGTTCGATAGCTTCTGCAGGCAACTGGTTCAATACATTGGTATCTCCAAATCCAGCCATGGCAGAAGGCTTCCCGTTAATTAGGATTTTAACGTTCCCATTTCCACGAAGACTAATTGCCCCGTCGATATCTACAGTTACCGAAGGGACATTATTCAAAGCATCGCTTACCGTTCCACCAGCAGTGGTAAGGTCTTTACCAATATTATAAATCTTTTTATCGAGCCTTACATCTACCTGCGTAGTTTCTGCCCGAACTACAACTTCATCAAGACTTTCAGCGCCAAGACCAAGAGTTATAGTTCCAAGGTTTAGATCACCCTTAAGAGTTTGATTATTGAATTCCTTGGTTTCATAGGAGATAAATTCTACCACGATATTATAGTTTCCTGAGTCCACATCAATGGAAAATTCACCTTCAGCATTGGTTACTCCACCGGTAAGATCTTTAGGATCATTTACATTTATTACGGAAATGGTTGCATATTCCAGCGGAACTCTTAATTCATCATCAATTATTTTTCCGGTAATTTTGTAGTCGCCTGATTTTTGCGAAAATGCGGAAAAGTTTATTATTGAAATTAAGCTCAATAAAAAGCTAAGAGTGGAGATTCTTTTAAGGGTCATTGAATTGTTTTTTCTTTTGACCTCTTATGCACCCTATAGTTTAATCAACATAGGTTAATTTTCCGTTAAAGGGATTTAAATTGAAGCTTACTCTTTGCGGGTGAGTCTTTTATTCAGCGATAAATATTTTTTAAACTGATCTTCACTTAGAAAATTCTGAAGATTTCTATGTTCATTACGCTGAATGGATTTTAGTTTCGAGATTTGATTTTCCATGGCAAGATTGGAATTGATGATCTCATTTTTCTTAATAGTATACTCAATAATACTGTCCAGCAATTTCTGCGTTTGGATATTGCTGAGATCTAACTGACTTTGCCAGGTGCAGGCAAGCTCTGTAGCAACATCTATAACCTCGCGCCTGTTCCTTTTGTGAATGTGGATTTGGGAATAAACAAAACCTGCTACAGCTGCGGTTGCAATGGTTATAAGCGCTAAACGGTGTTGAAGTTTCATTTTACTAAGTTATAATATTGTTTCTATTTTTTCAGCAGGTCTGCCAATTACTGCCTTATCATTATTGGTTATAATGGGTCTTTCTATTAAAATTGGGTTTTTAATTAAGATGGAAATAAGTTCATCGTTATTAAAATCCTTTCCTTTAAATTCCTCCTTCCATATTTTTTCCTGAGTGCGAACCAGTTCAATTGCGCCAATTCCTAATTTGTTTAAAAGCTCTTTCAATTTTTTCTCCTCGATTGGTACTTTTAAATATTCAATTACTTCATATTCTTTCCCACTAACTTTTACAACTTCCAAACCTTCCCTGGACTTTTTGCAACGGGGATTATGATAGATTGTGATCATTTTATATTCCTTTTAATTTACTCATTTTATTCAACTAACAAAAACCCCGGCGTTATACTACCAATGTATTGTCTCGCTTTGCCGAACTTTAGCAAATTTTTTTCTACGCCTCATTTTTTTGCCCCATCATCATAAGATACGCCTTTAAAAAAGCATCAATCCCGCCATCCATTACCGCATCTACATTTCCTGTTTCTTCAGCGGTACGAACATCTTTTACCAGTTTATAAGGATGCATGACATAATTCCGAATTTGTGAACCCCATTCTATTTTCATTTTAGAATCTTCAATTTCCCTCCTTGCTTCCAGTCTTTTCTGAAGTTCCATTTCGTATAACTGACTTTTCAGAAGTTGCATCGCTTTATTTTTGTTTTCCAGTTGAGATCGGGTTTCAGAATTTTCTATAACTATGCCGGTAGGAGCGTGGCGCAACCTCACCGCGGTCTCTACTTTATTCACATTTTGACCACCCGCGCCTGAAGATCTCATGGTTTCCCAGGAAAGATCAGCCGGGTTAATATCTACTTCAATACTTTCATCAACCAGCGGATATACATAAACTGAAGCAAATGACGTATGCCTTTTAGCGTTACTGTCAAATGGTGAAATTCGTACCAGCCTGTGAACACCATTTTCACCTTTCAGCCAACCAAACGCAAATTCACCTTCAATCTCCAGGGTAACTGTTTTGATCCCGGCAACTTCTCCAGCCTGATAGTTCAGCTCTTTAATTTTATAACCGCGTTTTTCAGACCACATTAAATACATTCGCATCAGCATTTCAGCCCAATCACAACTTTCAGTTCCGCCTGCACCTGCAGTAATTTGAAGCACCGCGCTCATGGAATCTCCTTCTTCAGAAAGCATATTTTTAAACTCAAGATCTTCAATAAGATCGATTGCTTTCTCATGCCGCTGATTCACATCCTCTGCTGTCGCCTCTTCTTCTTTGTAAAATTCATAGATCACTTCAAGATCCTCCACCAAAGTTTCGGCCCTTTCATAATCTTCTACCCATTTCTTTTCAGAATTAACTTCGCGCATAATCACCTCAGCTTTTTTAGGATCATCCCAAAAATCTGGCGCAAATGTTTTTTCTTCCATATTGGTAATCTCTATTTTCTTGGCATCAACGTCAAAGATACCTCCTTAACGCAACCAGGCGCTCTTTGAGATCTCTTATGTTCTCTGTGTTAATCATAGTTTTGTTCGATTTCAGGTAAAAATAGAATTTAGCCCAGTTACCTAAAAGTATTTAACGAATATTTTTTAGTTTTAGAAACTTTTAAAAATCCGCTAAATGCTCCGTTTCTTATCTATTTTCCTCGTTATCAGTTTCTACCTTCCCGTTCAGGCCCAGTTTCTAGATAAAAAAGAAGACCTTAAAAAATATGAAGGCTATTTTAACTTTTATTACAGTGAGAAAGACGATGAAATTTATCTGGAAGTAGATAGTCTGGAAACTGAATTTCTATATAACCACTTTCTTAGTACAGGTGTGGGATCAAATGACATTGGTTTGGATCGCGGACAATTAGGCGGAGCCGATGTGGTTAAATTTCAGAAAGCCGGAAATAAATTATTACTGGTTCAGCCAAATCAAAATTATCGTGCGATTACAGATAATGAAGCTGAAAAAGCTAGCGTTGCTGAAGCTTTTGCCAAATCAGTTCTATTTGGTTTTAAGATTGAAGAAGAAAAGGATGGAAAATATGTGATCAACTTTACACCTTTTCTAATGCAGGATACACATGGAGTAGCAGACCGTTTGAAAAATGGCAATTTCGGGGCTTATAAGCTAGAGAAAGATAAAAGCGCTCTTTCACTCGAAAGGACGAAAGCCTTTCCTGAAAATGTGGAATTTGAAGCACTCTTAACTTTTGAAGGTGATCCAAAAGGCAGTGCGCTAAGATCTGTAGTTCCCGATGCCAAAAATATAAGTGTAACCCAACATCATTCCTTCGTAAAGTTACCGGATGATAATTATAAAAAACGAATTTTTGATCCGCGCAGCGGGGCTATTTTTATATCCTATTACGATTATGCCAGCCCGGTTTACGAACCTATTCAAAAAAGATATGCTGTAAGATACCGTTTGGAAAAGAAAAATCCTGAAGCTGCAATTAGTGAAGCGATAAAACCAATCGTTTACTATTTAGATCCTGGAACTCCGGAACCTGTTCGCTCGGCTTTGTTGGAAGGAGCAGGTTGGTGGGACCAGGCTTTTCAGACTATTGGATATAAAAATGCCTTTCAGGTAAAAATGCTTCCCGAAGCAGCCGATCCTTTGGATGTTCGATATAATGTCATCCAGTGGGTGCATCGTTCTACCCGGGGCTGGAGTTATGGAGCGAGCGTAGTTGATCCCAGGACCGGAGAGATTATTAAAGGCCATGTGAGCCTTGGCAGTTTACGCATTCGTCAGGATTATATGATCGCACAGGCTTTGCTGAATAAACCTTTTGCTGAAAATGATACTGCAAATAAACCTATGATGGATCTGGCTTTGTCGCGAATTCGGCAGCTTTCGGCACATGAAGTAGGTCATACTATTGGGTTTGCGCATAATTTCGCGGCCAGCCCAACCCAAAGAGCTTCAGTGATGGATTATCCACATCCGCAGTTTGAACTTATAAATGGAGAGGTTTCAGCTGCTAATGCTTACGCAACCGGTATTGGAGACTGGGATAAAGTAACAGTAAGTTATAGTTATGCTGATATTCTTGAAAATGAAGATGAAAGAACCTATTTAAACACTGTTTTAAATGATGCGCGGGAAGCGGGACACCAGTTTATCTCTGATAGTGACGCGCGTGCAGCCGGAGGCGCCCATGCGTTTGCACATCTTTGGGATAATGGTGAAAATCCTGCTGATGAATTGGAAGAAGTTTTAAAGATCAGGAAAACTGCGATTCAAAATTTTTCTGAAGATAATTTTAAAAAGAACGAACCATTTTCAGTTTTGGAGGATGTTTTTGTGCCGCTCTATTTTTTCCATCGTTATCAGACGGAAGCTGCAATTAAAGTAATTGGTGGTTTAAACTACAATTATGCGGTTAAAGGAGACCAGAATTTAGTGGTTGAACCCGTGACAGCAAAAATCCAAAAGCAGGCTTTAGACATTGTTTTAAAAACCTTATCTGCGGAAGAACTGGCTATCCCGAAGGAGAAACTGAAACTTTTCCCACCCAGGGCTTATGGGTATGGAAGGGACAGGGAATCTTTTAAAAGTAATGCCGGGGTAGCTTTTGATGCTTTGGGCGCCGCCGCAACTTCTGCTGAAATGACCCTTACCTTCCTTTTCCATCCTGAAAGGGCCGAACGTTTAATGCAACAAAATGGTTTGGATTCAAAGATGATGGGTCTGGAAAAAATGTTGGAAACGGTAATTTCAGCAACTATTAAAAAGGAGGAGAAAGATGATTATTTACAAAATGTTCAGAATACCATAAAATTTGTGGTTTTTCAGCATTTGCTGAATCTTGCCATAAATAAAAAAGCTACTCCCATGGTAAAAGCAATTACTAATGCAAAAATTGAAGATCTGCAAAACTGGTTGCGCGGAAAAGATGATCTTGTTTACCAAGAAATGTCTCGTGAAATAAGGGATTTCAGAGAGCATCCGGAAAATTTTGAGCTCAACTTAAATATTCCGAAAATTCCTGACGGTTCGCCTATTGGGACTTTTGAATAACTTACTGCTATTGTTATTGTTGGGATGAAACCTTTAGGTGATATTCAGTTTCATTCTTGCTTGCAGTGTAAACAATTCCTTTAGGTGGGGAAGAATCAGTATAATCTTTTAGGTGACTTACTTTGATATGATTTTTCGCAGTGTTTATATTATTGGTAGGATCGAAGCCAATCCATCCATTTTGGGATAAGAAACATCTCCCTAAAATTTTAAAAACTCAATATTTCAGATTCGTCATTTTAGTTATTACATTCGTGATTGAAAATTTTAATACATGCAGGAAATAGACCTTAGGAGTGATACGGTCACACGACCCACCAAAGAAATGTTGCAGGCAATGATGACCGCCAAAGTAGGGGATGATGTTTATAAGGAAGATCCAACGATCAATGCATTGGAGGAAAAGCTTGCCAAAATGTTTGGTAAGGATGAGGCCTTATTTTTTCCTACGGGAAGTATGGCCAATCAGGCGGCAATAAAGTTGCATACCCAGCCCGGTGAGCAGTTAATTTGTGACAAATGGGCTCATGTTTATAATTATGAAGGCGGCGGCGTTTCCTTTAATAGCGGTGTATCCTGCAAACTGGTAGATGGTGATCGAGGGATGATAAAAGCGGAACAGGTGGTTGAAAATATAAATCCGCCAGATTTTTACCATTCTCCCCTTACTACCCTGGTATGTTTAGAAAATACCACCAATAAAGGGGGTGGTGCCTGTTATGACCTGGAAGATATTAAAGAAATTAGAAAGGTTTGTGATGAACACCAATTGGGTTTACATCTTGATGGCGCCAGATTGTTCAATGCTTTGGTGAAAAAGAAAGAAAACCCAAAAGACTTCGGGAAATTATTTGATACGATTTCAGTTTGTTTGTCTAAAGGTTTGGGGACACCAATGGGTTCTGTTTTAATTGGCGATAAAAAACTGATGAAAAATGCCATTCGAGTTCGGAAAGTCTTGGGTGGTGGAATGCGCCAGGTGGGATTTATGGCCGCTGCCGGAATTTATGCCCTGGACCACCATTTTGACAGATTAGCTGAAGATCATCGTCGTGCCTTTGAAATAGAGGAAGTATTAAAAACACTGCATTATATTGGAAAAGTTGAAAATGTTGAAACAAACATTATCATCTTCAATTTAAGAGAAGCCGAAAAAGAGAAAGAGTTCACGGAATATCTGCAAAAGCATAATATCCGCATCAGCAATATGGGACAGGGAAAATGGAGGATTGTGACCCATTTAGATTATTCCGAAGAAATGCATCAACGATTTCAGGAAGTGCTTAAAAATGCCAGTTTATAAAACTTAACTAAAGATTAGCGTTCAAAATTCAGCTTAAAAAAGGAATACGGGTATTTTTAAAAAAAAATTTATGAAAAATCTGTTACCAGGAAAAGAAGTTCCAAATTTAATCATTCCAACCACCAAAGGCATTGAATATAATTTAGCTGAAAGTATTCCTGAAAATTTCAATCTGGTTATTTTTTATCGCGGACTGCATTGTCCTGTTTGTAAAAAATACCTGGAAGAGCTGAATGAAGAGATCGACGATTTTTACGATCTGGGAGTTAATGTGATTTGTATAAGTGCGAACAATAAAGAACTTGCCTTAAAAACTGTAGAGGAGTGGGATGTTCCCGATATCCATATTGGCTACGGGATGAGTATCGAGGAGGCTCGAAAATGGGACTTATATATTTCAAAAGGAATAAAAGAATCTGAACCCGAATACTTTTTTGAACCGGCATTATTTTTAGTTCGGCCAGATGATACGCTGTATTCAGCAAGTATCCAGAGTATGCCTTTTGCCAGGCCAAAATTTAATGAGCTTAAAAAGTCGATTTCCTTTGTACTTAAAAACGATTATCCAGCTCGGGGAGAATCTTAAAACAACAAAGCCCTGAATTTCAGGGCTTTTTTATTACATAAATCCGTCCAGGCCAGGAATATCCGGCATGCCATCTTTTGCGGCGGCAGCGAGTTCAGTTTCATTGATATCGCCTGCTTTTGCTATGGCTTTGTTAAGAGTAAGTACCAGATAATCTTCCAGTTGCTCTTTATCTTCCAGTAATTCCGGAGCCACACTAATATTTTTAATCTCTCTGCCTGCGGTAATGGTGACTTTTAAAAGTCCGTCACTGGATTGCTCATCAATTAATACGGTTTTTAAACGCTCTTTGGTTGCTTCAACTTTTTCCTGGGCTTCTTTGATCTTATTCATCATACCCATCATATCTCCAAACATAATTTCAATTTTAAATTTCTAACTTCAAATTTAGTAAATTCAGCTTGTAAAAGAATCATTATGAAAAGACTATTAGTAATTTTCCTTGGATGCGTTACCTTTGCCTCCGCTCAAAATAACACAACCTTGAAAAAAGACAATCCGGCGCCGGTAGCAAAAAAAAATCCTCATACACTAGAGAAACATGGAGACATACGAATAGACAATTATTTCTGGATGAACAAGCGGGAAGATCCTGAGGTTATTGATTATCTAAATTCAGAAAATGATTATTATGAGAAGAGCACTGCTCATACTAAGCAATTTCAGGAAGATTTATTTGAAGAGATGAAATCTCGTATTAAAGAGGATGATGAATCTGTTCCTTATAAACTTAACGGGTACTGGTATATCACCAGATTTGAAAAAGGATATGATTATCCAGTTTATAGTAGGAAAAAAGAAATTCTAGATGCTCCCGAAGAAATTTTGTTCAATGTGAATGAAATGGCTGAAGGCTTCGATTATTACAGCCTTGGAGGACTCAATGTATCTTTAAATAATAAATTGATTGCCTTTGGAACCGATACGTTAAGCCGAAGACAATATACCATTAGAATAAAAAATCTTGAAACCGGCGAAATTTTAGAGGAAGAGATCAAAAATACCACGGGAGGTTCAACCTGGGCCAACGATAACAAAACTTTGTATTACACCAAAAAAGATCCGCAAACCCTAAGAAGTTTTAAGGTCTTTAAACATATTCTGGGCACAAATCCGAAAGAAGATCAACTAGTCTATGAGGAAAAAGACGAAACTTTTAATACCTATGTTTATAAATCCAAATCCAGAGCATACATCATCATTGGTTCCAGTAGCACCCTTACTACGGAATATAGATTTTTAGATGCAAATAAGCCTGAAGGGGAATTTCAGGTATTTCAACCAAGACAAAGAGGCCTGGAATATAGTATTGCCCACTTTGAAGGTGATTTTTATATCGTTACCAACAAAGATGAAGCAACCAATTTTAAGCTAATGAAAACTCCGGTGGATAGCACTACAATGGAAAACTGGAAAGATGTCATTCCGCATCGGGAAGATTTCCTTTTGGAGGATATTGATATTTTTAAGGATTATCTGGTAATCACTGAACGAAATAATGGTTTGAATAAAATTAGGATCATAGGTTGGAATGACCAATTGGATTTTTACATTCCGTTCGATAATGAAACCTATACCGCTTTTACTTCCATTAATCCAGATTTTGATACCGATTTGTTGAGGTATACCTATAATAGTATGACCACACCCACTTCAGTGGTTGAATACAACATGAAAACAGGTGATAAAATTATCCTAAAGGAGCAGGAAGTTCTAGGTGATTTTAATAAGAACTTTTATGAGTCTGAAAGGGTCTGGGCTGTGGCTAATGACGGGACATTGATTCCAGTTTCCCTGGTCTACAAGAAAGGTTTGGACAAGACCGGAAAAAATCCCGTTTTACAATATGCTTATGGATCTTATGGTTCCACCATTGATCCTTATTTTTCTTCAGTTAGATTAAGCCTTTTAGATCGCGGTTTCATTTACGCGATCGCACATGTTCGCGGTGGGGAATATTTAGGACGTGGCTGGTATGAAGACGGAAAATTATTTACCAAGAAAAATACATTTACAGATTTTGTAGATGTTTCAGAATATCTGATCAAAGAAAATTATACCTCTCCCGAGCATTTGTATGCTATGGGAGGCTCGGCCGGAGGTCTGCTCATGGGAGCTATTGTAAATATGGCACCACAATTATATAATGGAATAATTGCTTCGGTACCTTTTGTAGATGTAATTACCACGATGCTGGATGACAGTATCCCCTTAACGACTGGAGAGTACGACGAATGGGGAAACCCGAATAATAAGGAATATTATGATTATATGAAAAGTTATTCTCCCTATGATAATATAAAAAAGCAGGATTATCCAAATATGCTTGTAACCACCGGTCTTCATGATTCTCAGGTGCAATATTGGGAACCGGCAAAATGGGTGGCGAAATTAAGAGAATATAAGACAGATAATCACGTTCTTTTATTACATACCAACATGGATACCGGGCATGGCGGGGCATCAGGAAGGTTTGAAGCTTTAAGAGAGGTAGCCGAAGAGTATGCGTTTTTACTAGATTTGGAAGGCATCAAAGAATAATTCAAAATTTTGCCTTAAATTTGACCGGAATTTCAGAAAGTATTATTTCTGATTCATTTTGTAAAAGAAGTTCGACTTATGAGAGAAGACCTGCATGTTTACGATAACATATTGCAATTAATAGGAAAAACCCCTTTGGTTAAGCTGAATAAGATAACTGAAAATTTTAAAGGTGAATTCCTGGCTAAAATTGAAAGTTTTAATCCCGGTCATTCTTCTAAAGATAGGATTGCCCTTTATATTATAGAGCAAGCCGAGAAAAACGGGATTTTAAAACCCGGTAATACTATAGTGGAAACTACTTCTGGTAATACAGGTTTTAGTATTGCCATGGTGAGCATTATCAAAGGTTATAAATGTATCCTTGCGGTAAGTTCAAAATCCTCTAAAGATAAGATCGATATGTTGAAAACCATGGGCGCGAAAGTATTCGTTTGCCCTGCTAATGTTCCGGCAGAAGATCCTAGATCTTATTATCAGGTGGCTAAAAGAATTCATGAAGAAACTGAAGGATCTGTATATATCAATCAGTATTTTAATGAACTTAATATTGAAGCACATTTTCAAAGTACAGGTCCTGAAATTTGGAAACAAACAGAAGGAAAAATAACCCATTTGGTAGCATGCAGTGGAACCGGTGGGACTATCTCTGGTACTTCAAGGTTTCTCAAACAACAAAATCCCGAAATTGAAATAATAGGGATTGACGCTTTTGGTTCAGTTCTGAAAAAATATCACGAAACAAAAGAATTCGATGAAAAGGAAATTTATCCTTACCGAATTGAAGGGCTTGGTAAAAATCTAATACCAGGAGCGACAGATTTTGATTCTATAGATCGTTTTATAAAAGTATCTGATGAAGATGCAGCGCATACTGCACGGGAACTTGCCAATACTGAAGGTATGTTCCTGGGATATACCAGCGGGGCGGCCATGCAGGGGTTAAAACAATTAAATGCAGAAGGAGCTTTTGATGAAAATTCAAAGGTTGTGGTGATATTTCCAGATCACGGTTCGCGATACATGAGCAAGATTTATAGTAATGACTGGATGAACGACCAGGGATTTTTTGATTTTCAAAATGAAGACAAAACTGAAGACATAAAGGCTATCAATTAAAAAATATATTAACATTTATTAACAAAAGCATCCTAATTTTTGTAGGATGCTTTTGTTTTTCATAGATTTCGCATATATAAAGTTGGGGTTGTGAATTCGCGCCAAATTTCAGTATTTTTGCGGTTCCTCTAAAAAATGATCGATGAAGGATTTATTTGATAAGATATATAAGGACAAAGGTCCTTTAGGAAAATGGGCAGAGCAAGCAGAGGGATACTTTGTATTTCCGAAATTAGAAGGGCCTATTTCAAATAAAATGAAATTTCGCGGCAAGGAAGTTATAACCTGGAGCATAAATGATTACCTGGGTCTGGCAAATCACCCGGAAGTTCGAAAAATTGATGCGGAAGCAGCTGCAGAATATGGATCGGCCTACCCAATGGGAGCCAGGATGATGAGTGGTCATACAAGTTTGCATGAAAAACTTCAGGATGAACTGGCTTCTTTCGTGCATAAACAAGCGGCTTATTTATTGAATTTTGGATATCAGGGAATGGTTTCTACCATAGATGCCCTGGTCTCCAAGCAGGATGTGATTGTATATGATGTAGATGCGCATGCATGTATTATCGATGGGGTGCGCTTGCATTTAGGTCAGCGTTTTACCTACAAGCACAACGATATGGAAAGTATCGAAAAAAACCTTCAACGTGCGACTAAAATTGCCGAGCAGACCGGCGGGGGGATTTTACTGATTTCCGAAGGTGTTTTTGGAATGCGTGGGGAACAGGGAAGACTTAGGGAAATTGTTGAACTTAAGAAAAAATATAATTTCAGGTTGTTCGTAGATGATGCTCATGGTTTTGGGACACTGGGAAAAACAGGTGCCGGAGCAGGAGAGGAGCAGGGGGTCCAGGATGAGATCGATGTTTATTTTGCCACCTTTGCTAAGTCTTTGGCAAGTACCGGGGCTTTTATTGCCGGGGACAAAGAAATCATGGATTATCTTAAATATAATTTAAGATCTCAAATGTTCGCAAAATCATTGCAGATGCAATTGGTGGTGGGAGCATTAAAAAGACTTGAAATGTTGCGCACTATGCCAGAGTTGAAAGAAAAACTTTGGGAAAACGTAAATGCTCTACAAAACGGATTAAAAGATCGTGGTTTTGATATTGGCACCACGCAAAGTTGTGTCACACCGGTTTATCTAAAAGGAAGTATTCCTGAAGCAATGGCTTTAGTAAAAGATCTTCGGGAGAATCATGGTATTTTCTGCTCTATTGTAGTGTACCCGGTTATTCCAAAAGGTTTAATTCTTTTAAGAATGATCCCTACGGCAACGCATACCCTGCAAGATGTTGAAGATACTTTGGTTGCTTTTTCAGCAATTAGGGAAAGGCTGGAAAATGGAACCTATAAAAGGCTATCTGCATCTGTTGCTTCAGCAATGGAAAGTAAGTCTTAAGAAATATAATTAGATTAAAAAAAGACCCGCTGTTTCAAAGCCGGTCTTTTTTATTTCTATAGATCACCTTCGCCCTCGTTTTCCTGTTCGTCGCCATCCTGCTGGCTTTCTAATTTTTTGCTTCTTTTACGTCTTTCATTCCCTTCTTTAGATTCCTCCAGGAATTCATCAATTTTATGAAGGTCAAAACGATACGAAACCCCTGCGGCCACTTGCCATCTCGAAGGTGTATCTTTAAAATTTGTTAGTGCAGAAAGGTCAAACTGAAAATTGTTTCCTACCAGGTAAGCTCCACCAGCACGAATAATATCATCAGCATAGATATCGCTAATGATTCCCTGATATTCCCCAAAAAGTGCCAGATGCTCACTTAAACTATGGGTAACGGTAATAATCCCGGTATAGGATCTAAATTCTTCGGAAAGTTTATCAGCAATAAAATTGGTTACTAAAACCCAGCGGCCCCAATTATTCTGGGAAATAATTGCCGCTTTGGGACTATATTTTCCTTCACCGGGATATAAATAGGGATTGTCCCCAAAAGAAAAATTTAATCCAGCATAAAGTGAAATGGCCGGAATTAATTTTTTCCATTTGAAGCGTTGATTTGCCTTCCAGCTATAAAGGTTGGGCTTGTCTTCTTCCAGCGTTTTATAAGGATCGAATATCAAATACTTCGCACCAAAAGTATTAGCTCTAAAATTCCTGTATTTATAGCCGTCTTCGGTTCCTAAAAACTGGAAAGTTGCATCCTGATTTTCAAAAGCACCGGTCAAGCTTAATTCCAAACTTTCAAAGAACAATCCATAACGCAATTGATAATCAACTCCCCAAACATCAACATTAGAATTAAATCCCTTATGTTCTTCATTTCCCAAATAAGCACCCGCCTCTAATTGAATTACATTCGTGCCTACGGCAAAAGCTCCCTGACTCTGCCCGGGACGGTTTGAATTAATAGTTTCGGTATATTGTGCCTGGATGGTATAACTGAAGGTAAGAAAAAGGCTAAGAATGGTTATTTTACGCATATTTTGTAGGCTGTTTGATCTCAAAGATATAAGTTTTATTATAATTTTATTAAGGAAGGTTTTAGTATTCTGAAGCCTTCCTTTATTTTTGTAAAAATCTTTTTAAAGATGAATGAATCTCTTTACGCTGTTTTAAAAACGGTTTTTATTATTCTTCTGGTATATTTTGGTTTTAAAATCTTCATTCGATTTTTTGGACCCTTGATTCTCAAATATTTTATGAAAAAAGTTGGGAAGAAGTTTGAACAGCAGTTTAATCAGCAATTTGGAGGATTTTCTCAAAATCAGCAGAAAAAGGAAAAAGTTAGCATAGATAAAAAGCCCAAATCCAATCCTTCAGGCGATAAAAAAGTGGGAGAATATATCGATTACGAAGAAATTGATTAATTTCGGATTTTGACTTCAATATTTAAGCTTGAAGCAACTTATCCAAATAAATTAAAAAGTTCTTTTAATGGCTCTACTAAAGCGCTTTCTTCCGCATCTCTTAGTCCTTCTGGGTTTTGTGGTTCTTTCACTTTTTTACTTTAGTCCTGTATTAAAAGGAAAAGAAATTTTCCAAAGTGATATCGCCCAATATATTGGAATGTCTCATGAACAATCTGAATTTCGTGATGCTACCGGCGAAGAACCCTATTGGACAGACGCTGCATTTGGCGGTATGCCTACCTTTCAATTAGGAGCTTATTATCCTCATAATTATATTAAAAAACTCGATTCGGTTTTGCGGTTTTTACCGCGACCGGCAGATTATCTCTTTTTATATTTTATTGGCTTTTACATTCTGCTATTATGCATGAAAGTTGACTATAAGTTAGCTTTTATAGGAGCTTTAGCATTTGGGTTTTCAACATATTTCATTGTCATTCTTGGAGTTGGCCATAACGCAAAAGCGCATGCCATTGCTTATATGCCTATGGTGCTCGCAGGAATAATTTCAGTCTTTAGGAACAGGAATATCTGGTCATTTCTATTACTTACTGTGGCCATGGCCCTGGAAATACAGGCAAATCATTTCCAGATGACTTATTATTTGTTGCTGCTGGTAATTATTTTGGGCATAGCTTATCTTATTGATGGTATTCAAAAAAACAGGTTACCAAACTATTTTAAGTCCCTGGGGCTCATGGTTGTTGCAGTGCTTATTGCAGTTGCGGCAAATGCTACCTTATTGCTGGCTACCCAGGAATATACGGCACATTCCACTAGAGGTACAACAGGCATTAGCATACAGCCTGATGGAAGTGAAAAACCCGAAGCAGGCCTTTCTTATGATTATATTACCACGTATAGTTATGGGATTATGGAAAGTTTTGATCTTTTTATTCCCCGTTTTATGGGTGGGGGAAGTGGAGAAAATGTGGGCAAAGATTCAGAAACCTATAAGGCTATTCTAAAAATGGGAGCATCGCCCGTCCAGGCATTGGATTTTGCTAAAGGCGCTCCAACTTATTGGGGTGAACAGCCCATCGTTGCTGCACCGGCTTATATTGGCGCCAGTGTATTATTCCTTTTTGTTTTTGCAATTTTCCTGATTAGAGGTCGGTTAAAATGGTGGATTCTAGGTGCCAGCATTTTGGCACTTTTACTAAGTTGGGGTAAGAATTTTGCCGTTCTCACGGAACTGTTTATTGACTTCGTTCCGCTTTATAACAAGTTTCGGGCGGTTTCTTCCATCCAGGTGATCATCGAATTATGTGTTCCCATTTTGGCAATTTTTGGGTTATATAAATTATTTAATCCTAAAGTAAAAGAAGAAGAAAAGTTGTATGCACTCAAATGGAGCGGCATTATCGCAGGAGGCCTTTGTTTATTTTTCCTATTATTTAAATCTGTTCTTTTTGATTTTTCGGGAATGAGGGATGCGATGTACCGGGAACAACTGGGAATGGACTTAATGCGTGCCATTAAGGAAGATAGAAAAGCAATGTTCACCAATGATGTATTAAGATCTTTATTGTTTGTGGGCCTTGGTGTGGGATTGATCTGGGCGGCGATTAAGAATAAACTGAATAGAAACCTGGTTATAGCCGGTTTTGGAATTCTATTTTTGGTAGATCTACTTCCCGTGAATTTTAGGTATGTAAATGAAGATGATTTCGTGCAATCACGACAGGTAAATCAGCCATTTCAGGCCACTGCTGCCGATACTCAAATTATGCAGGATACCAGTCATTATCGGGTTTTCGATTTAAGTGGGGATCCTTTTAATACCTCCCGAACTTCCTATTTTCATAATGCCTTAGGAGGTTATCACGCAGCGAAACCCGGCAGGATTCAGGATTTATATGATTTCTATATTTCGCAGAATAATATTAAAATATTGAACATGTTGAATGTAAAATATTTTATAGTTCCTACGGAAGAAGGATTACAGGTGCAGCAAAATCCGGATGCTTTTGGAAATGCCTGGTTTGTGGAAAGGATTGAATTTGTAAATTCAGCCAATGAAGAGATCCTCCAGCTTAAAGATGCAGATCTTAAAAATAGCGCGGTGGTGAATAAAGAATTTTCAGAAGCAATAGATCAATCCTTTAAATTCGATCCTTCAGCAACAATCGAACTTATAGAACAACAACCAAATCTATTAAAATATAAAACTACCGCTCAAAATGCCCAATTTGCCATATTTTCTGAAATGTATTACCAGCCAGGCTGGAATGCTTATATAGATGGCAAACCTGTGGAACATGTGCGGGCCAATTATACTTTAAGGGCAATGAATATACCTGCCGGAAAACATGAGGTCGTTTTTAAATTTGAACCGGTAGTTATCCAAACGGGTAGCAGTATTACTTTGGCCAGCTCTATATTAATAGGTTTGTTGTTTCTGGGAGCGATTGCGTTTGAAATAAAGCGCCGAAAATAATTTGTTTGAAACCCGCTTCATGAAAAAAGCACTTATCATTACCTATTACTGGCCACCTGCAGGTGGACCGGGAGTGCAACGTTGGCTGAAATTTGTAAAATATCTACCGGACTTTGACATTGAACCGGTGGTATTTATTCCTGAAAATCCCGATTATCCCATTATGGATAAATCCCTGGAATCTGAAATTTCACCAAAATTAAAGATCATTAAAAACCCGATTTTCGAACCTTATAAGATCGCTTCATTTTTTTCAAAAAAAGAAACCAAAACAATAAGTTCAGGCCTTATCGCTGAAGAAAAAAAACAGGGATTTCTTCAGAAACTGCTGCTTTTTATCCGTGGAAATTTTTTTATTCCCGATGCCCGAAAATTCTGGGTTAAACCTTCCGTTGATAAAATTTCAGACTTATTAGAGGTGGAAAAATTTGATGTTGTTATCACCACGGGACCGCCACATAGTGTGCACCTAATTGGTTTGCAATTAAAAAAAATACATGGCATCAACTGGATTGCAGATTTCAGGGATCCCTGGACCAATATTGGGTATCACTCTAAATTGAAATTACTGAAATTTGCTCGTAGAAAGCACAAGCAATTAGAGCAGGAAGTTTTGGATAAAGCCGATCAACTCCTGGTTACCAGTTTCCAAACCCAAGAAGAATTTAGGTCAAAAACCACCACGCCGGTGGCTTTGATAACGAATGGTTATGATTCTGAAATTTTTCCAAAAAAAAGAAGGTCGGAAAAATTCAAAATTTCGCATATTGGATCTTTACTATCTGGACGAAATCCTGAAAATCTGTGGAAGGCCATTTCAGAATTAATTCATGAAAATAAGGATTTTAAAGAGCAGGTTTCTATAGAACTTGCTGGTAGGGTGAGTGAAGAAGTAATTCGTTCGATAATAGATTTCAACCTCTTCGATTATTTAAATTCTTATGGTTATTTAAGCCATAAGCAGGCTGTGGAGCTTCAACGAGCATCTGATATTTTATTGTTGCTGGAGATAAATTCAGTAGAAACTAAAGGAATTATTCCGGGGAAAATATTTGAATATCTGGCGGCTCAAAATCCCATTTTAGCAATAGGGCCGCGAAATTGGGATGTGAATAAAATTGTTTCTGAAACAAAAGCGGGACAGGTTTTTCAATATAATGAGAAAGAGGAGATCAAGCACTTTATTTTATCTCATTTTGAAGGTATAAATATTTCAGAGAATTCACATCCAAAAATTGAAGAATATCATCGAAAGCGTCTTACGAGAAGACTTTCAGAATTAATTAAAAGTTTTTAATGGGGATCATTATTAACCAATCGCTAAAAAACATGGTCACTACCTATATTGGGTTTGGCATTGGCGCGATTAATACCTTATTTCTCTTTACTTATTTTTTATCCCAGGAGTACTATGGGTTGGTCAGCTTTCTATTATCTGCAGCAAATTTAATTTGGCCCTTTCTCGTTTTTGGGGTTCATTCTACGCTCATAAAATTTTTCACCTCGTATAAAACAAGAGGGGAACAGGATCGATTATTAAATTTTATTCTTTTAGCCCCAGCGGTTGCCGGAGTTGTGATAGGATTATTTGGACTTATTTTTTACGGTCAATTGCTTAATTATTTCCAGGGAGAAAATGAATTAGTTCAGCCCTATATATGGCTCATCTTTGTAATAGCCCTGAGTACCGCCTATTTTGAAGTCTTCTTTTCCTGGTCCAAGATTTACTATAAAAGTGTATTTGGAAACTTTATGAAAGAAGTTTTCCAAAGGTTTTGTATTACAGTCTTGCTCCTTTTAGTTTTTTATAAGATTATTTCTGTAGAATGGTTTATTTATTTGATGAGTGCAACTTTTGTTATTCGAATGCTCATCATGGCTCTGTATGCTTTCTCCCTTCATCGACCTAAATTTAAATTACAATTTCCGGCGAACCTTTCTTCAGTTTTAAAATACAGTGCCCTGATCCTTATAGCAGCTTCGGTAGCAACAGCTTTATTAGATCTGGATAAAGTGATGATTGAATATTATTTGCCCATTGAGAATGTGGCGATCTATGGAATCGCTGTGTATATCGCTACCGTAATATCAGTACCACAAAAGGCCATGCACCAGATCACCAATCCTATGACCGCAGAAATGTTGAATAAAAAGGATAAAATAGGATTGGAAGGGATTTATAAGAAGAGTTCTTTGAACTTATTGATCGTAAGCGGAATAATTTTTATCTGGATCATCACCAATGTTGATGCATTATATGAATTGATCCCAGATAATTATTCTTTAAGTATTTTAGTCATTTTACTGATTTCCCTAGTAAAGCTTTTTGATAATATTCTCGGGAATAATAACAGCATTTTATTTAATTCAGACTATTACAGGTTAGTGCTCGGGATAGGAGTTATTCTGGTAATTATAGCTTTTATACTTAATATATTGCTTATTCCTAAGTACGGTATTGAAGGTGCAGCGATCGCCAGTTTTATCGCTTTTTTCCTGTATAATGGGATTAAAATTTATATCGTTCAGAAGAAATTTAAAATCCAGCCTTTTAGTTTATCAACTTTATGGAGCTTAATAATCATTGGCTTCTTTACAGGAGCGTTTTATTTCTGGAACTTTCCAATTCATCCTATCCTTGATATACTCCTGAAAGTTGTAATAGCAGGACTTCTATATATCCTAATCTTTTATAAGCTCAGAATTTCTGAAGATATTAATTCGATGATATATAAACTTATCGGGAGGCGTTAAAATGGGAAAACCCCTTTGCCTTGGGAGCTTCAGGGGTTTTCCAACTAACCAACCAAAAAATTAAATTATGAATTTATCATCATAAATTATATATTCATATTCCGTGCCGAACTTCCAGATCTTGAAGTATTATTTGTAGATTTTCCTCGAGAATTTGCTTTTGTTTCACTTGTTCTGGTTGAAGAACTTCTTTGTGAAGGTGAATTTGTTCGAATACTTTTATTATTGCCTGAACTTCTCTGATTACTCGTATTAGTTCTTGTACTCATTCTATTGGGTACTGAAGAGCGTTGAGTTGTTGCTGCTTTATTTGTCCTGGTAGAAGTCATATTTTGCGACCTTTCACTAGAAGTACTTCTTTGAGGAGTTCTTACAGCTTTATAACTATTTTTTTCTACAGAAGTAGAAGGCCTGGCGGTAGATAAATTATTGCTGCTTCTATTTGTAAGAGAAGAATTTCTTCCTGTAACTTCTGAACTTCTACCAACAGTTTTTTTAGTTTCATTACGATTTTGCAAAGTTCGGTTAGACGTAGATCTTCCTGAAGCATTAGTGCTGCTTTCAGTTCTTGACTGTATTACCTGTCCGCGGCTATTTTGAGGGCTTTGGCTCCTGCCCGTAGTAATCCTATCTGAATAGGCTCTATTTTGATTCGCACTTCTAGCTGATAAATGCCGTTGGGAAGCCATATTGTTTTCAGCTACGCCTCTACGAGTATTACTATAATTCTGGCGACTGTCAACATATTTTGTTTTAGTTCTCTCGCCATAATTATAATGATCTACAGTTTGGGATGGGCGATAAAAATTTCTATTCCGTTTACCCGTAACATAATAATTGTTGTAGATATTCACATGTTCGTGATAGCTCATTCTATATGGGGCATAATATGCCCGGTAAGGTCTGCCGAAAACTATACTTACGTTTACCTGAGGTCTGCGGTAATAGTCATGCCATGGTCTATAAACATAAGCTCTGTTATAACTATTTATAAAACCAGTTTGGTGGGTAAAATGATTAAAACGGTCATAGTGAACACGCATCCTGCCTACATTGGTGACATAACCTAAGCTATTGTATCCAATAAGAATATCACCGGCCTGGACAATTCTTCCATAAAAATCATAATAAACAGGAACCGTTTCAATTTGAATCACGGCACCATAATCATCATATTGCACGTACGGCTCATAGTTGTATCCAGAATTATAACTGATATTTACATTAGGGGAAGCGATATGAACTGAATTTCCTCTTCTAAAATCAGGATTAAAGTAAAAATCAAACTCACCATTAGGATAAATAGCGAATTCAACCCCTCCTTCAACGAAAATAAAAGAATCTGAATAATTGGGGGTTAGTGTAGATGCTACGGATGCCTTTACTGACAAGCCTAAAAAGATAGCGGCAATAATTAAAGTCAGTTTTTTCATGATTTCGAAGTATTTAGTTAAAGAACTTTTTAAACCAGATACAAAGCACGTGCCAAATTCTAAAAATCGAAAATGGTAGGAAATATCTTAGATGTAAAATTGAAAGGTTATTTAATATGCACAAAAACTTCAGGAGACTGCTTCGTCCACTTCGTTCCCTCGCAGTGACATTATAGATTGTTATTGCGAGAGCAACGAAGCAATCTCATAAAACAGTTAATTAACATGATAAATGTAATTCCTGAAAGTATTGGGGTGGCGAAACAATAATTATAATAAAAAACATCTTTCCATAGAAACGCTATTAAAGTTTCTGTTTTAAATAAGGCGCGGTAAACGACTTTTTATTTTTGGCCACTTCTTCAGGAGTTCCAGTTACGATTACATGGCCTCCGGTTTCCCCTCCTTCAAGGCCAAGGTCAATGATATAATCAGCACATTTTACCAAATCCATATTGTGTTCAATAACAATCACGGTATGGCCTTGTTTGATCAATGCTTCCAATGACTTCAGGAGTTTTTTGATATCATGAAAATGCAAACCGGTGGTTGGCTCATCAAAAATGAACAGGGATTTATTTTTGTTAGCACCTTTCAC
Source organism: Gramella sp. AN32 (assembly GCF_023718305.1). Classification (GTDB taxonomy): domain Bacteria; phylum Bacteroidota; class Bacteroidia; order Flavobacteriales; family Flavobacteriaceae; genus Christiangramia; species Christiangramia antarctica. Next base: position 64,544 of record NZ_QEYO01000006.1, read on the forward strand.
TAAAAATGAAGCGAGCTTTATTCTTTGTGCTTCACCTCCTGAAAGAGTGGAGGAACTCTGTCCCAATTGAACATAACCTAAACCAACATCTCTTAAAGGTTTTAATTTCCTTACAATTTTATCCTGACTATGATCTTCAAAAAATTTAGTAGCATCGTCAATAGTCATATTTAAAACATCATCGATGTTTCTCTCGTGAAAAGTTACCTCAAGAACTTCTTTTTTAAACCTTTTTCCTTTACAGGTTTCACATTCCAGATGAACATCTGCCATAAATTGCATCTCGATGGTCACTTCACCTTCTCCCTTACAGGTCTCACAGCGTCCGCCATCTACATTAAATGAAAAATGTTTTGATTTGAACCCGCGTATTTTAGATAATCTTTGAGAGGCAAATAAATTCCGAATATCATCATATGCCTTGATATAAGTAACCGGATTGGATCGTGAAGACCTGCCTATAGGATTTTGATCTATATATTCTACTGAACTTATCGTACTAAAATTTCCTTCAATGGAACTAAATTGACCGGCTTTTTCACCATATCCTCCAATTTCCTTCTGCATTGCAGGGTAAAGAATTTTTTTAACCAGGGTAGATTTCCCACTTCCGGATACACCCGTAATTGCAGTAAACACACCAAGGGGAAATTCAACGTCAATATTTTTAAGGTTGTTTTCCCGGGCACCTGTGATCAAAATTTTATTTTTTGAAATCCTTCTTTTTTCAGGGACTTCAATTTTTAAATTACCATTTAGATAACCTGCAGTTAAGGAATCAGATTTTAAAATATCTTTGAGCGTTCCTACCGCAACAACATGTCCCCCATTGGTTCCAGCTTCGGGACCAATATCAATAATTTCATCAGCAGCATTCATAATTTCTTCATCATGCTCCACAACGATTACCGTATTGCCCAGATCGCGTAAATGCTCCAGGACACCAATTAGTTTTTCGGTGTCTTTTGGGTGCAATCCTATAGATGGCTCATCTAAAATATACATGGAACCTACCAAACTACTGCCTAAAGAGGTTGCCAAATTTATTCTTTGGGATTCACCTCCGGAAAGGGAATTAGATTTCCTGTTCAGCGTTAAATAATCTAAACCTACATTCGATAAGAATTGAAGGCGATTACTTATTTCGGTTAGTAATCTTTTACCAATTTGGGCATCATATTCATTTAATTTCAAATTGCTAAAAAATTCGCGGACTTTATCGATGGGTTTTTCAACCAGATCTGTAATGCTGTGATCAGCAATTTTTACATATTCAGTTTCAGGTCGCAATCTTTTTCCTTTACACAGCGTACATCTGGTTTTACCGCGATAACGTGATAGCATCACACGATTTTGAATTTTATAAGCTTTACTTTCCAGAAATTCAAAAAACTGGTTGAGACCTTCAAAATATTGGTTTCCATTCCAAATGAGATCTTTCTGTTCCTGGGTTAACTGAAAATAAGGTTTATGGACAGGAAAATCGAATTTGTGCGAATTTTTGATCAATTGATCTTTATACCAGCTCATGCTTTCCCCACGCCACGGGAAAATTGCATTTTCATAAACCGAAAGTCCTGTATTTGGGATCACCAGGTCTTCATCTATTCCTATCACATCCCCATAACCTTCACATTTTGGGCATGCCCCATAAGGATTATTAAAGCTGAATAGATGAACATTTGGTTCCACAAAGAGGATCCCGTCCAATTCAAATTTATTGCTGAAATGTTGCGAAGAATTATCGCTTAACTTTTCAATATATAATTCGCCTTTACCTTCAAAAAAAGCAGCTTCGATAGCATCGGCCAAACGATTATAAAAATCCTCATCATCATTTGTAATAATCCTGTCTATGACAAGTGAAACATCATCGGCTTTTAATTTCTTAAGATCTGTTTCATCAATTCGAACTACCTTCTTACCAACCTTGATTCTACTATAACCTTGCTGGGCCAGCACATTTATTTTGTTATCAAGCTTTCTTCCTTCTTCAAGATGAATAGGCGCCAGCAATAGTAATTTTTCCCTTTCAGGAAATTGCTTCACATAATTAATTACATCTGTAGTGCTATCTTTTTTCACCTGTCTACCTGAAACGGGGGAGTAGGTTTTACCAATTCTGGCAAAAAGCAACTTTAGATAATCGTAAATTTCAGTAGATGTTCCTACAGTTGAACGTGGGTTAGTAGAATTTACTTTTTGCTCAATAGCTATCGCCGGGGCAATACCTTTTATATAATCTACTTTCGGCTTATCAAGTCTGCCCAGGAATTGACGTGCATATGAACTAAGACTTTCAACGTATCGCCTTTGACCTTCTGCGTATAATGTGTCAAAAGCAAGGCTGGATTTCCCAGAACCTGATAAACCAGTAATAACTACTAATTTATTTCTGGGAATTACCACATCTATATTTTTAAGGTTGTGCAATTTTGCACCCTTGATGATAATATTCTTTTTTGGATCTATTTTTGAAATATCTACCGGCATGTTCATTTTTGCTAAAACCGCAAAGATACTCATTCTAAAGGGGTATTTAAAGCAAGCGAATTCCTATTGTAATGTTAAAAATTTAAATTTTTATTTGTATTAGTTAATATTATTCTCCTATATTTGAGCCAATCTACTAAAAATCATTGCCTATACAGCACAGTTACTTTTTTAGAAACCTAAATATCTAACCCTCAGGAAATCCCAATCTCCTGAAATAAAAAGTAACTGTTATGAACAACACAAAGGTAACTGATGCTACTCTTGTTCGCGATTATCTAGATGGAAACGAAAATGCACTTGGTGCATTAATAAATCGTCACGAACATAGAATTTACAGTTTTATTTATTCCAAAGTATTCAATAAAGATATCGCAGAAGATATTTTTCAGGATACATTTATTAAAGTCATTCGCACTCTAAAGAGAGGAAAATATAATGAAGAGGGGAAGTTCTTACCCTGGGTGATGCGAATCTCTCATAATTTAGTAATAGATCACTTCCGAAGAAATAAAAGAATGCCAAAATTTGATAATAGTGGCGATTTTAATATTTTTTCAGTTTTAAGTGATGGCTCATTAAATGCTGAAAAGCAACTTATAAAGGATCAGATCGAGCAGGATGTTCAGGAACTTATTAAAGAATTGCCCGAAGATCAACTGGAAGTGCTTACTATGAGAATATATAAAGACATGAGTTTCAAGGAGATATCTGAAAGAACTGGTGTGAGTATCAATACAGCACTTGGCAGAATGCGTTATGCCTTAATCAATCTTCGTAAGATCATCGAAAAACGCAACTTAATTTTAACAAATTAAATAAACAATATCCCCAGTTTTGTTGCGTTAATTTTATAACAATTAACAAATAAACCACATGGGGAAAATTTACTTTAAAAAATCTTCGAAAGAAGAAACTTTCAATCAATTGAGACCTAAAAAAGAGACTATAGAGTTTCTTTTGAATTATTCAAAAGCGCTGCAAGTAACAAAGTTTAGAAGTATGCAGTTTGATACGCTGCTGAATTGATTTAAAAAAGACCTGATTGCCAAAATCAGGTCTTTTTTACTTTTTCCAGATATTCTTTGATTACAGATTTTCTTCCAATTGTTTTGGTAATAGTATCTTTTTCCAGATCCCAAGCCCTTGCTGGCGAAAATTGCCTTCCATACCATATAATTTGAAGATGGAGTTTGTTCCATTTCTCCTTAGGAAATAAACGCTTTGCATCTCTTTCTGTCTGCACTACATTTTTACCATTACTTAAATTCCAGCGATACATGAGCCGATGGATATGTGTATCTACAGGAAAGGCTGGTACATTAAATGCCTGGGACATCACCACACTGGCAGTTTTATGGCCCACCGCCGGGAAAGATTCTAAAGCTTCAAAACTTTGAGGCACCTGTCCATTATATTTTTCAATTAAAATTTTTGAAAGCCCATGAATCCCTTTGGATTTCATAGGTGATAAACCAACCGGTTTAATGATATCCCTGATTTCTTCTACGGAAAGTTGAACCATTTTATAAGGATCGTCAGCAATTTCAAACAGGATAGGAGTGATTTGATTTACCTTAACATCTGTACTCTGTGCAGAAAGTAACACGGCTATTAAAAGTGTATAAGGATCTTTATGATCAAGGGGGATAGGAACTTCAGGATATATTTTTTCCAATGTCGTAATTACGAAGTGAACCTTTTCCTGTTTGGTCATAAACCTTTAAATTTACTGTAAAAGTAAGAATTATGACAACATTGAAAAAAGGGGATAAAGCTCCCGAATTTAATTCAGTAGATCAGGATGGGAACGAAGCAAAATTAACCGATTACAAGGGGAAAAAACTAGTGATGTTTTTTTATCCAAAGGCCAGCACTCCTGGTTGTACCGTAGAAGCCTGTAATTTAAACGAAAACAAAGAGAGTCTTAAGAAAAGAGGTTATGAAATTCTTGGAGTAAGTGCCGATTCTCAAAAAAGACAACAAAACTTCAGAAATAAATACGAACTGGATTATCCTCTTTTGGCAGATGAAGAAAAGGAAGTAATAAACGCGTATGGCGTGTGGGGCCCAAAGAAATTTATGGGAAAAGAATATGACGGCATCCACCGTACTACTTTTCTAATTGATGAAAATGGTAAAATTGAAGAAGTGATTCAAAAAGTAACAACGAAAGATCACGCAGCACAAATCTTAGGTTCTTAGTGTGAGTTATCAATTTCGGCTTTTAAAATCACTGCTGTACTATCGCAATTTTTAATGGTTAGAAGAAGTAGCGGGTTATCTTTAGACTTTCCTGAAACCTTATAGATATTACAGGGTTTAGCTTCAGTATCACTTTCGCTAAAGTCCACATTTCCGTTTTCAAGAATTTCTGAAACTGCAGCAGTATCAATAGATTTTGAATTAAAAAAACGTAAACTTTCATCAGAAAAAGATCGTTCCTTAATGCGAATATTTTTAAGTACCCTGGCTGTGGGACTATAATCGCAGGAAGTTCTTTTTCCGCCTAGAAAAAAGATGAGAATTACAATACCAAAAAAAAGTCCGAGACCATAATAACCCAGGCGATGAACAAATTTCATTAATTAAAAATAAGAAGATTAATATCTCTATATGAAAGATTAAACCAATCGGCAATACTTTTGTTGGTTAAAATTCCGTGGTAAAAATACAATCCATTTCTTAGACCTTTGTCAAATCTTAGTGTATTTTCCAAACCACCTTCCTCGGCAATATGTAAAAGGTATGGCGTAAAAATATTGCTGATGGATAGGGAAGAGGTTCTCGCATAACGAGAAGGGATATTGGGAACACAATAGTGAATCACTTCGTGCTTTGTAAATATAGGATCGTCATGTGAAGTAATTTCACTGGTTTCTACACAACCACCCATATCTATACTAACATCAATTACTACCGCGCCTTTTTTCATGGACTGCACCAGCTCTTCTGAAATCAACACCGGTGATCTGTCCTTTCCACGGACCGCGCCAATTAGAACATCACAGCGTTTCAACGCTTTCGATAAATTTTTAGGCTGAATGGTACTCGTATAAAAAGTGCTTTTAAGGTTTGACTGAATGTGCCTTAGTTTGGTAAGCGAACTATCAAAAACTTTAACGCTGGCCCCTAAACCAATGGCTGATCTTGCCGCGAATTCTCCAACTGTACCAGCACCAATAATCACTACTTCAACTGGAGGAACACCACTAATATTTCCAAACATAAGGCCATTTCCTTTAGTATTATTGCTCATTATCTCCGAAGCAATTAATACAGAGGCGGTACCGGCAATTTCACTTAAAGCTTTTACTATAGGATAGCTTCCATCATCGTCTTTGATGAACTCAAAGCCCAGAGCGGTAATCCTTTTTTCGGCCAATTTTTCGAAGTACTCTTTGCACTGCGTTTTTATTTGTAAAGCCGAAATTAGGATAGATTGTGGATTCATCATCTCCAATTCTTCTATGGATGGGGGTTCTATTTTGAGGATCATGGGACAGCCCCATATTTTTTTTGTCTCGTTAGTGATTTGAGCCCCGGCATCGGAATAGTCCTTATCGCCAAATCTAGCCCATTTTCCGGCGCCAGATTCGATCATCACTCTATGGCCATGAGCAGTAATTGCGGCGACAGCATCTGGGCTTAAGCAAATTCTCTTTTCCTGATAAGCAGTTTCTTTGGGGATTCCAATAAAGAGCTCTCCTTTCTTTTTCGAAATTTCTAATGTTTCTTCCTGAGGTAGTAATTGCTCTTTGGTAAAAGGGGATATCTGCTGTTTCGCCATCGGTTGATAGGTTAAAACAGTTAAATTACAATTAAATTAATAAAGTAAAAAAGAGAATTAAAGCTTACGGTAATATTCTTCTAAGATGGCATTTCCAGAATATGAATCTTCATCAAAATTTTCATTTTCCTGAAAATGTTTAAATTCTTTCCTATCGTTATCAGAAAGATCATTAAATACTGAAACTTCGGTTTCATCCAACTCTGAAAGATCTATTCCATACACACGGTCAAAGATTTTAATCCTTATCAAGTAAACGATTGATAGAATAACAATAAAAAAAGGAGCTAGATAAATAAGCTGATCAATATCCATGAATTTTGTTTCGAGATATACATCTTGATAAAATAATATTACTATTTGAAAAGAATACATTGCTATTGGTATCAGTATTACATGATACCACCAATGTTTACAGGTAAAAAACCAAATTAACAATAAAAATAGAGGAGTAACCTTACCCAAGTATGTCCAAGCGGCGGTTAATACATTTTCATAATATTTACTTTCATAGGTAAAAAAAGAATTTTCCCAAACAGGAGTGCTTGGGAAAATTTCATATAAATAAAATATATATGGTGAAAAAGCGATGCAAACCGCAACAATACTACCCAGCAGCAGGGACTTTGATTGTAGTTTTATCGACTGCTTGTTTTTCAATTTTATTATTATTGTTATCTTCGCTAGAAGTCGAAGTTACAAAAAAACTTGCTCCAAAAATAGCTGCGGCGAATAATATTGCTTTAATTTTCATCTTTATTTAGATTTTAAGATTGGTATTCCGTTTTGTTTCTGTTACAAACATATAACAACCTTAAATCCTGTGCTTTACTACATTAATCGTATCTTTGCACCTTTTTTTAAGCCAAAATTTTGGCAAAAAAGCACAATTCATTTTATAGATATGTTAGCTTAAATTTATCTATAAATCGTTTAATGAAATGAAATCATAAAATTTCATTTTATAAAGAAACCGAAAAGTAATAAAATTCTTACAAATATTCTTTCAACCTTATTTGACGTTTAAATGAAATTGTTAACAAAACTTTAACATTCTTTCTTCACTTGACATGACTTTTATGATCAATTTTTGGGTGTTTTCCCCCATTAAGTTTTTGATCTTCTCTGGCCATTCAATTAAAATCCAATTATCAGAATCCAAGTAATCCTCAATCCCAATATCTAAAGCTTCAGATTCATCATTTAACCGGTATAGGTCGAAATGGTAAACTGAACCCTCATCTGAATCGTAATGGTTAACTAGTGAAAACGTGGGACTGGAGGTAGCGCCTGTAACGCCTAGTGCTTTGACCAACTCTTTTATTAGAGTAGTTTTGCCTGCACCCATTTCACCGTAGAAAAGCAAAGTTTTGCTTTTAGTATTTTCAAGTATAAACTTGACGGCTGTATCCAGTTCTCGAAGTTTGTAGGTTAACTCCATATTCAATATGTCAGATTCGGGATGGTAAATATATATAAAAATATCTACAAACCGCTACAACTATCTGATGTTCATATTATTGTGAAATATAAATAAGCATTTAAACGGTATAAAAATACCTTTTATCGATTATTTAGGATTCAGGACTACAAATGGGATTACAACCTCTTCTAAAGAAATGCCTCCATGTTGGTAGGTATTTTTGTAATAACTAACATAATGATTGAAATTATTAGGGTAAGCGAAGAATAAATCTTCTTTTGCAAAAATATAGGAACTGGACATATTAATAGTGGGCAGGTAAACAGATTTTGGATCCTCTATCGCGAGCACTTCCTTTTTTTCATAAGTGAGGCTCCTCCCAGTTTTATACCTCAAATTTAAACTGGTGTTCTTATCGCCTATTACTTTAGAAGGATTTTTTACATTTATTGTTCCATGATCTGTAGTAATAATTAATTTAAAGCCTAATTGCTGTGCTTTTTGTATGATCTCCAAAAGCGGTGAATTTTTAAACCAACTTTGGGTTAGACTTCTATAAGACTTATCATTCGATGCAAGTTCTTTAATAACTTCCATTTCTGTCTTGCTGTGGGACAGCATGTCTACAAAGTTGTATACAAGCACCGTAAGATCGTTGTCTTTTTGACCCTTAAAATTATCAACCAATTTTTTACCGGCTTTAAGACTGGTTATTTTGTGGTATTCATATTTGTAATCTTTCCCTAACCTTTTAAGTTGTTCTTTCAGAAACTGTTCTTCATATAAATTTTTACCACCTTCTTCAACATCATTTTTCCAATATTCCGGGTATAGCTTTTCCATTTCACTAGGCATCAATCCAGAAAAGATGGCATTACGCGCATATTGTGTGGCAGTAGGTAGGATACTGTAATAAGGTACTTCTTTCTCCTTTTTATAAAAAGTATTCACGATAGGTTCCAATGTTTTCCACTGGTCATATCTTAAATTATCCACAACCACTAATAAGGTAGTTTGTTCAGAGCTAAGTTCAGGAACTACAAGTTTTTTGAACAAAGTGTGGGACATTACCGGAGCTTCAGCATTTTTTTCAAACCAGGACTCATAATTTTTTGATATAAATTTAAAGAACTGGTTATTCGCTTCAGATTTTTGGGATTCCAGGATTTCAAACATACCTGAATCTTCAATTTCTTCCAGTTGAATTTCCCAGTAAATCAATTTCTGATACAGTTCCGCCCACTCTTCAAAAGAATTTACCTGTGACATTTCCATGGCAATTTTCCTAAATTCCTGCTGATAATTGGAAGTGGTCTTTTCAGAAATAAGCCTGGAATGATCCAAATTCTTTTTAATACTCAGTAAAATTTGATTTGGATTTACAGGCTTTATAAGATAATCTGCGATTTTAGATCCAATCGCTTCTTCCATAATATATTCCTCTTCACTTTTAGTGATCATCACAATAGGAAGTGTTTCCCTCTTTTCTTTAATTTCAGATAGTGTTTCTAATCCCGTAAGGCCGGGCATATTTTCATCAAGGAATACAATGTCAAAATTTTCCGTTTCAATTAATTCTAAAGCTTCGGTTCCACTTTTACAGGTTTGCACCTCATAACCTCTGGTTTCCAGAAAAATAATGTGAGGTTTTAGAAGATCAATTTCGTCATCTACCCATAAAATTTTGATATTGTTCATATACGTATATTTGTTACTAATTATATAGAATTTAAGCTTGGCTTCCCAAACAAAACTCAAAATATTAAACGATCCAATTTACGGTTTTATTACCATCCCAAGTGATCGCATATTTCAAATCATAGAGCATCCTTATTTTCAAAGATTACGCCGAATTTCCCAAATGGGACTTTCGTACCTGGTGTATCCGGGTGCCCATCACACTAGATTTCATCATGCTTTAGGTTGTGTGCATTTAATGCAAAAGACGGTGAATGTGCTTAAGCTTAAGGGTGTGGCGATTTCCCAGGAAGAGGAAGAAGCATTATTAATTTCTATTCTAATGCATGATATTGGCCATGGTCCTTTTAGCCATGCCATGGAGCATAGCCTTGTGGAAAATGTTGATCATGAGTCTATTTCCCTCATTTTTATGCAGGAAATGAACCGGAACTTTAACCAAAGTTTAACTCTGGCCATAAAAATGTTTAAGGGGGAATATGAGCGGAATTTCATGAATCAGTTAATTTCCAGTCAGCTGGATATGGATCGGCTGGATTATCTTAAACGAGATAGTTTTTATACCGGTGCTGCGGAAGGCAACATTAATAGTGAACGTTTGATCACCATGCTGAATGTGGTAAATGATGAATTGGTGGTTGAAGAAAAAGGAATATATTCCGTAGAAAAATTTCTTATTGGCAGAAGACTTATGTACTGGCAGGTTTATTTGCATAAGACCAGCCTGGTCGCAGAGCAACTTTTAATTAGGGTATTAAAGAGGGCTAAGGAATTAATAGGACAAGACGGTGAGCTAGAGGCCAGTGAGCCGCTGCTTTATTTTCTGAATAATAAAATAAGGCTTAATAATTTTGATCTCAATACGATTGATCATTTTGCCAGGCTGGATGACTACGATGTAATTTCTGCCATGAAAAACTGGGTTTCGCACGACGATTTTGTGCTCAGCAATCTTTCAGAAATGATTATTAATCGAAATTTGCTAAAAGTCAAGATCAAGAAAAAGAAACCTTCAGATGCGAAACTTGGATCAAAAATGATCGCTCTTCAGAAAAAATATAGTATAACTGAGAAAGAGGCTGCATATTTTGTATTTGATGGTGAAATTGCCAATCTCGCCTATAAAAATGAAATTGATAACATTAATATCCTTCAGAAAAATGGGAAAATTTGTGATGTGGTAAAGGTTTCCGATCAGTTTAATTTAGAAGCCCTCACAAAAACTGTTACAAAATATTATATGTGTTATCCCAAAGTTAAACATTAACTCATTTTTTTTACTTTTGCCAGAATGAAATTCACAGCAGCGCAGATAGCAGAAATATTGGAGGGTGAAGTAGAGGGGAATCCGGAAGCGGAAGTTTCTGAACTTGCAAAAATTGAAGAAGGCACAAAAGGCAGCCTAACTTTTTTGAGCAATCCTAAGTATAATTCTTTTTTATATACGACCAATGCCAGCATCACCATCGTAAATAGCGATTTTGAAGTGGAGCAACCTATAACAACTACCTTAATTAAAGTTAAGGATGCTTATAAAGCATTTTCAACCTTACTTACCTATTATAATCAGGTAAAACTTAATAAAAGTGGAATTGAAGAACCAAATTATATTTCCGAATCTGCCGAATTCGGAAAGGAAATATATTTAGGGGCATTTTCTTATTTGGGGAATCAGGTTAAAATTGGTGACCATGTTAAGATTTATCCGAATGTATATATTGGCGATAATGTGAAAATTGGAAACAATGTAACCATCTTTGCCGGGGTAAAGATTTATTCTGAAACTATTATAGGGGATAATTGTACTATTCATAGTGGTGTAGTTTTAGGTGCTGATGGTTTTGGTTTTAGTCCCGAAGAAGGCGGGCAATATTTAAAAGTCCCGCAAATTGGAAATGTGGTTGTTGAAAATAATGTAGATATTGGCGCAGCTACGACGATAGACCGGGCAACATTAGGCTCTACAATCATACGCGAGGGGGTAAAATTGGATAATCATATCCAGATCGCACATAATGTTGAAATAGGAAAACACACCGCCATTGCTGCCCAAACCGGGATTGCCGGCTCTACTAAAATCGGCGAAAATTGCCTTATTGGAGGACAGGTTGGTATCGCCGGACATTTAACCATTGGTAATCGGGTTAAAATCCAGGCACAATCTGGAATAGGTAGGAATATTAAGGACGGTGAAATGTTGCAGGGATCACCGGCAATTTCATACGGAGCTTATAATAAATCTTACATTCACTTTAAAAATTTGCCTAAAACATTAAATAGGCTGGACCAACTGGAAAAAAAAATAAATAATGGCTGAGAATAGTTCAAAGCAGAATACCATTAAGGAAAAAGTTTCACTAGAAGGAGTGGGACTACATACAGGGAAAGCAGTTACTTTAACATTTTGTCCTGCCGAAGAGAACACAGGTTATGTGTTTAGAAGGACAGATCTTGAAGGAAGTCCTGAAATCGAAGCTGATGTTAGCTATGTGGTAAATACACAACGTGGTACCAATTTAGAAAAGAATGGAGTAAAAATCCAGACATCTGAACACGTGCTTGCTTCCTGTGTTGGTTTAGGGATCGATAATATTATTATTGAATTAAATGCTTCTGAACCGCCTATTATGGATGGTTCTTCAAAGTTTTTTGTCGAAGCTTTAGAAAAAGCGGGGATTGAAGAGCAAGATGCGGAGCGTGAAGAATTTGTAGTGAACGAAATCATTTGCTACCGGGATGAAGAAACCGGAAGCGAAATAATCGCCATGCCTGCCAATGAATACCAGGTTACCACCATGGTTGATTTTGGAACCAAGGTATTGGGGACTCAAAACGCCTCGATTAATAATCTTTCAGAATTTAAAACTGAAATAGCCGATTCAAGAACTTTCAGTTTTTTACATGAACTGGAAACCCTTCTAGAACATGGTCTCATTAAAGGTGGTGATCTTAACAATGCCATTGTTTATGTTGATAAGGAGATTAGTGAAGACACTATGAAGAAATTAAGAGTGGCCTTTAATCGCGATAAAATTTCCATCAAGCCTAATGGAATTTTAGACAACCTTACTTTGCACCATGCAAATGAGGCGGCGAGACATAAACTTCTTGATGTCCTGGGGGATCTTGCCTTAGTAGGAACAAGAATTAAAGGAAAAATTATTGCTAATAAGCCCGGCCACCATATTAATACGGAATTTGCCAAAAAACTTTCCAAAATCATCAAAGCTGAAAAAAGAAATAACGTTCCCAAAATAGACCTAAGCCAGATACCTATAATGGACGTAAACGATATTATGGAAACCCTTCCTCATCGTCCTCCCTTTCTTTTAGTAGACAAGATATATGAATTAACAGATACGCACGTTATTGGAATGAAAAACGTGACGATGAATGAGCCTTTCTTTGTGGGTCATTTTCCTGGAAAACCGGTAATGCCGGGAGTTCTTCAGGTAGAAGCCATGGCTCAAACCGGAGGAATTTTAGCGTTAAAATCGGTTCCCGATCCGGAAAACTACCTCACTTATTTTATGAAAATTGATAATGTGAAATTCAAACAACAGGTAGTTCCGGGAGATACGTTAATTTTTAAACTCGAATTACTGGCACCTATTCGCCGCGGAATTTGCCAAATGCAGGGTTATGCCTTTGTAAATGGAAAACTTGCTACAGAAGCTATTTTGATGGCTCAGATAGTTAAATCTAAATAATATGAACCAGCCATTAGCATACGTTCATCCCGGAGCGAAAATAGCAAAGAATGTAGTGATCGAACCTTTCACCACGATTCATAATAATGTAGTGATAGGAGAAGGATCCTGGATAGGAAGTAACGTTACCATTATGGAGGGTGCTCGTATCGGTAAAAATTGCAGTATTTTCCCAGGAGCTGTTATTTCAGCAGTACCTCAGGATAAAAAGTTTAATGATGAGGACACTTTAACCATTATAGGGGATAATACCACCATAAGGGAGTGTGTGACCATAAACCGGGGAACTTCTGATAGAATGAAAACCGTGGTTGGCAGTAATTGTTGGATTATGGCCTATTGTCATATTGCCCACGATTGTATCGTAGGAGATAATTGTATTTTTTCAAACAATAGTACACTTGCCGGACATATAAATGTTGGCGAACACGTTATACTGGCTGGAATGGCTGCTATTCAGCAGTTTTGTAGTATAGGAAAACATGCATTTGTAACCGGTGGTTCCATGGTGAGAAAAGATGTACCACCGTTTGTAAAGGCCGGGCGTGAACCTTTAAGTTACGTTGGAATCAATTCCATAGGTCTTAGACGTCGTGGATTTTCTACGGAAAAGATCAGGGAAATACAGGATATTTACCGAATATTATATCAGAAAAATTATAATAACTCACAGGCAGTAGCCATTATTGAAGCAGAAATGCAGGCTACAGCCGAACGTGATGAAATTTTAGAATTTATTAAAAACTCTCAGCGGGGTATCATGAAAGGATACTTCAGCTCAAACTAAATAAAAATGGCTACTTCAAACGATATAAGAAACGGACTATGTATTAAATACAATCACGACATTTACAAAGTGGTGGAATTTTTACATGTAAAACCTGGTAAAGGCCCTGCATTTGTTAGGACTAAACTCAAAAGTGTGACCACCGGGAAAGTTTTGGATAATACATTTTCCGCGGGGCATAAAATTGAAGATATCCGTGTGGAAACTCATAAGTTTCAGTTTTTATATGAAGACGGTGAATTTTTCCATTTTATGAATGTGGAAGATTACACCCAGATTCGACTTACTGAAAATGCTCTGGATATGCCTAAATTATTAAAAGAAGGCGAAGTAGTTACGATTCAAATAAATACTGAAGATAACATGCCACTCTCTGTGGATATGCCCGCAAGTGTTATTTTGGAAATCACCCAAACGGAGCCTGGTTTAAAAGGAAATACAGCCACCAACGCCACCAAACCTGCGACTACTGAAACCGGGTATGAGGTAAATGTGCCACTTTTCATCAACGAAGGGGACAAAATTAGAATAGAAACCGATAAAGGCACTTACAAGGAGAGAATAAAGGAGTGATTTAATTTGAAAATTTGAAAATGCATCAATTTGTAAATTATTTTTACACTCATTTCTTAATACCCATTTCTTAATACTCATATCTAATATCTCAATACTAGTTGAAATGAAATTTCCCCGCAGATATTCTTTAAAAGAAATAGCAGCTTTAATTCAGTGTGAATATCTGGGCGATGATGATTTTCCGGTAATGGGCATGAACGAAATTCATGTGGTCACCCCCGGGGATATTGTTTTTGTAGATCATCCAAAATATTACGACAAAGCATTAAAAAGTGATGCTAGCATAGTTCTGATCAACAAGGAGGTTGAATGTCCCGTGGGAAAAGCATTGTTGATTTCAGAAGACCCGTTTACCGATTTCAATAAACTTACACTTCATTTTCAGCCATTTCAACGGAGTGAAAAATTAATATCTGATTCTGCTGAAGTAGGAGCGGGAACGATCTTACAGCCCAATGTTTTTCTAGGCAATGAGGTCAAAATTGGTAAAAATTGCCTTATTCATGCAAATGTTTCTATTGGTGATCGTTGTGAAATAGACGATAACGTAATTATTCATAGTGGCACCGTGCTTGGTGGTGATGCCTTTTATTATAAAAAAAGACCAGAAGGTTTTGATAAATTGCGATCGGGTGGGAGGGTCGTTATAAAAGATGATGTTGAAATTGGATCAAATTGCACCATAGATCGTGGCGTTACCGGTGATACTATAATTGGAAAGGGCTCCAAGCTGGATAACCTAATCCAAATTGGCCACGATACGGTAATTGGCAAAAATTGCCTTATCGCTTCGCAAACAGGTATTGCCGGCTGCGTAATTGTGGAAAATAACGTTACCATTTGGGGACAGGTTGGGATACGAAGTGACATCACCATTACGGAAGGAACTGTTTTGATGGCTCAAAGCGGAATTTCAAAAACCACTACTCCCGGAATGTCCTATTGGGGTTCCCCGGCGATGGAAGCAAAAGCAAAATTAAAAGAGTTGGCTTTTATAAAACAAATCCCGAAATTGATCGATCAATTAAACAAAAAGGATAATGGCTTTAAAAAGTAAAGATATCGTTGAGAATTTTTATCAGTCAAATTTTTATAAGGATAAAGAAGTTTTTAAACAGTATCTACATCCAGAGGCTAAACTTGACTGGTATGGTACAACGGGTCTTCGAAAACTTGATTATAACGGCCTTGCTGAAATTCGTGAGGAACTTTCCAAATCCTACGAGTCATTACGTGCTCAAATAGATAAAACAGTAGCCCGTAAAGATGATGTGGCCATTCATTTCACCTATCACGTAAAAACAATCGAAAATCCAGATGAGGAAATGCCCCTTGCACATTTTATTGCCATTTGGGAACTTAAAGACGGCAAACTCTACAAAGGAGTTCAAATAAGCCAGCCCGGGGAGGAGATAGAAACCAATCCCGAGGAATAAATTTTGGCCTGAAACAGGCCTTTTTTTATATTATTTCATTCTACGTTTGTAGAATCAATATTTTATTCTACATTTGTAGAGTTAAATTGTCAATTATGGAACTTACCAATGCCGAGGAAGAATTAATGCAGATCATCTGGAAAAAGGAGAAAGCCTTTATCAACGATCTGGTAGATGCATATTCTGAGCCTAAACCTGCCATTACAACCATTGCCACCTTATTAAAAAGAATGCAGGATAAAAATTTTGTAGGTTATGTACAGATGGGACGGTCGCGGGAATATTTTGCAAAAGTGACCAAGAAGTCCTATTTCAGCAAACATATGAACGGACTCATTAAAAGTTTTTTCAATAATTCAACTTCCCAGTTCGCTTCATTTTTTACCCAGGAAACCAACATGTCTGAAGCTGAATTAAAGGAACTTAGAAATTTGATCGACGAGAAAATTAAAGAAAAATAAGATGTTGGAGTATATTTTAAAATCGGGATTATGCCTGCTGGTGCTTTTCAGCTTCTATAAACTATTTATGGAAGGTGAGACATTCCATAGCATCAAAAGAATTTATTTACTCCTGGCTCTGGCCATTTCTTTAATGCTTCCCCTAATCACCATCAGCTATAATATAGAAATTCCTACGGAAGAAATTGGGGAAACGATTGTTTTAAAAGGCGTTAAGTCAGCAACTGAAGTTTCGGAAAGGGCTTCATGGAAAGAACTACTACCAGGAATATTATTAGGTATTTATTTTATAGGTTTTTCAATATTTGCCTTCAGGTTTTATAAAAATTTAAAAGATTTAATTTCGGAAGCAAATAAGAACGATCAGCTTAAGGACCTGCCTTATATTTATGTATTGCTAGGTAGAAAATTAGATCCTCATTCCTTTTTTCAATACATTTTTCTGAATAAAGAAGAATTCAGAAACGATAAAATTTCCAGTGCAGTGATGGAGCATGAAAAAGCGCATGTAGATCAGAAGCATTCGCTGGACCTGTTTTTCCTGGAATTAATTCATATTGTATTCTGGTTCAACCCGGTTTTTATTTTCATCAAAAAATCGGTAAAACTGAATCACGAGTTCCTGGCAGATCATCGGGTTTTACAAAAGGCTTATTGTCCGCTGCAATATTCAAACATTTTATTTCAATACAGTTCGGGGCATCATCACAATGCATTATCGAGCCCTATCAATCATTCATTAATCAAAAAACGAATTATTATGATCACAAAAAGTTTTTCGCTTAGGCGATTGTTCTTAAAATCATTCCTTTTCCTGCCGGTGCTGGGAGTATGTGTGTATCTCTTCAATGAAGAAATTGTTGCTAAACCAGTACCTACAAATGCTGAAACCATTACAAGTGTTTCAGGGAATATTCAGGAACAGGTACGTACAATTAAAATTAAAGTAGAGGGTGAAAAAATTCAGCTAAATACTAAATTGGTAAGTCTGGAGAATTTTTCAGAAGCACTGAATAAGATCACCCGTAACTGGTCCCAGGAAGATATGAAATCTCCCTGGTTTGAGATCGATTTTGAGAATTCTACAACCGAATTTATTCAGAAACTAAACAAAGAATATCGAAAATCGAAGCTTTCTAAAATTTCTGACACCGAATTTTTGGCACCAAGTCCGGTAGTTCCGAGTGGAACTCCGCCACCGCCACCGCCACCACCCGTGCAAGGAAGAAATGGAAGTGTGCCACTACCTCCGGCAGCTGCACCACATTTAGACCAGGATACGCAAAGAGAAAATCTGTTCAGCATTAAAATAATAGGAACAAGTCTTCAGGTAAACGGAAAGGAGATCAAACCGAAAGACTTTAGTGAAACCCTGGATAAACTTTCAGAAGATAAAACAGATGAGGAATTGAAGAATTACAATTTCCGGATGCATATTTCAGATCCTGCGCCTGGATTCATGGAAAAACTGAATCATGAATTTAAAAAATCCCGTATGTCTAAAATTACGGGTCATGAAATCCTACCACCACCACCACCAGCACCACCAATGGAAGGTACTATGCCGCCACTACCATCTCCAGCACCAAATACCTATATGGAGGATAGCACCAGAATTCATCACGATAAAATGAAATTAGTTCATGAGAGTATTCAGAATGAGTTGCAGAGAATGGAAAAAATACAATTGAATTATTTAAAGGATTCAGATCTTAGTAAGGAGGAATTGGAAAAAAAGAGAAGAGAGATCGCTTTAGAATCAGAAAGGATACAATTGAGAATGGAAGAATCTCAAAAAAGAGAGGAAGAACGGGAGTTAATTATGGCTAAAAGACTGGAAGCACACGAGAAAATGATCCAGGACAGGAAGCTTTTAATATTAGAACGTCTGGAAAAATATAAAAAATCGAAAAAAGATTCTATTAAATAAGAAAAGCCCCAATCTTTGGGGCTTTTTTAAATATCACATTCTTTACATATAAATAGCTACATAAGCAATAGCCATTACTCCAATAAAGATTAAAGCCGCACGCCTAATTTCATCCACTGTTTTTTCCGGACTTAAAAGTTTTACGATTCGTTGCGTTTTAAAGGGAGCATCCTTAGTACGGAATTCCATAATTATTATGATTTGGGATTTGTATGATATAATTTTATAAAAAATATTCGATAATAAATAATGAAAACCACATAAAATTTATCTTTTATATGACTAGTAACGTGTTTATTGGAAGTTTCAGCGATTAAATATTTATTTATAAAAATTAATTGAAAGAAAAGGTTTACAAAATATTCTTGTTTTCAAAAAATATGAAATAAGTTTCCCATTTTTGCTCTAGGCCAATTAACGATCAAAACTCTTTAGGTTTTATTATTAAAAACATACTTTTGTAAACCAAAATTCAAAAGACATTTATGAGCGTTTTAGTCAATAAAGATTCTAAAGTAATTGTTCAGGGTTTTACCGGTAGTGAAGGTACTTTCCACGCCGGCCAGATGATCGAGTACGGAACAAATGTAGTTGGTGGGGTGACTCCAGGAAAAGGCGGACAAAAGCATTTGGATAAACCTGTTTTTAATACAGTTTCTGAAGCTGTAGAAAAAGTTGGAGCAGATGTTTCCATTATTTTCGTACCACCGGCATTTGCTGCCGATGCAATTATGGAAGCTGCCGATGCGGGAATTAAAGTGATCATTACCATTACCGAAGGTATTCCCATAGCCGATATGGTGAAAGCCTCACATTATATAAAAGATCGTGATTGTAGATTAATTGGGCCTAATTGTCCTGGGGTTATAACTCCTGGCGAAGCAAAGGTTGGAATTATGCCAGGTTTTGTTTTCAAAAAAGGTAAAGTTGGGATCGTTTCAAAATCCGGGACCTTAACCTATGAAGCGGCAGATCAGGTTGTAAAACAAGGTCTTGGAATTACTACGGCTATTGGTATTGGTGGAGATCCAATTATTGGAACTACTACTAAAGAAGCTGTGGAGCTTTTAATGAATGACGATGAAACTGAAGTGATTGTCATGATTGGCGAAATTGGCGGACAGTTAGAAGCCGATGCTGCACAATGGATCAAAGCAGATGGAAATAGAAAACCAGTTGTTGGATTTATCGCGGGCGAAACTGCTCCGGCAGGTAGAACGATGGGACATGCTGGTGCGATCGTTGGAGGAAGTGAAGATACTGCTCAGGCTAAAAAGAAAATTTTAAGGGAGAATGGAATTCATGTAGTAGATTCTCCTGCGGAAATAGGATTAAAAGTAGCCGAGGTTCTAAAAGGCTAATTTCATTAATAAATAAATTTAATCCTTCTGGAATAACATATTTCAGAAGGATTTTTTATGCTTATTATTTTCAGCTTAGAGAAACCCATGTTTCGTCCACCCTTCAAAATTATTATAAAAATGCTTATTTTTGAATATGAAAAGTCTCCAAGAAATTCGATTGAAGCTTGCAGAACACAAAGCACCGCTTTTTGCAAAATACCCTATTAAAAAACTGTCAATTTTCGGTTCTTTCAGCCAGAAGAACCATGAAATCAAAAACGATTTAGATTTATTGGTCGAGTTTAATGAACCAATTGGTATTCAATTTATAGATTTGGCAGAAGAATTAGAAAATCTAATAGATTACAAAGTAGATCTTGTTTCTAGAAATGGACTAAAAGAACAATATTATGAAGCCATAAAATCTGATCTAATAGATGTCTAAGCGTAACGATATGCTTCTAATTAATGATATTCTTGAAGGGATTCTCAAAATTTTCAGATATACAAAAGACATGGACTTTAAGGCATATATGAAAGATGAAAAAACCATAGATGCCGTAAATAGAAATTTTGAAATTATTGGAGAAGCTGCTAATAGGCTTTCAAAAATTTTTATAAAGGAAAATTCAAATATTCCATGGGTTCGCATCCGTGGTTTTAGGAATAGAATTGTACACGAATACTTTGGGGTGGATAATGAAATAATATGGTCAATTATCAAAAATGACCTTAATCCCCTATACCATAATTTAAAGAATTTGAAATCCAATTAGATAAAGAAATTAACATGAAATTATTAGAAGGTAAAAACGCGATCATCACAGGTGGAAGTAGGGGAATTGGAAAAGGAATAGCCCAGGTATTTGCCAAACATGGTGCGAACGTAGCTTTTACATATAATTCTTCTGCTCAGTCTGCAGAAGATCTGGCTAAAGAATTATCAGAATCTGGAATTAAAGCGGTTGCCTATCAATCTAATGCTGCCAGCTTTGAAGAATCTCAGAAACTGGTAGATCAGGTACTGGAAGAATTTGGTTCCATAGATATTCTGGTAAATAACGCCGGGATCACTAAAGACAATCTTTTAATGCGTATGAGTGAAGACGATTTTGATAAGGTGATTGAAGTGAACCTAAAATCTATTTTCAATATGACCAAGGCGATTCAACGTACTTTCTTAAAGCAAAGAAGTGGGAGTATCATTAATATGAGTTCTGTGGTTGGAGTGACCGGAAATGCCGGCCAGGCGAATTATGCCGCTTCCAAAGCAGGAATCATTGGATTTTCGAAATCGATGGCTCAGGAACTAGGCTCAAGAAATATTAGGACTAATGTGGTGGCACCCGGTTTTATCGAAACCGAAATGACCGCGAAACTGGATGAAAAAACGGTTCAGGGTTGGAGGGATGCAATTCCTTTAAAACGTGGCGGTTCACCTGAAGATATTGCCAATGCCTGCGTATATTTGGGAAGCGATCTCAGTTCCTATGTAACCGGCCAGGTTTTACACATCGATGGTGGAATGCACACATAAACTGGAATAGGGATATCTTCAATGACAATAAGCACAATTTTATTAATAACCCTGGCACTATTCGTAGCACTGGGGTTCGCTTTTTTTCAATATCTCTACAAATCACGAAGAAAAGGAAGGGATTTTCTGTTTTTTGGCATTAGAGCGGTCATTATATTTATTATGCTGCTATTACTTATCAATCCTGAAATAAATAAAATCCAGACTGAACTTGTTAAACCAAAATTATTTCTACTCGCCGATAATTCTAAATCTATTGAATATTTAAAAGCTTCTGAAAAGCTAGCATCAGATATTGAAAAATTGAAGAATAATGATCTTCTAAAAAAAAGATTTGATGTTGAGCCCTATTTTTTTAGTTCAGAAATAAGGCTGAAAGATTCTTCAGATTTCAACAATTCTCAATCAAATACATACAACGCCCTTTCCAAAATTGAAGATTTATCTAAAAATAATTCCAGCGCTATAGTATTGATGACCGATGGAAATCAAAATATTGGTCGTGATTTTAGTTATTATAAATCGAAGGAGAACAATACAATCTTACCTGTTATTTATGGCGATACGACTATTTACCAAGATTTGGCGATTGAACACATAAATGTAAATCCTTATGCATTTTTAAATAATCGATTTCCTGTGGAAGCTTTTGTAGAGTATCAGGGCAAGGAATCTGTAAATGCCACGATGGAAATTAGAAGCGGTAAAACTCTTATCTATTCTGAAAAAATTGGGTTTTCTGAAAATAAAACCTCGGCGATCGTAAACACCACGCTCCCGGCAACTTCCATCGGAATTAAGAAGTATGAAGTAAAAATAAGCGGTTTAACTTCTGAAAAAGATATCCTGAACAACACCAAACCATTTTCCATTGAAGTGATCGATGAGCGAACATCCGTGCTCATTTTAACCGATATTCTTCATCCAGATTTAGGGGCATTTAAAAAATCGATTGAAAGCAATCAGCAAAGATCGGCAGAGATAAAAACAATTACTGAAAAATTTCAACTATCATATTATCAATTGATTGTTTTATATCAGGTAAATAAAAAGTTTAATGAAGTAGTTCAGGAAATTTTAAATTCCAACCTCAATTTTATAATGGTCTCCGGCATAAAAACCGACTGGAATTATTTGAATAGCCTTAATCTAGGTTTTACGAAAAATCCCACTTTTAGCGCTCAGGAAATCTTTCCCGTTTACAATAAGGGCTTTGCTATTTTTCAGTTTGAAGATATAGGTTTTGAAGATTTTCCACCGCTCGAGGATAAATTTGGAAACATAGAGATGACCGGAAATGATTTCAATATGCTCTTGTTTCAAAAAATTCAGGGTTTGCAATTGGACGAACCTTTAATGATGGTTACAAATTCAAAACCTAAGCGCGGATTTATTTTTGGAGAGAATTTTTGGCGATGGAGGGCAAAGTCCTTCTTAGATCAACAGTCTTTTGCAGCTTTTGATAATTTCTTTGGAAAGTTTATTCAGAATCTGGCCGCTTCACAAAGAAAAGATCGTTTAACCATCAATGCCAACAATTTTTTCTATGCAAATTCAGAAGTAGTAATCCAGGCGCAATATTTCGACGAGAATTATCAATTTGATCCAAATGCTAAAATCCAGATTAAAATTATCAATCAGGATTCCGAAGAGGAAATATCCACAGAGATGCTTTTAAATGGTGATCAGTATGAATTTAGATCTTCGAATTTGGCAGGTGGAAATTATAATTATAATGTTCACGTTGTTGGGGGGAATATTTCAAAATCCGGAACTTTTGAAATCGCCTCTTTTGATATAGAAATGCAGCGGAGCAACGCAAATCTTCCAAAAATGCAAAGTTTTGCCTACTTAAATGAAACCCCGCTTTTCTTTCCTAATCAAATAGATGGTTTGATTAATGAACTTACGCAAAATGATAAGTGGAAGTCTGTTCAGAAAAGCCATCAAATTTCCGTACCTTTGATAGACTGGTACTGGTTACTATTTCTACTTGTTTTATTTCTTGCCGTAGAATGGTTTTACCGAAAGTACTTAGGTCTAATTTAAATTCAATTTTATATATGGAACGTTTACCCAAATTTGGGATCCCTTTATTTATCGGGATTGTCATTTTAATTATCATTTTAGCTAAATCTACTGTTACCATTGATTCCGGAGAGGCCGGGGTACTTTATCGAACTTTTGATGAAGGGGTAGTAACAGATGAACCGCCTCTTTCAGAAGGATTTCATGTGGTCGCTCCCTGGAATAAAGTTTTTGTTTATGAAGTAAGACAACAGTCTATAGATGAAGAAATGCGCGTACTTTCTTCCAATGGTCTTGAAATTGCCTTGGACGCTTCAGTATGGTTTCAACCAGAATACGCTACTCTGGGGAAATTACATCAGGAAAAAGGGGAGGAATATATTCAAAGATTACTTCAGCCTGCCATACGATCGGCGACCAGGGCTGTGGTGGGACGATATAATCCTGAGCAGTTATATGCAAGTAAAAGAGAAGCGATCCAAAAAGAAATTTTTGATGAAACTAATTTGTTGCTTGACGAACAATATGTCCAGGTGAATGAAATTTTGGTAAGGGATGTATCTCTTCCATCTACGATTAAGGACGCTATTGAACGTAAATTGAGACAGGAACAGGAGTCCCTGGAATATGAGTTTAGGCTTACTAAAGCTTCGCAGGAAGCAGAACGCCAACGTATTGATGCAGAAGGTAAGGCCCGCGCCAACAAAATTCTTAGCGAATCGTTAACTGACAAGGTTTTGCAGGAAAAAGGGATTCAGGCTACCCTGGAACTTGCTAAATCAACCAACAGCAAGGTGATCGTAATTGGTTCTGGAGAAAGTGGAATGCCGATAATTCTAGGTAATAATTAATAAACAAAACTTAAAATTTGATTTTTTTCTTTTTTGATTGAATTTTTTAATTAGTTTTGAAATCTAAATGAGAACACAAAAAGTACATCATCATCATTTTAATATCCACGCTCAGGCGAGGTGTATATGATGTGTTGTAAATAACAAAATATCATAACCCGTTTGAGCAATCAAACGGGTTTTTTTATTGCGAAAAATTATGGGTAAAGAAAAATTAAGAATAGCCATTCAAAAATCAGGAAGATTATTTGAAGATTCCATTAAGATCTTAAAAGATTCTGGAATTTATATCGATAATGGAAAGGAACAGTTACGGGCATCTTCCAACAATTTCCCTTTGGAAGCCATGTATTTGCGTAACGGGGATATTCCGCAGTATTTAAGGGATGGAGTTGTAGATTGTGCAATTATTGGCGAGAATGTATTAATAGAGAAAGGCCAGGATATCATTCGCGGGGAGAAATTAGGCTTTTCAAAATGCAGGGTTTCCCTGGCGGTTCCAAAATCTTTTAAGTATACTACCATAAAGGATTTGGATGGGTGCAAAATTGCCACCTCTTATCCTAACACAGTAAATCGTTTTTTAGCTGAAAAAGGAATTACCGGGGAATTGCATATTATCAATGGTTCTGTTGAAATTGCCCCTAATATTGGACTTTCCCAGGCTATTGTGGATATTGTTTCCAGTGGCAGCACACTTTTTAAAAATAACCTGAAAGAGGTGGAAGTCATTTTAAAAAGTGAAGCAGTTTTGGCAATTTCCCCCCAAATTTCTGAAGAAAGAAAGGCGATTCTGAATAAACTTCAATTCAGGTTCAATTCAGTTTTAAAAGCAAGAACCTCAAAATATATTCTGCTGAATGCACCCAATGATAAACTTCAGGATATTATAAAATTATTGCCGGGAATGCGCAGTCCTACAGTTTTGCCTTTAGCTGAAGAAGGATGGAGTTCCGTGCATACAGTTATCAATGAAGAAAAATTCTGGAATGTCCTGGATGAATTGAAAGAATATGGCGCTGAAGGAATTTTAGTGGTGCCTATAGAAAAGATGGTCATTTAATTTAGTTGAAAAGAAGAAAGATGAAAAAGATAATGGATCCAAAACGGGAAGAATGGCAGGAGGTTTTAAAACGCCCCACGCAAACTGTTGCAAATATTGAGCAAACGGTGAATCAAATCTTTGAGGAAATTCGTTCCAAGGGCGACGAAGCAGTGGCTAAATACACCGATCTTTTCGACAGAATAAAAATCACGAATACAGTGGTTTCTATTTCAGAAATTAAGGAAGCTAAAGATCAAATTTCCGAAGATTTAAAAGATGCCATCCAACTGGCCAAAAAAAATATTGAAACCTTTCATCAGGCTCAAAAAAGAGAAAGAATTTCTGTGGAAACCATGCCGGGAGTTGAATGCTGGCAGGAAAAAAAACCCATTCAAAAAGTTGGCCTATATATTCCCGGGGGTACAGCTCCTTTGTTTTCCTCAATTTTAATGCTGGCAATTCCTGCAAAGATCGCCGGTTGCGAAGAAATAATTTTATGCACACCACCTAATAAAGAGGGAAAAATTAATGAGGCAATCTTGTATGCAGCTGAATTATGCGGAGTTACGAAAATTTATAAAATAGGAGGGATCCAGGCAATAGGTGCGATGACTTTTGGTACTGAAAGTGTACCTCAGGTATATAAAATTTTCGGTCCGGGAAATCAATTTGTCACGGTGGCCAAGCAACTCGCAACGAAGTATCAGGTAGCTATTGATATGCCGGCGGGCCCATCAGAATTATTGATTTATGCTGATGATTCTGCAATTCCGGCCTACGTCGCTTCCGATCTTTTAAGCCAGGCAGAACACGGTGCAGATAGCCAGGTAATCCTCGTGAGTACTTCAGAGAAAATGATCGATTCAGTTTCAGAAGAAATTGAAAGCCAAATAAAAGAATTACCTCGAAGGTCTATCGCTGCAAAGGCCATTGAAAACAGTAAGTTAATCCAGGTAGCTTCAGAAGAAGTTGCTCTGGATTTGATCAATGAATATGGTCCGGAACATTTCATCGTTTGTTCAGAAAAGGAAGCTTTTTTTGTTGATGGAATTCAGAATGCGGGTTCAGTTTTTATAGGAAATTTTGCTCCGGAAAGTGCCGGGGATTATGCATCTGGAACCAATCACACCTTACCAACTAATGGCTATGCGAAACAATACAGCGGGGTGAACCTGGATAGCTTTATGAAAAGTATTTCCTTTCAGAGAATTTCCAAAGAAGGAATTAAAAAAATTGGGCCATCAATTGAGTTGATGGCAGAAGCCGAAGGTTTACAGGCGCATAAAAACGCGGTAAGTCTTAGATTAAAAGATTTAAAATAGATGAAAGATTTTAACTTAGATAATCTGGTTCGAAAGAACATTAAGAATTTAAAAGCTTACTCTTCAGCCCGTGATGAATTTAAAACTGAATCCGATAATATGGTTTTTTTGGATGCCAATGAAAACCCTAACGATAATGGCTTAAATCGATATCCGGATCCACAACAGCAGAAATTAAAAAGAAAACTGGCTGAAGTAAAGAATATTTCTTCGGAAAATATTCTTTTAGGAAATGGAAGCGATGAAGTTTTGGATCTTATTTTTCGAGCATTTTGTGAGCCGGGCATAGACAATGTCATCACCCTGCCGCCCACTTATGGAATGTATAAAGTGCTGGCAGATATCAATAATATTGAAAATAGGGAAGTTCTTTTAAACCATGAATTCGAGCCAGATCTTACCGCAATTTTTGAGAGGATTGAGGATAATACCAAGATCATTTTCCTGTGTTCACCCAACAATCCTTCCGGTAATTCATTTTCTCCAGATAAAATTGAACAAATTTTAAATAAATTTGAGGGACTCGTGGTGATAGACGAAGCCTATATAGATTTTTCAGAAAATGACAGCTGGTTATCAAAACTGCAATCTTACCCTAATTTGATGCTCACCCAAACCTTTTCTAAAGCCTATGGTGCCGCCGGAATTAGACTCGGAATTTTATATGCCTCTAAAGAAATCCTGGAAATTCTAAACCGTATTAAGCCTCCATATAATATAAATGAATTGACACAAAAAACTGGCTTGGAATGCCTGGGTAATATGGATTTAATAAAAAGCCAAATTTCTGAAATCCAAATCGAAAGGAACAACTTATCTAAACAATTACTTGAACTGAATTTTGTTCAAAAAATTTACAAGTCTGATGCGAATTTTTTGCTGATTGAAGTAGATGAGGCAAATAAAAGATATAATCAGTTATTAAAGAAAGATATAGTAGTTCGTAATCGATCAAATCAGCCACTTTGCAATAATTGTTTGCGGATAACGGTGGGTACAAAACCAGAAAATAATAAGTTAATTTCAGCTTTAAAAGAATTGGAAAATGAATAAAGTTTTATTTGTAGATCGCGACGGCACTTTGGTTTACGAACCGGAAGATTATCAAATTGATTCCCTGGAAAAACTGGAATTTTATCCTGGCGCCATTCCTTATCTGGCAAGAATAGCCAGTGAACTGGATTACGAAATTGTAATGGTTACCAATCAGGATGGCTTGGGTACTGAAGATTACCCGGAATCTATCTTTTTCCCTATTCAGGATTTTATCCTCAAAACTTTTGAAAATGAAGGGGTGAAATTTAGTGAAATCCTTATGGATCGTACTTTCGCAAAAGATAAGGCTCTAACCAGAAAGCCCAATACCGGTTTGTTAGAAGAAAAATATCTCCATAACGAAAGTTATGATCTCGCAAATTCCTATATGGTGGGAGATCGTTTGACCGATATGGAATTCGCCTTAAATTTTGGCGGAAAAGGAATTTTTATAGATGGTCATGAAGATCTTGCTCAGGAGGAAATAAAGAAAAATAAAGAGACCGTAACCGGTTGTATTGCTTTAAAAACGAGATCATGGAAAGATATCTATGAATTTTTGAAACTGCAGGATCGAACAGCATCCATTTCCAGGAAAACAAATGAAACCGATATTCAAATCGAGCTAAACCTGGATGGCACTGGAAAAAGTGAAATTTCCACAGGAATTTCTTTTTTCGATCATATGCTGGATCAACTTGCCCGTCACGGTCAAATGGATCTTAAGATTATCGTGAATGGTGACCTGGACGTAGATGAACATCATACGATAGAAGATACGGCAATTGCCTTGGGAGAGGTTTTTCATAAAGCTATCGGGAATAAACTTGGGATTGAAAGATATGGCTTTTGTTTGCCCATGGACGATTGTTTAGCCCAGGCAGCTATTGATTTTGGAGGCAGGAACTGGCTGGTTTGGGAAGCCGATTTTAAAAGGGAAATGATTGGGAAAATGCCCACAGAAATGTTTTATCATTTTTTTAAGTCATTTACAGATGGTGCGAAAGCCAACCTCAATATAAAAGCAGAAGGCACAAATGAGCACCACAAGATTGAAGCGATCTTTAAAGCCTTTGCCAAGGCTATAAAAATGGCGATAAAACGTGATACGGAAAAAATGATTTTACCATCAACCAAAGGAATGCTTTAATGAATATTGTAATTATAGATTATGGCGCAGGAAATATTCAAAGTATCAAATTTGCCTTAAAAAGGCTTGGTTATGATGCCATTTTAAGTGATGATCCTGAAATTATAAAAGCAGCAGACCGGGTTATTTTCCCGGGTGTTGGGGAAGCAGGAAGTGCCATGAAAATGCTGAAAGATAAAAGGCTTCATGAATTGATTCCGAAGTTACAACAACCCGTGCTTGGAATCTGTTTGGGCATGCAACTGATGTGTAATTATTCTGAAGAAGGAAAAACGGAAGGCCTGGGAATATTTGATACGGAAGTTAAAAAATTCAACAAGGATCTTAAAGTTCCGCAAATTGGATGGAATACCATTAAAAACCTGCAAACTTCCTTATTCCAGGATGTTTCTGAAAATGAATATGTATATCTGGTGCATAGTTTTTATGTAGCGGAATGTGAACATGAAATAGCACAAACTAACTATGGGGTAGATTATTCCTGTGCTTTACATAAAGAAAATTTCTATGGAGTACAGTTCCATCCAGAAAAAAGCAGCAAAGCGGGCGAGAAAATATTAGAAAACTTTCTGAAGTTAGAATTGAGAAGTTAGAAGTACTAACTATGAAGAATTTGAAAGATCGGACTAAGCAATTTGCAATAGCCTCAATCAATACTACCAGAAAAAAAATTAATAAATGAAAATAAAAATTTCGTATTTCCAACTTCTAAATTCCTATTTTATATGAGGATAATACCCGCAATAGATATCATAGATGGAAAGTGCGTTCGGCTTTCGAAAGGTGACTACAGCACTAAAAAAGTTTACAACGAAAACCCTTTGGAAGTTGCCAAAATGTTCGAAAGTCACGGAATTCAGTATTTACATTTGGTAGATTTGGACGGCGCAAAGGCTAAACATATTGTAAATCATAAGATTCTGGAAAGTATTGCCAGTAAAACCGATCTAAAAATTGATTTTGGAGGAGGTTTAAAGTCTGATAAAGACCTGAAGATCGCTTTTGAATGTGGGGCAAAACAAATTACCGGAGGTAGTATAGCGGTAAAAGACCCACAGATTTTTGAGAAATGGATTGCAACATATACTTCAGAAAGAATTATTCTTGGAGCAGATGCAAAAGATCGAAAAATCGCTATTTCCGGCTGGCAGGAAGAATCTGACCAGGAAATTATACCCTTTATTCAGAAATATGAAGAAAAAGGAGTAAAATACGTGATTTGTACTGATATTTCCAGGGATGGTATGTTAGAAGGACCTTCATTCGACTTGTATGAAGAAATACTTTCTGAAACTAAAAATATCAGGCTTACGGCTTCTGGAGGAATTTCCAAATTCGATGAACTTCCAAAATTGAAAGATTTGGGTTGTGATGGAGTGATCATTGGCAAGGCGATTTATGAAAACAGAATCAGTTTAAAACAATTGGAAAGGTATATTTTGAAGGGTTGACTATGGACGATGAGTGACGAACAATGAAGTACGAACGACGAGCGCCGAACGGGGGAATAAGCACGACGAGCAAATGCGCCAAAATAATTAGTAAGAAATTAAAATAATAACTTGAGGCAGGATTTAAAAAATAGAACCAAAATTTTTGCGCTGAATTGTTGGCATCTCTGCAAATCAATTCCGAAAACGTGGGAATATCGTCCTTCAAACCTTAAATATTAGAAATATGCTAACAAAAAGAATAATTCCCTGTCTGGATATTAAAAATGGAAGAACCGTAAAAGGGATTAATTTCCTCGATCTCATAGATGCCGGCGATCCTGTAGAACTAGCCGCAGCCTATGCTGAGCAAGGTGCAGATGAATTGGTGTTTTTAGATATTTCAGCTACGGAAGAAAAGAGGAAAACTTTGGCCGATTTAGTGTTGAAAGTTGCGGAAAAACTAAACATTCCATTTACGGTTGGAGGTGGGATCTCTTCCATTGAAGATGTAGATATACTTTTAAAAAATGGAGCTGATAAAGTTTCGATCAATTCTTCCGCAGTGAAGAATCCGCAGCTTATTAATCAGCTTTCCGCTAAATTTGGGAGTCAGTGTATCGTGGTAGCTATAGATGCCAAATTAATCGATGGCCTTTGGAAAGTTCATTTGGTTGGAGGGAAGGTTCCAACAGATCTGGATCTATTCGAGTGGGCAAAGGAAGTTGAAAGGAGGGGGGGAGGAGAAATTTTATTTACTTCCATGGATCATGACGGGACGAAAAATGGTTTTGCCAATGAAGCTTTAGCCAGACTTTCCGAGGAATTGAATATTCCCATCATCGCTTCCGGGGGAGCAGGAAAGGTTGAGCATTTCCAGGACACTTTTATTAAAGGAAAGGCTGATGCCGCACTGGCCGCAAGTGTTTTCCATTTTAAGGAAATTGAAATTTTAGAATTAAAACAGAAATTGAATAATACCGGAATTCCGGTGAGGATTTAGTTTAACCAATCTTTTAATGTACCAATGTACCAATGTATCAATGAAGGGCAGTAAATTAATTTGAAAATAGTTTTACTAAAGACCACGAACTAAAAAAGATATGAACATAGATTTCAATAAAAATAAAGACGGTTTAGTACCAGCCATCATTCAGGATAGTGAAACCAGGAAAGTATTGATGCTTGGTTATATGAACGAAGAAGCATTTCTAAAGACTAATGAAAGCAAAAAAGTTACTTTTTTCAGCAGGACAAAAAACAGATTATGGACGAAGGGCGAGGAAAGTGGAAATTTTCTGAACCTAATATCTATTGAATTAGACTGTGATCGCGATACGCTTTTAATTATGGTTGAATCAGAAGGTCCTGTTTGCCATAAAGGCACCGATACCTGTTGGGGTGAAAATAATGATTTTAATTATGGATTTCTTTCTGAATTGGAAGGAATAATTAATCAACGAAAAAAACTAAGTGAAACGGAACCGGAACTTCGTAAAGAAAATGATAGTTATGTCGTTTCTCTTTTTGATAAAGGGATCAACAAGATTGCCCAGAAAGTTGGAGAAGAAGCTATAGAAACAGTCATTGAAGCAAAAGATGAGAATGATGAGCTCTTTCTCAATGAGAGTGCAGATCTTTTATTTCATTATCTAATTTTACTAAAAGCCAAAGGTTTTGGATTGGATGATATTGTTGAGATTTTGAAAAAGCGACATTAATTGCTTCAGGATCCCATTTTTCCTGAATGAAAATCGTCATAGGCTTGTTGGATTTCCGCTTCACTATTCATCACAAAAGGATTTCCAAAAACAACTTTTTCCTCAAAGGGTTTGGCGTGTCCAAATAATAGGGTTTCCAGATCACCAACAGGATGATATTCTGCTTTATGAAGTTTCTTTAAATTCCTCATTTTCTATCTATTCCTTACATAGATAAGTTTAAACCTTGAATTTGTATTCTCCCGAGATTCAATTTCAAAACTTGGAATAGAATTGATCATGGGAGTCAGCTTTTGAAATCCATAATTTCTGGAATCGAAATTGGGTTGTTTTTTTTGCAACAAACTTCCCACATCACCCAAAAAAGCCCAGCCTTCTTCATCTGCAACGTCATTAATAGTTTGAGAGATTAGCCTTATCACCTTGGGGGTGATCTTGTCCAGATTCGCCTGTTTCTTACCACCTTTCTGTTTTTCTTCCTGTTCAGTACCTTCTTTAGACTGAGCTTTAAGAATTTCGATATATATAAATTTATCACAGGCTACAATAAATGGATCTGGTGTCTTCTTTTCTCCAATCCCAATTACCTTCATACTGGCTTCACGTAACCTTGTGGCGAGCCTTGTGAAATCTGAATCACTGGAAACTATGCAGAACCCCTGTACTTTATTTGAGTACAGAATATCCATTGCATCAATGATCATGGCAGAATCTGTCGCATTTTTTCCCTGGGTGTAGCCATATTGTTGGATAGGATGGATAGCGTTCTCCAAAAGAACATTTTTCCACTTATTTAAATGCGGTTTGGTCCAGTCGCCGTAAATTCTTTTTATCGTAGGGTTACCATATTTGGCAAGTTCCTCCATCATTTCTTTAATGTGTGCTGAAGGTATATTATCGCCGTCTATAAGAACGGCCAGGTTCGTTTCCATGGTTTGAAATAATTTAATTTATCCAAATTTAAGATTTTAAAAATGGAGAACTTTCATATTAGCGGTATTTTAAGAAATATAGGAGTTTTCTAAAATTTAGAGATCCAGCTCATCATCTGGCTCTACATGTATGAGTACATTGGCAATTTCCGGGAGCTGTTCCAGAATTTGGTCTTTTACTTCATGGGCGATATCGTGGCCTTCTTTAACGGTGATATCAGCAGAAACAGCTATATGAAGATCCACATGATAGGTCATCCCGGTTTTACGGATAAAACACTTTTCAGTTTCTACCACCCCTTGATGGGAATTGGCAATATCACGAACTTTAGATTCTATGACCGGGTGCATATGTTCATCCATAATTTCGCCTAGTGCGGGCCTTAAAATGAGATAAGCGTTGTAAAGTATAAAACCTGAAGCAAATAATGCCGCCCAATCATCGGCATTTTCATAGCCTTTTCCCAGAAAAAGTGCGATAGAAATTCCTATAAAAGCCATAAGGGAAGTGATCGCATCACTTCGGTGATGCCAGGCATCTGCCTTTAAGACCGAACTACTGGTCTCTTCACTTTTTTTAGAGATAAACCGATAGAAGACCTCTTTGATAATTACAATAGCAGCAAGGACTATCAGCGTAAAAGGTTCGGGGATTTCATGCGGAGTTCTAATATTCTCAATACTTTCATAGGCAATTATCGTTGCTGAAATTATCAAAAAACCAACCACCATAAATGTTATCAGTGGTTCAGCGCGGCCATGACCGTAAGGATGATTTTTATCAGGTGGTCTGGTAGAATATTTTAAACCGAAAAGAACCAAAATAGACGAGAAAACATCGGTAGTAGATTCGATTCCATCAGCGATAAGGGCATAAGAATTACCGAAAATTCCCGTGATGAATTTTGCGGCCGCGAGCAGCACATTTCCAATGATGCTAAAGTAAGATGCTTTTATGGCCTGTTCTTTCGCCTGCGACATGCTTTAATTTTATTGCAAAATTAGGATAATTGTTTACTTAATGGCAAGAATGTCGTTTTTTGAAAAGAATAATAAAGAAGGCTATCTATTTTGGGAATTTCAGCATTTACCACCAGGTTATAAAAGCAGATTTAAATTGATCATGATTTTTGATCCAGATTAAAGGCGCCCTTTTTTCCTGTAGTTGCTTTTCAATTTTTATTAAAACTTCGGAAGGTTTTTCCCAGGAATTATTTTTTTCAGGATTTAAGCTCCACCCGGTTTTACCCGGAAGTGCCAAAGTTTCAAAATTTCGGCTTAATTCTTTAAATTTTTGAAGATTGGAATAATTGCCGAATAAGGCATCTGGATTGATAAATTCAGAATTAGATTCTATATCTGGTGGAAGAAACAGTTGTGCTTTAAAGCAAATCTGTTGCTGAATTTGCTCCATATCAATATTGAATTTTTTGATCACGTCCCGGGACTCTTTTCTGAATAATAGCGGCAATTGTTTGGATTTTAGTTTATTTAGTTTTTTGGCAAGGGAGTCATTCCGGTTGGGGCCTAGCCATTTTTGGACTTCCGAATCGAAACCGGGATCGTATAAGTAGAACTTATAAATTAGTTCTACATGCAAAGGCTTATTAATTTGATGGTCCCACAGCAAAAAATCAATTTCTCCAAGGGTGATCTTTTCAGAAATGATCTGAATATTTGAACCAATAACCGTATAGCGTTCACTATGATCCATTGCGATCTTAAAAAAACTTTCCATCCGTTTTCCCAAAACTTTATTCCGCGGATGCTCTAAATCTTTTAACTGCTCGATAATTTTATCTGAAATCGCTACTTCAGGAAATTGAAAGTTCTGGAGACCGTCAAAAGTTTCCGTTGAAAACAGGGAAGGGGTTTGGCAAAATCCCTGAAATTGATCTGCCAGTTTTTGAATTTCAGAATCTTTCACGAAGTAGGCTTGTTTTTTATTAGAATATATGCTTATCTGTTTAGACTAACAAGTTTGTCACCTTGAGACCAGTGATAAAAAATTTATCCAGCGAAAACTGACATATTTTTTAGTAGTATCTCATAAGATGCTGAAACAAGTTCAGCATGACGGCAATTCTAAAGATCAGTATCGTCACCCTGAACTGGTTTCAGGGTCTCAATACCTAAATAAATAAAAATACGTCAATGGTAGCGCAGTCGAAAGGTCAAACAAAAATGTCTCGACTGTGCTCAATAGACAATTTTAGTCATGATTTGCCTATTAGGTGCTTTAACGGACAAGTACCTAATAAAAAACCGGCTTTAAGATTTTCCAGTTTTTACCAAATTAAATTTTAATTTGAACTCGTAAGAATTATTAAAGCCGATTTAAAATTTTAAGCCTTGCTAATTCTGCGGATTGATCACAAAATCCTTAGGCGGCGTCATTCCCTTTAAATTTTCAACAAAATAATCCCATCTCTTGCGCATCATATAATAGCTATCCTGCCCGTAACCATGGCGTGCATTCGGAAAGATTAAAAGATCAAAATCTTTGTTCGCCTTGATTAGAGCATCAACGACCAAATAAGTATGATAAGGCGGAACATTATCATCAAGGCCTCCATGCGCCAATAGCAACTTACCCTCGAGGTTTTCCGCATATTGGGCATTGGCATCGGTGACATAAGTTGAAGTGCTATCTGTGGCATCCATAAGCCCTATATACCTTTCAGCCCAGTCATCTTCATAATTCCGGTTATCATGGTTTCCACTTTCGGCGATACCTACTTTATAAAATTCGGGATATTTGAACATGGCGGCAACAGTCGCCGAACCTCCACCGGAATGTCCCCAAACGCCCACCCGGGAAGTGTCGATATACTTATATTTTTCAGCTAATTGTTTAATACCGCTTATTTGGTCTGGCAACGTGTTTTCAGCCAAACTTCCATAACAGGAATCGTGGAAAGATTTTTCTCTGCCTGGATTACAGCTACCTTCCAATACAACTACCACAAAACCTAATTCAGCCAAAGCCTGGTGATCACCACGTGAAGGATAAAATGACCAACGGCCCACGCTACCGCCTTGCGGACCCGGATAAATATAATTTACCACGGGATATTTCTTGCTTTCATCAAGATTAGTGGGAGTAAACATGAGTCCGTAAAGATCCCAATCGCCGGTCTTAGATTTTACCGAAAATTCCGTAGGGGCTTTCCAACCTGTTGCTTCCAGCCTGCTAAGATTTGTTTTTTCAAGTTCTGAAATCTTTTTTCCATTCGCATCCCTAAGCACAGCGCCGCCCGGACTAGATGGGGAAGAATAATTATCTACGAAATAATCGTGATCTGGAGACCAGCTTACCGTATGTGTTCCTTTTTCCGGGGTAAGTTTTTTCAAAGCCTTCCCATTAAATTTCACTTTATATAGATGGCTGAAATACGGATTTTCAGTTTTATCCTCCCCATTCGCCATAAAATAAATTTCTTTATTGTCCTCGTCTATATACTCAATTTCGGTTACCACAAAATCTCCTTTGGTAATTTCATTTTTTAATTTACCAGATTTCGCATCATATAAATAGAGGTGTCCAAAATCATTTCTTTCAGAATACCATATTATTTCATCAGAATCATCTATATAACTCCAGTTGATATTTCCCTGGCCAGATTCGTACTGTGTATCTACTTTTTCTTCGAAAATATTTCTCACTTCCCCGGTTTCAGCATTTGCCATTTTCATTTTAGCCGAGCGGTGATCCCTGGAAGACGAAACGAAATAGAGTCTCGCGGAATCCTCGCTCCAGTCGTTATCATCAAACGCGCCGGAACAGGAAATATCGTCGCACAAAGTGCCACGCCTGGGGTCGGCATCCATATCAAGACGAACCACCTTATTATTTTCAACATTAATAATTACGCGTTCTATCTGAATAACTTTTTCATCCTGTGGTAATGGATACTTCCATTGCTGAAGCTTTGGTGCTCCAATATTCGTAGTAACCAGATACATATCACTCACATGTCGCTGATCCTGTTGAAAAGTGGTAATTTTCTTAGAATCTGGAGACCAGAGTACAATTGGGCGATCGCTTTTTCTCCAACCGGCATTATCGGTGGCATAACCATAATTTTCAATCCCGTCTTTGGTCAGTTGGGTTTCGGTTCCGGTTTCGAGATTCTTCATCCATAGGTTCCAGTCTTTGATATAAACTACTTTTTTGCCATCTGGAGAAATTACTTCATCTCTGGAAACCTCTGGTCGCGTCGTTTCTTCTTTGGGTTTATCCATAAGTTCTTCGGAAGTGGAAGCAGTCTTTTTGTTTCCATTCTTTGGATTGATCATGACGTATTGATCTACGCCATTTTCTGAAGTTTTATAGTATAGATTTCCGTTCTCCCAGTGTGGCTGGATTCGAAGATTATCAATATTAGCTGAACCGTTAAGACTTAGAAAACTCACAGCCCTTTCATAGTCGGCCGTGGTGAGGGAATCCTGATTTATTTGAGCATTAAATTGAAAAGCGAAAAAAAGGCTTAGAAAGAAAGTCGGAATAAATTTTTTCATAAAAATTGAATTGAAATATTGAATTTGAAATATACTAAAAACCAGAAAGAAGTAGAGTGATTTATAAGAATAGCTAGAACTATTGTTTAAAATCCAAAACTTAAGATTTTATTTTCACCTGCTTTTTCCAAACTATCCATCTTGAACCAGAAATGAATCATAAATAAAAAAATAATTTTAATGATGACTTTCTGTTAAAACACCTGCAAACATTAGATAAATTTATCACTTGTAAAGCTTAAGTTTGTATACAAAAATCAATTTTTAAAGTTTGTTCCGAAAGCGTTTTTATTACTTGATAAAAGTTCAGTATTTAGGTTATCGTTTACATGGCTGGCAGAAACAGCCCAATTTGAAAACCGCGGAAGGTTTGATCTTTAAAACCCTAAAATGGGTTTTGCCGGAAGCGAAATTTAAGATTCT
Organism: Gramella sp. AN32; assembly: GCF_023718305.1. GTDB lineage: Bacteria > Bacteroidota > Bacteroidia > Flavobacteriales > Flavobacteriaceae > Christiangramia > Christiangramia antarctica. The sequence continues at coordinate 102,186 of NZ_QEYO01000006.1, forward strand.
GGGAACCAGCAGGACAGATGGTATGGTATCTGCAGAAGAATCGGCTTTTGAATTGTTTTTAGATCACGAACCTTTAGAAGATCTGGAGGCATTTTTGAACCTTTTCAATCAGAATTTGCCCCAGGATATTAGAGCTTTAAAAATTCAGGAAGTAGATGATCAATTTAATATCATCAAACATTCAAAAACAAAGGAATATGCTTATCTCTTTACGTTTGGGAAAAAATTTCACCCGTTCAGCGCACCTTTTATGGCCAATTTTCAGGAAGGGCTGGATATAGTACTAATGAAACAAGGGGCATTACTTTTCAGGGGAACTCATAATTTTCAGAATTACTGCGTACGGGTTTCAGAAAAAAGCACTTTTGAACGTACCATGATTAAATCAGAAATTGTTGAAAACAAGCTTTATACAGCTAGTTTTTTTCCGAAGCAATCCTATCTTTTTCACATTCATGCTGCCGGTTTTTTACGTCATCAGGTTAGATTGATGATGGGAACCCTCGTATTGGTTGGGAGGGGCGAATTAAATTTAGCGCAAATTGAAGAAAGTTTACGACCAGATACCCCACACTTACAAATGGATTATTTAGCCCCCGCATCGGGTCTTATTCTGAATAAAATTGAATTCGAATAGATAATTCTCCTATTTTTATAAAAAACATTGTTTATGGCTAAGCGCAGGTTACATCTTTTAAAACGCCCTAAAAACACCCACACGGTAAACCAGATACCGGGGACGATGACTTATGTTGGCCATAAGGCGGGAAATGAGACCAAGCTGGATGTTATAGATTATAATAAGGAAGCCTATGAGCGTTTTTCTTCCAAATCTACTGAAGATGCTTTTAAATTTATGGATGAGGACAGGATCACCTGGTTTAATATCGACGGACTTAATAATATATCTGAAATTGAAAAACTAGGCAAACACTATGAATTGCATCCTTTGGTCCTTGAAGATATTGTTAATACCGGGCAACGGCCTAAAATTGAAGAGTATCAGGATTATTTATTTATTGTGGCAAAAATGCTTTATTTCGAGCAGAGAGGGGATAGCCATGAGATCGTTCAGGAACATATAAGTTTTATTGTGGGCTCTAACTACCTGCTTTCTTTCCAGGAGTCCGATGGGGATGTTTTTAATCCTGTAAGGGAACGCATTGAGACCGCTAAAGGTAGAATTCGCAGTCGCTCTGCAGATTATTTGATGTTTGCCCTGCTGGATGCAATTATCGATAATTATTTTATCGTTATCGACGATATGAGCGATCGGATTGAAGCCCTGGAAGAAAGTTTGTTTACCGCCCAGCCAAATGACGATATTACCATCGAAATCCAGGATCTAAAAAAGAATATTTTACGCATTCGCCGTGCAGTTTTTCCATTAAGAGAAGTAATAAGCCGTTTAGAGAAGCTGGAAAGTGAATTAATAGAAGAAAAAACAAAAAATTATTTACGGGATCTTTATGACCATATCATTCAGATTTCTGAAAATATCGATATCTACAGGGAAATGATCTGGGGACTGATGGATATGTATATGACCACGATAAGTAACAAAATGAACGAGGTGATGAAAGTGCTTACCATTATGGCAAGTATCTTTATTCCGCTTACTTTTATCGCGGGGATCTACGGAATGAACTTTGAATATATTCCGGAACTGCAATGGCATTACAGTTATTTCGTACTTTGGGGGGTGATGATTTTTGTATTCCTGATGATGCTTTATTATTTCAAACGGAAAAAATGGCTCTAACTTAACCTGCAATTATGAGAAAGATTTTACTATTATTTGTCCTAACATTAATGATGATACCTATGCATGCGCAAGAAACCCAGGATTCGATCAACCAGATTTATGTAGGCACCTATACTAAAAAAGAGGGGCACGTAGATGGGCAGGCTGAAGGGATTTATCTCCTCAACCAGGAACCAAATACCGGAAAATTATCTTATGTATGTGTTGCAGCGGAAGCAGTGAATCCTTCATTTGTGAAAGTGGGCAAAAAAGGTAAATATGTATATGCAGTTTCTGAATTAGGCCCCGCTGATGGAGAAACAGGATTTGTAGAATCATATAAGATCGAACCAAACGGTTCTTTAAAAAAAATAAATCGGCTGGAAACCGGCGGACTGGCTCCCGCCCATATAGCTTTAGATCGTTCAGGAAAGCTGGCTTTTGTTAGTAATTATATAGGAGGTGTGGTAAGCCTTTATAAGATTTGTGATAATGGTGCTTTAGAGCTGTCTCAGGAAATTGAAATTGAAAATCAGGACGAAGCACATACGCATTCTGTAAAAGTGAGCGGAGATAATCGTTTCGCTTATATCGCCGATCTCGGAAATGATAAGATCTGGATCTATAATTTAGATTCTACTGAAGCCAAAGTGACCCCGCATACACAAAAATTTGTAGCTCTTCCAGAAGGTGCAGGACCAAGACATTTGAGCTTTTCCAAAAATGGGAGTTATGCCTATTCCATCAATGAATTGAATAGCACGGTGAGTTCTTTTGAAGTTTTAAAAGATGGGGGATTAAAGCTTATCCAGAATATTTCCTCTTTGCCTGAAGGATATAAAATGAAAAATTCCGCAGCCGATATACACATGCATCCATCTGGCAAATATCTATATGCATCAAATCGTGGAAACGACAGTATCGTAATTTTTAAGGTCGATCAGAAAACCGGTAAACTTGAAGTGGTAGATTTTGTTGCTGTGGCTGGAAAGACCCCCAGAAATTTTGCCATTTCCCCTTATGGGAAATATTTATATGCCGCGAGCCAGGACACCGGAAACATCACCAGTTATAGAATTGATGATGCTACCGGAAAATTGACTCCAATGCCCCCGGTATTTGAATTAAAAACACCGGTTTGTTTAGATTTTAAACAAAAGGGAATTTAGACAGACTGAACAACGAAAAAGCCATCGTCCCCCTGTGCCTGATATAAGGGCATAAAAATATAGGCATCCCATTCACTTTTTAACTCCTTTCCATTTTGTGTGGCAAGGATTTCCCCTTTCTTAATCTTTTGAAAATTCTCATAACCCGGTTTCATCTCAAAAGTGTCATTTTTTTCTAATCCATGACGATGTATAATTTCAAAAGTCTTTTGATCTGGGGCATTCTTTTTTGTGAATCTTTCCACACATTCCGGATAGGTTTCAATCTTTGAAAGATCCAGGTCGCAGGCTTCTTTTAGTGCCAGCCAGATCACCCCCTCGTGATTTTCCGCAGAGGTTTCGCTGGTATGTTGTCCCGCTTCAAAAACAAAACCGGTCATTCCAATTCGGCTTAAATAATGATCGATATCCCCGGTGATAATATCACTAAAACCACGTATAATATAAGTGGGAAATTTATGCGCCCATGTATCATTATCATTCACTTCCTGCACAGAAACATAAGGCAAACTAGGGGAGGAGGTGGTGTGGCAGTCCAGGAAATAACGTTTGCTGAAATCACTTTCAGGATATTCGTTCAAGACATCAATAATTTCAAACATCTCCTTCTTCTCATGTGAATCTTTTTTTCCAGATTTCACATTTTCTGAAGTCCAGGTACGGTTGAGGTCTTCGTCTATATACCGCTGATTTTTATTCAGCGCTTTTTTATTTCCTGAAACCCCAAGAAGAGTTCCTTTTATTTCAGGTTTTGTTTTATGCAATTGTTTAAAAACCTCTTCCAGCGCTTTGACCCCGCTGGGTTCATTCCCATGAATTCCCGCAGTTACAAATAATAATGGACCTTCTTTTCCGCTGGAATATTTCCCGATGATCCGGGAGATTTCCTCATTCAGTTCTTCATTCATAAATTTCCAATTTTACTCCATGGTTGCCAGCGTACGATTAGCCAGTTGTCCCGCATAGATTTTCTTAAATTCTACCTTTCTTTCAATAGACTCGATGATCTTATCTGTAAAGGGAGGAAGGCCTATATCCTTAAAACGATCCATCCCACCGGGACTTAACACGTTGATCTCAATTAATTTGTCATCAACGATATCCAAGCCTACAAAGAAAAGTCCGTCACGGATTAATTTAGGTGCGGTAAGGTCGATAATTCGTTGCATAGCGGGAGTTAGATCGCTGCTATCTGCAGTTGCACCCACAGAGAAATTACTACGGAATTCCCCTTCGCCACTAACCCTACGAATTATGGCCATTTTCCCATCCTGTTCCATTACTTTCCCGTTCACCAAAAGAACGCGAACATCACCATCTTTTCCTGCCGGGAGATACTCCTGAGCGATCACATAACCTTGCGAACTTAAATGTGTAATGATTTGGTTCACATTTTTCTCATGCTCGTCTATTAAATAAACATCCTGGCCACCGGAACCTTCTAATGGCTTTAATACCATTTTTTTATTTTTCTGATTCTTCCAAAATTCCAGAATTAATTCTTTATCCCGGGTAATAATGGAATCTGGTTTAATCTCCTGGGGCAATTCTTCAAAATATAATTTATCAATAAAAGCATGAGAAAGGGCATAAGCATCATTCAGTACCAAAACATTTAATTGCTGGATCATTCTTCCAAAAGCAACGCCGGCCTGTTCTGCCCATTGTCTTCCTTCCTCTTCCGTGGGATTATTTCTTATAAAAAGAACATCCAGGGTACTTGAATCTATGGTCTTTGTTTTGGCTTTTTTATCCTGAAGTGCTTCCAGATATTTAGCCGGAGATTTGCTTTTGAAACTTTTCGCTACAGAAGTAGTGTGTATACTTATAGGCTTGTCGTGGTGAAAGGTAAAATCACCCACACCAATCGCAAAAACTTCATGACCTCTTTGATGTGCCATGGACATTAACGCGATCGAAGTCCCGTTTTTTTCAGTTTGAACATCGTTCAATACAAAACATATTCTCATTTACATACCATTTGTGGAAGGCTCATACCTTTCCTGATTAAATTTAATTTTTCATACATCTTATCGCTGTGTAAATAGCTTGGTTTAAGCTTTAGCGTTTTAAGAACTTTTCTTTCAGTTAATTCATTGATTACCGGGAGGTGTTTTAAGCCATATTTTCCGGCAAGTAAGGTTTCCAGTTCCCCACCATCTTTCAGGTGATTTTTTAATAAAACCAATCCCTTTAAATAAATAATATCTTTAATAAAGCCACCACCCTGCATTATTCTCGAGGTAATATTAAAAGCTCGTTCTGCAGAAAATCCATATCCGGTTTTTAATAACCTGAAAATTTCCTGAAAACCAGCCCCATTCATCACCGCTTCACCCGCAAGAACCCTTCCGGCCAAAATTCGAAGTCGATTAGGAGTGAGGCCATCGATCATGAATTCAGACATCACCGCCATTCCTTCTTGCAGGGGATCATAATCTGCCAGACCAATACTTAATTGTTCCAGTGGCTGGGTACTTCCGTTATAATAGGTAAGTACATGCGTCCCCACCTCATGTTGAATCAAAGCATCGGCTTCAACACGATTCATCTTATAATCTGAGGGGATATAAAGTTCGCCGTGAGAAACCATCATTACATTAACATCTTTTCTGATATGAACTTTACAGGTAAAGTTCTCATCCTGTTTTTTATAGAAATCAAATTCTTTTCGCGCAAGGCTACTGAAGGCCTTGGCATCTAATTCCTTTACTGCATCCGGCTCAATATGCTCTTCAACATTATTCAGAATATTAACAGCCTCCTCGCAAAGATCTTTTTGTACACCTTTATATAAGCGAATACTGTCGTACAGAAAATTATCGGTTCCGCGTTCGTTCAACATGCTAATTTGCAAATCCAATTCCTCCCTTTTTTCACGAAAAAGAAATGACATCGCTGGATCATCGATATCCTCGATTTGAAGGTTATACAGTTTTCGTTTCAGCACATCCGGATCTACCGGGAGTAACCGGTAATGGTAATCCGGAACTTTGTCATATTTACTTTCAAAGAACTCTTTCTTAATTTCAGCAATATTGGAAGGGGAAATTAACCACAGAAATTGGTAGGATCGTTCAATATCGGCAAGTTTTTTATCAATATCGAAAACGATCTGTTTTAAATATTTTCGGCCTAAAGCGTTATAACTGGCAACCCCACCAGAGGTCTGCACCCGGATAAATTCAAAAAAGGAACGGTGCATCGCCTTAATGAGGTAATCCTTGAATTTTCGAAAAAAGACGGGGTACAATTGGTTATGGGCATTTCGATAAACCGGGGGCACTTCTAAACCTACAATTACCGCTCCGCAATTTTTAGCTTCCTCAGTCGTCATTAAAGCCTCTGTTGTTTCAGGCTGCCGTTTATTGGTGTCCAGAATTTCTACCTTAAGATACATTCCTGAAAATTCAGAATTAATACCATCCAAATCTTCCTTTAGAGTATCCAGGGCGGTGGGAAGTTTGGTATGCGGACCTTTAATTTTTATTGTTGTTGATCCCTCATTGCCTGAAAAGATTTCAAACAGGAGATAGGAGTTGAATTTTGTTGAGAGCTGATCTGATAAAGCGATAAGGAGCTTTTTGTAGGATTCAAAATCATCATGGCCAATGATTAAATAGGAGGCCTCATTAATAACAAACCTTCGTGTGCCTCTATCCTCTTTTTTTCGACGATAAATTACCAGATAAGGTAATTCTTTTTCAATATGAAGAAATCCGTCAGAAGGAAGTTTGCAGATTGCTTCGTGTTCTTCCTTTAAATTTGTTAAAATTTGATTAATAGAATTTTCAGATAGATCAGCAATTTCCAACATGTACTTCGGAATTTATAGAATTATATTTTATAATCTATTTATTATCAATTGATTGAATTTAAATTCAATTTTTACAATCTTCAAGTTATAAAGATTTGGAAGCTTAGCCCTAACTGCTGAAATGTTTTATAAATACTTTAAGAAAGACTAATTATTTGAGAGAAAAATTTTACTTTAATAGCTTAATTATGATTGCTGATTTGCCAAGTGAGATAGATATTTGATAAGCACGATGTAGAACTATATGTATGTTTTTTTCCACTCTAATAAATACATACAATTTAAAATGGGAACGTAATTTTTTTCTTTCTTTCTACGATAGTTTAATTTCAGTAATTGTAGTCCAATTAATGCTTCAATTTTATTCTTCACAAGTAAATTTATTTCTCCGCAGAGTGGAAATTAAATATCAATTAAATAATTTTTTTGGTAAAAATTTATTAAATCCTGGGATAAAAAAGCCCTCAAACAAGAATCAACTAAGATGTAAAAGGCTTAAAAATTCTTTCTTATAAATTATGTAGAATGTTAAATAAAACCTAGAATGTTGTATTTCGTCTATGTTTTAGTATCTTTAATCTACCAAATCTATATATCGTGCAAGAAGTTAAGCAAACATTATCCTTTCCGAGTCTAAACTCTTATGGGATTACGCTAGTAGAAACTATAGTTAATCCTCGAAAAGGGTTCTTTGGACTTTTTAATAGTAGCACAGCAGAACCTAAGAAAGCTTATGAATTAAAAGGAGCAATCTTTGGGAAAGTGAGTGAACAGGAAATTAATTCTTTCTATAACACCTGGAGAACGCTGGTAATGAATCCGCTTTCATTTTCTTATAATAATAAAGCTTCAGTTGAACAAATTATTTTACAGGAAGAAAGTAAATTTCATGAAACCGAGATACTAAAAATCATCCTTTCAAAAGAATTGGATTTGCCGATAGAGTCCAACTATCTTAAAAATAAAATCGCTGATTGTAATAAAATATTTCATGAAGATTTTCCAGGAAATTATATTTTGGAATTGAATGGAAGTAGATTAGGTCTATTCGTATTATCAATTTGCAAAAATAATTCTGGCAACTTTAATCTGCGATATACTTTTAAAAGCGATGTTACCAGATTTTACTAGAAATGTAAATTATATAAAGTTCAAAAAAAAGAAATCCTGTTTATACAGGGTTTTTTTTTGCAATAGAATTATTAGGTGACAAAGATCTTTAAAATCCTGTATCAAACTCTTCGCATCTTTGAAACAATATTTGACAACTTTTGTCTCGGCAAAAACCAAAATTTGCGTTTTTCGAAATTTAGAGAAATATGAGGTATGTTATACATCTATAATATTTTACCATTCAACTGACCTCCAAAATCTTACGACTACAAATTTCTCAAAATTAGAAATTTTCTTTAAAGCTTTATATTTGTTTTTTCTGAATAAAAACATTGAATAGTTGCTAATAACTGATTATTAGAGAATGGAATTGTATTTATTATAAGAATTCATTAAAAATTATTCATGAAAAATTACCTGCCTTTTTTGGGCCTAAATTTTTAACACACCATATTATGATCGCTCTACTTTTTTTTTGATCTTCATCATTCAATTGAATAAGCCCCCAACTACCTTTTTTCAATTGAGTTATCTCTATATTTTACCCCACTCAAAATTTTGTGAATTCCAATTATTGGGACTCACTACGGCGGAGCCATATTAAAACTATAAGGGAAACAATAATGATCAATCATATGTTATTAAAGGAAGTAGCTTTTGTCCCTTATCTCAAAAATCGAGATGTAAGCAATTTTTAAATAAATTTTCTAATATATCTTTGTATGTATTAGCTATTGAACAAAACATGGGATTTTGCGATAGATTAATAGATTATTAGTAGGGGCAACCAAGAATATTTGTATCATACTCAAACGATTCTTCAAAATATAGGAAAAGTAAGTATTAAAAATAATCACATAATCTAGACCGCGGAATGCGGCAGAGTAACTAAATAGAACAATAGGGACTCATTTAAAGCAGTTTATAATTTAATTTTATTACTAAGGGTTACACAATTAATCAAAAAGGAATAGACAATAGGGGCAAAAAGCGAAACTTTTTTATTTAATATTTCAAAAAGATCATCAGGATTAAAATAGTTTATAACCAACTGCAGGAAAAAAACCCTACTTATTTAATGAAGTAGGCAATAGAAAAATATACCGATGAAAAGAATTTTAATAACGGGCGGTGCAGGATTTATTGGCTCCCATTTATGTGAAAGACTATTGAATGAAGGTAATGAAGTGATATGTCTGGATAATTTTTTTACAGGTCACAAGCGAAATATCTTGCCTTTCTTGGATAATCCTTATTTTGAATTAGTGCGGCATGATGTTATAAATCCCTTTATGATTGAAGTGGACCAGATTTATAATATGGCTTGTCCTGCATCTCCAATTCATTATCAGTATAATCCTATTAAAACGATTAAAACATCTGTAATGGGGGCGATTAATATGCTTGGATTGGCAAAAAGGATAAAAGCTAGGATTTTACAGGCTAGTACCAGCGAAATATATGGCGATCCCGAAGTTAATCCCCAAACGGAGGACTATTGGGGGAATGTAAATACTATTGGTCCAAGATCCTGTTATGATGAAGGAAAGCGTTGTGCAGAAACGCTTTTTATGGATTATCATAATCAAAATGATGTAGATGTAAAGATTATAAGAATTTTTAATACCTATGGACCTAACATGAATCCTCATGATGGAAGGGTAGTTTCTAATTTTATTGTACAGGCTTTAAAAGGAGAAGATATTACTATATTTGGTAATGGAGAGCAAACCAGATCTTTTCAATATGTAGATGATTTAATTGAAGGAACGATAAGGATGATGAATAAAGATAATTTCATTGGACCTGTTAACCTCGGAAATGAGAATGAATTTACCATGTTGGAACTGGCAGAAAATGTCCTCGAAATAACAGGTTCAAAATCTAAACTTAAATTTTTCGATCTGCCCAAAGACGATCCTCAACAAAGAAAACCTGATATAAGCCTGGCAAAGAAAATGCTAAACAACTGGGAGCCCAAAGTCCAGTTGAAAGAAGGTTTGATTAAAACAATTGAATATTTTGATAAAACCCATCTAACAAAAGATTGATTAAATAAAATTAATGCATTATTTTAGTACTTAATATCCTACGCTTTTAGAATTTACCCTAACTCTAAAATCACTCAAATCTTTTATTACCTACGATAAAGATACTTACCCCGAAATTAAGTGTCTAAAACCTCAATACTAACTAAATATAAATTCAAATGAGAGGGTCGTTTTTAATTATTCCGTTCTCGGTAATTTTTAATTTATTAATTATTAATATTACCCTATTAAGTCTAGCTCCAGAAATATTTACAGGATCGCTGGCTATTATCAGTTTAAACATTTCCTGGTTACTTATAGGAATCGGATTAAACTTTTATAATATTGACAGGACTGAAAGGTTTTTATCAAATTATCATAAATTTGTAAGGCACTTTTTCGTTTTTGCACTTTCCTATTTTACCGTTTTAGCATTCCTAAAAAAAGAATTTGTTCCTAAAGAGCAAATCTTGATCTTGTCTATACTCTTTGTATCACTTACTACCTACAGGTTAATTTTCTTTGAAGTAAGGAAATGGTATAGAAAAAGAGGTGGTAATTTTCTAAATGTAGTAATCCTGGGGCAAAATAAAAATACATTAAAACTGGAAGAAATTTTTGGAAATGAGGATTATGGCTACAAGTATTTTGGATATTTCTCCGGTAAAAATACCACAAAGAACTATGGCAATAATCTAGGAGATTTTTCCATGGCTTTTAGCTACATAATAGAAAACAGCATAGACGAAATTTATTGTGCTGCTAGTGATTTTTCAAATTCACAGTTGTTAGAACTAAAACAATTTTCTGATAATAATTTAAAAAGGCTCAAAATATTGCCGGATGGCAAAGGGATTGAGGCACGAGCGGCACAATATGAAATGTTTGAAAATATTCCGGTGCTTAATCTCCGGAGGTCCCCATTAGAGAAAAACTATGCTAAATATGGGAAAAGGATTTTTGACCTTTTAGTGAGTAGCCTTGTGATCATATTGGTATTGTCCTGGCTCATTCCCGTTATTTTTCTCCTGAACCTTATAGAATCCCGTGGCCCGGTGCTTTTTAAGCAACTTAGGCATGGTTATAAAAAAAACTCTTTTTACTGCTATAAATTCAGGTCTATGGAGATAAATTCACAGGCGAATTCTCAAATGTGTATTAAAAATGATACACGTGTAACCCGTTTAGGAAGAATTCTTCGAAAAACTAGTATTGATGAGCTACCTCAGTTTATAAACGTCTTTTTGGGAGAAATGAGTATAGTGGGACCACGACCACACATGCTTTTGCATACACAATCTTTTCAAAAAGATGTGGATAACTATCTGGTAAGGCATTTTACAAAACCAGGAATAACCGGCCTTGCACAGGTTAAAGGATTTAGAGGTGAAATAATTCGCAAGTCTGACATAGTTAACAGAACAAGAATGGATATCTTTTACCTCGAAAAATGGTCTGTCTTATTAGATGTACATATTATGTATGAAACAGTGCGGAATGCCTTTTTTGGTGATGCAAAAGCGTATTAAATAGTACGGATTACTTTCATATTTATCTACCTAAATCGAATTAAAAATGAAAAAGCGTTTATCACTGGTGGTGACGGGTCAAGATGAGGCATACTTAAGCGAATTCCTTTTAAAAAAAGGTTATGAAGTTCACGGATTAAAAAGGAGAGCCTTTCTTTTTTTAATATTGATCGTATAGTATATCAGGATCCACATGGAGAAAACAGAAATTTTATCCTGCCATTACGGCGATATGATGATAGTACTAACCTAATCAAACTCCTTCAGGAAACAAACTAGACGAAATTTATAATCTCGCGGCGATGAGGCACGTCCGGGTTTCCATCGAAATTCCAGAGTATACTAGGGTAATGCAGATAGTTTATGAACCCTAAGGATATTAGATGCAGTGAGGCTTTTAGGCATTTAAAATACAAGGGATATTCCAACCAACCTGGTGTTGAGATCTTATAAGGACTGGATTTAACAAATTCTGGCGCAGTTTCAGAATTTTTTAAAAAAGAAAATCCCTAGTATGTTTTCTTGCCGTAGCAAAAGTTGGTGGGATCATGGCCGAAAATACCTAAAGGGCAAATTTTATCTATAAAAATTTGATGATTCAAAATAATGTATTCATCAAAGCTAAATGCATAAGATTAAAAAAACTTCTTTTTCTGGAAGCAGTTGTATTTACCCGAATAATGCGAAGCAGCCTATGCAAGAAAGTTCGTTGCTTACAGATGAATTGGAATATACAAATGAACCTTATGCTAAAGCCAAAATAGCCGGTATAAGAATGTGTAAAAGCTGATTAATAGTTACAATGGAAAGGGGAAAATTCAAATCTGGGGTTCCGGACAACCTAGAAAGGGTTTTTTTTTAGTAAAGATATGGCCAATGCCTGTGTCTTCCTAATGGAGAATACCTCATTTGAAGATAGTGTCGCACAAATAGGTTCAGAACCAGAGAATTATTCTGAGATAAGAAATACGCATATTAATATAGGTATAGGAGATGAAATCTCTATTAGTGAACTTGCTAAAAAAATTAAAACCCGCGTTGATTTTCAGGGCGATTTATATTTTAACTCTGAAAAACCTGATGGAATGATGAGAAAATTAACTGATCCTTCTAAATTGAAGAGGTTAGTGAAACTATAGCACTAGTCTGGATGAAGTCTTAAGAAACGTATGGTTGGTATATAAATTTTGATTAAATTAAAATCCTTCTAATTTACTTCTAAAATAATAAAAATATTACATTTAATCTCTAAATGTTAAATTTTAGGAATGCTTTGCATTGAAAATTTAAAAATGATGAGAATCATACCTCCGAGTAATTGCTGCGAGGTAGTTATGATATATATTTACTTAATAAATAACTTGATTATGAAGACAGAACTAATATTTAATAGATTCTTATTAGTAGTAACTGTAGGTTTTATTTCATTGAGTTGCGACAAGACAGATGATACCACAGATGAAGGTGCCAGTATGGGACGAACAAAAATAAGAATGGAAATTCCCAGCGGAGTAAATCTTGATACTTATAACTGGAATAATGCCTTACTGGTTTGGAGTAAGGAGTTTGATGAAAACGCCTCTTTAAAGGACAACTGGACTTTTGAAAGCAACTTTAATAATCTAGGTAGTTCAGATCAGTTGCAAAGTTATTCTGAAAAGAATGCGGAGGTAGAAAATGGAAAGTTAAAAATATATGCGAGAAAAGTTGGTGCAGGTCAAAACCAGGGAGATTATACTTCTTCAAGGTTAAGCGGAAAATTTGCTTTTCAATATGGACGTATAGAAATTAACGCTAAACTTCCTATGGGTGAAAAAAGTGGACTATGGTCCAAATTAGCATTACTTGGTAATAATATAGATGAAGTAGGTTATCCCGATTCTGGAGAAATTGATTTTATGGAATATTTCAGTCATCTGCCAAATGAAACTTATATTACTGTACATTCAGCTGCAAATAATGGAGATAATGGTAATTTGATAACCTCAAGAAATGTTTTGGAAACAGTTGAGGAAGAATTTCATTCATATGGAATTTTATGGACGGATAATTACATTAGATTTTATATAGATAATACAAACAATATAGTATATACATTAGACCGTCCATCTAATGCCACCGAATTTAATTGGCCCTATGATCAACCTTTTTATCTTTTAATAGATATGGTCGTGGGAGGCCAATTTACAGGAGCCCAGGGGGTTGATGATTCTATGTTTCCGGCGGTAATGGAAATAGATTATATAAGGGTGTACCATGCAAATTAATATAGAGTATCTGTATAGAATTCTATAATTGAATTTCGAGGTATATTGAATACTTAAAAAATTTAAATTGTTTTTTAATCAGTACAATTTAATACAATTTTCAGTTATGAATAAATTTTATAAAGCCATTTATATATTGGTTGCTGTTTTGAGCTTCACCTCCTGTACCAATTTGAAAAAGGCAACCTACTTCAATAATATTCCAGAAACCCGGTTTCAATCGAACCTGGAAAATTTGGAACCTGTTTTAAGTGAAAATGATTTGCTCAGTATTTCCGTAAGCAGTTTAAACCCAGAGGCCACTCAGGTTTTTAATCCCATGAACAGTTCAGAAATATCTAAATATAATGAGAACAAGTCTCCAGAGTATTTAATAGATGAAGATGGGTTTATTCGTTTTCCATTTTTGGGAAAAATTAAAGCAGCAGGTAAAACCAAGCAAGATTTGCGTGAAGAAATTACCAATGAACTGGTAAAAAGAAAATTGTTGGTTGAACCAATAGTATTTATAAGGTATTTGAATTTTCGAGTTTCAGTTTTGGGAGAAGTGAGCAAACCTTCGGTATTATTTATTCCAAGCGAAAAGGTGAGTATTCTGGAAGCTCTTAGCCTTGCGGGAGACCTCACAATCTACTCCCAGAGAAATAACCTTCTGTTAATTAGGGAAGAAAATGATGCCAAAAAACTTACCAGAATCGACTTGACCTCAGATGATATATTTACTTCACCCAACTATTATTTAAAACCGAATGATGTTATTTATGTGCAACCAAACAAAGCAAAAGTTGAAAGCACTTCTAGACTTATAACCTGGCTACCTGTAATAATAAGCGTGCTTTCTTTTGGAATTATTGCCATTACAAGATAAATATAGAAAATTAGGTTCTATGTCCTATAATAACAAATCTGCAAAAAACGATAATCTGTTCAATACAATGATGGATTTGTTTTTCCCGTTCTGGCCGTTGCTTGCAGTAATTTTAGTATCAGTTTTATTCTTGGCCTGGGGTTATAAGAAATATGTTACTCCTACTTACGGGGTTTCAGCTACATTGATTATTAAAGATGAGAACAAAGGGGTGGATGATTCTAGAATGGTGGAATCTATGAACCCATTCGATTCTAAAAAGATAGTGGAGAATGAAATCAAGGTAATACAATCTCCAGACCTTATGAAAAAGGTGGTAGATAGCATGAACCTCTACGCTCCTTTTTATGAAGAAACTGAGTTTTTAGGCATGAATATAAAATCAATATCTGCTTATAATTCATCCCCCATCCGCCTTCAACTCAAAAACTCCAACAAGATTATTATACAAAATGACAACCCTTCTAAATATTATTTTACATACAATCCCACCTCGAAAAATGTAAAAATTGATGGGAAAACCTATCCGCTAAATGAATGGGTTGATACACCTTTTGGAGAAACTATGTTTCTTCCCAATAATAATAAAGTTAAACAAGCTAAAAATCCCTTATATTTTCTTTTAATAAATCCCCGTAATGTCACCCAAGGCTTGGCAAAATCTTTAGAAGTTGCCCCGCCCGAAAAATTGTCCACAGTAATTAATCTTTACATGGAAGATGAGGTGCCAAATCGTGGCGAAGATGTTCTAAACGGATTGATCCAGGCCTACAATCAGAAAGGTATCGATAACAGGAATAAGCTGGCTGCCAATACCATGGAATTTATTGAAGCCCGTATCAAAAATGTAGAAGATGAATTAAGTACACTTGAAACTGAAATAGAAGAATTCCGGTCTTCCAAAGGTGTAGTAGACCTTAGCGAGCAGGGAAGAATGTATTTGCAGGATGCCGGTCAAAATGATCAACGAATTGCTGATATAAGACTCAAACTTTCCGTATTGGATAAAGTTGAAAATTACATTCAATCCAAAGGCACCGGTGGTAGTATCGTGCCATCAACCTTAGGCATCGATGACCCTGTATTAACCCAATTGCTACAAAAACTATACAATGCTGAAACGGAATATGAACGCCTAAAAAAAACAACGGCGGTAAATAACCCAATCTTGATTTCCCTTGCCGATGAAATCGAAAAAATACGACCAAATATTTTAGATAACGTGCAAAGCCAAAAGAGTAATCTTAATGCTGGTCTTTCCAATTTATATGGTAACTCAGGGAAATATAGCTCAGCTTTAAAAACAATCCCCGAGAATGAGCGTAAACTGCTGGAAATAACCCGAACGAAAGCGGTAAAAAATGATCTTTTCGCTTATTTGTTGCAAAAAAGGGAAGAAATTGCCCTTTCTTACGCACCCTCCAATGAAGATGATACGGTAGTTACTAGTGCCCAGGCTTCTTTAGAACCTGTAAGCCCCAAAGGAATCAAAATTTATGGATTTGCATTGTTTATTGCTATTGGTCTTTGGATTGTTTATGTGGTGGTTAAAGAAATGCTGAACAAAAAAATACTTTTTCGTTCTGAGATAGAAGAATCAAGTAATTTACCGGTTATAGGGGAATTGACGCATTTGAAAGGGGGCAAATTGGTCTCTTCGGAAAATCCTGAAGACCTTGCCATCATTGAACAGTTTAGACATTTGGATGCGCAACTTGGATTGTACAGCAGGACATTCAGAAAAAAGAAAATTTTGGTTACTTCCAGTTTGGCCGGGGAAGGTAAAAGCTTTGTGAGCAAAAATCTGGCGTATAGTTTAGCAAAATCCGGCAAAAAGGTAATTCTTCTGGACATGGATTTTAGAAAGCCCAATACAACAAAAACCTTCCATCTTACAGACCGAAAGGGAATAATCGATTTTTTAAAAGATACGGCACACCTTGATGAACTTATAGTAAATTCTGAAATAAATCCAAATCTATTTATTCTTCCCGCTGGTAAACATAGGGAAGACTACACCCAGCTCCTCTTAAATGGGAAATTAGAGTCCTTTTTTAACAGCCTTTCTGAGAGATTTGACTATATAATTATGGATTCTGCCCCAATAGGCCTGGTATCTGATGCGAACCTACTTGCTGAATTTAGCGAAATCACATTACTTGTAGTTAGGCACGATTATACACCAAAGAAAATTGTTGAAAGATTGGATCAAAATCTTGCCGATAAAAACCTGAACCATATCGGTATCGTATTTAATGGATTGAAAAAAAGAGGTTTCGTAAAGGAAGATAGCGGATACGGCTATGGTTATAGCCAAGTATATGGATATGGTGATTATATTGCACGAAAATAATTAATGTTGATCATCTTAAAAAAGAAATTTAATGTATGATTAACAGGTACCTTCAACCATTACTCAGTTTTTCTCAAAAATTTCTTAATAAGGGGCAGGAACGGAGTATAAAAGCTAAAAAAAATATACTTTCTGCAATTCTAATTAAGGGGGGAAGTATTGGAATTAGTTTGTTGCTTGTACCCTTGACCATTAATTATGTAAATGCCGATCGTTACGGTATTTGGTTGACCATTAGTTCAATCGTTGCATGGTTCAGTTTTTTTGATATCGGCCTCACCCAAGGTCTAAGGAACAAGTTTGCGTTGGCCAAAGCTGAAGGGGACGATGAAAGCGCACAGGTTTATGTGAGTACTACATATGCTGTCCTAGGAATAATTTTTACAGTTCTTTGGGGGCTTTTTCTTCTGATAAATCCGTTATTGAATTGGAGCGATATTCTAAAAGTTTCACCTGATTTCTCTAAGGAGATTTCATTACTGGCTGCAATTGTTTTTTCATACTTCTGCTTACAATTTATTTTAAGGGTTGTAACAACAATTATTACAGCAGATCAAGAACCAGCAAGAGCATCTCTTATAGATTTTATAGGGCAGGTTATCTCCCTTTTGATAATTGGTATTCTTGTATCTACTACTGTGGGTTCTTTAATATATTTAGGAATTGCTCTTTGTGTTGCTCCTATCATCGTCTTGGTAGGGGCAAATTTTTTTTTCTTTTCAGGAAAATATAAATTATACCGGCCTTCATTGAGCAAGGTAAAATTCTCCCACGCCAAAAGTCTTTTTAACCTGGGCAGCATATTTTTTATTATACAGATTGCTGGAATCATACAGTTTGAATCTGCCAACATTATTATTTCCAGAAATTTTGGTCCTGAAGATGTCACGGACTTTAATATTGTTTACAAATATTTTGGGATTTTGAATATGGCATTTATGATATTTATTACCCCATTTTGGTCCGCTTCTACCGAAGCTTTTTTAAAAGGTGATTTACAATGGATAAGAAAGAGTATTAAACAATATAATATCCTGAATATCTTTTTTATTTTCATAGGTGCTTTTATGCTCGTGTTTTCCGGATATGTCTATACCTTATGGCTTGGCGAAGGAACAGTAAATATTAACTTTGCATTATCTCTTTGGGGGTTCCTATATTTTAGCGTTATGATGTTTGGTTCCAAATATGTTAATTTTTTAAATGGAATTAGTGCTTTGCGCATACAATTTTGGGCCAGTATTACAAGCCCTTTTCTATTTATAGCTTTGGTTTTTTTATTTATTAAATATTTTAAAATGGGGGTATATTCTTTATTTCTGGCCTCAATCATTGCTAATTTCAATGGTTTCATACTTGCGCCCCTTCAATACTATATGATCATTGTTAAAAATAAAAAAGGGCTTTGGCTTAGGTAATACCTCTTTATGACCGATTTAAATATACTTCATCTCCAATACAAAACCACAGAGTCTAGTCCAGCTAATAGACTTCACAATGCCTTTGTGGACGCGGGGATCAATTCCAACCTTCTTTCTTTATATAACGAGATAGACGAACAAAAAAATAATTCCAGTCTTGGGAGAAAGTCTAAATGGATTTCTCAAATAAACAATCGAACAGAAACCTATTTAAAAAGCAAAATGACCTCTGAATTTGGGATTTTTTCCTTTCCGGTCATTGGTTCTAATATTTCGGAAATGGATGTGGTCATTGAAGCAGATGTCATATATATCCATTGGGTGCTCAACGGTTTTTTAAGCCTTAAAAATATTGAGCAGTTGATCAAACTCAACAAACCTATAATATTTTTTATGCATGATATGTGGACCATTACGGGAGGTTGCCATCACAGCTTTGGATGTGATAAATACATGGAGCACTGCCACAACTGCAAATTTTTTAGAGGAGAGAAGCAGAATGACTTATCTTCGCGGGAATTTAAAATAAAGAAAAGATTATTTTCAAGGTTTGATAATATATATTTCGTAGCTCCAAGTAAATGGCTTTATGATTGTGCAAAACAGTCTGCACTTACAAAAGAAAAGCCTGTATTTTATATCCCCAATTATTTAGACGCCAAAATATTCAAACCATTTGAGAAGAACGTTGCCAAAAATATGCTCAATATTCAAAAAGATGATATCGTTATTGCTTTTGGCGCCATTTCTATCGATAGCCCTTATAAGGGATGGAAGTACCTGCAGAAGGCGTTGGAAATAATGGAAGAAGAAGGCAATTATAAAAATGTGAGTATATTGATATTTGGAAGTGGATTCAAACAGGAGGTTGCCGAAGCGATACCGTATAAAACAAAATTCATGGGATTTCTTACTAATGAATATGCAACGAACATTATGTATAACGCAGCAGATGTCTTCCTGGCACCATCCCTTGCGGATAATCTGCCATATTCCATTTTAGAATCCCATTATTGCGGCACTCCAGTGGTTGCTTTTAATATAGGAGGAATACCTGATTTGATCGAACACAAAGGTAACGGCTATCTTGCAGAATATAAAAATTCGATTGATCTAGCAAAGGGAATAAAGTATTGCATTGATTACGATGTCAAGGGCTATGCTTTACCTGAGTTTGAAGGTAATTTGCTCATTGGTAAACATGTAGATCTAATAGAACAAATATTGAACTAAGAAGTTGATTTTAAAGAATCAGGAAATTTTAGAAGATGATTTATATTTGGGCCGCAGGGATCGCCAGGTGCTCAATCTTTTCTGGTTCGGGTTTGTACTGTATACAGCGGGCTACACAATTTCTACTACTGATACTGTCAACTATAATGTATGTCAGGCTATTCAAATTATCGGGATTCTTATTTTTATACCCATGGCCATTCATTTAATGAGCTATACTATAAAAAACAGGTACCTACAAGGTATATATATATTGTACGTATGTTGGTTGTTGGTAATAGTAGTAAGGGGTGTTGAATTTAATTATGACTCTATAAAGTTTACCCTATTTGATGCATGGTTTGGGGTTTTTTTGTATTTAGTCCCACTTTTTTTATTGTTCCCTAAAAAATTGATCTTCTATAAACGGATTTTTGATATTATTGTAATTTTAGGAATTATCTACCTTATTTATGACGCTCTATATATCCAACAGTTAATGCGGGGTGACTTAGAAAATTTACAAAGTCAGGCAATTGTTGAATACTTTTCTAAAACCTTGGCAACCCCGTGTTTATTTCTGGTACTTACCTATAGATACCATACATTTAGAAGGAAGTTATTCGCTATGGGTATAATAGTAATAACCGTATTTTTTGCATTGATCAGGGCGAGGAGAGGCTTATTGGTAATGGAATTGCTACCATTGGTATTGGTTTATCTTCTCTATCTTTCCAATACTGGCGGTAAACTTTTTATTATATTAATGTCAATTTTGCTAAGTGGTATTGTAGTGGTGTTGGGATTAGAACTTTTCAATGCGGAACAGGACGGCCTATTCGGCAATCTTATGGATCGGGGTTTGGAAGATACGAGGTCGTTAGTTGAAACATGTTTTTATCAGGATATGACCGCTAAAGATTGGCTACTAGGCCGTGGTTTGATGGGTGAATATTTTTGTCCCGGGATAGATGTCAATGAGGTGACCGGCTATAGAGGTACTATAGAGACAGATTATCTCCAGCTAATCTTAAAAGGTGGGGTAATTTCTTTATTCCTTTTTCTATTGATAACGATCCCGGCTATTTTTAAAGGACTTTTTTATTCCAGTAATTTGCTTAGCAAGGCAGCTGCTATGTGGATAGTTTGGGTTTTAATTATCATGTACCCCTCAACTATTCACACTTTCACCATGCAGTATATTTTATTATGGATTGCTGTTGGGATTTGCTATTCCAAAACCATTAGAAATATTCCAGAACAGTTTCTTGTGGATTATTTTAAGGGAAATGAAAATCCTATCTCACTTACTCAGGAAGAAATAGAAGAACGAGCTTATTAAAATTAAATCTATGCCCATACCAAAAGTTCTTATTATAAATCAACCTTTTAACAACAATACGGGTGGCGGGATTACCCTTTCTAACCTTTTCGGTAATTGGGAACGAGAAAAATTAGCTGTTGCGTGCTCGGGATATTTGCTTAAAGAAGATATGGATCCCAAGTTATGCAATAATTATTATCAATTGGGCTCTAAAGAGCGTAAATGGATTTTCCCTTTTAACCTGTTCAGTAGGAAATATTACTCGGGTGGTTTAAATATGAACAATCTTGCAGCTACTCAAGACAAGGTAGTTATTAAAAAATCAAAACTACGGGTTAAGCTGATAATGGAATACATAAATCCCATTCTTGAATATATTGGATTTTCAAATTTTCAGGCTAAAACAAAGTTGTCTCCAGAATTTTGTTCCTGGATAGATAATTATAATCCTGATGTTTTATATATTCAAACTCATACCAGAGAAGACATTTTATTTGCAATCGAGGTTTGTGATTATGTAAAACGACCTATGGTTTTCCATATGATGGATGATTGGCCTACATTAATTGGAGTAAAAGGCCTCTTAAAAAATTTTTGGAAAAGAAAAATAAACAAAGAATTTAGGCTCTTGTTAGATAGAGCAGAGTTGCTTATGGGAATAAGCGATTATATGTGCGAGGAATATAAAAAACGATATGGGAAAAAATTCATCACTTTTCATAACCCTATAAAATTGGATTTTTGGAAAAAAGGGCAAAGGGAGAATTATGAGTTTCCCAAAAGTCCAACAGTATTATATGCCGGAAGATTGGGCCTTGGTATTGATAGATCCTTAAAAAGCATAGCGGAAGCAATACAAAAGGTTAATGAAGAACTGCAAACAAATGTAAAATTTGTGGTTCAGGCACAGGATGCACCAGATTGGATCAAGAATGATAAAAATATAGAACATAGAGGATTTGTAAAATATGAAGAACTTCCAAGGATTTTTTCAAATGCAGATCTTTTAATCCTTCCTTACGACTTTAGTGCAGAATCATTAAGTTATATAAAATATTCTATGCCCACAAAAGCTCCGGAATACATGGCAAGCGGTACTCCAATTGTTATTTTCGCCCCTCAGGATACAGCATTGGTTCAATATGCTGAAAAATACAATTGGGCAGCTATAGTCACAAATAACGACGTTGACGTATTAGCGGAAAAGTTAAAGCAATTATTTATTGAGGTATCCCTTAGGGAAGATATAGCAAAAACCGCAAAAAATATAGCTGAAATTCGCCATGATTCAGAACGTGTAGTGAAAGAATTTCAACAAATGATTTTGAAGGTGGCAGAAAATAATAAATATGAAGAAACACTTACCTTGTGAACCACTTGGGTGGTTGGGTATCTCCACTTAAAAAAGGACAAATTATAGCGTAAAGTTAAGTTTGGCATTACTTGAAAATATTGAAATGAAATTATTATTTATTTGTTCAAATAACTTCCAAACCCTTCCTGGGGGTGGTGGTTCAAAATGTACCAACAGGAATTACCTTTCTTTTTGCGATATTCTTGGAAAAGATAGCGTTGACGTTATTCAATTAGCCACTCCGCTGAAAAAAAATCTATCCTCCATTTTATCTAGGTTTAGAAACTATTCTAAAGGATATAATGCCGGCTTGTCCCAAAAAGTGATAATAAGTATTCTGGAGCGGTCACTTAAGTATAATTACATTTTTATAGATTCATCCTATTATGGAATAATTTGTAAATGCCTAAAAAAAAATAATTACAAAGGACAAATTATATGTTTTTTTCACAACGTTGAACATAAGATGCATCTTCAGCAAGCAAAAGCAAGCCCCTTCAACTTTTGGCGAAATTTTATTATCTACCACAATGAAAAAAGCGCCGTAAAATTTTCAGATCAGGTAATTGTTTTGAATGAAAGGGATTTAATGGATCTGGATGAGATTTATAAATTACCACATATTAGCACCCATATCATCCCGATAAGTTTTAAAGACAGTTATCATTTGGAGAAAATAAACCTTCAGGAGCAAACAATTATACCCCCGGTTTTTTTATTTGTGGGGAGTGATTGGTTTGCAAATATCCATGGGATTACTTGGTTTGTAGAAGAGATATTGGATCATGTGGATATAAAATTGCAAATAGCGGGAGGGGCGTCCAATGTGTTGAAGAAAAAATTTATTAATTCTAAAATACAATTTTTGGGTTTTGTGCCAGATCTTGCTTCCGTAATAGTTAATGCTGATTTTATATTGGCCCCCCTTTTTAAGGGAGGAGGTATGAAGGTCAAAATTTGTGAAGCACTAATGTATGGAAAAAATATAGTGGGAACTAAAGAGGCCTTTATGGGATATGATTTAGACCTGCAACAAACAGGAGCAGAATGCAATAACAAAAGCGACTTTATTCGAGTACTTAATGAATGTTCCTCTTCAAAAAGACAAAAGTTCAACATATATAATAGAAATCGTTTTTTAGAAAGTTATTCTTTTACCTCTACCTTAGAAAAATTTAAAAGAGTTCTTGAAAAGTCAGATGTGCCTGCTTCAAAAGAAACCCCCCATTAAAGCTATAGAAATGAAGGGGATAAGTGTTATAATTCCCACCTACAATAGGACAGAACTTGCAAAAGAAGCTGTGCATAGTGTGCTAGAGCAGGACTTTTCGTGTCCCATAGAAATCATCGTTTCAGACGATGGTTCTACAGATGAGACGCTGTCCGCGCTAACTTCTTTTGGTAACAAGGTGAAAATTCTAAAAAAACCAGACGATTGTAATTCCCAAGGAGTTTCTGGTGCGCGTAACCGAGGGCTTTTAAAAGCGACACAACCCTTTATCAGTTTTTTAGATTCCGATGATTTTTATCTTCCTGGCCACCTGCAAAAAATGAAGGAGGCCAT
Organism: Gramella sp. AN32; assembly: GCF_023718305.1. Taxonomy (GTDB): domain Bacteria; phylum Bacteroidota; class Bacteroidia; order Flavobacteriales; family Flavobacteriaceae; genus Christiangramia; species Christiangramia antarctica. The sequence goes on from NZ_QEYO01000006.1 coordinate 125,951, forward strand.
AGAATCTGACCCTGAATTAGGTTTTGCTCTCTGTAATTCTTTAATAATGATGGATGTTGAACAGGAGAATAAATTTAGGCGCTGGACGAAAAAAAGTATCAAACCAAGGGATATTGCCAATCTTTCCATCTCCACTTTTCATTTTGCAAACAGCAACGGATTTATTTTTAAAAAGGAGGTTTTTGAAAAAGTCGGCTTATTTAATGAAAGCTATAAGAATGCGGAAGACACGGATATGTGGATGCGTATCAACGAAAATTTTAAAGGCATCCATGCAGACCATTATGGTACGGTAATTCGCCTTCATAATCTTCACCGGCTTACGGATGTTCCCAAACAATGTTTACTTCAAAATCATTATGATGTTTTTCGCAATGCCCTTAGACGTCACAAACATAAAAATTTAAATGATACATACAGAGTGCGAAAACTTTGGTTTCTTTGCTTTAAATATAAAGTAAGCCAATGGCCGGGTTTCAATAAAGTTTACAAATTTGTTAGTAAACAAAACACGAAAGCATCGGTTCTGGTAGCAGAATATCCTTCATGGAAACCTTTAGAATATTTTATCAATTCCCATTAGATACTTTTTCTTGAGGTTTAACACTATACTAGGTTGAGCCGAAAATGTATTAAAAAATCTACTGTTTTTCAGGAGTAAATAATCAAAAAACTAATTCAGCCTTATGCCCCAAAAATTATTTGGAATGGGAGGTTTATATGTGTAAATTAATTTATACTAAAAATAATATGAAAATTTTGGCAGTCGCTTCAGTAGGAGGACATTGGACTGAACTCTTACGATTATTACCAGCTTTCGAGGGTAATGAGATTATATTTGCATCCACTAAACAAAGTGTGGCTGAAACCTTAGAGTTCTCTAAGTTTCACGTGATTCCAGATATAAATAGAAATGATAAACGCAAACTTCCAAATGCGTTATATAAAATATTTGCTTTGGTAAGTTCTATTAGGCCTGATATTATTATCTCTACCGGAGCCCTCCCGGGACTTCTCTCGATCATTGCAGGAAAGATTTATGGAGCAAAAACCATCTGGGTCGATAGTATAGCAAATGTAAAAGAGCTTTCGCTTAGCGGAAAAATTGCATCTAGGGTTGCCGATAGAACCTATACGCAATGGCCCGATCTCACCAACAAAAGATGTTTGTTTCACGGAAATGTACTTTCATGATCTTTGTAACTGTAGGTACTCAAGAACCTTTTGATAGACTCATAAGAGCTATGGATGAAATTGTTCCAGAGTTGGGAGATCAAGAAATAATTGTTCAGGCTCCCTTGAAGACTTACAAACCTATCCACTTTAAAACTTTTGATTTTATAAATCCATCAAAATATAATAATATTTTTGATCGAGCAGATTTAATTATAAGTCACGCGGGAATGGGCACTATATTATCGGCCTTGACAAAAGAGAAATCTCTATTGGTAATGCCAAGACTTGTTAAGTATGGTGAACATAGAAATGAGCACCAACTTCACACAGCTCAAAAATTTAAATTTTTAAATTATATTAATGTTGCTGAAGATGAGAAACAGCTACAAACTATATTGTTGAACAAAAAGGATCAAAAATTAATGATTCCGAAAAAAATGGGAAAATATGCCTCAGATGAATTAATAAATTCTCTAAGAAAATATATAACAATAAAATGAGGACGATTATGATAATAGGGATAAGGGTATTAATTGTTTAAATCTAAATTATAATTCCCTCCGTCCATATCGTTATAAGCCATTCCTCCATTTCCCTTTTTGAGAATTTCATTTCTTTGTAATGTATTACCCGTTGCGCCTGGGAAGAAAGCTACGGTATCTGCGTAATCCCTTATGGTAATAAAAGTATTATCGTAAAAAGTGTTGCTATTGCTTTTATTCTCTACATATAAGCCTATTCCCCCATCAGAAGAATGAAAATTATTCGTAAAAGATGAGTTTTTAACATCACTTAAATGCAGGGCATCGGCATAAAATGAATTTTTTGAATATTCTAGTCCATCACAATTATAAAGTTCGTTCAAATGGGCCGCGTTTCCGGTAACAGTTCCAGAATTTCCGATTATGGCAACACCCGTCATATAAAGGCTTCCACCGGCCCTTCTATTCAAGGTTATTGGATTATATGCGTTATTTACTGAAGAGAAGGAGTTGTTCTCTATTACTACATCGTTCCAAGCCACATTTTCAATGGCCCGATCCTTGGCGTCCACAATAATATTATTCAATATGTTGGCATTTCTTCCGGTACCGCTTAAACTTATAGCCATTCCATATTTAGATGTCGTACCAAGGTTGTTAAAATAGCAATCCTTTACAGTTACATCTTCAAATCTTGAAATATCGTCCCAATCATGATTTACCGTTTCAATAGCCATTCTTCCTATATCCTGAAATATGCAATTAATAATCATTATTTTGCTGGACCTATAGGGTCCCTGGGATGTAAATTTTAAACCGTTTGTATCAATTTTTGGACTTGAAAAGCGGCACCCATCAAACAGGATATTTTCCGCATTTGTCTGACTAAAATTAATGAGTCCCCCAAAATTTATTGCAGTAGTAGAAGATGTGGAATTAAAAGTTACATTTTTAAAAGAAATGTTGTGCGCGTCTTCTTCAAATTGAATTAAGGTTTCCAGGTTACCAGAAATTACCACACCATCAGCCGCCCCTGTAATATTCAGGTTGTAGATATTCCTTAAGTTAATCCTGGAGTTTAAAGTATAAGTACCGGGAAGTAAATACAAGTTCGAATCTGATTTTAATCCAGCTATTAGTTCATTTATATTGCTTATTTCCGTAAAATTTTCTAAAATTTCATTTTGAGGTGTTTTCAAAGAATAATAATAACCTTGGGCAAATAATGAATTACCACTAAAAAAAATAAGGAATAAACTAAATATAAGTACTTTCATTATAATACAATATAAGAATTGTTACCAGTTTTTCGTATAATTCCTCCAGTATAAGCATCATTGTTTCCAATACTGGTATTTCCTCCAGAATTACCGTTGATAACAACACCTGATGCACCTTTTACTGTAAAAGTAGTACCGTGTACTTCAATATTTATAACATCGCCAACTGCCATAGCTATAAAATTAGAATCAATCGTTAAAGTTGCGGATAAAGTACACGCAATGGTATTTCCAACATCATTAGTTTTTATATTTCTAGAAGATGAAAATGGTACTACCAAAGCTTTTTTAGCATAATTTTCTTCAACTTGTTTTAATATTTCTGCTTTAATACTATCTACCTCTGACTGTGTATAAACTTGAGGCGCTCCGGTTAGACTAGAGTAATTTCCATCAAAATCATCTGCCCCATTCGTATCCCAACCCTCAAAGTTTACAGCGTTACCCCCAGATATGGAGAGGGATGAGCCTTCTAGCACCAATTCTTGGGGTGTCCCATTCCCAATTTCAATGCCTGCTATGAGATTATCAATTTCTGTAGTAGTATATAGCTGTGGGATATTGGTAAGGTCCTTATAGCTTCCACTGAATAGGATTGGTTTATCCATTAAATCTGAATAGCTTCCAGAAAAATCATCACTTGCATTGGTATCCCAACCTGTAAATGATATTGAATTACCGCCAGTAATAGAAAGAGCATCACCCTCCAGAATCAAATCTTGGGGAGACCCGTTCCCAGTTTCAATACCTGCTATAAGATTATCAATTTCTGTAGTAGTATATAGCTGTGGGATATCGGTAAGGTCCTTATAACTTCCACTAAAGAGGATTGGTTTATCCATTAAATCTGAATAGCTTCCGGAAAAATCATCTGCCGCATTCGTATCCCAATTTTCAAAAGAAATAGAATTACCCCCGGTTATTGAAAGAGTATTGTCCAATAAACTAAGGGATTGCACTACAGCTTCACCACCTTCATAGCTCACAAAAAGGCTGTCAATTTGTGAAGCTGTGTATAATTCGGGAACTTCAATAAGATCTGCAAACCTTCCGGAAAAATCATCAGTAGCGTTAGTGTCCCAATTTTCAAATGAGATCGAGTTTCCACCGGTAATAGAAAGAAGGTTTTCTTCCAGGGATAGTGATTGCACGATGCCTTCGCCGCCTTCCACACTAATTAACAAACTGTCAATTTGTGATGCCGTATATAATTCGGGAACTTCAATAAGATCTGCAAAGCTTCCGGAAAAATCATCAGCAGCGTTCGTATCCCAGTTTTCAAATGAGATCGAGTTTCCACCAGTAATAGAAAGGAGATTTTCTTCCAGGGATAGTGACTGCACCATTCCTTCTCCACCTTCCACATTAATTAACAAACTGTCAATTTGTGACGCCGTATATAATTCGGGAACTTCTATGAGATCTGCAAAGCTTCCGGAAAAATCATCAGCAGCGTTGGTGTCCCAATTTTCAAATGAGATCGAGTTTCCACCAGTAATAGAAAGGAGATTTTCTTCCAGGGATAGTGACTGCACCATTCCTTCTCCACCTTCCACATTAATTAACAAACTGTCAATTTGTGACGCTGTATATAATTCGGGAACTTCTATGAGATCTGCAAAGCTTCCGGAAAAATCATCAGCAGCGTTGGTGTCCCAATTTTCAAATGAAATAGTGTTACCTCCAGTGATAGAAAGTTGGGTTTCTTCAAGCAGTAGGGTGGGAGCAATGCCTATGCCCCCATCTATGTTGATTAATAGTTCATCAATTTCATCTTTGTTATACACCTGAGGGGTATTAATTAGATCTAAGTAATCACCGGAAAAATCATCAGATGAATCTATGTCCCAATTTTCAAAAGAAATAGTATTTGCGCCTGTAATACTTAATTGATTCGCATTAAGATTGAGCGATTGTACAGTTCCTTCACTGCCATTTAGGTTTACTACGATGCTATCAACTTGGGCTGCTGTATATAATTGCGGAATCTCCAATAAGTCAGAAAATTTTCCGGAAAAATCGTCCAGAGCATTGGTATCCCAGTTTTCAAATAAAACACTATTTCCTCCAGAAATAAGAAGTTGATCTCCCTCCAGATTTAAAGATTGTGTAATCCCTTCTCCGGCAGAGATACCGTTTAATTTTTCATCTATTTCGTATCTGTCGTAAATGTCGGGTTTATTCAATAAATCATTGTAGTCGCCCGAAAAATCATCATTGGCATTGGTATCCCAACCAGTTAGATTGATTGAATTACCTGAAGAAATTGAAATTCTAGCACCATTAAGATCCAGTTTCTGGTAGTTCGAGTTATTATTGTCACGATTCCCCTTTCTCAAAAGGTCATTTATTTCCTCTTTATTATAAATCTCCGGTATGCCGGATAGACTGGAATATTGTCCGTCAAAATCATCGCTGGCATCTTTGTCCCAATTTTCAAAAGCCATCTCCGTTCCTAAGATATCTGCTGAATTGAAGTGGGTGAGATCAGAAATCTGTGATTCCATAATTTCTCCTGTAAAGTTTTCTGTAGATTTTGAATATAGCGCATAAGGGACACTTGTGAGTTGACTAACTCCCGCAACCTTAAAGTCTGCTTCCCCATTAGGATCTACATAAGTCTCTATATAGTATAAGCCTTTATTCCATGGAATATCTTTAAAAGTACCTTTAGCTATTTCTCCAGTCCCAATTTCTAAACTAACCAGTCCGTTGTCATTAGTTTTTTTATAATGATGCTCCTCATAAACTGTGGAACCCGACTTAGACCCTTTTTTTATTAATATTTTAAGATCAACCATGGAGTTACTCACAAGTTGTTGATCCCCATTTCTAATAATTGCCTGAAAGCTGAATTTTTCCGGAGCCTGGGCGAAACACTCCAAGCTAAAGAAAATCAATATAAGTAGGGAAAGAATTGATCTCATTGCACTATTTTTTAATTAATTTTAATGTTTGGATTGTGTTATTAGTTCCAATAACCTTTAAAAGATATATGGAGGTAGGTAGTTCTTCAACTGGAATAATTGTTTTTGAACCACTTATAGCGGCAGTCTTTAAAAGTTTTCCGCTAATGGTATAGAATTCATAATAGTATTTTTCTTTCTCATATTCCGGAATACTGAGGATGACATAATTGGTCATAGGATTCGGATAGGCTTTCATGATAATTTGCTTTGGAGGAGCCTTTTTGGTTATTATCTCTGTATAAACAGCACTTTGCTGTACACCTTGGAGAAGCACTACATCCTGAGCATTGTTATGTTCATAAAAAGTTTGACCAATCGAAAATGAGATTGAACCCTGGTCATTGATACCATCGGTTCCAGATGCATTTATAGATTGCATCATAAGTGTAGGTTCTGCTGAAAGATTAGCTTGTTGATTCTCCTGGCTGTAAGTGAATAAAGGAGCGAACAAAAGCAATCTGAGTAAAAAGTTTTTTTTCATTTAGGGCGTGAAAAAAATCGTTAAAATCAAATATATAAGACGCTAAAATAAGATTGTAAAATCGATATAAGCAAGAAAAAACACGACAAAAGGTATATATTTTCTTAAGCTAATCATAAATAATTTTTTATTTTATTTAAATTTAATGAGCTTTTCCATAAAATAAAGCTTAAATAAAAACTTCAGGTATTGGAGATTAAATTACTATAAAATAGAAGTTTAAGTGTTTTATAATAAAAGAAGTCATATTGTGATTTCTATCAAAAAAATACATGTTTTTTATCTTAAAGATTTGTAAAGGAAAATTTTTGAAGTTTGTGATTATGTAGGAAAAATATTTCCGTAAAATTCTATTAATGATAAAGTTGTAAGAAATTTCTGAAAATATTGTGAAGGTTTGAAATGGTATTTTAATGATTTAGCTATTAGAATAGACCGGAAAAATATGCATGTTTATTTTTAACCGGAAACTCCCGATCTGTGAAGTTTAACCTCGTAGCTGAATAACACCATTCTATTCCATTTGCTAACTTCGAGGAGCAGTTATATCTACCATATCCAAGTCTGTAAATCTACAGGTTCTGCCTGTAATCTCTTCTTCTGCTTGTATACTTTGAATAGTAAAAAAAAGGCTTTCATTGTGAACATACTTACAAAGAAGTTTTTCATTTGGTTTATTTTATGATTCTGAAGAAGTATTAAGAAAATATTATACCTAAAATCTAAATTTTTGGTAAAGCTTTGGAATTGGGCATGTAAGGATTGCTATCTCATTTTTCATCCCATCAGCTCTATGTGGAATATCAGCATTTTTTCTACAATATGTGGATTACCCACCCGCTTTGCGAAGTTTACAACTCACAACCTTAGGTTGTTTGGAGAATGGTCGGATTAAAAAAGTTTTATGTGAAGCTTCGAAATTAATTTTAAAACTGGTACCGGAACCCTAACAAATAATGGTCGCTACTGCTTTTAAAAGTGAGTTGCATATGCTCCTGCTGGTATGGAGTAGTGAAGATTAGAGTACTTCCAATTCCTACAACCGCACCGGCAAGAATATCATACCCGTCATGTTTATCGGCATTAATCCGGGAAAAGCCGGTGAAGCCCGCGGCAAGATATGCCGGGATACTGTATTTAAATCCGTAGCGTTTATGGATAAAAGAAGCACTTTGAAAAACGGTGGAAGTATGACCTGAAGGAAAGGCATTATCACCGTTTCCATAAGGTCTTGGTTTATTTAAAGCGATCTTTAATCCAAAAGTTACTGCCTGATTTGTTAAAAAAGCTTTGGTGAATTGCCATGATCCTTCCTTATCCTTTAAAATAAAAGTTGTGGCTAGGGTAGTGGCGGGTACTGCAAATAGAAAAAAATCCCCTGCATTTTCGATATTCTTATCATTATGCTTAACCAGCTGGGAACTCCCAACAAATGGGAAAGCAAAAAGGAGAAATATTAATATGAATTTTCGAAAAAGGGAAAGCTTATTATTTAAAGTGTTTTGGGGCATATTATATCAATTGGATGCAATACTAGAAAAAGATTCTAAAGAAATACTATACCTTAAGTTTAATAATATATCCTCCATTCATTAAAATCTTTTTCGTGGTTATACCAGTCTAAAATTTCCTGAAGTGAATCATTTAAAACTTTTGTTTTTTTAATAAGTACAGCAGAATTTTTAATTGTGAGAGCCTGGCTAAATCTTCTGAATTCCCCATCAATCCGAAGATCATAGTAACTTTTTTTATAATCTTCATCGCTTTCAAAACTCAAATTTCGGAAAGTTTTATAATCCTGCTCTGCAACTGTCACGATTTGGGCATCTGTATAAAATGCTGCGGAAGGAATCAATTTATCATAAATAAAAAGCCTTTGAAGTGAAGGTTTGGTGGTGTTGATAAAACTAACCGGCTCTTTCACACTATTAATAACCGATGGATTACTGCTTGCAAAAATACTGAAGCTTATAAGAAGGGTACAGGAGAACAGGAAACCAGGGAATAATAATTTAATACTTTCAGAAGCATCAAATTTCGTAATTAGAAAAACGGCGAGCGCAAGAATTATAATTATCGTGAGCATAGAAATATATGAAATAGCGAATATTCCCAAAAATCCTGTAATCATAATTCCCAATATCAATAACCCAATAAGGGCATAAATGATCCCATTAAAAATACGCATCCAGTTTTTGGATATTTTTATAAAGAGATAGCCACCTAACAATGCTAGGAATGGATATAGAGGTAAGATATAAAGCACCAGTTTAGAAGAGAAGAAAGAGAAAATAAGGAGATTGATTAATATAGTTAAAACCAACAATTTAAGCCCGACATCTTGTTTTATAAGCTTCTTTTTCTTTATTAATTTCAAACAAATCAAAGCAACCCAGGGTAACCCAATTGCAGGAGCCAGTAAGAAATAATACCACCAGGGTTCATCACGGTGAAAGCTTTTTGCATTTACAGTCCTGTCTATTAGTTGCCTGTCTATAAAATAATCCCAAAGTTGCGGATTCGCATGTATCACAGCGACAAACCAGGAAGAGGAGATGATTAAAAATAAGAATGTTCCCAGTATATGATGCAGGGTAATTCTAAAACCTTTTTTTAAAAGTATATTATAAATAATCACAAAACTTATAAATGGAAGAAGGACCACGGGACCTTTTGTTAAAAAGCCAAGGCCAAGGAAACAACAACCTGCATATAAATATATTTTTTTGTTTTCAGCTACGTATTCGAGCCAACTATATATCGACAATAGAAAAAAGGTTGTAAGATAAGCATCTGTGGTTAGGTTCCTAATGGAAATTAATACGATAGGAAATGAAAAATAAATTAGAGTGGAGGCATAAGCAATCTCCTTATTTTTAAACAACCTATTTCCAATTTTATAGATTAAGATCAATTGTATAATTAAAGCAATTCCAAGAAAAAATCGCGCTCCAAATTCATTTGTTCCAAACATTTTATAACCTAAAGCGGTAATATAATAAGTTAGTGGTGGCTTATGAAAATGTTTAATTCCAAGTTTGGTAGGGTTTAAATAATCCCCATTTTCCGCCATTTCCCGACTTATTTCTGCATAGCGGGCTTCACTGGTTTCAGATAAACCATAACTTCCTAAACCAATGTTTAGGACACAAAAAATAATTAGAAGTGTAACAATTAATCTTTTAGACATTATAAATAGCTGAGATTAATTAGGAAGGATTTCAGTGTTTTCTTCTACAGGAGATTTAACTGCCCCTGCGGATGTTGCCGGATGACTAGTTTGATAATTGATATAACTTTTTTTCATCCATAAATAGGCAAAACAATCAAATAATGGTTTTATGAGTCGGTTTCTAAGTCCGAATTTTGGTGTGCCGGCGGTTCGGGGAAAATGCTTAATTGGAACCTGTTTTATTCTTCCTTTCTGTAATAGGATCATAGCGGGTAAAAATCGGTGTAAACCTTTAAACATGGGAATTCGTTGAGCATATTCAGTTTTAATAATTTTCAGGGGACATCCGGTATCATCCATCCCATCATCAGTAAAAGTTCTTCTAATGGTATTGGCTATTTTAGAAGTGAGATTCTTTTTAAAGCTATCTTTTCGGTTAGATCTAACACCGGTGACCAGTTCATGATCTTCAATTTCTGCCAGTAATAACCCAAAATCCATTGGACTTGTTTGCAGATCACTATCTATATAGCCCACCAGGGATGTCCTAACATGATCAAAACTAGCTTTTATGGCACTACTCAGGCCGTAATTCTGATTAAAACTTAAATAGTGAAAATTTGAGTTTTTGGATACAACTTCTTTTATAAGCTTCAGGCTGCTATCTGAAGAACCATCATTTACAAATAGAGCTTTTACGGGAATGCTGGCAATATCAATATATTTTTGGACCTCTTTTTCCACTCTAAGAATATTTCCTTCTTCGTTGTAAACCGGAATAATGATCGTAAGAGTATGTGTCATGAAAACCAATGATTTTTGTAAAAATAGAAATAGATTCTTAAGTCATTCTAAAGTGTTGAAAATTCTTGTTTCTGAATTTTTTCTATGGTCGATCAGAATCAAAATACTTATAGCAATAACTGAAACTATGGGAGAAAAACAGCGATCCAAAAAAAGATCTCTTTTTTTCGCTCTTTAATTGGGGTTACCCGTAAATTAGAATAGGTAAAATACCAAATGCTTAGGATTAGAACCAGACAGGTAAAAAAAATAAGGCTTCCATAGAAATAACCGGTATGCAAGTCCTATCCAGATAATCTGAAATTTCAGTCCCAAGTGTTGTGGTTGCGATAATCACCAACCAAAAGTTTATTCTTTCCTGGTAAGATTTATGGGGTAATTATTCACAAAAGTCGTTCTTTCAACAGGTTTTAAACAAATTTCGTTAAATTCCAGAATTTCATTACCCTGATAAATTCCTCTTCGTATGATTGCTTTAATACGTGAGTTAAGTTCTGCCAGGTGAAAGGGTTTGGTCAAATAATCATCGGCTCCCAGATCCAAACCTTCGAGTTTATCTTCTAAAGAACTGTTTGCTGAGATAATAATTACCCCGGTTGTTGTGTTGTTCTTTTTTAAATTTTTAAGAACTTCAATCCCGCTACCCGAAATAAGGTTAATGTCCAGAACAATAATATCATACTTGTAAAGTTCAACTTTTGAAATTGCTTCTTCGTAATTTGATGCAGTTTCGCAAATCGAGCCATCCTGTTTAAGGTAGTTTGCAATGGAAAGTTGCAATTCTTTTTCGTCTTCGGCAATTAGATATTTCATCCAAAAAGATTTAAAAGGAAAGTTAAGTACACTTTCTCAATTAAATCTAAAGAAATGAAAGGTAAAATAGGATGAAAAAAAGCCCTGAATTTTCAGGGCTTTAGTGTGCATTTGTGATCGCACCAGGATTCGAACCTGGGACCGCCTGCTTAGAAGGCAGCATTTTTGAATACACCTGAATACAAACTAAAGGGTGTAAATCTGTAAAACAGCATATATAGCAGTATTCGACCTCATTTGATAGCGATTGATATCAAAAATATGTGTGCGTAAAGTGTGCGTAATTTTAGCTAAATTTATATTGTAAATAGGAAAGGAAATGGCAAGAGCGAGATTAGTTTTAGATACACGGGTGAAGTCAAAATATTCCAATGATGGTCTGTTTCCAATTACTATTAGAATTTTTCATAAAAAACCTCGAATGATCCGTCTTCCGTATAGTACTTCCAAATCTGGATGGGATGATAAAAATATGTTGCTTAAGAAATCGGCTGTTGCAAATAAAGATGTTGAATGTGATAAAATTAATACCTTAATTTATAACAAACTGCATTTAGCAAAGTCTACAATTTACAATTTAGGAGATACAATCAACATCATTTCTGTTGATACCTTAGTAGAAAACATTAAAAAGTGTTGGGATGAACAACTGGATTCTAAAGTAAAACAAAACTTATCTAATGAAATTACTTTGGATAATTGGGGTCAGATTTTAATCGATCGTAAATTAAAGGCTAATAAACCAGCTACAGCAAAATGGTATAAAGACTCCATCACCGCTTTTACACAATTTAATGAAGGTAAATCGGTGAAGCTATATCAAATAACAGTTACATTTTTGAAAAATTTTGAAATGGAGCATATTTCCAGAGGAAATTCGAAAAACGGCATAAGTTCTTATATAAGAGCTATCCGGGCAATTTATAACAGCGCTTTAAGAGAAGAAAAGTATAATAATTTAAAAAATCCTTTTTTAAATTATAAAATTCCATCAACTGGAAGGACAAAAAAGAAAGCTCTCTCAAAAGAAAAAATTGTGGCTATTAGAAATTTAAAATATGAAAAATTTTCCAATCTCTGGCATACAAAGAACTACTTCTTATGTATGTTTAATTGTAGAGGAATGAACCTTATTGATTTAGCAAAGTTAAGAGTTAAAGATATAAGGAATAATAGAATTTTTTATGGTCGAAGTAAGACGGGAGATCCTTTATCTGTAAAGGTGACCATAGAATTTGCCAAAATTTTAGAATTTTATATTCAGGATAAAGATAAAGACGATTTTATTTTTCCTATCGGATATGATGGTTCCGTTAGCACTTTTAAAAAATATAGATCTGATAGAAGGTTAGTAAATAAATTGCTTAAAAAGATTGCTGAAGATGCAGGTATTGATGAAAAGATCACCTCATATTATATTCGGCATTCCTGGGCAACCATAGCTAAAAATATGGGTATTTCGACTGAAATAATAAGTGAAGGTTTAGGTCATCATTCATTAAAAACTACAGAAATCTATCTCAAAAGTTTTGATAATACAGTTCTGGATGATGCAAATGATTTAATAGTAGCTTAATATATAGCTCTAATTTTCAATAAATTTGTTTTAATAGCCTTTTAGTATATTTCTATTCCAGATTAAATAGCAAGATTACCTTTTTAAAATTTCTGGTATCACCATATCATTTTTTTACATAAATTTATAAATTCCAATTACTTACGAAGCTCTTTATAATTGCTTGGTAAATTTTTTTTGTGGTCGTGATAAAATCTATTTTCACCCAAAGGATAGATTTGTAGTGTTTTGACGAATAGGCCGTTATTTATAAATAGTCTGTTAATTCGCCTTCCTTCATTTTTGTTATAGATTAATTTAGTGCTTTGATTTTCAATTGGGTGTCATGTTTGGTGCAATTAATTTTCCGGCTTATCGTCAGCTTGATCAAATGGATTGTGGGCCTACCTGCCTAAAAATCATTACAGAATTTTACGGCAGACATTTCAATATAGATTTTTTACGTGAAATCTCATCCCAACAAAAAGGAGGAGTATCCTTTCAGGGTCTTTCACAAGCAATGGAAAGAATTGGATTAGATTCTGTTGGCATTAAAGCTAACTTAAAGGAACTGATTGAAGATATTCCACTTCCTGCAATTGCTCACTGGGAACAGAATCATTTTTTGGTGATATATAAAACTGATAAACGAAATGTTTTTGTTTCAGACCCGGCCATAGGAAGAATAAAATATTCTCATAATGAATTTCAGGTGCGATGGTCAGGTAAGAATGAAAATGAGGGCGTATTACTCCTTGTCCAACCTAAAGAGGATTTTCTGGATAACGATAATGAAGAAGCTAAGCCGGAAGGAATAGGATTTTTACTCGAATATCTTAGTCCGTATAAAAAATATATAGGACAAATCACCTTGGGTTTATTCACTGCGATGTTAATTCAGTTAATCCTTCCTTTTCTAACTCAAAGCATTGTGGATTACGGGATCAATTATGAGAATCTTGATTTTATATACCTGATCGTTATAGCACAACTTTTTTTATTTCTAACACGTTCCGTCACAGAGGTGATTCGGGATTGGCTCTTACTGCACATCAGCACCAAAGTTACCATCGCTATGGTATCGGATTTTCTGGATAAACTTTTGAAACTTCCAATTACTTTTTTTGACTCAAAAACCACCGGCGATTTTATGCAGAGGATTTACGATCATCAAAGAGTAGAGGAATTCCTGAGCGGCCAATCCCTGAGTATATTTTTTGACCTGCTTAGCATAATAGTTTTTGCTTTTGTTTTAGGAATTTTTGATAGTACGATACTTCTAATCTTCTTGATTGGAACTTCTTTGTTTTTAGGGTGGTCTCTTATATTTATGAAAAAGAAAGAGGTTCTGGATCACCAGCAATTTGATTTGCATAGAAAGGAGCAATCCCATTTTCTTCAAATCATTATGGCGGTGATGGAAATCAAACTTAACAATTCTGAAGAAAGAAGAAAATCGGAATGGAAGGTGAACCAATCCAGGCTTTTTGGTTTACAATCAACTATCCTGAAGGTTGATCATAGTCAAATTAAGGGCGGTAAATTTATTAATGAAATTACGGGCATCCTGATTGTTTTTTGGTCAGCAAAGGCAGTTATATCAGGGGAAATATCCTTAGGTACCATGCTGGCAATCCAATTCATTGTAGGAAGTCTTTACATACCAATTTCTAATACCATCGATTTCCTAGTAGGCTATCAAAAAGCAAAACTTTCTTTAAAAAGATTGGCGGAAATTCATAATCAAAAATCTGAAGTATATCAGAATGAAAGAGTTGGTTTAGAGTTTAAAGGCGATATAAAACTCGAAAATATCTCGTTTAATTATGGGGAACAGGGATCAAAAGCTGTTCTCAAGAATGTTTCTACAATTTTTCCAAACAGAAAAGTTACTGCCATTGTGGGAGCTAGTGGATCTGGTAAGACGAGCCTTCTGAAAATATTATTGAAATTATATAAACCTTGTGAAGGCAGGATAAGTATTGGAAACGAAAATTTCGAACATATTCAAGTAAACAACTGGAGAAGGATGTGTGGTGTGGTTTTACAGGATGGAATTTTATTCAATGATACCATCGAACGAAATATCACAGAATCAAAATCTGATGAACCATTAAACCAAAAGCGATTAATAGAATCGGTTGAAATGGCCAATTTGACCGGTTTAATTAGTTCACTCCCTCTTGGGTATCAAACCAGGATTGGTGAACAGGGACAGCTATTAAGCGGGGGAGAGAAACAAAGACTTCTAATTGCAAGGGCGATATACAAAGATCCTAAATATTTATTTTTTGATGAAGCTACAAGCTCCTTAGATGCTGAAAACGAAAAAATAATAACAGAAAACCTGAATCTTTTTTACCGGGATAAAACAGTAATTATCGTAGCCCATAGGCTATCCACGGTAAAAAATGCAGATCAAATACTGGTTATGGACAAGGGAAATATCGTGGAACGAGGGAATCACCAAGAGTTACTATCTCAGAAAGGTGTTTACTATACATTAATAAGAAATCAACTTTAAATTTAACCATTATCGAAAAATTCAAAAAATATAAAAATGATAATATTCTTCAGCGTGAACCCGGTTGGATATTACGGAATGGCACTAAGTTGACATTTGTTTTCTTTGTATTATTACTAATTTCCGCTGCCAATTTTCCATTTAATGAAGTTATTCAAGGAAAGGTAATTGTCACCTCTCAAAATCCACCCGTACATATAAAAGCAAAATCTGGAGGTAAAATTTTAGCGATTAACTACCAACCCGGAGATTTAGTTTTTAAGGGGGATATTTTAGGAGAACTGGAAAATGATTCAAACACAAAAGATGTTGTAAATCTACGAGCTAATTTAGATACCGTTTTCAATATTCAAACTCTCAAAGATTTAAATGAGATTTACCCTCCACATTTAATTTTAGGCAACGACCTTCAATTATATTACAATGCTTTTTTAAGTAATTATCATCATTTGATACTTGAAGCATCACTGAATGACCAATCTATTCATGATCATCAAATGAGGCAGGAATTATCAAATCAGCTTTATTCCATTGATAGTAAAAAAGAAGAATTATCTATCGCTAAAAGAAATCTTGAAGTCTCGGAAACCAATTATAAGAGGTTTCAGGAATTATTTAATAAGGGGGTGGTTTCTCAGGTTGATCTTGAAAATATAGAAAAAGATTTCTTAATGCAGCAGCGCCAATTTCATTTTTTAAATCAACAGTATTATCAGTTAACTTTAGAAAATAAGGGTATACATTCCAAATTGCAGCTTTCGAACAATACATCCTTAAGAACGAAGCGTAATCTAGAGGTTGATCTACTATTATCTCAACAGAATTTAATCAGTGCTATCCAAAAATGGGAAGATACCTACCTTTTGAAAAGCCCCATTGATGGCCGATTATCTTATTTTGAAGTTTGGGGAGAATATCAGAATGTAGAAGTAGGAGAATCAGTATATAGTGTTGTTCCCGATATTCAGCAGGATCTGATAGGGAAATGCATAATCCCCATTCGGAATGCAGGAAAGTTGAAAACAGGGCAAAAGGTAAATTTAAAGCTGGATAATTATCCTTATCACGAATGGGGAATGGTTAGAGCCAAGGTAGGATCGATTTCACAGATACCCAAAGGAGGAGACAATCCTGGTTACATTGTTTACTTAACTATTAATGATCTGAAAACCTCTTATGGTAAAGAATTAGAGTTTCATCAGGAATTAAATGGAACAGCAGAGATTTTACTGAAGGAAGTAACATTGATAGAACGGATTTTTTATCAATTCCGTCATTTATGGTCAAGTAGAGAATTTTAAATGGTTGAACATGATTTTTTCTTCTGTAATAAATCTTTCCCTGTGCCGCTCACTGTTGTTCGTGGCTTTGACTTTATTTATTTATAAGCCATTATTATTTGCCCAGGATAATATAAAACAGAGCACTACCATTTATTCAGTTAATTCATCTTTTCTAGAATTGCATGAACTTGAGGCGGCGGCTATGGCAGATTCTAAAATTGACGAACTAAATAAGATTGTAGAAGTCCATTCGCAGAAGGCTAAAAAAGAGAATGATCCCGTTGAACTAGCCAGAGCTTATTACTACAGAATTTTGACGGAGAAGCCTGAACGCGCAATTATTTATTCAGATTCCATGATCGAGATTACTGAAAACAGCGAACATCCAAACTACCCGACTCTTGGCTATATTCTCAAAGCAAATGTGCTTTATGATCAGGGTAAATTTCAACCTGCATTAGATAATTTTTTAAAAGCCTATAATCTGGCTTTGGAAAAGAATAATATGGAAGATCAGCGTGAAATTTCCCTTGCCATTGCTGCCATAAGGAATATTAACGGGCAACATTACGCCGCCGCCGATTTATATAAGCGATCCCTTAATCTTTTAAAACAGAAATCAAATTCAACCGAAGATTATTACGAGGATTATTCAACTCTGTTATATAACCTCTCACTTACCTACCTGAGATTGTCACAATTGGATACCTCAAAATATTATGTTCAGAAGGGAATTGATTTGTCAAGATTAGAGAACAAAAAAGAAGATTTTAAGGATTTTGTTTTGGTGGATGCTCAGATAAATTTTTATAAAAAGGATTTTAAAAGGGCCAAGGATACACTTCTAAAATATATTGACGATTTTGACGGTACCAGTAAGGCGATCAAGCTTTATTATTTGGGAAAAATTGAAAAAAATTATGGAAATGATAAGGTCGCGCTTAAATATTTTAAAACCATAGATTCCATCGTCTCCTCAACAGAGGATCCTTTTAACGAAGTAAAAGATGTTTATCAGCAATTAATAATCAATTCGGTTTTAGAAGACGAAGAAAAGGAACAAATTGGCTATATAGAAAAACTAATATATTATGATAGTGTTTTGTCCTCAGAGCATGAAAATATTGCAAATCAGGCAATAGTTGCTTATGATATCCCGGATCTGAAAAGACAAAAACTTAAAGCTGAAAATCAACTCAAAACAAAAAATTTATATGTGACATTGATTGCTATTCTGGCTGGTCTGGCTGTTCTTATTGGCTTATATTTTTTTATACGCTCCAGAAAAATGAATGCAAGGTTAAAACTTCTTATGGAAGGATCGGAAATGGAAGAGGGAAAATCTAAGGCCATTACAGAGCATCCTTCTTCCATTCCGGAGGAAATTAGAAAGGATATTTTAGAAAAACTGGCTGTATTTGAAAAATCAGATCGCTTTATGAGCAAAGATTTGGATATGTATGGCCTGGCCCAACAAATAGGTACCAATACTACCTATTTGTCCACTGTAATCAATCATTACAAAAAGATGAATTTTCCAACCTACGTCAAGGATTTGAAAATTAAAGCGGCAATAAATCAACTGAGTAAGAATCCTGATTTATTGAAATATAATTATCAAGGTTTAGCGGAAATTTTTGGTTTCAAAACAGGGGAATCATTTTCGAAAGCCTTTTACAAGAAAACTGGGGTATATCCATCTAAATTTTTAAATGAATTAAAATCACGCTAAACAACACGTCATTTATAAATGGAGGGTTAACCTTTTTGCAGCCTGTACCCAAATGTGATTATTTAGTACTGAAATTTATTAATCCATTAAATATTCTAATTATGAAAAAAGAACTAAAAGATTTTAAAGGAAGAGCCCTTAAAAATTTACACCAAATTAAAGGTGGGGGAGAAGATGGTCCAATTGACAGGGATAAGATCAAAACTCCGAAAGTTGGAAAACGAGATTGAAATTAAATCCGTAAAAAAATTCCCGGATCAAAATCCTGATTCGGGAATTTCAAAAAATGAAAAATGAAAAAATATATCAAATATTTTCTATTCTATTCTTTGTGTTTTTTCCTTTCGGTTTCTTTTGCCCAGGAAGGAAAGAGCAATCATTTGGTTTATCCCCAAATCCTCAAAAAACCAACTTCCGAAATACATTATGGAATAAAAGTCTTAGACGAGTATTCAAATTTAAATAAGCTAGAAGATAGTTCGGTGAAAAATTGGTTCAAAGCTCAGGATTCTCTGGCTGAAAAGTATTTTGCTACAAATGACTTAATGAAAGAATATTTAGAGAAATTTAAAAAATACCAAAATAATGCTCAATCCTCCTTGAGTATGGTTCGTATTAGTGAAAATGGAAATTATTTTTACTTAAAATATGATGATAGTTTGGGATATGAAAAATTGTTTTTTAGGGAGAATCTTGCTGATAAAGAAAAAGAATTATTCGATCCTTCCCAGTATAATTCTGGTAATCCGTCAATAACTTATCTAAACCCCTCATTTGACGGAAAAAAGATCGCAATTGGTTTTAATGACAATGGTAGTTTTTCAAGTACAATCTTAATTTATGATCTTGAAACGAATCAGATTTTAAGAGAAGTGATTACAAATATCAATCCCGATTTTGGGGGAATAGAATGGTTGCCGGATAATTCAGGATTTATCTATTTATTTTTTCCGGAAGTAGATAATTCCCAACCGGGTTATAAGAAGAACTCTTTTTCTGTTATTTATAAATTAGGTGAAAACCCCGAAGATAGAAAACCAATTTTCCAGTCTCATTATGACTTACATATTTCTGAAGATTTTTATCCTAAAGTAAAAATAGGATCGAGCCTGGATAATTATATCATTGGTTATATAGCCAGTTCTGATGATTATTATGACAGCTATATAGCTACCATTTCAGATGTCCTACAAGGAAAACCAGATTGGAAACCATTCTTCAAAAAAGAAGATGCGATATTCTACGATCAGGGAGAGGTTCGTGGTGATAAATTTATTTTCCGCCAAGGAAATTTAAACGGGAATCTATTGGGGAAAGTAAGTATCGAAAATCCTGATTTCACTAATCCGGCTGTTTTGGCAGAAGGCAGTAAAGAGAATCCTATTATTAAATTTGAAGTAACAAAGGATAATATTTATTTCGCACGGTCCTTATATGGAGCAAATGTTTCTTTATATGTTCTCAACTCTTCAAATAAGATCAGACAATTACAACCTCCTTTTGATCCCGGTTATGCTACCTTTTTTGGGGAGTCTGTAAAACACAATAATGTTGGGGTGGGTATGGATGGTTGGACTTCTGATTATACCCGCTATTTAATAAATGAAGATGGAAGTTTCTCAAGAGAAGCACTTTCACCTCTATTGGCTTATCCAGAGTTTGAAAATATTATAACGGAACAAATAATGGTTACCTCCCATGATGGGGTAGAAGTTCCTTTATCGCTGGTTTATAAGGAAGGTCTGGAAAAAAAATCAGCAAATGA
The DNA here is from genome assembly GCF_023718305.1 of Gramella sp. AN32. Classification (GTDB taxonomy): domain Bacteria; phylum Bacteroidota; class Bacteroidia; order Flavobacteriales; family Flavobacteriaceae; genus Christiangramia; species Christiangramia antarctica. The sequence continues at coordinate 145,987 of NZ_QEYO01000006.1, forward strand.
AGTATTTATGTATGTATATGGTGCATACGGGGAAAGTTTGAGTCCATTTTTCTCTCCTATGTTTTTAGATTGGGCAGCCCAGGGTGGAATTTTGGCATTCCCTCATGTTAGGGGAGGCGGAGAAAAAGGGAAGGAATGGCACAAGCAGGGAATGAAGAATCTTAAATTTAATTCCTGGAAAGATCTTATTGCCTGTACCGAAGCTCTAATAAATTTGAATTTTACGGAACCAGGATTAATTTCACTTTATACCAGCAGTGCAGGAGGGATTACAGCCGGAATGGCTGTAAACGAACGTCCGGATCTTTTTTCTTCCTTTATAGCTGATGTTCCGCGACTAAATCCTTTTGGTCTGGAATCATCCAGCACGGCCAGCAGTACGAGTTACCTTGAGTATGGAACGGTCAAAGACAGTACAGAATTTTCGGGTCTTGTAAAAATGGATCCATACTTAAACATACGGTCTAAAATGGCTTATCCGGCAGTTCTTGTAATGCCGAGCTATAACGATGACCGTATTCCATTATGGGATAGTGGCAAATATATAGCTAAACTGCAAAATAGTAATCAGACAAATAATCCTGTTTTATTGGATATCGACTATCAAAACGGGCATGAAACAGCAGGTGATTATGATGAATCTGTCCGTCTATACAGTAAAATTTTCAGTTTCGCCAAATCCAATATGAAGCGTTAGTTATTTCATCCAGATTAATCAGAGTTTTCCTGTTTTTATTCCGATTGTTTATGAATGCAGCCCATTCATTTATAAAAGCAGATATCTAATATTATTTAAAGTGCAGGAATTACAGGATATTTAAGGTAGTATTTCTTAAATATCAATCTAATGGATTTTCTGATTACCGAGGATGAGCTTAAAAATGAGATTCAGGAAATTGAGCAAACTTTCCTAAATAAGAATGCTGCATACTTTGAAATAATTAACTACTGCCGTAAAGTATTAGAAACCTACCGAAAAGAGATTTATTTAAATGGCTTCCCGGATACTCCTTCAGAAATTCAGTTTTTTAAAAAACAGAAAACGATTCCTTTAACATATCAGATTTATTACGAAAACTTGCTATCCATCGAATTGGAAATTTCATCTATAGACGAATCCTCACAGTCGAAATTTATATCTAAAAAGATTCAAAAGATAAATAGTTTTCTTACTGGGCATAAAAATTTCCTTCGGTATATCGCCCTGGATCAGGAATACATGGATGAGATCTATTTCACCCGAAAATATTTTCATAAAGATCATATTGTTAATTATAGTCATTATGAAAGAGATCCCTTATTCAGCTGCTCCCACGATTTACTTTTGAGTGAATTGAATGCCCGTAATTTCTTGCTCAAATATCTAAATAATAAATTTCGGGTTAAAGAATCTGCTTCCATAGCTTATGAAGAACCTATAAAAATTAACTGGACTTCTTCTAAGGTGGCTCTAACCGAACTGATCTATGCCCTGCAGGTTAGTGGGAGCATAAATAATGGAAATACTACGCTGAAAGAACTGGTGGATATATTTGAGACATTAACAGGCTTAGATCTGGGAGACTACCATCATACTTTTTTAAGACTCAGGAGCCGCTCTGAACCTTTAAAATTTATCGATAAAATGAGAAATTCCATGCTTGAATATATGGAAGAGCTTGATGCGTGAACTTGAACATCCAAGCAGGAGCCAAGTTGGGTATTGGTTTCAATTGAAATAAATCATTTTAGCTTTATAAGCTTAACTATCATTTATATCCTATACTACCATTATTCTTCCTGAAAATCAATTTTGCCAAGTTGGTGATTGCTTGGCTAATTGTTCATTTGTTATCTACCAATTTTGTAATGAAAATCAATTCCAATCCCACTGCTTTAAAAATTATAACCTGCGGTGGGATTGTTTAAAAACAATTCATTATGCCAACGTCAATTATTACTACAGATGATTTAAGGGAGTTCAAAATAGAGCTCCTTGAAGAAATTCAGAAACTACTAGAAAAAGAATCCGGTAATATTTCTAAAAAATGGCTGAAATCCACCGAAGTCATGGAGATGCTAAAGATTAGTTCCGGAACTCTAAATGGTTTTAGAACAAAGGGGATACTACCATATAGTAAGATAGGAGGACTCATTTACTACGATTCAGCTATTATTCAAAAAATATTGACAGATAATCTAATCCAAAATGAATAAGCCATGAATTACATAAAACATTTAAACGCGGTGTTCAAGAGATTTTCTAAGGACTCTAGTCTGAATGCCACTCATATTAGTGTATATATGGCATTATTTCAATCCTGGAATATCCACCGTTTTAAAGAACTATTCTATATCCATAGGGATGAAATTATGGAAATGGCTAAAATTGGCTCCAATCCAACTTACCATAGATGCCTGAGAAAATTACACGATCAAAAATATATTCAATATCTGCCTTCCCATAATCCATATAAAGGGAGTAGGGTTAGGATGTTCATTTTCGATGCAAGCTCTAAACAAGTAGTGGGCAAGCATGAAACAAGTTCAGAACAAGTATTAACTCCTTCAATAAACTTAAATAAACAAAATAAAAACCTTAATAAACTTGAGCTCCCCCAAAGTGAAAATGAAGTATTAATTTTTTTTAAAAATAAAAATTGGCCGGAATTAGAAGGACGAAAATTTTACAATCACTACACTTCAATTGGCTGGTCGGTAAGAGGAAATATTAAAATCACTAATTGGCATGCAACTGCTGAGAGCTGGATGTTGAAAGCAAACGATTTTAGAAGTCAGTCATCAGTATTTCAAAATAGAGACAACCTTAAAACAACTAAATATAAAAATTATGGCGAACCCCTCTAGCATTGTAGAAGATGGAATTGAATATTCTCTTGGTAAATATGATGGAAAGAGAATAATTTACGATTTCCCTAAAATCCTGATTTTTCTTGAAGCCAAAGGTAAAATTCTTTTTGGGCAGCATTTTAAAATATTTGAAGAGGATAAAGATATTCTGTTTAAGCTCTCCAACTACTTTATTAAAGACTATATAAATTGTGAAAAGTTGCGGATTGATCCGGATAAAGGAATTTTGCTTACCGGTCCCGTGGGATGTGGTAAAACGAGCCTGATGAAGCTCATGCGGTATTTGGTGCCCCATCAAAGGAGCTACGTGGTTATGCCATGTAGGAATATTGTTTTTGCTTTTAATCACCTGGGATATAAAACTATTGAAGATTATGGAGATGAAGGTTTTTTCTGCTTTGATGATATGGGAATAGAGCCAATAGGAAGGCATTATGGTAGGGATTGTAATGTGATAGGGGAAATTCTGATATCTCGTTATGAACTTTTTCTTCAAACAAATTTAAAAACCCATGGCACCACAAATTTAAGTGCCATTGAAATTGAAGATATGTATGGCTCAAGAGTCAGGAGCCGAATGAAAAAGTTATTCAACCTTATTGATTTTGACTATAATACAAACGATAAACGAAAATGAAAATAGCAACCTTCAATGTTCAGAATTTATTCCATAGGGATAGAAGTTTTATGGAGAAATCTTATAAAGATTGCTCCGTGGATTGGTTTTATGAGATAGACTTTTTATTGGGGAAAACTAATAAATCGGATAAAGATAATGAGCGATTGAGAGAACTTTCATATATGGTAGGGATCGATAACTCATTGCAATTACCCTATGCGGTTATTAAAAGAAAATCAGGGTTTCTTTTTCTAAAAGGAATGAATTATTCTAAAGAATTGAAAGCAGGGGAACTTACTGACTGGAATGGATGGATAGCGTTGCAAAATGTACCATTGGAATCTTTAGCCATTGATAATAAAGCGAAGGTAATTGCAAGTGTGAATCCTGATATCCTAATTTTGCAGGAGATCGAAGATCGGGCTTCTTTAGAGGAGTTTAATACTGTTGTACTGCCCAAATTTGACTGTGAGCCATTTAAGGATTCATTTGTGGTGCAGGGAAATGATAAAAGAGGGCAGGAAATTGGAATTTTAACCAGGAAAGGATTTGAAATTCAATCGGTAAGAAGTCATATTTTTGATGTTAGCTTATCAGGAAGAAAAATTTTCAATAAAGATTTACTAGAGTACAAAATCCGAACAAAAGAGAAAAATACAATTTTTATTCTTGCCGCTCATTTTCAGGAAACCAGGAAAGATAATGATCTTTCAGGAATTTTTAGACGGGAACAGGCGGAAAATGTTGCTGAGATCTATAAGAAATTACTTGCTGAGGGTAAAGAAAATATTGCAATAGTGGGTACTCTTAATGCTGCATCTTTCTGCAATACCTTAATGCCCTTACTTCAGGAAACCAATTTGAGCGATATTACCAGGCATCACTCCTTTAATGTCGAATTTGATAAAGGAATAGATGCTGGATATTATAGCTTGGGCGCTTACCAGAAAGGAGTAAATATTAAACAAAAGGATTATTTGTTACTGTCTCCGGAGCTTTTCGCCAAATTGAAAAAATGTGGGCTAAATAGAAGAGGAGTTTGGCCCGAAAAAAGACCTATGTGGTCTATTTATCCAAATATTCAACGGAAAAACCAGGCCGCCAGTGAGCATCCTGCAGTTTGGGTGGAGTTGGATATTTAAATTAAATGTTTGAATTTTTTTGTAAACCTATTTCAAGAAATGACATATAGGTTACGGTTACGGTTCGTATGTTTAAGGAGTAAGGGACTCGGATTTGTTGTCTTAGTATTGGTTTATTGGTCAAGTTAATTATTTTCTTTCTACGGCTGCCGCTTATTGGCGATTAACCGTCTTTGTTGGGGCTAGTTATAATGTATGCGTCCGTCTAAGTGCATCTTTTCTGAACCCTTTGTAGATTATAATTTAGCGGTCTAAATATAATCAAAATGACCCGATCTTCAATTGCCACAGAAATGCGTAAGCTAGTCGATAACTATTATGAATCAGGACAAAGCCGATCCTCTTTTGCCCGTAATCACGGAATTAGCAAAGGAAAACTCTGTTATTGGATCCAGAAATTTCCCAAGGAGCAAGTTATAAAGCCCGCAAAAAGTAATTTTGTTTCCTTGTCGGCCGACCCTTCTACCACCCCAACATCCTCCAGGAGTATGCATATCCGTTTAGGTAATGGCGTAGAAATTGAAATTTCCCTGTAATGTTTGCCTTAAGTAGTTCCCTGAATTACCAGCTATATCTTCCTGGTACTGATATGCGTAAGAGTTTCGATGGATTATGTGGGCTGGTCCTTAGAGAATTAGGCCATAGTCCCCAGGATGGTTCAGTCTATATCTTTATCAATAAAGCTCGCAATAAAGTCAAGTTACTGCATTGGCAGTCCGGGGGCTTTGTGTTGTACTACAAGCGCCTGGAGCGTGGCACCTTTGAGTTGCCAAAATACGATGCATCCGTGGGAGGGTTACAGCTGGATTACACCCAACTGGTGATGCTTATCGACGGGGTGGCCATCACCAATATTACCCGAAGAAAGCGCTATAAAAAAGCCGGATAAATGCTGGCATATCTCTAACAAGGGTAGTATTTTAGCTGCCCGATGACCTATCAGGAGCTACAAAAAGAAAACCAGCAACTTCGCCAGTCCAATGAAACCTTCAAGGAGAAGATCTCCGCTTTGGAGGTACAACTCGGACAGCTCTACAAGCTGATCCAGGGCTTTAAATCGGAACGTTTTATTCCTGAAATACTTCAGCAGCAGCTATCGCTTTTTTCTGAAAATTCAGATAAAACCGGGCAAGTAGTCACTCCTAAAGAAACGATCAGCTATACCCGGGAAAAAAAGAAGCACCCGGGCCGTAATACCTTGCCGGAACACCTTCCGGTACGGGAAGTCATTCTTGAACCAGAGGAAGATGTAAGCACGCTAAAAAAAATAGGTGAGGAAGTTAGTGAAACCCTGGAGTATACCCCGGCCAGTCTGGTTAAAAGACGTACCATACGTCCTAAATATGCCAGGAAAAATGAGCAAGGGGTAGTCATTGCGCCACTGCCCACACGTCCTATCGAAAAATCTATTGCCGAAGCCTGTTTATTGGCTTATATCCTGGTGAGCAAGTATATTGACCATTTGCCATTCTATCGTCAGATCCAGCGTTTTAAACGGGAGTTTGGCTGGGAACCTGCCTCCAGTACTTTAAGTGACTGGATGGCGGGTTGTTGCCAGCTCCTGGAGCCCCTCTATAATACCCTGAAACAAAAAATCCTCACAGACGGTTACATCCAGGCTGATGAAAGTCCGATTAAGGTGCTGGATAGTGATAAAAAAGGCAGCACACATCAAGGCTACCAATGGGTCTATCACGACCCCTTGCAAAAACTGGTGCTCTTTAATTACCGTAGGGGACGTGGGCAACATGGTCCCAGGGAATTCCTTGACGGGTATAAGGGATACGTCCAATGTGATGGGTACAGCGTGTATGATAAAATCGGTGTAGATCCGGATATTACTATGGCCGGTTGTCTTGTGCATGCCCGAAGAAAATTTGTAGATACTCGGGATCAGGATAAAGAAAGAGCGGATAAAGCATTAGCCATATTTAGTGAAATTTATAGGCAGGAACGAGCGATCAAAGAAGAAGCAGCTGGTGATGCGGATATGCGAAAAGAACTAAGATTACAAAAGGTGTTGCCACTATTGCAACAGATCAAAACCTGGGTCCAGGAAGAACAGTTTAAGGTGTTGCCAAAAAGTGCTATCGGAAAAGCCATGACCTACTTTTTAAATCAATACCCCAAGTTCGAGGTGATCTTTGAGGATGGCAGGATCGAACTGGACAACAACCTTATTGAGAATGCCATTCGTCCGCTGGCCCTTGGCCGAAAAAATTTCCTGTTCGCAGGTTCCCACAGGGCTGCACAAGATGCGGCCATGTTATATTCTTTCTTTGGTAGTTGTAAAATGCAAGGTATTAATCCCCAAGAGTGGTTAGAGGATACCTTACGAAGGATACCCGATCATAACATCCAAAAGCTGGAAGAGTTATTGCCGGGGTACCACCGTACAGACAAACCATAAAAAACAAAACAATGACCAAAGAGCAGATTAAAGAAAGACAAAAACACCTTCTAGAGCTTACCGGGACCTTTTGCGCCCAGAAACTTGATGGGGAATATTTTGAGCTCTGCGAAAAGCTCATCAAAAAAATGGGCAGGAAAAGGGAAGTCCCTTTTAAAAGGGGAAAACTCGAAATATGGGCTGCTGCAGTAATATATGCCATAGGCTCTATCAACTTCCTGTTCGATAAATCTTTTGAACCCTATATCCCTTCCAAGGAGATCCACGATTATTTTGGCACCAAGCCTACAACAGTATCCAATAAAGCCAGGATCATTAAAGAAATGTTTGATATGTGGCATTTTAGCCCGGAGTTCTCTACTTCCAAAATGGAAGAAGACAACCCTTTTAACAATATGGTTATGGTTGATGATTTTATCGTTCCTGTTGACTCCCTTCCTGAAAATATGCAACAAATGGTACACCAGGCAAGGGCTGAAGGTAAAGACATTACTTTTACTACAAAATAATAAGATGATTAATCTAGCCCAGCAAATGAGCTGAACCCAGATATAAGGCGTAGTTGCTCGGACGGATACAAGAATAATTAGGGGTAAGCATCGGTGTTGGACTGATATTTTGAAATTTACCATCCTTATAATTAGAGAGTTGTTCATATTTTTGCCTGTCATCTTTGGTTGGAGAAGCCCCAAATTTATCTTGTTGCATAAAAAGCCAAAGAGCAAGAATTAAAATGGAAGCTATTACAATAAATACAATCATCACTTTTTTTAATTTTCGAAAAAACTTGTTCATCTTTTTTAGATAGAAAAATTTGATTCATTTAAATTCTTGAAAAAGCCAACACATCTAATCTTTTCCAGAAAGCTTATCACTATTTTCTTTTATTAATTTGCTAAAAACACAACGGGCAACTACTACGGGATTTTCTTGGTGGTCTTGAAAAAGTTGAATATCCACTTTAACGATGGTTTTCCCATCTTTAATCACTTGAGCCTTAGCTTCTATATCGATGGAGGTTGCAGCGTGTAGATAGTCTATGCGCATATCAATGGTATTGAGTTTGTCTTTGGGAGATTGCAGCGTAGTAGCAGCTGCAGTGCCACCTGCTGTATCTGCAATAGCAGCTAAAAACCCTCCGTGCCAACGCTCTTGAATGAAATCTCCAATGAATTCGTTTTTAAAAGGAACGTGAAGATGTGCATAACCCGACTTCACTTCCAAAATTTTTATACCTAATAGTTGATTAGCAGGCATCAATTCTTCAATGCCTTTTTTTAATAACTCAATAAATTCTTTTTGCATATTTTATGGCTTTATTTGTCATTTAATTTGCCGGTTGCAAATAAATAAGACCGCAAGATAATTTTTTTAATGATTTCTTTTTCTTCTTCATTTCGAGGGGCATACACCATAATAAAATTATGAGTAAGATAGCCCATTTTGGCAACTGGGTGTAACTCACCCCAACCTCGGCTTATGACATATTCAGCATCTTTTAATGTTAGACCTAAGTGCATACTGCCATCGGGCACTGGATGAAAGTGAGCAAACTCATTTCCAATCATAAAGGCGTGACAATCATTGCACATTTTGTCGGAAGAGAGACACATAGCTTGGGCTCCGGGAACAGATATTTTGCTGAACTCTTTGTTGATTTCAGGAAGCGAGAATGCCCAATCCATTAGTGAATCAACGAGTTTACGGTCTTCGGGCTGTTGATTCAGCTGCATATGTGGGTTGCTTGGTGTAGTTTTGGGTTTAATCCCATTTCGTAAGGGAAGTTCAAAGGTGTTTTCGTTTATCATATTTTTAGGGATTGATTTTTCATATTTTGTTAATTGTATTTTTCCTTGATTGAAACTGACGCTAAATGAAGTGAAAATCAAAACGATTAATAGTAAGTACCAATAACAGGATACTGTCATTATTGTTTGATGATAAAACTCCTTTCCCCAAAAGCGGGAAGGGAAGACTCTGATTCAAAAAAGTAATGTATTTCATCTTTGGAATCCATCAACCCTAAACTATATAATACAGGCACAAAATGGTCGGGCGTAGGAGCTGCCAGTTTGCCTAATTTATGACTGTTTTGATAATTAATAATGTTAGAGATATTTCTTTTATCTATTTGTTCCTTAACCCAGTTATCATATTCCATCTCCCAACCATAGGGCGAACTATCATTGCTTTGCATTTTTTTCATAGCAAGTGGGAGATTGTGAATTAATGCACCGCTGCCAATGATGAGTACTCCTTTTTCACGAAGTGATTTTAATTGTTTTCCTAACTCGTAATGATATTCAGGTTTTGCATAATAGTCGATGCTTAATTGAAATACAGGCACGTCCGCTTCAGGAAACAAGTGCATAAGCATAGGCCAAGCTCCGTGGTCGAGACCCCAGTCGGTAGTTTCGCTAACCGATGGGATAATGCGTTTTACTTCTTTTGCAATTTCAGGGGAGCCTTTAGCTTTGTAAAATACATCATAATATTCTTTAGGAAACCCATAGTAATCGAAAATCTGTTGCTGTTCAGGCGATACGTTAACAAAAGTTCCTCGGGTACACCAGTGAGCCGAAACCACCAAAGCAGCTTTTACTTCATAATTTTTTTTCAATTCCTTTCCCAATTGAAATAAGGTATTCCAAAAGGTGCGTTCTTCTCTTGAAAGCGGAATATCCATAGGATTGCCGTGCGAAGTAAATAAAACAGGCATCTTTTTTCCTTGAACAGGAAGTTCATCCGTATATTTTCTAAAGCTGCTTAAGGTATTCACAATTGTTAGTCCTAATGTTGCTAATATAAATTGTTTTCGATTCATTATATTCTACTGTTCAAAATTAGGAATTTGATGATGATAGATTTCCATTGAAAAGTTTATTAAACATTTCAGGGATTCTCACCCAAGCAGTTACCCAAATGAACAACAGAACGATGGATTGAAAAGCGTAAGGCTCGTCATTGGCCATATGTACCAATATGGCACCTCCAAAATAAGCACTCAATAACAACACCCCTAAAACAGCGGTGCGAGGTATTAAAAACAACAATACACTTACCAATTCACCTAGAGCTATAATGGTTATCATTGAGCCCAAGCCCCATTTACCGAAATTTTCAACCATTTCGGGGTTGCCTAATAGCTTTTGGCTGGCACTCATTACTAATAAAGCGGTAAGCAATCCTGCCATTACCCAACCTGTAATTTTTCTACTTTTGCTCATAATTGATGTTTTTAAGGTTTAAACTCTATTTTCATCTGCCGTCCAGTTTTTTATGCTTTCTTTTATGGCTTTTGGACTAAGGTTTTCTTTGGCTGCCCGCTCTATCAATGCTGCTAATTCTTTATCTGATGCAAATCTGGTGGCTACCATTTGTGCCATTGTTAATTTATCTTCTAATTCTTCTAATCTGTTGCCTGTCAAAATATAATAGCGTAATCGCAGTTCTGCTCTTATGGTTCTGTCTTGATTTTTTGTGGCATACAATCTAGCTATTAAAGAAGCGAGAAAAACACTTAAAGCTAAAATCAGAAAAAAGATTTTTTCAGTCAGACTGTGGTCAGAGAATAGCAATACAATACTCAATATCACCCCAACGAGCGTGAGCGGTGATAGAATAAAATGATGAAGTGGATTGTAACGGACGTGATTTTTAAAATTTTGCATATTCAATTATTTTTTGGTTATACTTTGTTTAAAATTATTTACAATGATGCTCTTTAGTTAAGGCAATTAGCTTTTGCAAGGTATGTTTCATCTGGTCCATTTCTTCTTGACTTATCCCTGAATGACTAATGGAGCAAGATAATTTTTCAGGTATGTAACTCGCCTTCTTTTTTAAATTTATTCCTTTTTCTGTAAGGCTTATCTCCACTACACGTTCGTCACTACTAGAGCGTTTCCTTGAAATAAAACCTTGACTTTCCAACCTTTTAAGCAAGGGAGTCAGGGTGTTGGACTCCAGCATTAGTTTACTGCCAATATCATTTACCGTCAGGTTTTGGTATTGCCAGAGCACCAACATCGTTAAATATTGAGGGTAAGTAAGCCCCAACTCGTTGAGCAGGGGCGTATAAAGTTTGGTTACCACTCTAGATGCTGCGTATATCGGAAAACAATACTGATTTTCAATTTCTAATTCAGCAGAATTTTTCATTTTTAAAGAATTTTTCGCAGGTAACTTTCCATTTTCTCCGGCTTGGTGGTAGGAGCAAATCGTTTGACCGGCTTTCCGTTTTTGTCAATGACAAATTTGGTAAAATTCCATTTGATGTTGCTACCTAAAATGCCTCCAAGTTTGGATTTTAAATACTTAAAAACGGGGTGAGCATTTTCCCCATTGACTTCTACCTTGTCGAACATAGGAAAACTTACCCCGTAATTAATTTCGCAAAATTCACTAATCTCATTGGCTGTGCCTTGTTCCTGCTTTCCGAATTGGTTGCAAGGAAATCCCAAAATAACCAACCCCTTGTCTTTGTATATTTTATACAAATTTTCCAATCCCTCATATTGTGGGGTAAGTCCGCACTTGCTAGCAGTATTTACCACCACTATGGTTTTACCTTCAAACTCTTTCAAAGAAATGGTTTCTCCGTTAAGTTTTTTTGCCTCAAGTTCAAATAAGCTCGCTTCCATTTTAATTACTTTTTAGTTGGAAAATAAGTTTTGAAAAAGGCTTTCATATCCTTCCAAGAAGCTTTGTCGGCAGCTTCATTGTAGGAAATGGGAAGGTTGAATTTTTCCCCGGTAGCTGTAGATGCTTTATTGGTAAAAGCGTGTGTGGCATCAGCATAAGACTTAAACTGGTAGGTAATGTTGTTGTCTTTCATTTGTTGATGAAAATTATCCACATCAGCTTGCGGCACAAACGAATCACTTTCACCGTGGCAAACCAATACTTTTGTGTTTTTCATTGCAGGACTTGCTTGAAAGCCGGTAAGTCCACCGTGAAAACTTACCACAGTTTCTAAAGGTACCCCTAAGCTGGCAGCAAAAAGCGAAACCGTTCCGCCAAAGCAATAACCTATGGCACTTACTTTTGAAGCGTCCACCTGTTGTAGTTGGGTTACGGCATCATAAGCCGCCTGCATCCGACTTTTTATCAGATTAGGATCGCCATAAAACCTTCCTGCATTGGCCTCTGCATCGGCAGGGTTTTCTACGACCAATCCATTACCGTACATATCTACCGCCAAAGCCACATAGCCTAACTCTGCCAACATTTTAGCACGATTTTTCACATATTCGTTCAATCCCCACCATTCGGGCACTACTAAAATAGCAGCTTGTTTTCCCTTTTGCTTTGCAGGATAATAAACAACGCCATTGAGTGTAACCTGGCCATCTTTATAGGTAATTTCTTCAGTTTTAACCTTGCTTTTTACATTTTCTTTGCTGTTTTGGGCAGTCAGAGTTTCTACACTAAAAAGGAGTGTAAAAAGCAATAAAATGTATGTTTTAAAATTTATCGTATTCATTCTGTTTGGTTTTTAAATTTTATAAAAAGAAATCTCCATTGGCTCTATCCATAGCTGTAAACTGCAACATCCAATAAGGATAAATAGGGTTTAATGCTGTTAGCTCATCCAGGATTTTAACATCTTCTGCATCCATTTCCCAGGTAGTAGTTTTGATGTTGTCTTCCAACTGGTGAGGCTTGGTAGCTCCAATAAGTACGGAAGTTACTCCGGGTTTTCTCAAAAGATAATTTAGGGCTGCTTGTGCTATAGAAGCCTTGTGTTTGTTGGCAATTTTTTCCAACTCATCAACAATAGCATAGCCTTTTTCCGGATCGATTTGAATAAAATTCTGCTCTTCATTGGTTCTTCTTGCTCCTTCCGGCATTGGCTTGTCTTTTCTGTATTTACCGGTTAAAAATCCGCCTCCAAGTGGCGACCAAGGGGTAAAGGCTAGTTTTTGATCCAAGCAAAGCGGTATCAATTCATATTCTACATCTCTGGATATAAGTGAATAAATGGCTTGCAATGAGACGGGTTTTTCCCAATGATTTTTTTCAGCGGTGTTGATAAACTTCATTAGCTGCCAAGCCGGGAAGTTACTTACCCCATAATATCTAATTTTTCCTTGTGAAACGAGGTCATCAAGGGTTGAAATGGTTTCTTCAAAAGGGGTAATAGGATCATAACTATGAAGCACATAATGGTCGATATAGTCGGTACCCAATCGTTTTAAACTATTGTGGCAGCTCTCGATGATGTGTTTTCTGGACAAGCCCACATCATTAATTTCTTTACTCATTCTACCGCGCACTTTGGTAGCAATGATGACATCCTTTCTTTTGTCTTTTACTGCTTTTCCTAAAATCTCTTCCGATTGGCCGTGAGAATACACATCAGCAGAATCGAAGTAGTTGATGCCTGAGTCTATGGCTATGTCCACTAATCGCTTGCTATCTTCATAGCCTAGAGAACCTACCACACTCCAGTAGCCACTGCTACCAAAACTCATCGTTCCCATACAAAGTTCTGAAACTAAAATTCCTGAATTTCCTAATTGATTGTACTTCATAGTGATTTAATTTAAAGTGAATGATAAATATTTAAGTGCAAAAGTATATCTTTGAAGATTAAATCGTAAGCGATATATTTTGTTTTAACAAATTTTAGGATTTTGAAATTTTTTACACTGACCGCTAACGGTTTCGCTTATCGCAAGTGTGCGGAATTTAGCACACGGAGTTGTCAGTTTATTGTTTTGTTATTTGGAGTTCTAAATTATCGATTTTGTTCAAATACCGCATATTTGCGATGAAGCGGTGTTGGCAATTGGCTGCTACTTTGTCTGCTCTATTTTTTCTGGATTTTGCCGAGTATCAAAAACATTTGCAATTTCGATACGGTTTTGTGTCTTATTAATCCAATAAATGATTTTGTAGTTTTTAAAGACTAAGTATCGAAAATCATGCTCTCTTTCTTTAAGAAGAAATTCTTTCTGCCCAATTTCCGGTGTTTTTTCTAAACCAATTGTAGTATCAATAATTCCATTAACCAATTTCGCAGCTACCCTATTGCTGGCTTTATATTTATAGTAATGAAATATATCTTCTAATTTATCCTCAGCTAGTTGAGTCCAATAAACGGTTAACTCCATTTTTGAACTTTTGCTTTTAAGTCACTTGCTTTAGTTAATCTTCCTTTTTTAGAGTCATCTAATGCTTGATCAATTTCATCATTGAATTGCTGCATAGACATGGGTTTCATCTCTTTTTCAAGTAATTCAGCCTTTCTTTTATGCAACATCTTTTCTAAACCATTTATAATTTCCTCATTTTGTAAACGAAGAAATTCTTGAACAAAAGATATTTTTTTAGCCTCTAAATCCATCTTTCTGCTTTTTATCAAAAATACGAATTCTAATTTATTACTTCTAGTTTAGTAGAATTTTTGTGCAGCTGTCTCGTCCTAGAATACGGCTACAGGTTAAACTTGATTTTTACGCTGCATTTTGGTGTACCGCATTAGGTGTTTGATAGTCTAAAGATAAATGTAATCTTATTTCATTGTATAGTTTGATCGCATTTTTTGCGGCTCTTTTAGCATGAGCTAGATCTGTAAAGGTCTGATCGAGGTAAAATTCATCTTTGAGTATTCCGTTTACCCGCTCTGCCAGTGCATTCTCATAGCAGTGATTATCCTCGGTCATGCTTATTTGTACTTTATTCTTCTGAAGGATCTGGGTGTATGTAGTACTGCAATATTGAAAACCTCTGTCGGAATGATGAATAAGCCCTTTGATATCCTTGGCCTGGTATATGGCTTTGTTTAATGCTCTCACACATCCTTTGAGTTCAAGACTGTTGCTAATGTCGTAACCTACAATTTTTCTGGAATGCATGTCTGTAATGAGGGCCAGGTAACAAAAGCCTTTTACGGTTCTGATATAGGTGATATCGCTTACCCATACCTGATTGGCTCTGCTAACTTTAAGTTCTTTGATGATATTTTTGTACTTATGGAACCGGTGCATAGAGTTGGTGGTTTTAGTGCAGTATTTCTTTCTAAGTGTGAGCATATTGTGTTTTCTAAGGATGTTGAATAAAGTATCCCTGCCTACTTTTAGGCGTGCTGTTTCGAAATCATGGTTCAGGGATCTCATGAGTTTCCTGACACCTTCTCTTGGAAGGGATTTGCGTCTTTGTTTGACGATCCTAACGACCTGTCGTTCTACTTCCAGGCGCTCGTCCTCTCTTCGTTTATACTTGTAATAGGCATCTCGTTTGAGATCGAAACACTTGCAAATAGCGGTCAAAGAAGCAAATCCCTTGGCTTTATCTTTAGCCTTAATTAAGGCTTGATATTTAGTTTTTTTTTGAGTTCCACCACTGATTTGTAGCCTAGTTTTTCAGCCGCTACTTCCAGGTATGATTCTTCAATCAAAGCATCCATATCTTTTTTAAGCAAGAGCTTTTTGAGCTGTTCAATCTCTTTCTGAAGTTGCTTAATCCGTGTTATTTCATCTTTAGTGTTCACAGTAACCCTGGTGTTCATAAGGTCTTTCCGATGGTATTTCTTGATCCATTCGTTAATAGTAGAAGGAGCAATCCCATAGAGTTTCCCTAGTTGATACTTGTTTAGTTTACCTGTGGTAAGTTCGTCTAAAATTTTCAATTTGAAGGATTCTGAATACCGTCTGATTACTTTGTCATTTTTGTACATAACTATTTAAAATTATGTAGCCTTTATTCAGGACGGGTCAAGCTTGTTGCCAACGGCCGCGCATAACACAAGTCGCGGGAATCAGGACTCGAATTTGTCGGCTTGTTGTATTTAAATTGATCTCTAAAATAACCATTTTCACTCAACTACCCGCTATTTGAGTTATGCGCTGTTGTGTGCAGCGGAGTGGCATTTTGCAGAAATGCCGCGAGCGTAGTCGCATGGCGGGCCACCATTAGCCAGGTCGAGAAGTAGCCTGGTGGTTTAGACTTATGCATTTTATCCCCCGGGACGGATAATAGGCGTCAGTCTAAATGTCGGATGGCTCCATGGAAGCCTCCCGCTGCGCACCGCTGCTTTTCCCAATTCAGTTGTTGAATGTTAGTTCTTAGATGGAACCGTTGATTTGTTAGTGCTTGGGTGCAGGAGTTGAATTTTTAGTTTTTGAAGTGTAGTTGAATATGGGTTGTTAAGCACAATTATACGTGTTTTCCTCTAGTGCTTCTTTCAGGAGTACCAACTAACTTGGGCAAACTCGCTGGCGTGTCCACGCCTTGAGAGCGAGCTCTCGGCGATGTCCATCGCGCAAGTTTGAACCAAGACTTCTCCTAACGTCAAAGTCTTGTTTAAAAAGCAGCAGTGCTTGCGGGAGACCCTGGGCCATTGCCATCCGCACCAGGCTTTTCGAGTCGGCCGCCCGCCAGACGATTGCATGCAAAACTCGTTATATTCATCCAAATATACACTTTTAATCGAGTACGTTCCGGGATAAACGCAGTTCTACCTATTTTATAACACTCAAAATTGCTAGACTTAATTCTTTCAGATTCCTAGGATCACTTAAATATCCTGCTTCAACCGGATTACTCAAAAAACCCATCTCTATCAATAAAGAAGGGGTGCTATCAATAGTTTCCCGCAGTACCTGAAAATCCGAGAATTTTACGCCCCGACTCTTTATACCAGTCCTTTGAGTGACTGATTTTTCAATTTGGTATGCTAGGTAAGTGGATTCATTTAGATTAATGCTATTCCTCCGGGAAACATAAATTTCAATTCCTCTGGCGTTTATAAAAGGGGAGTGGTTGCAATGCAGGGAAATAAATCTATCCGCTTTAAGTGATCTGGCAATTTTAGATCTGTCGCTTAGAGAAATTAAAGTATCTGAATAGCGCGTAAGATAAATTTCAAATTTATTCTGGAATACAATTAGATTTAGTTTTTGAAGGTGCAACGCTAATTTCAGCACTACCTCTTTTTCCTGGATCTCATTTACTCCTATGGCTCCGGCATCTTTGCCTCCATGTCCGGGATCGATAACAATAACTAATTTTTCATTTCCTTTCAATTGCGCAGAAATATACTGGGGCATAAGGATTAATCCTGTCAAAATAATGATCCCTACAATTGATCTTAAAAACTGCATGACTTCTGTTTTAATTGTTTAAAAATCAGACAATCAAAACTTCTATTGAGAATATTTCAAAGTTTAACATGAGCTCAAGTTAAAATTTGAACATTTCAATCCATCCCTTCTATTTCATGATAGATTCGATAAAAATTCATTCATCAAGTTGTCATCAACTACCTGTTATAACTAACAGTCAAAAAACGAAACATCATGAAAAGATCTATTTACACTACACTTTTTTTGTCTCTTTTTTCTATTCCAGTTTTCGCACAGATTGGCGGTATAGAAAATTCTGTAGCGGACATTTCCGACACTATCAGAGCAATTTTTCCCATCATTCTCGGAGTGATATTTCTGGTAGGCTTCCTTTTTAATGCCGGCCATTTTTTTGGTGAAAATGCCGATTTGAAAAAGGGAATCACCCGTGTGCTGGTTTTTGTTTTAATCGCCGGAGCGGTGGTTGGAATTTTTACTTACCTCATAAGCATCGTTGTATAATGAAACAGTTCGAGGTATATAGAAATATTAGAAAAGGAGCCATGATTTGGGGACTTCCAATCACCATGTTTGCATTGATGATGATCTGTATCGTAGGCTCACTTATGGTGATTATTTTCTCCTTCAGCTTAACAATGATCATTGGGGTTTTTATTTGTAATACCGGTCTCTATATAATTCTGATCAGGATATCAAGCAATCCCCGGCTTTTTCAATTTTCAAGTGTCTTTCCAGGTATTATCAGCAATAAAAAATCAAGCCTTTTAAATTATGAAGAAAATTAACCTAGCATCCTATTCACCAATCTTTGATATTCAGGATAATTTGGTTTTTGCCAGTAATGGGAACCTGATTCTATGTTATCAGGTTAGACTTCCCGAAATCTACTCATTGTCAGAAAAAGATTTTGATGAACTGCACAGTACTTTCTTTCAGGCATTCAAGTCACTACCTGCATCCTGTGTTATTCACAAACAGGATGTTTATTTAAAGCAGGAGTATTCTTCAGAAAAGCTTCCCAATAAAACTTTTTTGGAAAAGGCTACCCATAATCATTTTAAAGGGCGGGAGTACATAGAACACCAAAGCTATTTGTTTTTCGTGCTGACAAAAAACAAATCCTTAAACAATGCTAAATATAAAAACCCCTTCAGAAACATTTCAAAAACAATTCCTGAGACACTGGAGGAAAATATCCGGGACTTCGTAAGTACGGTATCAGATTCGGTTTCCTATATCAATAATAGCCGTAAGGTCAGCTTAGTTCCTCTTGCTGAAAATAGTATAATGAGCTTTAGCGATTCTTATTTTAATGGTTTCAATGAAGCTTGTGATACCGATATATTGCTTGATAAATCAGGTATACATATAGGAGATAATTATTTCGATTTACTATCCATAAACAGTGAATTGTGTTTCGGGGAGAGTGTTCAAAGCAGCAAAAGAAATGAACACTTTACCTCTGATGATTTTATTTTTCACCAGGGCTTTATTGATGGTTTAGGCCTGACCTTAAATGAAAACCATATAGTAAACCAGATCATCTATCTGGACGATAAACACAAATGGAGAAAGCTGCTGGACAAAAAAATAGAAGAGCTTAACAAAAGTTCCAATTTTGGATCACAAAATAAGGTGGTTCTCCAAAAAATTCAGCATATACAGGATCAGATTAATAACGACGATAGCTCCAGGATTATTCGCGGGCATTTAAACGTCATCTATTGGACAGATGAGGCCAGCAAGTTGCAGAGAATAGCATCCAGAATAAAGGCTGAATTTAAAGAATTGGATATCATACCATACTATCCGGGTGGTGAAGAACGTAAGAACTATTTCCTTAACAGCTATTTCTGTTTCTCCTCTAATTTTTCGAATGAGGATTTATATGTCACCGATCTCAAGCATGCATTGTGTATGCTTATAAATAATACAAATTATAAATCGGATCCAACCGGAATCATTTTTAATGACAGGGAGTATAATATCCCGGTTTTCAAAGATGTTTGGGATGAGAAAAAGAAGCGGATCAAGGCAAGGAATTTTGCAATTTTTGCCCCAACTGGAGAAGGCAAATCCTTTCTGGCCAATAATATTCTCCGTCAATATTTTGAAAGTGGTGTGCGTCTGGTGATCATTGATCTTGGAGGGTCTTATGCCAAATTTGCCAAATTATACCCTGGCAGCTATGCTATTCTACGCTATAAAAAGGGAACAAATTTAGGTATCAATCCATTTTATATAAATGATCTCAAGGACCTAACTCCCCAGCGTCTGGAAGATCTGGCAGATTTTCTTTTCGAATTGTTCGCCTCCGGTTTGAAAGTAACAAAGGCGCAATCGGTTTCCACTAAAAAGATCTTACTCCATTATTATCAAAATGTTCCTATCCCACATTCGTTGGGCAGTTTTTATCGCTTTATAGAAGAGAATCAAAAAGATCTACATGATCAATTAAAAGTTCATCCGGATTATTTTAATATCACTGATTTCCTTCACATTATGTCTGAATATGTAGGAAATGGAATTTATAGTTTTCTATTTAAAGAAGGATTAGATCTAACCTATAAAATTGAAGATAAAAGGCTTATCGTCTTTGAACTGGATGAAGTGAAGGATAACAAGGAGATCCTTTCGGTAATGCTGAAATTAATTAAATCTGCTATACAAAGGACCATCTGGAGAAACCGTGCTGAAAAGGGAATTATCCTTTTTGACGAATTTGCCAAACAACTGAAATTCGAAAACGTCCTGGAAAGCGTGGAGTTTTATTACCAGGCTATTCGGAAACAGAATGGAGCGATAGGGATCATTCTTCAATCTATCAATCAGCTTCCCAATAATTCCACCTCAGCAAGTATCCTGGAGAATACTCAGGTCATTTACAGCCTTCAAAATGAAAAAGGATATGACGAGTTGAAAAAACGTCTGAACCTCTCAATGCATGATTTAAATCAGCTGAAATCCATTAAAAACAACTTTGTCGGCCCCAGGATATACACTGAAATATTTATAAAGATCGGTAAGGAGAGCAATATTTTCCGCCTGGAAGTTCCGAAAGAAGCTTATGCAGCGTACCTGACCGATGGTTGGGAAAATGAAGAGATTATGAGACTTTATGAAAAATATTCTGATATGGAAAAAGCAATAATTGAATTCACATCTAAAAGATCAAACTATGAAATATCAAACTAAAATTGCAGCGCTGGCGATAGTTATTGCCCTAATCATGCCCGCAAGAGTTGCGAGTCAGGGAATGCCAGTTTATGACAACACCAATTTTATAAGTCTTGCAAAATCGCTTATAGAATCGGCCAAACAAACCTCACAATTATTGAAAACAGTGGATTTCCTTAAACAACAAAAGGAAAATCTGGAGAAAGTAAATAATGTGGTAAAACAATTGAAAGCGGTCCAGGAAATCACGGAAAATAATCAACGGCTATTTGATATAGTTCGGGACGATCTCAGGGAGATCCTGAATTCACCGTATATCAAACCGGAAGAAGTGACCCGTATTTCAGACTCCTTTAATTCTATTATTGAAAACTCATTGGAAGATCTGGATTTTATAGACCAGATACTTTCCAGCGATTATTTAAAAATGACCGATGCTGAAAGAGCGGCCATCCTGAAAGAAAAAGAAATGAATTCAAAAGAAATGGTGGCCGAGATCAACCAGAAGACCCAACGCTATCGCGATATCATTTCTTTTCGGGAGATGCAGGATAAAATTAACAAAAGGGAAACTGATTACTAAACGGCTATGGGTATATTTTTAGGAATAGGACTGGAATATGTGGACGCTGTTTTTCAAACTATCAAAAGCAGCGATTTTTCGCAATACACAATTACGGGGATGAAAAGTCTCGGGGTCATGTTGTTTCTGGTAAATATTCTCAAAAAATATAATGAAGGAATTGCCGATAGGGATGGTTATACCTGGGGTTTGAGTCCTGGAGAACTCGCTAAGAATTTTGTGATCGTTTTACTGGTCATATTCTCAACAGAGGTGCTGGGTGTCTTTGATGGTATTTTGGTAGCGATTGAAACCAATTATCGTGATACTGCACCTGCGCTTATACCGCTTCAGCTGCAGGATATTGATATCGAGCAGGATGTAGGTGCCATAGAAGCAGCAAAAAAGGCGATGGCTTTGTTGTATGAAGCCCTGGTAACTCCGCTTTACCCTGTAAAAGTACTTTCATTTATAATCGGATTATTTTTATGGGTATTGGATCTTTTCATTTACCCATTGTTTTTAGCGGAACGTTATTTTCTCCTTGGAATCATGCAGGCTTTTTTCCCATTGATTATTAGCCTAGCCGTTTTTGAGAAATTCCGAAATATGGCCTATAATTTTTTCAGGATGTATGCGGCGGTTTATATGCTCGTTCCTGCATTTTTCCTGGTGAATGTTTTTGTAAACGCTCTCTATGCGGAAATTAATATCAACTTCTGGTCGAATTTGTTAGGATCATCAACCGATAACGGAATTATTAAAATCATCATAGAAGCCGGGTCTATAGCCTTTATCGTATTTCTGAAATTTAAATTATACACACGAGCTACTTCATTCACCTTTAAACTTTTCACCGCCTAATGAAAACAGCCTATCACAACATTTTTAGTGTTCTAAAGATCAATCGCATTATAGTAATTACGGTGGTATGTGGCGCAGTCGTCACCAGCCTGTTTTCTGGTTGGCTGGTATATAACATACACCGTGAAGCTTTAAACAATGCCTTTGCAGTAAGTACAGATGGAGCGGTAATTCCGCTAAAGTGGGTAGATCAGAAAGAAAATTTAAAAGTTGAAGCCCTGGCACACCTGGAATTATTTCATCAATATTTTTATGATATCGATGCCAGTAATTACGTAAAGAACCTTGAGAAAGCACTCTGGTTAGGGAACAGTTCGGTGGACAATGTTTACCGACAGAAGAAAGCCGATGGCGTTTATAACCGCTTACTTCAATATTCCCTAGTACAAAATGTATTGAGCATAAATTCTGAACTAGACCTGGAACAAGTGCCTTTCCATTTTAAGACCACTACCATTTTTGAAATTAACCGGGGAAGTATTGTAGATACTTATGAACTGGTATCTACCGGTAATCTGATTCAGGTGGATCGGAATTTCCCCAATAATACTCACGGAATTTTGATCACCAATTATTTTGAAAACAGTTTAAAAAAGATCGAATATGAAAATAGAAAAGAATAAAGTAGTCTTCGGAAGTATATTGGCATTTGTTATCATTTTTATCGTGTCTTATTCCGTGTTGGTTTTAGGTGATGATTCTGAAGAATTTGAACAATTAAAACAAACCAAGGTACCGGAACTGGAAGAAGAGCAGGAGCAATACAATTCTAAACTCGACGCCATTAATGCGCTCAGGGAAGTCAGGGAAACCAATGCTCCGAGTATTTATGACGAAAAACTAATTGATTCCCTGGGGTTTTATGATCCAGACCTTGAGATTAAGGAAAAGGAACGTATCGTGGATAGTATCTATAAATCGGGCAGAGTTAATTACAGCGAGAACGGCTATCGAAAGACGAAGCCGGATTTAAGAAAGCCTGAAGTACAAATAGCCGATTCCATTATTCCAGAAATAAACGAAAGCCTGTCAGCTAAGGAAATTGGGCTGGAACACCAGTTATTTTTCGCCTCCCAACCTTTAAATAATGAAACTGAAATAGATTTCAATACTGACCCATTTATTTACGCAGAAGTAGACGGCGAGCAGGTAGTGAAAACTAATTCCAGACTGAGAATGCGTGTGATAGAAAATACAGTGATAAATGGTAAACCTGTTCAAGAAAATTCCCTCATCTACGGGTTTATCAGTTTCAAGCCGAATAGGGCGCTAATTGAAATTGAAAACATTCAACATCAACCGGTAAAATTAAAAGCTTTTGACCTTCAGGATGGCAGCGAAGGGATTTATGTTGAAAATAGTTTCCGTAGCGATGCCACCAGGGTAGTCATAGGCGATGTGGTGGAAGATATCAATGTAGCCGGAGTTCCACAGGTTTCAGGAATTAAAGACATATTCCAAAGAAATAATAAGAATATCAAAGTCACTATTACCAATAACTATAAGCTCATTTTAAAGGCTCATTAATATTCTACAATCATGAAAAATTCACTCATTTTATCAATCATTCTCATTTTTCCTTTTGCAATTGTAAATGCCCAGGTCCAAGGCTTTCACAATTCCAAGGATTCCCGATTGGATACCATTTTTGCAAACGATACAAAGAATGTAGCCCTATTTTTTCCCGAACCAATCCAGCAGGGAATTGCGGGTTCCGATAATTTTGTATTGACCTATAACAGGGAAAAAGAACAAACATTTGCACTGCTCCAGGCAACTCCCGGAAAAGAAAGTAATTTACTGTTTATCAGTAATTCAGGTAGTATTTTTTCGTATATTGTAAAGTATTCCGAAGAGCTTCAAAACCTAAATTATTTTATTGAAAAATCAGGGAGTATTGGCAATGTTAACCGGGTTGTGGCTAAGCCTGAAAATGTTGAAATTGAAACTGATTCACCTCTCAATACTCAAATTAAACCATCATTGAATGACCGACTTTATTTTCAGAAGTTTAGTTCTTATTTGTTGAATAAAAATATAAAGTCTGGAATGCTTCGCAAGCGGAATGAAAAAGTTGTTATAAAGCTTGAAAATATCGTATTCCATAAAGAGCATTTGTATTTTGTGATGGAAATACAGAACAGGTCGGCAATAGATTATGAAGTCAACTTTTTGAAGGTTTCGGTTAAAACCCGAAAAAATGAAAAAAGGAAATCCATGCAAAACCTGGTTCTGGATCCGATATTCAAATATGATATGCCGAATAAGATTGGAGTAGGGGAAAGCGCTCGGTTTGTATATGTAATGCCAAAATTCTCCATTGCTGATGATAAATTAGTAATACTTGACTTAAATGAAAAGAATGGCGAACGGAATATGAAATTGAAAATTAAACAGCGCTTCATTAATAATCCTAATTTCTATTAATATGAAAAATTATGTATTTATCCTGATTCTGGCTATTTGTGTTTCCTGTACTGAATCTCAGATGAGTCCTGCCATGACCGCTCAAAAAGTCGTGGAGAGCTTTTATGCTAAAGATAACTCCCAGTTAAAAAAATATACTACTGCAGAGAGTTATGAGTCCTTCCTTTCTGTACAGGACATGTTTGAAGCTCAAAATTCATCCTCATCAAATTTTAAGGTTCTTGAGGAATCTATAGATGAGAAAACGGCCTGGGTTAAATTTAGTACCAGGTTTGAAGATAATCCTGAAACCTTCAAACTCATCCAGGAAGATGGAATGTGGAAAGTTACTGAAAGCGGGATAAAGGAAACTAGTCCTTTTTAGTTTTTTATCCTAAACCGGTTTTGCTTCCAAATCTACATCATACGGAAAAGCAAAATTTGAAACTTCATTTCCTGTGAGCCATGACTTATGATCTGCAGATTTGAGTACCACGGGCATTCGCTTTTTGTTATTATGGATTTCGCTCATTAGCTCATTGGCTTCGGTGGTTACGATAGAGTAGGAGTTTACTAATTCATTATTCTCAGGATTCTTCCAGGTGGAATAAATTCCTGCAAAGGCAAATATTTCCTGGTCTTTCGGCATAAGCAGATATTTTTGTTTTTCCTTGCCTTTTGGGTCCAGTCATTGCCATTCGTAGTAACCATCTGCTATAATAAGGCAGCGATTTTTGACGGAATTCCTATAAGCCGGCTTTTCCGAAACAGTTTCAATCTTGGCATTTAGGGTCATTTTTTTGATCTTATCATCCTTTGCCCAAAACGGAATCAATCCCCAGTTGAACATTTGAATTTCTCCATGATTCTCATCGGTAATTACCGGTGTTTTCATAAAAGTGAAGGCATTGATCTCATCCATGGGAGAAAACAGCTCAGGCTCTACAAAACGAGCTTCAAACGAACGTTCAATAGCAGCAAGTCTGGAATTCAATTTGGTACGATAACACATATTATTTTATTTTGAATTTACGGAAATTTTGGAAATCAATGGAATTTTCTGTTTCAGTACTATCATTAATTTTATTAAAGAGATAGCATTTAAACTATATTTCACAGACTTAAACTTTGATTGAGTATTTGCTGAATTACTGGAATTCCAAAGGTGGATTTAAGCTTAAAATCTAAAGGTTTTATTAATGGTGGATTATTTCTAAACCAAAAAATTCCTATATTTCGCTAGATTTTCAGATTAAAAATCTTCCCTACAAGATTGTTGGTGCTTAGAAAATATTAAGGTATTTTTAACAAGCCTGAAACCTTGAACTTATTTTATGATTGAAAATAATTTTGTTCCCGGAGCTCGTATCGGGAATAGAGGGGAAGATTTTTTGATAACTGATGTAATCGAGAACTATGATGGTTCTAAAATAATTAGTGCTGAGGGGCTTAGTGAACTCGTAAAGGGAATGAGTTTTAAATTCGATTCCCGCATCGATACAGATATTGAAGTTCTGGACCCGGTTAAAACTCGAATTGTCCCGGATGAAGATTACGCTTATCGACGCACAAAACTCTTCCTGGAAACTCAACTTCGGAATAATACCACCTATAGTAAGAAAATTACCATTGCCCATAAAGCTGCATTTGATATTTCTCATTACCAGTTTGATCCTACTAATAAAGCTTTTCGTTTACCACGACCAAGAATGTTGATGGCGGATGGGGTTGGATTAGGTAAAACTATTGAAGTGGGGATTTTCCTGGCTGAAATGATTAAAAGAGGCAAAGGAAAACGTATAATGGTCCTGGCTCTTAAATCAATTTTGGGTCAGTTTCAGCAGGAAATCTGGAACCGCTTTGCAATTCCTTTAGTGAGCCTGGATTCTCAGGGGATTGCACAAATAAAATCGGAATTGCCTGCTAATAAAAACCCTTTTGAATATTACGACAAAACCATCATCTCTATAGATACTTTAAAAAACAATGCAAAATTCAGGCATTATATTGAGAAGTCGAGATGGGATATAATTGTAATTGATGAAGCTCATACGGTTGCTAATTCCAGCAGTCAGAGAGGGAGTTTGGCACAGTTTCTCGCTACACGGTGTGAATCACTGATCCTTACTTCAGCCACACCTCACAACGGAAAAAAGGAAAATTTCGCGAACCTCATCAATATGATCGAGCCTACCGCTATTCCCAGAAATGGAGAATACGGGAAGGAAGATATCGAGCCCTATTATATGCGTAGGTTTAAACATCATATCCTTGATGAGAAGGTTCGTTCTAATTTTCAGGACAGGGAAATCATTCCGATCCATGCAGTACTTTCTCAACCGGAGGAGGATCTTCTCCAGATTCAACAGAAGATTAAGTTTGAAGCTCTTTCTACTCTTAATGAAAATACAGAGGAGGATATGTTTGGAGAGGGAACACGAAGAGAAAAGAGGGATCTTTTATTCTCCATTGGGTTATTCAAAGCTTATATGTCTTCTCCAAATGCCGCTCTTGCAACTGTTAGAAACAGAATAGAGAAAATCAAGGATGCAGGAGCAGAAACCAATACCGCAGAAGATAATCTCAACCTATTGGGTGATTTAAGGGATAAGATTGAAAAGCTTATTGAAACCGGGGCTGATTCAAAATACCAGGCCTTCAAGGAAAGGCTTATTCAGCTGGGGTGGAATGGCAGAAAGAATGACGATAGAATAGTTGTTTTTGCAGAACGTATCCATACTATAAAATACATCAAGGAAAATATTCAGCGGGATTTTAAGGTTAATGATGAAGCTATCAGAGAGTTTCACGGAGGTCTTAGCGATGCCGAACAACAGGAATATATTGAAGACTTCGGAAAAAAAGATTCAGATATTAAAATTTTTATTACTTCTGATGCCGGTTCCCAGGGGGTAAACCTTCATTACTATTGTAATATTATGTTCAATTATGACATTCCCTGGTCTTTAATTACTCTGGAGCAGCGGAATGGTAGAATAGATAGATACGGGCAGACCAAAACGCCGTATATCTATTATCTCCTGGGAACTTCAGAAACAGAAGGCTTAAAAACCGATTTACATATCATTGAAAACCTCACCAAAAAAGAGGAGGAGGTTCATAAAACTCTCGGAGATGTCGGTTCGGTCATGAATCTATATGATTCCAATGCGGAAGAGAAGCGAACAGAGAAAGCTATAGCAGAACAAAATGAAAAATTCCTCGAAGATGAGTTTGATCTTGATGTACTTTTTGGCGGGGAGTCTGATGTTACTGATTCCAAAATAGAAGAAGATCCTATTGAGGAAGAATATTCCCTGTATAAAAATGATTCAGATTATTACAGAGACCTGATAGATCAGTTGAAATCTGAACAATTAATGCAGTCTAATGATGCCACTTTTGTTGATGATACTTATCTGGAAATAAAAAATACGAAGGAACTACATCGTGTTTTATTTGATCTTCCCAAAACCGCGAAACCAGGCCTGAATGATATTTATCGGCTTTCCCTGGATAAAGACAAGGTTCAGAAATCTATCGAAGAGGCCCGAAAGAAAAAAGGGGAATGGTCAAAATTCCAAATGTTGTATGATCTGCATCCGGTAATGAAATATTTGATGACCAAACTGGAGGCCAGTGTAGATAAAGACGTAGCTCTTGCTGCACGAATTTCCAGGCTTCCTGAAAAGTCGGCGTGGTTTATAGTACACGGCCAGGTTGCTAATAATATTGGGCAATCGGTGATTTCAGACTTCTTTGTGATACCTGTCAACTTTGAAGGTGGGCTCCTTAAAAAGCCTATGCCGCTGAAGGATTTCATCGCGGAATATCAAATAGACAAGGAGCTCGCAACACAACATATTTCAGAAGAGATTTTACATCAGCTGGAAGGGTTGCTTCCTGACGTGATTGACTTTGCCAATGAGATGCATATGCACCAACTTCAACAGGTAAGGCAACTGGAAATGGAAAGGCATATCGCGGTTTATGAAGAAAATCTTAAGCATTGGACCAAAACTGCCAAAGATCAATTACAGGCAGATCTTGATGAAAAAGGAGAAAGTAATTACTGGAAAGGAAAGCTCAGAGAACGCGAAAGAGAAATAGATACGATTATCAGCGATACCAGTCAGTTTTATAAAGACCTTAAATCACTGGACCAGGACCCATATCTGAAGGTGATTTCAGTTTTTTACAATTAAAAGCAATAGCAGGGAATGATTAAATTCATACAGAATACAGGCGATTTTTTTTCTTCCAATTATTTCGATGAGGATTTTCCGAAGAAGGTGCTTGAGAAAACCGGTTATGCGGCAGAAGATCAGAAATTTTTTCAGAAAAGAATCAGCGGATTAAAGGATAAATATTTTCGCTATAAACAACTTCTTATTGACGGGAAATTACGGACAAAAGACCGGATTACCGAAACTCATAATTTTCATACTTCAGTTTTAAATGCTTTGGGGTATCCCGGAGATCATCCGGAGTACGATAGTCTTTTTCACGTAAATGAAACTGTCGTGCTGCCTGTTCGAAATACACTTTACCGTGGGGAGCAGCCTCACCTGATGGTTATGGAAATGCAGCCTTTGTTTAAGGATGGAGATGAAGATCCTGATGGACTTTTTGAACAGCAATACCACTCTGAGGAGGAGAGCAGCCAGAATCCTCCGCAGAAATATCACCGCTCTCAATGGAGTAATGTTTTTAAAGTTCCTGAAGGCCTGAAGATCTCTCCTATGGTGGTGAATGAAGCTGTTTCTAAACTGTTTCTAATGGAAATGCACCAGCGGCCAAAATTTATCTTGCTGATGGCCGGGAACCGCTATTTTCTTTTAGAACAGGAGAAATGGTTTAGAGGAAGTTACCTGGAGTTTGATCTGGAAGAACTTTTTAATGAAACTGTAGTAAAAAAGGATTATTACGCATTGTTTTATGCCCTGCTTGCCAAAGAAACTCTTGCCCCCGGAAGTGAGATTGTTTTGATGGAACAATTAGAGGAAGATTCGCATAAGAGTGCCTATGAGGTTACTAAAGATCTTAAGGAAGGAGTTATTCACGCTGTAGAGGCTTTGGCCAATGAAGCGGTGTTCTCCTGGAAAGATCAAAATCTTGACCTGGAAGAGATAGATGCCGATACCCTTAAAAATGAATGCCTGAATTATGTGTACAGGCTGTTGTTTTTGTTTTATGCCGAGTCCCGCAGTGATCTTGATATACTTCCGGCCGATGATGCCGTTTATCAACACGGATATTCCCTAGAAATGCTCAGGGACCTGGAACAGGTACCCCTCAATACCGCCAGTAGTCAGAATGGCTATTTCTTCCACGAATCGCTTAGCCGTCTTTTTTATCTCTTAAGTACGGGATATCGCGAGAAAGATGGACAAAACCGGAGTTTTAAAGTAAGGCATTTAGATTCGCCATTATTTGATGAGAGTAAATTAAGCATTCTTCCCAGGGTACAGATTAGAAATGTGATCTGGCAGGATATTATTTTGCAACTATCGCTTTCCCGAAAGAAAAAAGGTAAAACCAGGGGACGTATTTCTTATGCTAACCTTGGGATTAACCAGTTGGGGAGTGTTTATGAGAGCTTGCTAGCTTTTAGAGGGTTCTTTGCAGATTCCGATTATATAGAGGTGCATCGGAAGCGTAAAGGAAATGAGACTTCAGCGAGAGTCGCGCAGAAAGATGGATCTTACCTGGTGCCCCGTTCCCGACGGGACGATTTTCACGAAGATGAGGTTTATATAGAGAAAACGGGAGAGATGAAGGTTATTAAAAAGGGAACCTTTATCTATCGATTAAGCGGTAGGGACCGGCAGAAATCTGCTTCCTATTATACCCCGGAGGTGCTAACCCAAACTACAGTAAAGTACACCCTAAAGCCCATTTTGGAACGGGTGAAGAATGGTGAAATGAAGGCGGGGGAGTTACTGGAGTTAAAAATTCTGGAACCGGCAATGGGCGCTGCGGCTTTTCACAATGAGGTAATCAACCAACTGGCGGAAGCATACCTTTTGTACCGGCAAGAGGAGAAGAAAGAAAAAGTAGCCCCAGACAAGTACAGGGAAGAACTACAAAAAATCAAGGCTTATATAGCTCTAAACAATGTTTATGGAGTGGATCTAAATCCTACCGCGGTGGAGTTGGGTAAACTTTCGCTTTGGCTTAATGTGATTCATAAAGATATGCAAACCCCTTTCTTTGGCTATCGCCTGGGCGTGGGGAATGCTGTGGTTGGTGCCTGGTTAAAAGTTTTTAGAAGCAAGGACTTTTTATTTGACACAAACGATAAGCGAGCAAAAAAAAGATGGTGGGAAAAAGCTCCGAAACATTTGCAATTTGGTGTTACAAAAATTAAGCGAAGGGATGATGAAATTTACCATTTTCTATTGCCCGATGCCAATATGGTACCCTCGGCAGGGATAAAATTGTTGAAAGGAGAATATCCCGATGAAGCCAAACACGTGAGTGATTGGAAAAAAGATTTTTGTGCTCCAATACGTGGGAATGAATTTGAGCGGCTACAAAAGATCTCCGAAGCCATTGATTATTTACTGGAGGAACATTACCTGATTCAGAGCTCTATTAATCGGGAAACTCAGATAAAAGAGGAGTTTTTTGGAGCTTATGAAACCGATGAGCAAATCAAGCTGAAGGCCAAGAGTTACGATGAAAAAGAACAGCTGGCCAAAAAGAGAAACCAAACCAACGCGCCTTATTACAAGTTGAAACTGATTATGGACTATTGGTGTAGCCTTTGGTTTTGGGATGTAAGGAATGCTACTCATTTACCCAGCCGTACCGAGTGGTATGATGATATAGACAATATATTGAATGTAGACCTGGAAGCTTTGGAGGAAGCTCAGCGTAAAAAAGAAGAAAAAGAGGTTTTTGAAGAGTTACCAATTCAGGGAAGACTTTTTGGAGAAGAAGCTCACGAGCCCAGTCTTAAAAATTATAAAAAGGATAAAACTTTTGTGCAGGCTTCAATGCTGGCCCTGTTAAAAAAACGTCCCACATCTCTATTTACCAACCGGCGCAGTGAGATAGTTAATGAGCTGGCTGAAAAACACCGGTATTTTCATTATCAGCTCGAATTTATTGAGGTGTTCAAGGAACGGGGTGGGTTTGATGTAGCTGTAGGAAACCCGCCCTGGTTGAAAGTTACCTTTGAAGAAAAAGGTTTAATGAGTGAAGTTTTTCCGGAACTGGAAATTCGTAAAACTTCAGCGCCTAAAGTTAGAAAGCTTCAGGAGGAATTTTTACAAGTAGAGGATCAAAAAAGTGCATACTACGAGGAAAATATAGCTACTGAATCGGCGGGAGATTTTATGAATGCTTTTCAAAATTACCCGCTTCTAAAAGGACAGCAAACCAATTTGTACAAATGTGTTCTGGAAAATGGTTTTCATTGGATTTCAGAAAATGGATATTTAGGGCTCTTGCACCCTGAAGGTGTATATGATGATCCCAAAGGTCAGTATTTGAGAAGAGAGGTATATAAAAGATTAAAATATCATTTTCAGTTTATCAATGTATTTAACCTTTTTGCTGAAGTCCATCATCGTCTTACTTATTCCATAAATATCTATCGAGGAAGAATTAAACAGCCTGATTTCTATTCAATAAATAATTTATTAATTCCTCAAGCCATTGATCTTTACTTTAGATCTGAAGAGGAAGTAGATTTATCTCCAATGATATATGATGAACAGACGAGAAAGTATAGGTGGAATCTGAATGGTAATAAAAAAAGAATCATTCGCATTACAGAAAAAGAACTTAGGTCAATAGGTGAAGTTTTTGAAAATACGAAGGACTACTCTTCTATTAAATTGGTAACTATTCATTCCAGTGCGGTTTTAAAAGTAATAGAAAAATTTAGTGATTGGAGCCAAAAACTAAAATTTAAAAATCCTGCTTTCAGCGAGGGTTTCCATGAAACGAGTGATATAACTAAACATATAATAAGTCGAGAAACAAAGTTTCCGAATGTTATAAAAAATGAACTAATTTTTTCCGGTCCTCATATCACGGTCAGTAACCCTCTATTTAAAACTCCACAAGTCAATTGTTCCGAAAATTCACATTATGATTATATTGATTTGGAAGAAGAGAATCTTCAATTTCTACCAAGAACCAATTATGTTCCTGATATAGCTTTTTTGGAAAAAATGGAGAACGATCGAAAATTTAAGAACTGGTTAGAATCTTATAAAATTGGTTTTCGTAAAATGTTAAGTCTGGAAAGTGAGCGTACTCTCCAACCAGCATTACTGCCAAGAAAATCGGGACACGTCAATGGAGTGCTTTCTCTTTCTCTAAATAAGTCAGAAGATTTATTGGAATTTTTAGGTCTTTCAAGTTCTATCATTTATGACTTCTTAATTAAAACAATTGGATCAACCAATTTGTACGGAAGCAGGTTGGAAAATCTACCTGTTGCTATTAATGAGGATGTATTCCAACATATTGCTATAAGAACACTTAAATTAAATTGTGTTAATGACTTATATAGTGATTTCTGGAAGGAAAACTTAAGATTAACTTCTACAAAAGGTGGTTGGAGTAAAGAAGATGAAAGGCTGGAAAATATTACTTCTGATCGGAAAGATTTAGTTCAGCCTCTACGGAATCTTTATTCTAGAAGACAGGCATTAGTTGAAATTGATGTCTTAACTGCAATCGCTTTAAACTTAGACTTAGAGGATTTAATAGAAATTTATAATATTCAATTTCCTATTTCTAAAAAATTCGAAAAAGATACTTGGTATGATAAAAAAGGAAAGATTGTGTTCACTCCAAGTAGTAAGACCTTAAAAGGTGTCGGTCTGGATCGTAAAGAGTGGGAGAGCATCAAGGAAATGAAAGCCGGTGAGACCTACGAACATACCATAGAAAAAAGCGAACTCTACCACGGCAAAAAAGTCACTTACTACGCTCCCTTTGATAAGTGTGACCGCGTAGCAGATTATAAACTGGCCTGGGCGCATTTTGAGAAAATTTTTGAAACAGACAACCAAACTAAGAATGAAGAATAAACTACAGTTATATTTTGATTATTTTAAAGAGCATTATGGGGCCAGGGAATGGAGATGGTATAAAACCCTTGCTTATCGAATAGATATAATTCAAAGGATTAGGGCAGAACTTAAAAAAATAGCTAATTACGAAAGTTTAAGTGAAGAGGAAAAAACTGCAGAATTAAATAATGTATTTAATAATGCCTCTTTTCCACCACCAGAGAATCTTTCTAAAAGATATGTTTATGAAATAGAGTCACTTGAAGACTTTCTTAATGCCTATTTTTTTGATCAGGACAATGGTGTTGGTAATGTTCAACAAGGGTCGGTTTGGGACACTAGTGATAACCCTCATAAAACTGAAGTTATAGATAATGCCAATTCTTCATTAATTTTTAAAGTGTTGACCTCGAAGAAGGATGAAGCTTTTGATCTACTATCTAATAATCTTTTAAGAGTGAAGAATGGGAAATCCTATAAAGCTGTGATTTTCCGATTTTTGCGGGTTCTGTTTCCAGAAGATTTTGTTTCACCCGATGCTCCGGGGAAATTAGAGGATCTAAAAAAGGCTATAGCATCTAAATTAAACATCAAGGTTGATGGAGATTATTTAAATCAACATTTGGAGTTAAGCAATTTGGTAGACACCGAAGATTTTGTTTTAAAACAGATGTTTTTCTGGGTATTACCGGATATGTTGGACAATGAAATAAATTTGAAAAAAGGGCTTATATATTACGGAGCTCCGGGAACCGGGAAAACGTATAGATCTGAAATAAGAGCAAAGGAAATAATCGATGCGCATCGCATTAAGATTGGAAAAGAAATAGGTAAGAATTACGCTATACAAACTGTCCAGTTCCATCCCAGTTATTCCTATGAAGATTTCTTTGAAGGGATAAGACCAAATAATGGTGGCGGTTTAAAGCTATTTAATGGTTCGTTTAAACACTTCTGCAAAAAAAACGGGGAAAAGGAGTTAGCATTATTCAGGGATGAGGATTTTCTCCATAACGAGGATTTTAAAAGAAAAGATTTTGATTTTTCCCGTATCAGGATTAATGACCTAAATAAAGAACAGAAAGAAATTTTAGGAATAAGTAATTTGGATCTTGCACCAGGTATAACTATTCAGGAGGTCATTGAACCTGCTTTCTTTATCATAGATGAGATTAACCGTGCGGAACTGTCAAAGGTCTTTGGCGAATTAATGCTGAGTTTAGAATATCGTGGTTATAAGGGTAGAATTAAGACACAATACTCACATTTATGTGAAGATGATGGCAGTGATTCAGCCTTCTTATGGGAAGAAGGAGAAAACTGGTTCTTTGTGCCTCAAAACATTTATCTGCTTGGTACAATGAATACCATAGACAGATCTGTAGACGCATTTGACTTTGCTCTACGCCGTCGCTTTATGTGGGAAGAAGTAGAACCTGATTACGAAGTTGTGGTTAGAGAACTTTCTAAAGCCGGATGGAATGATTGGGCTGAAAAACTTTCGAATTCTCTTCAGGCATTAAATGAGAAAATTGAAAATGATGAGGTCTTGGATAAACACTATAAAATTGGTCACGCTTATGTGCTGGAGTTAATAAAGTTGAGGCCTGAGAAATTTAATAATCTAAACCACGTGAAAGGCTTTTTATGGGGTAATTTTATTAACCCACTTCTTGAAGAGTATCTCAGAGGGCTGGGAGATGATAAAAAGACTAGTGAAAAAATAAAAACCTTTAAAACGTCTTTTCATTGATGCTAGCTTCAGAATATTTTAATAGTGAAATAAAAGATAACAGCTTTAAGCCGTACCAACCTGCAGGCTCAATTTCTTTGGATCAAGACTTCAACTGTAGTACCTATCGAAAAAAGAAACTAGATATACCATTTATAAGACAAAGAGGTATAATTGATTTTATGCATTCTATAAAACAGCATATTGAGCAAGTTGACCTAAGTTCTTTTAAGCTAAATTATATTTTAGAAGACCACGAGTTTGATGCGAATAGAGATCAAAAGATCCTTGAAATCACCGGTAGTAAGTATGACGAGATAGATATTAAAACATTTAATATAGTTGGTTCCTTTTTTTACAAAAACCATCAGTTAAATATCAATTGTCGTTTTGGGAATTCTTTTCTTGAATATATGATTGCTAATACCAGCGGGTTTATAGAATTGGAAAACCTTGGAGGTGTAAGTAAGGATGTAGGTTTTGGAGAGTGGATCTTAATACTATACTGGAAAATGCAAATCAAAAAAGCATTTGCGATGGGTCTTTACAAAACCTATAAGAAGAGAAGTGAAGAACTTTCCACAATAAGAGGAAGTATTGATATCAATGCTTATATAAAAAAGCAATATTTTGATGGTAAGACTCAGTGTGCTTTTAACGAACACAGTTATGATAATCATCTTAATTATACCATTCAGAAAGCGTTTAAGAAAATTGCGCGTTCAAAAAGCAATTTCCTTTTAAAAGATATACAGGAGATCAAACGCACTTTTGACAATTTATATTTTTCACGTACTTCCCAAACTACCTTAAGTACGAAAGTCTCAAACCCATTTTATCATAAGTATAATGAAGTTTATGAATTGTCCAGAAAGATTATTAATGATGAGTTTCTAAGTTTTCGAAACCCCGACTCCGAGTTTTCTGCCTTTGTTTTTGATATTTCTCTTTTATTCGAACATCATATTCGGAAAATATTAAAGGGGAGATTTGAATTAGCTGAAAAAAATAAGACGGAGTTTAAGGTACCAAATGGTATAAGTGAAAATCATTTATTTCCTGATGTAGTTATTGAACATACTGAAAAGGAAATAAGTTTATTTGATGTTAAGTATAAACGGTTTTATACAGAAGGGAATTTCGCCGGGGTCCTTCGGGAAGACAGGTTTCAGCTTATTAGTTATTTAGCCTATTACAGCAGCAGATACAATATAAGAAAATGCGGTTTTATCTATTCTTGTGATGAAGAGGATTATGATAAGCTTGTTAACTCCATCAATAGGAATCAATCTATAAAGGTTGGGGAAAAAGAAATTTCTTTTGAGGTTCATTTTTATAAAGTAAGTAAGGATTTAAATCTACAGAGGGATTTTGATAAGAAATTTCAACGAAATTTTGATTTGAAAATGAAAATATGTGCCTAGCCTATGCAAGTAATTCAAATAGAAGTTCCTGTAAGACTAATCAGTAGTTTGAAAGTTTTTGATAAGCAAAACTTAAAACAGGCCTGGTCGCATTTTGAGAAAATTTTTGAGCAGAAATGATAGTACAGGAAGGTGACATATATAATGCGGTAATCAGTTACGTGGGTGATAAAATGAATCACGGGTATGTTGTACTCGTGGATAAGTTGGAAGACCTCAACAAACAATTTATTTATGATCGCAACCGTCCCAGCTTTAAGTTTCACCCCGCAAAGGATACTGCTCCGGAGAAATGGCAACTCGTTGAGGTACAGATCGTAAAAAAGAAATATGGCAAAATAGCGACTATTACCAGGAACACTTATTTTGGGTTAAAGGAAGATGGTGAGGTGGTTAATCCTGTAGGGGAGTTCTTAAGAGAAAAAAACCAACTGGAGATCAGGAAACCCGAAGAAGACTATCCGGCCCTTGAGGTGAATGCGCCCGTAGATTTCTTTTTGTATTATGATGAAAGAAGGCGTCGATTGCTTGCGGAGAACCCGGCGGGAGTAGCCAATGAAGAATCGTTTTACGAAGAATTAAAATCAGATTTTACGCATTTTACCAATCAGCTTGATTCCAAAGGGATAATCAAAGCGGGAGAGATAGCGCCACTATTATTAAAGCGAGATAGAGGAGAACTTCTTGTAAAGTACCAATTAGATTTTCTGATTAAAAATCTGGAAGCCGAGCAGAATGCTATTTTGAGTCAGTTATTTATTAGCACTTTCATAAATCTTAATCTCGAAAAACCCGATACTGAAACCTGTATAAGGCTATTAGGAGGTGATAGTTTAGCACTGGTAAGGCTGTGGTTAAAAAAGGATTTGCCAGTAGCATTTTTAGATCCAAAGGCAATTAAGAAATGGCATTTGGAACAGCAACTTTTCAATAAACTGGAACCAAAAGAATTCGTTGGTTTTTTTCAAAAAATCCAGGATTTCAAGGAGTATTCTCAGCTTCTGGAATTTGGCCTGGAATCGCTGGAGAACATTTCAGAGCAGGCCCTGCCACACTTCAATAAACTTATAAAGTTTGCCGATAATCAAAACAATTTAAGAAGTATTCTTTATCAAAATCTGGCTTTTGATAGTTTACTGGATCTATGGCGAAAAGAGGAAATTTCTGAAATTCCCGGAGAGCGGTTAAAAGAGAATTTTAGTTCATTAAAAGAAGAGGATCGAATAAAATATCTTCAACAAACAGGATGGCCGGAATACTTAAAACTTGTTGAAGAAAAAGAGTCTTCTCAAGTAATCATTGAGAATTATTTTGTGCATTTTAAGGAGTATTTAAAGAAGGAAATCAATTATTGCTGTTTTGACCTGGAGGTAAATCCGCAAACAAAAAAAATCGAGGAACTTGCTTTCCGCAATAACAAGGAAATTTTTGAGGAGCTGGATCCCACTGAGGATGATATCAGGCAATTAAAAAACGCCCTCGAACGGGCAGATGTGGTAATAGGTCAGAACATCAGGGAATTTGATCTGGAAAAACTCTATGGAGATGAGGTGCCGGATCTGGTAATCTGGGACAGCCTGGAAATTGAAGCGATCCTAAGACCTGATGCACATTCTTTAGCCCTAAATACCGAACACTATGCTTTAGAAGATGTTGAGCATACCCTCTCATTATTTTACTATCAGTTATACCGAATCTTAGGAGATGAGTCTCTTCGGAAGTCGATTAAAATTCTGTATAATTTCCACTTTTTAGAAGATCATCAAGCAGCTGCTATTCCTTATTTGAAAATTAAGGATGTTGCGATTGAAAAACCGGTAAAGAAGCTATTTCATTCAGAAGTATCAGGGATCAATAAAGTGGTTGGAACTATGGTTCCTAAAACCGCAGGGTTAGTCATTTGCCCAGAACCATTCTGGCCACATTTCAGGGATGATGCTAATTATCATTTTGAAGCAGAAAATCACTTATACAGTCTAAGCCTTGAAAGAGCGAAATGGGAAGAAAAGCTAGCAGATTTAGCTTTTCTAAGAACTTCTTTAGATCAATTCCATAAATCCTGTGAAACAAAAGGGCATAATCCATACGTGCGGCTTTTAAGTTCCTATCTGGTACAACAAATCCAGGAACATTTTCCAATTGAACAGATCTGCACTCCATTAAAGTCATTAGGAAAGAAAAGCATCGTTTCGGAATGGGATTTTGAGAAAAACTCAGAAGCATTACTCGAAGGAAGAAGTGAGAAAGAAGTGGTGCAGTTGGGAAGCGATCTTTGGCCTTTCACTTCAAAACGAAATTTTGGCGAATTCACGCAGCAGGAACTTTCTGTTACCGAAGAAGGGAATGCCTTATGGGTTCGATTTTCCAACGGCAGGTCTTATGCGCCTATCAGTAAAAAACTGGCTGAGGGGCTTGCTAAGGAGGTTTCCGGAGATCATTTCTGGATTGAACGGGAAGGCCTGGATAAATATATTCTTTGGGGGAGCAACGCAGGTGTTTTAGATGAGAGATTTGCCAGCGTGAAAGCAGGGGATTTTTATACGAAAGGCAGCGGAATGGGTGCTAAGGATGCAAGATTTATAAAATACTCCAATAATGCCAGTAGCCGGTTAATGGATCTTAATCCTGAAACTCTCTACAGGGATAAATACTGGGATGTTAAGCTCAAAACATTGATACAACTTCTTGGCAGCGGAAGGTTAGAAAAGGATAAATGTGTTTTAATTGTCTCGAGACCGGAAGAGGTAGATACCTTAACTAAA
The DNA here is from genome assembly GCF_023718305.1 of Gramella sp. AN32. Classification (GTDB taxonomy): domain Bacteria; phylum Bacteroidota; class Bacteroidia; order Flavobacteriales; family Flavobacteriaceae; genus Christiangramia; species Christiangramia antarctica. Next base: position 185,061 of record NZ_QEYO01000006.1, read on the forward strand.
ATCATAAGAAAGCTGGGAGGTTGGTTTTCCCCTAGTTTGAAATCAAATTTAAGGCGGCGATTAGAGCGGTTAGTTGAGGAGGAAAAAGGAATAATGATAGTGGCCCAGGAAGATTTTGAGCAACTATTAAGTTACCCACTTAGTGAAGGAATTCTATATGTTATAGAATCGCTTTCCCTGGAGGAATTAAAAGAAATTTCCGGAATTAACCGGGCAAACGAACTTACCGCTTCTATTGATGATGAAGAAGGAGACACAGAAAGTGAAGGGATGGAATTACCTCATCTTTCGAGTGTAGCAGGATCAATGGCCAGGCTGAATAAATATTATGATTGGATGATGTTCCGAATGGCGCTTCAGCACCAGCAAAATGAATTGCTGGTGATGGATCCACGGGCAAATTCCAGTTTATTTGACAGTTTTAAATGCAAAGCACTACCGGTAGATTTTAAAGAAATCGTTGAAGGGAAAAGTCGAGTATTTGAAATAATCAGGGAGCTAACCAGCTCGTGGCTGTATGCACCAAGAGAATTTGAGTATGGAAGTCTACAGGAGCATTTAGACAGAATTTCAGCAGCCTTAATAGACGGTTACGCTTTTAAACCAGAGCAAAAAGATTATTTGGATATTATTTTCCCGGCAAAAGATGATGTATTGGTAACCTTACCTACCGGAGTTGGGAAATCGGTTTTATTCCAGGGGCCTGCTCTCTACAGATCGAGTTTTACCGGAAAGATGAGTATAGTCGTTACTCCGTTGAAAGCCTTAATGGAAGATCACGTGATGGGATTATGGAAAAAAGGATTTTGGAATGGGGTTGAATACATCAATGCTGATAAAGGAGCGGAGGTTAAGGATATTTACAGGAAGATAGCCGGGGGGCAGTTATTGATGGTTTTTGTAACACCGGAGCGCTTCAGGTCTAAAGGTTTTGTATGGGCTTTAGAACAGCGGATGAAAATTGACGGAGGGCTTGAGTATTTTATTTTTGATGAGGCCCACTGTATTTCTCAATGGGGTAGTGAATTCAGACCAGATTATTTTTATTGTGCCCAACAGATAAAGCAAATTCGTAAAACCTATCCTTCGCCATTATTGCTTTTATCGGCCACAGTTACCAAGCAAGTTGCCTCACATTTAGAACACGCCTTGTATGAAGAAGTTTAAGGAATTAGATAAATATTCGGAATTAAACCCTATTCGGGATCATATTAAGCTTGAGTTTCGGGAGACAGAGCCGGGGAAGGAGTTGAAAGCCATAAAAAAGGATCTTGCTGAGTCTTTGAAACCTGAATATAGTAGGGCAATAGTATTTTGTACCAGCAGGAAACTCACCGAAGAGGCGGCAGCTGAGGTTAATAGTGAATTTAAGGAGAATGATACCCTGGCAAATAAGGCAGGTTTTTATCACGCAGGGATGGATTCGGATGCCCGGGAAAGAACATTTGAGCAGTATAAAACCGGTTCCTTAGCTATATTATTTGCCACCAAGGCCTTTGGGATGGGAATGGATATTCGCAATATACATCATGTATATCATCTGGGGCCTTCAGGGTCTTTCGAAGATTATTTACAGGAAGTGGGAAGGGCCGGCCGAAATGAAGATGACCTGAAAAAAGCAGGATATTCATCTGAAAATCCTATTCAGGCTATTTGTTTTCACTCGAAAGACTCCTTTCCGAGCTACAGGGATTGGATTCAAAGAACACAGATTTCCTGGAATGACATCTGTAATGTTTATGAAGTTTTTAAAGAATATAGGGCCCAATTTATAACAGGAAAAGAGGAAAGGCAAAACCGGGAATTTCTTCCTATTCCGTTGAATACGCTTAGTACCAGTTTAAAGTATATGGACACAGAGAGTGACCTGGGCTCGCTTTTCAGGTTGTCGCTGTACTGGTTACAACAAGCAGATCGTATACACTCCAGATTCTATGTACCTGCTTTTCTTGAATTTCAGAATGAAGGATTCTTCGACAGGGAAACCGAACCTAATATTGCTGATGATGACTTGAAAAAGCTATTTGGTTATGTTTTTAAAATCTATGATGAGGAGTTTAGAGATGCAGATTCCACTTTGGTAGATGGTACCGGATTGATGAAGTATATGGAGGTGAACAGAGAAAAAATGTTTCTGTTGATTTTAAAAGCTCAGAAGAAGGGATTGTTGAAATTAGTAAATGAACTCAATGTTAAGCCTACTGAGAATAGCAGACATGATGAGGCAATTCAGAAGATAGCGCGAGATAGCGAGTTTCAATTTCTTGAAGCGGTAAATGAAATAGCATTAAAGTTAGTAGAAGAATTCAGAAGAAATGAGGAAGTTGAATTATTAAATGAGACTTTACAAAGATTAATTCAGGAGGTTGAAGAAAGCGTTTTGTTTGAGAAGTTTCTTGATAAATTGAGTTCATACGCCGATCGCGAGTATTGTGAAATATATTTGAGATCTAAAGATTTAAGAAAAGAGAGAAAAAAGCAACCGGAGTTCGCTTCTTTTATGAACACCGCCCGGAGAACACAGCCTGAGCTTCTGGAAATACTAGAAAAACAGCGTAGGATACTTAAAAGTGATAAATCATCGGGAATATTAAAGACTGCTTTTTTTGTATTAAATCTTCATCCTGAAATTAGTATTACTTCAAAATTTTCAGAGGATTCCAAAGCTATAATACAGGTAGTCAAACTTGAGGCCACTAAAACAGCATTAGGAAAATTTGTTACCAGCTTTTGCAAGGATGGTCGTTCTCTTTTAATTGAATTAATGAAGGAGGAATCCAGGGTGGTAGATATCAACGAACTACTACTAAGATTACCTTTTAAAGAACCGAAATACAGCGAAGTAGAAAATCTTTTTTATCTCTTAAGAAAAGTGGGGTATATACGCTTTCAGGGAGGTCTGATACCTATGGCCATTGAAATGAAATTTGATAAACTGGAGGCCCTAGGGGATTTACCGGAAGATGAGAAGTTGGGATTCACTTATGTTGAAACCATAAGGATGAAGAAACTCCGTTTAATTGTTCTTGAATGCTTTAGTGAATTAGAAGATAAGGATAAACAAACCGATTTAATACGAGATTATTTTCAGGGAAAAGATTCCAAGGAAATTATAAAACTCATCGAGACGTATTCCAAAAACCATGAAAAGCTGCTTGGACCATATAGAGCTGAAGCTTTAAAAGAAAGAGTAAGTGGTTTAAATCCCAATCAATTATCGGTATACAAAGCGGGGATGAGATCTCATGTTTCGGTATTAGCCGGCCCGGGAACAGGAAAAACCCATACCCTTGTTTTAAGGGTAGCACGTCTTATTCAGGAAGAGAATATCCCCCCTCATAAAATTCTTGTGCTCGCTTATAACCGTGCAGTTGTGGAGGAATTAAAAATGAGGTTGAAAAGTCTTTTTGTGGAGTTGGGCTATAAAAAACTAATTAATTCTTTACAGGTATATACCTTCTCAGCATTAACCGGATCGGTTTTACAGCAAAACGGAGTACAAGAGAATGATCTAAATGTTTGGGAGAAAAAATTTCTCGAATTGTACCGGGAAAGAGGGCGCTCTATTCTGGGAAGATTTGCTGATGTGGAGTATGTTTTTATAGATGAGTTCCAGGATATCACTAACAGACGTTTAGAAATAATAAAAATAGTTGCTCCTAAATTCAGGAGTTTTATAACTGCGATTGGAGATCCAAATCAGAGTATCTATGGTTTTGACAGGGTAAAAGAAAATGGGGAACGTGGACCGGAGGCTTATTATGCATTATTTAATGAGGAGTACAGCCCCGAGGAGAAAATGCTAACCATAAATTACCGGTCTACTCCTGAAATTATTGAGACGAGTAAATTGGCACTACCCGGCAGCGCCAGAAACCTACCTATAGAACCTAATCCAGAGACAGAAAAGTTTGAAGGAGTGGTTGATATTTACGAAGGTAGCGGAGAGTGGCTTTCCAGATTCTATAGATTGTTACAGGAGGAAGGTAATAATGAGATAGCCATTTTATTCAGGACAAATGAAGAGTTGTATAAAGACTATGAGCTAATAAATGAACTTGTAGAGACTGCAGGTTATAAGTTAGAAATTAAAGGTAGTTCAACATCTTTTATAAGACAAAGAGAGATAGCTTATATCCTGAATGTAATAATCAGAAATAGAGCCGGTGCTTTGATTGAAGATAAAGAAGGTATTGGTGCCTATGTTAATGATATAATCAAACCAAAATTTCCAAACTGGGATAAAGATTTACTGGATGATTTTGTAAGACTTTTTAATTACTACTACGATCAGTATAATGAAAATCATACTTACGGAGACTTTGTTGATTTCGTTAAGGAAATCACTGCTAAAGATGACGGCCAATTATTTAAAATCTTAAAGACCCAGAGAAATATTACAACTCCGACGGTAATTCTCACAACTATTCACAGGGTAAAAGGAATGGAATATCAAAATGTTATTGTGCCTGCTTCGACGGCCAAATTGCCTTTTGAACCCAGGACACGGGAATACAGCGAGGTGGAACTTCAGGAAATTATCGATGAGGAGAAAAGGTTAAGGTATGTAGCTTATTCCCGAGCTAAATCGAATCTAATAGTAGAGATTAGTGCACGTGAAAAAAGTTTAGAAGCAGGGGAATGCTATTTGGAAGCCGGTAATGTTAACAACGGTATTCCTGTGAAAAGTGGAGATAATAATATTGTTATTTCCTGGAAGGCAGGAAATGATCCCAATTCAATTATACATGAAACAATACATACCCAGCTTAAAATTGGGGATCAACTTAGTATAAGAAGAAATGATTTTAACAACTGGGGGGTATGGTATGGGAATGTTAAGGTAGAGAGGTTCATAGGAAATTATGCTGGCAGATTTAATGGAAGTAATTTGAAGGGAATTTTTGTCGATTCCATCACCAGATATACTGCAGAGGAATGTCAACTTTATGATGAAAGACATGGTGCAAATTATTATACCCGATGGTCGCAAGATGCTCAAAACCGAGGATTTATTTATTTGGTTAACTTTTTCGGTTACGCAGCGCCTGAGAATGAAATAGAAGATTTACATCGGGAAAGGATAAAAGGAATAATTGAATATGGAGAAATGTTATTGGAAAACAGTTTTAAAAATTAAGTAATACATGCTCAGTTTACAACAGGCCATTGAAATAAAGGAATCTATTTTAGCTTATCTAAAGGCTACATTTAGTTTTCAGGATCGCAGAGTGCATAAAGCATTTTATGACTTTGTAAACGATGAGCAAAATGGGATGTTCAAGGGGCCTTATTTGTCTTTGAAACTGCCATTTGTTACTGCTGCCGAGGCGGAGAGGAAGGAAATTCCACTCGAAATAAAACCAGATTGGCCACCCTATGATCACCAGGTTAAATCCTGGCATCGCTTAAGTACAGAAAAAAAACCACCTCAACCAACAATTATAACCACAGGAACCGGTTCGGGAAAGACGGAATCATTCATGTATCCGGTTTTGGATTATTGCTATAAAAACCAAAATCGTCAAGGGATAAAAGTTATTATTCTTTATCCTATGAATGCCCTGGCGACAGATCAAGCTAAGCGTTTGGCTGAGGCTATTTTTGAGGATGAGCGATTGAAGGGTAAAATAACAGCCGGTCTTTTCCTGGGAGAGGGCGAGAATTCAGCTTCTTATCCCAAAAGTATGGGGACTGATCATATAATAGAAAACAGAGGTTCAATTATAGATTCTCCACCTGATATTCTTTTGACCAATTTCAAAATGCTTGATTATGGGTTGATGAAGAGTGGATATCAGGAGCTTTGGACTGGGAATCTTAAGGATTCCAATTTATTACAGTTCCTTGTTTTGGATGAATTGCATACTTATGATGGAGCCCAGGGAACCGATGTGGCTAACCTTATAAGGCGCTTAAAGCTTAAAATTAAAATCCCTCAAGACCATTTATGTGCCGTTGGAACTTCTGCTACTATTGGAAGCGGGAAGGAAGCTCCAGGTTTACTTGCAGACTATGCTTCGAAAATTTTCGGAGAGAAAATTACGGAAGAATGTGTAATTACTGAAAACAGATTAAGTTCGGAAGAGTTTTTTGGTAATGATGAAGATCTAAGATTATTTATACCGGAAGTTGAAAATTTAAACAGCCTTAAGCCAATAGCCAACGAAGGCTATGAAAAGTATTTAGAGAGGTTATTAAAGGCCTGGGGCTTATCACTGTCCAATCTTGCATCGGAACTAAAAGACTTGAAAATTGTAAAAGACCTGGTAGCTGTTACTAACGAGGGTGCGGGACTGCATACTTTATCTGAAATCAACCAGAGATTAAATTCCGTTAATAAGGAATTCAGAAAAGTTCCGCAGTGGGATGAGGAATTCAGGTTTAATCCTAAAGAAATCCTTGTTCAATCATTATTTAGTTTGATCTCTGAGGCTAAAGTGGGCGAAAAGAAAAAGTCTCCATTTTTATTTACCCAGGCTCAGATTTGGATTCGGGAGCTAAGCGGCATTTTGAGAGAGATGCAAACAGAACCTAGTTTCACGTGGAAGGATGAGAAGGATGAGGATGAAAGGTTAGCATTGCCCCCGTGGTTCTGCAGAGAGTGCGGAGCGTCGGGATGGATTGGTATTAAACACGATAATAAGGAGCGATTTGAAAAGGATGTACAGGATACCTATTCTAAATTCTTTGAAAATCACAAGCATATTTATTTCGCAAATCTTACCGAGTGGTTTTCTTCTCTGGATGCTGCGAATGCGGGGTATGAGGCTTCCAATCAATTCAGAAAATTCGTGTACAATAGGAATCTTGAATTCTATGATGATGAAGATGAAGGAAGAGTTGATATTACAGCATTCAGGAAATTAACGAATAGTGGGTATAATGATCATGTTTGCCCGGAATGCAATACCAGAAATACGGTCTCTATTATTGGAACACGTACTGCAACTTTAAGCAGCATAGGGGTTAGTCAAATTCTTTCGACTGACCTGGATAATCAGGATGAAAAACAAAGGAAAGTTCTGGCGTTTACCAATTCAGTACAGGATGCAGCGCACCAGGCAGGTTTTGTAGAAGCCAGGAATTACAGGTTTACTTTCCGTTCATCTTTACAAAAAGTCCTTAATTCCCAAGGAGAACCAAAGAATTTAAAAGAGGTTGCAGATCTCTTTAAAGATTTCTGGAAGAAGAATGCAGATCAAAGTGGGAATAAACCCATAGACGCTTATTACTACAGGTTCTATCCAACGGACTATTTAGGCAAGTCAAATCCGGAAGATTACAAGGAAAACAAGAGATATGATGCACACTTTCAAAAGGAATTTGATCATCGAATGGATTGGGAGGTTTTTTCTGAATTTGGTTACAATTCCTTAATAGGTAGAACTCTAGAGAAAACTGGATCTTCAGCTGTATATTTTGATTCCCAAAGTATTGAGGAGGTATGGGAGAAATTAAAACCCTGGTTAGATAAAAATGAACCAAGTGGAACTATCAAAAAAGATGAGTTTATAACATTTGTTCATTTGATATTGCATCGAATAAGGAGTCGGGGAGCCATCAATCATCCCTACCTGGAAAAATTCAGAACAGGGAACCTGAAACGATGGGATCTCAACTGGATGAAGGATTCTAGACATTTTCTAAACAGGCAATTTGGTCCCCAAACCCGTATGCCTAAACCCGTAACCTTTCAAAAGGAAGGCAGAGGGATTTTGGACAGTACTTATTCCCAAAGTACCAATTGGTTTCACGTTTATTATAAGAAGAGCTTTCAACAGTCGAATAATCATGCCGATTATTTAAATGACTTCTATGAAAAGCTATTAATAGCCCTAAATGAAACTGGTGTCCTGGACAGAAAGGAGTCTAAGGAGATTTCAAATTTTGTGCTGAATCCTGAGAAAATTTACGTAAATACTAAGGTGTTTGACTTAGGATGCAATAAATGCGGTCACAATCTACACACTTCAGACCCTAAATTAACTGCAGAGGGAGGGGAATGTTTAATTTATCGTTGTAACGGTAAATATAGCGCTATCCTAAATGATGATAATCTTAACTATTATCAGATGGTGTATAACCGCAACAGATCTCCCCGAATTTATGCAGCCGATCATACCGGGTTATTAGCAAGAGAAAAAAGAGAAAAACTAGAAATTGACTTTAAATGTAGACCGGATTTCAATTCTAAAAATGCAATGGTTGCCACGAGCACACTTGAAATGGGAATTGATATAGGGACATTGAATACAGCTTTCAATAATTCTGTGCCTCCTATGCCCTCTAATTTTCTCCAACGAGTAGGTCGGGCAGGTAGGGCCAGTGGATCAGCCTTACTTGTAAACTTCGCCCAGAGTAAATCACATGATTTATTCTATTATAGAGAACCACTTGATATGATGGCGGGTGAGGTTTCTACCCCGGGATGTTATCTGGAGGCAATGGAGATCCTGAAAAGACATTTTTTTGCATACTGCCTGGATAGCTGGGCATCAGAAAAACCTAAAGAAAATAAGATTCCTCCAAGAATCTCAATTTTAAAACTACACACTACAGATTTGAATTCGAGAGAGTTCTTTTTAAACAGAATTCTCCATTTTATAAAGGTTAACGAAAAAACATTATTTGAAGATTTTGTGTCCTGTTACAGAAGGGATATAAAACTGGAGGTAATCGATGAACTAAAGGCATACTTAGAGAATGAACAATTTTATTCGTTTCATAGAAAGATCTTTCCCAAATTAAAAGAGGAAATATTATTCATTGAGGAGAAACGTAAAGAAGTTTTTGCTAGAATAGAGGAGCTTAATCTCGGTAAGGAGGATCCTGAGTTAATTGAACTCGAGAATGAGAAGAAGAACCTTGGAGGGATTATAAGAAGTATAAAAAACAGGCTTACGTTAGAACATTTAACGAATATTGGAGCTTTACCCAATTATGCTTTTCCTGAAACCGGAGTAACTCTCAACGCTAAGGTTTTAGGGAATAAGCCAGAAGGTAGTGACAAATTCCCCTTAAGTGAAGAGTTTGAGATAGTACGAGCAGCAAGCATAGCTATTAGAGAATTTGCCCCCGATAACCATTTCTATTCACAAGGTTATAAATTCAAAATCACTGGAGTTAATACCTTTGACTGGTCGGATAAGGGCAATTTTTACGATAAACGTTTTTGTTCCAATTGTGATCATATAGAAAGGGCAGATCTAAATAAAACTAAGTGTTGTCCTAAGTGTGGACATCCTTCCTGGGGTGCATCTTCAAACATTCATAAGTACGCCAAGTTACTATCGGTTAAGTCGTTTAACAATAAATCGGATGCTTCAATTAATGATTCAAAAGATGAAAGAGATCAGGAGAATTATACCATACTGAAGCATTTTAATTTTAAGGACTCAATATCGGGAGGGGCCTGGGCAATGAAGGAGGTGCCTTTCGGGATTGAATACGTTAAAAACGTTACCATTACTGATTCCAATTTGGGACGTTCGGATATTGGCAGTTCCCGAAAGATAAAAATTAATGATTTAGATGTCCCCGCCCACGGTTTTATAACTTGTAGACATTGCGGGAAATCATCTTCTCATATTCATCAGAAAGATTATAAACAGCATTACGGATATTGTAAGTATAAGGAGGAAACCTATGATGGTAAATCCAATGATATATTTGAAGAGGTTTTCTTCTTTAGAGAAGTAAAAACAGAGGCCTTAAAAATACTATTACCAATTCAGGATTTTAATAGTGAGGCTGAAATTAAAATGTTTAGGTCAGGGATTGAACTCGGATTAAAAAAATACTTCAAAGGGAATCCTCAACATATAATGCTTTCAGATTATCGGGAATACAATCAAAGAACAAGCAAATTTGACAGATATTTAATTCTGTACGATACAATTCCTGGTGGTACTGGATATTTGGAGAAGTTATTTGATTTAGCCGTATTTAATGAAGTTCTTCAACAGGCCTATGAAGGTATTGCAAACTGCACATGCCAACACCAGGGAAAAGATGGGTGCTACAGATGTATTTATTCATACTCCAATCAGTATTACCAAACTGAATTAAGCAGGGAAAGAGCAGAAAAGCGATTTGAAAGCATAATAAAAAAGAAGGCATCCTGGGAGAATTTCCCTTCCGGTTTAGGGAATATTACCAATAAGGGACAAATTGAGGAGTCTGAACTTGAAGAACGATTTATAAGAAGTTTTCGGATTTTAGGTAACAATAACGAAGATTGGGAATTTGGAAGACATAATCAAGATGGTATAATTAATTATTCCCTTAAGTATTCAAAAGGAGAGGATGTGATTCATTATCATATACGTCCCCAGGTTGATCTGGGAAATGTAGATGGGGTGGAGTACCATACCCGTTGTGATTTTCTGTTTATATGTACTTATTGTAAGGTCAGTGGCAAAGAAGTCGATGCCCTTGAAACTATCCCTAAAACTGCAATTTACCTAGATGGGTATCAATTTCACGCATCTAAAGAAAACAACAGATTTTTAAATGATTTTCAAAAACGAGCAGCCATAACCAGAAGCGCAGAATACCAGACATGGACGCTTAGCTGGGAGGATTTAGACAGGTTTGACGAAAGCTTCTTAAAGGAGAAGGATCAGGAGAATAGAGCTGACTTTTTAGAGCAAATACTTAGGGAAGATGGATATAAGGATAGTAGGAAACTACTATTACAATCGAAACCGCTTGGGCTTCTAAATGTTCATCTTGCACAAAATAACTTTGAAAGGTTTCTGGAAGTTTTAAAATATCCTCTCGTTGACTCAAAATACCTGAAAAGCTGGGCATTTTACCTTGGTATGTTTCAAAAGAAACTATTTTCTCCCTCATATAGCCCTAATGATGTAGAAGCTGCTTTAACTCAGGAGAAATTTGATGAATACTGCAAAAGCAATAGGACCCTGGATGGTTTAGTCGTTTTTTCGGGGATGCCTAAAAATGCGCTTTTAAATTTAGCGGCCGTTGTAAATATTCAACGAAATGAAGTTTTGGCTAGTTTAAGTTTTCTTGATACTGAAGAGATTAACAAGGATGATTGGACCCATTTCTGGACTTTATATAATTTACTCCAATTTTATGATTTGAAGGATGAAACACTGGGTACAGAGGAGGAAAAATATTCTTTAGAAGATTTGCTAGGTGTATTTGAAGAGGAATTACATCCCTATTTAATAGAAATATTTGATAGAGGAGAAGTGAAAAATGAAGAAGATGAAATTAGACTCAACAATTTGTTCGAACAAGGAAAAGTAAAGGCAGAAGCTGAATTAATAATACATAACTCTAAACAAGTTATAAATCCTAATTCTTTGGAGGATGAACAAGTCTTTATAAAGAAGGGGTTTGAAATAATCAAAATTTAATTAACTATGGAAGGAATTAAGATTTTACATTATCATAAGTTTTGGAATAGTTTTGTAGATCTGCCAAAAGGAATTCAAAAAAAGGTAGTTGATTTTCAGGAGAAATTTAGAAAGGATTCCAAGTCTGCTGCAATTCATTTAGAACCAATATCAACATTCAAAGATCCTACTCTTAGATCTGCCAGGATTGATCAAACTTACCGAGCAATTTTGAAATCATTTAATGATGGTAATATCTTTTACCTGCTTTGGGTGGACCACCATGATAAAGCTTATCAATGGGCTGAAAATAAGGTTATCGACTGGAATGTTGATACGCAAGCACTACAAATTTTCGATAACCCGGAGGTCACTCCTTTACCTAATTTTAAAACAGAAAATTTTGATATCCCCGGTCTTTTTGCAGAATATTCAGATAAAGACTTAAAAAGGTTAGGTCTGCCGGAAATTATTTTGCCATCGGTACGGAAAATTAAAGTGGATCAAGATTTATATCAGTTAGAAGACTTTTTACCAGAAGGGGTTTATGAACAATTGTTTTACTTGGCGGCTGATGGGGATATTGAAAAGCTTATATCAGAAGTTGAAGAAGGCAAGGTCAAAGCGGAGGAGCTTGAAAAGCAAGCAGAAAGTTTTAATAACCAGAGAAGTTTTATTGAGTTCACTGATAATAATGTATTTAATGAAGTATTGGAAGGAGGATTGGATAAGTGGAAATACTATTTACATCCGGAACAGAGAAAGATTGTAACCAATAATTTTCCTGGCTCTGCAAAAATTACTGGGGGTGCAGGTACTGGGAAGACTGTAGCTGCGATGCATCGGTTAAAGTATTTGGTGGAAAACAGTAGGCCGGGAGAAAAGATTTTATTTACCACCTTTACAAGAGCCCTTACAAACAACTTATTGGAATCTACAAGAGGTTTAAACTTTCATCTCTCCAATGTAAGCATTCGAAATATTGATGCTCTTGCACTGGATTTAGCAAAAGAATATGGATTGGTGCCTTCAGATGCAAAAATTCTGGAGTATGATAATCAAGCGGCGAATAGATTATGGGAAAAACTTCTCAATGAGAATCTAATCTCCTATGGGGCTGATTTTCTTGAAAAAGAATATTGCGATGTGATACTCAACAATAATGTATCTAATCTTAAAGATTATCTTAAAACCTATCGCACTGGGATGGGTAAGCCCATTTCCAGAAGACAGAAAAAAGGACTATGGGATCATTTTGAAAAGTTCAGAGAAATAAAAAATAGAGAGAATTATTTCTATAAGGCCGAACTATATAATACTCTAAGTGATTATCTAAATGAGAAAGAGATAAGGCCATATTCACATTGCCTGGTTGATGAGTTACAGGATTTTTCAAATGCTGAGCTAAGGTTAGTGCGAGCATTAGTGGAAGAAAAACCTAATGATTTGTTTATGGTAGGAGATCCGCTTCAGAAAATTTATGACCGAAGGATTAATTTTTCCCGAGGAGCAAGAATAAATGTTAGAGGAAAGAAGAGTAGACGCTTACGAGTGAATTATCGTACTTCAGAAGAAATTAAAAGATTAGCAATATCTATTATTAAGGATATATCCTATGATGATTTCGATGGAGAAGAGGAGGAAAAAGCCGGTTATATCTCTCTGTTTCACGGTGTAGATCCAAGTTATACTACATTTAAGACAAAAGATCAGGAGATAAATCATTTAATAGAGAGGGTTCAAACTTTAATTAACCAGGGCTATTCGCTATCGGAATTAGCTATAACCTCACGAACCAAAAACGGGTATAAAGATTTCAGAAGCGGTTTACATAATGCCGGGATTCCCTATTGTGAGTTTCAAGGAGGAAATAGAATTGGGGATGCTGAAGGTATACCTTTATTGACATTTCATAATATAAAAGGGCTTGAATTCAAACAAGTCTTTTTAGTGGATGTAAACGAAAGAACCTGTCCATTCCTGCCTCGTGGATTTGAATATTATACTGATGAAGAGAAAGAAAGCCATTTGAGAAGTGAGAGATCATTGGTTTACGTGGCTATTTCCAGGGCTATTCAAAATGTTGAGATTTCCGGGGTAGGAAATAAGTCGGAAATGATAAATATATAATTCTATTAAAAATTTTCATTCGTAAAATCTTCAGCCATGCTAGTCAACGTACAGGAAAAAATTAAGGGACTTTTAATTAATAAGTTAAATAAATACTCTAATTCGAAAGCCATAATTTCAATAAAAGGATTGCCATTTGAACTTGTGAAGGAAACAATTGGGGCAAAATTTATTGAAGAAGAATATATTGAAGACAGGAAACTCAATATCAATAAACTGGACAGTAAGGAGGGGAAGAAATTGATTCTACAACAAATGATGACGTCTGGAGAGAAAAATAGATTTATATCCTATGAAGCATTATTATACTCATATAGACTAACTAAAGAAATTGGCATTGATGATGACATTATAGTTATAGATTTTAGTATTCACCCTTATAGTTATTCTGCACTAAAGGAAGATTTACCCTTACTTGAAGACTTAAGTGAGAAAGGGGATAAAATTGAGGAAAACCTGATTACTTCGTTATATGCTTCTGTAGTAAAAATTGGTGAAAATAAATATGTTCAATTTCGGGACCAGGAAATATTGAATGATGCAACAGTAGACTATGCTTTTCATATTGATTACTGGTCTTATAAAGAATTGCCGGCCATATCGAATTCAGATAAGACTGGAAGGGATCTCGTCTTTAATTATGAAGCAAGGGATTACGTAGATTTTATTCATCAGTTAATAGTTAATGAAGGAAATGAAAAGCAGCGAATATTAGTTGATACAAGTGTAAAAGCAAATTCTTCAGCCCAGGAACAGCTTGGAAAAATAATTGATTTTTTTGGTCGTATAGGCATCGAGCCACAATTATTAAAAATTAAATATGATCTTACTATTTCTGCAAGAAAGGAAATTCAGGAAAAGTTGAAAGAGGTGTGGGGCTACGATGGTTTTAGATCACTAAAAGTATACGCTGATCCGGAAATTTCCAATGATACTATCGAAATAAGCCAAGCAGATATAATTGAAACAATTGTTGAGGAATATGAAAAAGCGGCTTACGGTGAAAATTTTGATGACGTTTTTGTAACAGCTCCGACCGGAGCAGGAAAATCTATAATGTTTCAGTTACCCGCCATTTATCTTGGTGAAAAATTTGAGACTATAAGTATTGTTATTACTCCACTTAAGTCTTTGATGGTTGATCAGGTAAATAACCTTAAAGAAACAGGCTACAGTAAAGTGGCCTACATCAATTCTGATATTACGATCATTCAAAGAGATGAAATTTATGACCAAATCAAAAACAGCGAAATAGATTTGCTGTACTTGGCGCCGGAATCATTACTTTCCTATGATATCAGTCATTTTCTACAGGGGCGAAAATTAGGTCTTTATATTGTTGATGAGGCGCATACGGTAACAACATGGGGTAGAGATTTCCGGGTTGATTATTGGTATCTAGGTGCTCATATAAGTAAAGTGAGGAAATACTACCGAGATGAAGATAATAACCCTTTAAAGTTTCCTGTAGTGGCTTTTACGGCAACAGCACCTTATGATGGGATACACGATGTAGTCTTTGAAACCCTTAGCAGCTTAAAAATCGTCAGTGCAAAACAATTTATCGGTTATGTTAGACGTGAAAATATTGATTTTAATATTAACCGAGTGGAATTGGAGGGTAACCTCCAAACCAGAAAGACCGAGCTTAGCGTTCAAAGAATGGTGCAATTTTCGAAAGAAAAGAAAAAAGCTATTATCTATTGCCCTTATACTAACCAAGTAGATGAGGTACATAAAGCGGCGAGAAAAAAGGATCTTCCGGTGCAGAAATATCATGGAGGCTTAACGGGAGAGGATCGAAATATTTCTCAGGAACAATTCAAAAATATTCCAGAGGGAAACATGGTAGCAACTAAAGCTTTCGGAATGGGTGTGGACATACCTGATATTGATCAAGTTTATCATTTTGCACCAACCGGATTATTGACAGACTATGTTCAAGAAGTTGGACGGGCAGCGAGAAAAGCCGAAATACAGGGAGAGGCCTTAGTGGACTATTCTACAAGGGATTTTCAATTTATCAATGTTCTTCATGGCCTCAACAGAACTCACAATTGGCAACTTGTGGAGGTAATGAAGCGATTGTGGAGATTCTATGATGATAATAAGAGACAAAATCAACTAATTTCGGCAGAAGATTTTGCCTATATTTTTAATTCAGAAGATGAGGGACGGCTGCAAAATTCAGTTAAAAATGCCTTGATGTTATTGGAGAAGGATCTTAATAAAAAGGCAAATATCCCCGTTCTTATTGCAAGACCTAAAAATCTGTTTGCAACCGTGTATGCTAGTATTAGTAATGAAGACCTCCCTATTCTAAGAAGTTTAATTCCTAAGAATAGTTTTAAAGAAATTCATTACCTACAACTTGACCAGCATAACCGGAAAGTTGTACAATTAAAACTGAACAAAATATGGGAGAAAAAATTTAGTGATAAAAGCTTTGGGGTAATTAAGAGAGAGTTCTTTATGGAAGAACTCTTTCCAGAAGTAAAACTTAGGCCAAAGCTAAAGATTCATCTCGTAATCAACGAGAGTAGTAATAAAGTTCTGGAAGAATTAAAAAATAATTTTAATACATTAAACATTGCTTTAAACAATTTAAAGGGCACCTTTTTTACAAAAAATGAATTTGTAATTCAACTATCTCTACTCGGTCGCGATATTAATTGGTCAAAAAGAGTGGCCGAATTTGTTTTACCCTTGTTTAGTCAAAGGAGTAAAAAAGGGCAAATGTCATTAACCCAAGATGATGTAAGGAAATATGCAAATTTTTTGCAGTCCAGGAGAGATAAGAAAAAAAATGAAATAACCTACAGAGTTATTGATGGTGCTGTAAATCACTTAAGATCGAAAATAAGAAGAAAAGTAAATACTGCATTTTTTTCCTTGCGCACCGTCACCCGTTATGTTGATAAAGACGGGGCTGAGAAACATCTATATATCAAAATAGGACAATTGTTTGAAATATTTGAATTGGGAACCTACGAGGTAAACGGGGGGGAAAATCCTAAAATCTTCATTAGAATAAATGATCCATTTAGACTAAGAGTTGAGGCCTACGGATTCTACCAAAATGATATTTTACAAAATATCAGGGATCGTCATACTACAGGAGTAGAATTAATGAAAGAATTTTTTGAGTCAGATTTAACATCTGCGGAACGGTGGGATTTTATTGAAAATTTTTTTCTTGGAAGAAAACAATAATAGGGATCGAAGATTTGTAGAAAAAATACATATTGCTTCAACCCAGGATCTCATGCAGATGTTCGTTTACAATGACTATTGGAAATCTGTACAGGCAATGCTTTTGTATCCTTCTATGGATACAGTGGCACCCGATTTCAAAAGTTTTAAGGATCGAAAACATCAATGTGCTGTTGGAAGATTGAATATTCTCAAAGAAGGGAAATTGAAGACTGAAATTGGTAGGGAAATATTAGACTAGTTTCCAAAAATTACTTTAACACAGACCATATAATTTATAAGATAATTGCGTTACTCATTTGATTATCTTCATTAAATGAGACCCCTATTTTTTATTTTTCTGTTTTGTATAACTTCAATTGGCTGGGGACAGGCGACATTTACTTCAAAGTTAACAGAATATATCACCGTTCCCGCTTCTGCTGCCTCACCGCATAAATGGATAGATCGGGAAATTATCCTTAAAGATGACAGGATTTTAATCAAAACTTACCGAACAGAAGGTGACACAGATATTGAAATTTGGGATAAAATAGATCCTGAAGTAAACTTTTCGAGAAGCGAAAATAACTTAATCAAAACCTTTTACACTTACTTGATTTTTGATAATGTAAGGTTAGAAAGTATATTTAGATTTGTTGGTAATACAGAAGAGATGATCTTTTTAATTGAAAGAGAGTTATTATTACCGGAAGGCAGTAAAGATAAACGCTTAATAACCAGGTATCATGTGGATTAAATGGGAGAAGTTTAAAATATCTCCTGTTTAGGCCTTGATAATAATTACTTCATCAAGCCGAGTAGAATACCTTTTTGAAAGTCTTTCCTGTTTCATTTTCCAGGTGCGGCCAAGATCCTGGCCGCCAAATTTTATTTTACCGTTTTCTGATTTATTAAGTCGATCAATGGTTTTCATTAAGATCTGATGTCTTGGATCTTCGCTGGTAAATAAATCAAATTGCCGCTGGTTTTCAGGAGTTAGGTCCATTACAATAATTCCGGCTTTCTTGTATTGATATCCCTGCTTATAGATTTTAGATAGTCCAAGCAAGGCAGTTTTTATTAAATCTATACTGGAATTAGTGGGGAAGGGGGTATGTAAAGTAATATTTGCTCGATACTGTGGCAGATCCATTCGAAATGGATTTGTGAGTAAAAAAACATGTATTATGGCACAGTTGGAATTCTGGAGACGAAGTTTTTCAGCTGCTTTAACGGCATAGGTAGATACCCGTTCTCTTAAATCATTGTAATTTGAATACATTTTCTCAAAAGCCCTGGTAACAGCGATATTTTTTTTGGTTGAAACCTCCTCCAGAGCTAAGGTGGGAAGACCCGATAAATCCTTTTTAAGCCTTAATCCTACAATACTCATTTCTTTTTTTACATATTCATCGGGTAGTTGGGTGAATTTATAAGCATCATCAATATTCAATTTTAACAGTCGTTTTTCATGTTGTCTTCCAATTCCCCATACATCACCTATTTTAGTCCATTTCAGGGCTTTTATCCTTTTTTCATCAGTGTCTATAACATACACTCCCTCGGTGCGGTCTGAGAATTTCTTTGCGATTTTATTAGCAACCTTTGCCAGGGCTTTCGTAGGAGCTATTCCAATACTGATAGGTATTCCGGTAGAAATCTTGACTTTCTGAATAATATCTTTACTGTATTTCTCCAAATCGAAAAATTCACTAAACCCGTCGAATAACAGGAATGCTTCATCTATGGAATAAATTTCAATATCGGGTGTATAGTTAGAAAGAATATTCATCACCCGGCTACTCATATCGCCATAAAGCGCATAATTAGAGGAGAAAACATGCACATTGTTCTCATTAAAAATCTTTTCATAATGAAAGGCTGGTGCACCCATAGGAATATTTAAAGCCTTTGCTTCATTACTGCGGGCTATTACACATCCATCATTATTCGAAAGTACCACCACAGGTTTATTATTTAGATCAGGATTGAATACCCTTTCACAGGAAGCATAAAAGTTGTTGCAGTCTATCAGGGCGTACATTAGAAATATTTTATCACGTTAGTTACAATCCCCCAAATAAGAAAATCATTATCCTTACCTACCTTAACGGGAGGGTAATTTTTATTTTCAGCAATTAGCCAGACAATTTCCTTTTCTATTTTTATTCTTTTAACCGTAAATTCTCCATCTATGAAACACACGGCAATCTTTCCATTTCTGGGTTCTAAACTTTTATTTATGATTAGAAGATCTCCATGATCTATTCCGGCACCGGTCATTGAATCACCCTGAACCCTTCCAAAAAACGTAGCGTCCTTATCTTTAATTAATTCAATATTCAAGTCTATATTTGAATCCAAATGATCATCGGCAGGAGAGGGAAATCCGGCAGTTATTCCACCAATAAATGGGCGAACATAAGAAATAGGGAATAATGAAATTTTAAATATCTCAATCATTCCACAAAGTTATTAAAAGGATATTATCCATAAAATAGGAATAAATCCATATTTTATTATTATGAGCTATTCTTTAATAGGTTTTTCATTCTTACACATGAGTCGAACCTCCCGGTATATTTTAATATAATTCGCATTGATTTCGTCTTCTGAAAAAAACTGATCATTTTTTGGCAGTTGCCTTTGAATATTTTGATGTTGGAAATAAATCTTTTCATCTTTTCCGTCGGCATAGGTAATAAATTCACCTTGTTTTAATCCAAAAAAAGTGTTGGCGCGAACTTTATAAATCTCCTTTTCACCGGTAGAAATTTTCGTGTCAAAATCCAATCCCGTGCCGCGCATCACCGTTTTTGTTTCATCTTTTATAATTTCAAAAAAACGTTCGTAATACCTTGCGGTATCGGGGTCGTTTACTTTACCGAAAAATTGATAGGATAAGTTGCTCAATATCGCTTTGCTGGCTTTATCTCCATACATCATATCGTTCTGTACCTTATCCTGCATCACATAAATTGTTGCGATGTCATAGCTTCTTAAAGTGGCGGGAACGCGATGCATATTCAATAATCTAATGGTGGGTGCCTCCTCAATAAGTAGGAAAGATGGCTGGGCATGACGAACGCTCATCTGCTTTACGACGGTGTGCATAACCGTCGCAATAATGGGCGAATAAACGGTATCATATTTGGGATTGTTCACCAAGGAAATTACTGCCGGATTTTCAGGGGCATTGATATTGAGTGGGATATCATCAGCTGCAAGAGCCATAAAAATTCGCTTACTGCTAATCTTCATAAGAGCATTGGAAATGGTGCTTTTTACTCCAGCGGTTTGCCTGTCAGAGTCCTTTCCGCTTATAAATGCATCTGCAAAAGCCCTTGAAATTTGATTGGATTTTAAAAAATTAATAAGCTCATCGGTATTTAGATATTGATAAACTGCTATAAGGTGGGGTAGTGTACAATATTGAGGAAATGAAACTTTCAATTTCCAGATCAAACCGCTAATCAATCCCTGAGCGGCATCGTTAAAAAATTTACCTGTACCTGTAGCGCCTGTTTCCTTTTGCTCCAACAAGTTTTCCAACAGCACACGGGATATTTCATTTATATCCTCTTCATTTTCCATATACTTAGGTGCGATGGGGTTGACACGATGAAAAATTCTATCAAATGATAAAATGTAAAATGGGATATGGGGATTTTTGAATAGGGGGTAAGCCATTTCGGTGATTTCGTAATCCTTATAATCGTGGATCACCCCACAAAAGGAATGCTTACTGAAATGTTCCAGCAAATTATAAACAACGCTTTCTGTCTTGCCACTCCCTGCAGCGCCAATAATAGATACTCCTCGCTTTATATTCCCGATTTTAAATTTTGATTTTATTGTTTTGAAATGGACTTCGTATTTGGCAGGGATATTCGTATTCTCCTTTTTAGGCAGGAATACATACATTATCGTATTGCCGAGAATTAAAGGGCAACCTAAATAAAGTGCTACTTTGGCTATTTCATTAAAAGATGGAGTAGCGGCTAAAATTCCCCAAAGAAGAATACCGGTAAACAAAGTATTGATGAGGAAAGCGTAAGCAGATATTTTATAGACACAATAAAAAATCACAAATACAGCTAAAAGGAGAAAAATAATTGAGTAGAGGTTAATGGTTTCCATAATAGCCTGAATTAAATTCCAATTGAACCGGATCTTAGTGCAACGCCAATACTTTTTTGTAAAGATTTGATCAGTTTTACCGTTAGCTGAGCCTGGGATATGGGAATGACGGGAAGCAATGGCAGCCCGCTTTCCCGGAGCATTTTCAAGGCCAGGGCTTTTTCAGAAGCTGGAAGACCGATTACCGCTGAAAAATATAATTTGGGATTTTGGATATAGGTTTTACGGGCCTGGTAAGTCTCCACAAAATTACGCTGGTATCCGAAATTTTTATCAAAAGTCTGTTCTGCCTTCTGAAAGAATGCATCTCTGTCAAAACCTCTTTTCACCATCTTACCCTTTATTTCAACTTCGGAAGATTTATATTTGCTACCCGGGGACAGGCTGACTGAGTTCGAAATATCCTTTCGACTTACGATAATATGTATATGGCTTTGATTACCTTCTTTGAACATTCCCTGTACGATTCGCTTTCCGTTCTGTTGATGAGGAGCCGCTTTTTCCAGACGATTAATTTCCAACTCAATTTTCTTGATATTTCCTTCTTTTTCACCTCTTTGTATTTTCTGGATTTCATTTTTTAATTGAAGTATTTTAGTAGCATAAACCTGGTTCTCCTTCACCTGGAAATCGTTTCCTTTAAAAGTCCGATGATGTTCGACCTTAGCATAATACTTTATATCGTTAACACTAATTGGGCGACCATTAATTTCACGGTTAAAGCAGGAAGCGTAATCTTTCATAAGTTCCCTTGTATAGCGTCTTAAAGCCTCACTATTGTCTTCCAGTCTTCTAAGCTCATATTGGGATGGATTTACGGTAATAGAGTAAAATTTAGGTTCAATTTTCTTTAATTTGGAAGTATTTGCATCTATTTCCTGTATCACTTCTGCCGGGCTTATATCATCTTCATACTGGTTAAAGAAATTTTCAAATTTCTGACCTTGTTCTCGTTCGGGCATCTGGTTCTCTTTTTCCAAATAATCGACATAGCCTGCTACACTTGGTGAATAATTCCCTCCTAATTTTTGTGCTGAAATAGTGATATACATAATACGTTATTTGTAGAAATCGGGATGAGTATCATCTTCTTCGTAATCCCTTATCTGATTTTTATTTTTGGGATCGGCGGCTTCCATAAGGGATTCCAAGATTGCAAGTGTAGGATTTGCTTTGTTCTTTTCTACATCCTTCATTATGGCGATTACTGCATTTATTCTTTTCTTGAAAGTATTTTCAAGCCTTCTTCCTGTAGGGCCGAAATTTTCTTTAGGGGAGATTTCATTGTAATAGAAAAAGTCCAACATACCCGCTAAAGTTTCAGTGTGGGTTCTGTAATGTTTTTTAGAAAACTCCTTAAAGCGTTCTGCAATTTTCTTCTTTATCCGAATACCTATAAACTCATCCATAATTTTAAATTTGTCGCATTTAAATGCCATTTTACTGTGGTTTTGGGCCCATTTGTCGCAAATAGCAATGATTAATAATTCTGAATAAATTTTAAAAAATTGATAATCAATGTTTTAAAAATAGAAAGGCATGCTTAACCTCGCTTTGCGGGTTATCCTCTTGCTTTGCCTTTTCGTCCCGCAGGGACAAAATTTCAAACTATTAAACAGAATTTAATAGCCTTTTAGCAGTTCGAATAATGAATTGTATTTTTTAAGAAGTAGAAGTTTATCTTCTTAAATTAATCTCACGAATGGAGAAAATTGATTGCGAAATTTATAAATGAAAACGGGCCTTGAAGATTAAGACCCGGTTAAAATTTTGATATGATGGTTTACAAAAGACCCTCATCGGCAAAACTAAAATAATCGCCATCTGGAGTTATTATAAGATGATCAAGGACTTTAATATCAAAAAGGATCGCTGCATTTTTTATTTTTTCGGTTAGTCTTTTATCAGCTTCACTTGGTTTTAAGGTTCCAGACGGATGATTATGGGCAAGTATTAAATTCACCGCCAATGACTTTAAGACAACTGCAAATAGGATGCGTAAATCTACTAGTGTTCCGGTGATTCCGCCGGTAGAGACTTCAAATATTCCTTTTACTTTATTGGCATTATTTAAAAGCATAACCTTAAAACATTCCTGCAGCCCTATTTGATCCTTGTTCCAGGAACAGAATAAAAGTTCGGTGGCACTTTGGGAAGAAGTTACTTTAGGTGCCTGGCTTATTTTAAAATTCCCCTGATATTTTATCGATATTTCATTAACTTTGGTTTTCATATTGATCTTGTTTAATTGGATTAATAATGAAAAGAGGGCGAAACTTTGAACGAGGTCGCCCTCTTTAATTTTAGAGATTAATTGCTGCCATTACTGGCATTTCCTCCCAGCAAAAGAATTTCACTGGCTAAAATTTCGGTCACATATCGTTTCTCACCATCTTCAGTTTTATAGGTTCGGGAAGTAAGCTTTCCTTCGATAGCGATTTCTTTTCCCTTACCAACATAGTTTTCAACGATTTCTGCAGTTTTGCCCCATGCGACAATACTATGCCATTGTGTGTTTTGCACTTTCTCACCATTGGAATTTTTATAAAATTCGTTAGTGGCAATTGAAAAACTGGCTACTTTTTTGCCGCTTTCAAGGTTCTTGATTTCGGGAGCGTTCCCTACATTTCCGATTAACTGTACTTTGTTTCTAAGTATACTCATGATTGAAAAAAATTTAAGTTGAAATATTTATGTTTCCCGCCTTCACCCACGGGTAGGTTAAAAAATTTACTTATTGTATCCTGAGCGTTTTCCTTTTTTGATTTTTTAACTTTCTTTCCGCTTCAGTTTTATGGATTTGATACGATTTCATGATTTCTGATTTATAATTTACTTCCCGTAGAGCCGTCGCTGTTACCTTTTTTGATGCCAATACAGTTTCATGATTTAGAATTAGAGAGGAGTTATAAAAGGGAAAGCGTAGTTGACCGGTTATGCACTCCGGCTAACTTCTAAATCATGGTATTTTGCATTATAAAAAAGGTGAAACGGCTAGGCTGGGATGGAGTTTTAATAAATTATGAGAAGTAAAAAGAAGTTGAAGTGGAAGAAAGATTATTATAATATACCAATCTGGCGGACTCCGTTCCTTTATAAAATTGAAAGATGGCTAAACTATTTCAGCCGCAATTCTGAATAATGAGCGTTTCAGAAGTTGAAAAAGGGAACGATGTCTAAGATTTTTTAAGTGAAGCTCTTTTCCCGGAATGTAGTGATAACGAAATGCAGGGGAATGTGCTGAACTATTGTTTGAATAAATATTTTCAATTAATCTATGAAAAGATCACGATTTAAATTTAAGATATCTAAATGTAGGTGTTTGTCTTAAAAAAAAGTTAAATATTAATTAGTGTGCGTAAAGTGTGCGTTTTTAAGAAATTTGACATAAAAAATGGTTTTGGAAAAATGTATATAAGGATAATAAATAGTGTGCGGAGAGGTGTGCGTTTTGATTCATAAAAAAAGGGGTAACCATGTGGAAACCCCTTTATTTATGGTGATGGCACCAGGATTCGAACCTGGGACCGCCTGCTTAGAAGGCAGGTGCTCTATCCAGCTGAGCTATGCCACCATTGTTATTTTCATTATTTCAAATCGTCTGCTTAGAAGGCAGGTGCTCTATCCAGCTGAGCTATGCGACCTTTTTTGCGGTTGCAAATATAAACCTCTTTGAGTATAAAACAATAAATTTCTAAAAAATAAACTTATATTAAAAAAGAAAACTTCCGCGAGGGAAGTTTTCTTTTTATTGAGTTTGATTAACAGCTATTTAGTCTAAAAAAATAAGTTCACGTTCCAGCGTATTGGCAATGATCACAAGCTGATTCATTTTACTAGGAGAATCATCTCCCTGCAAAAAAACTTCAGCATACAATTTATTAAACCTTCTTATTAATTCGAGGGTTTTTAATTGAAGGCTAAAAAATGTACCCTTTTTATGAACCTCATCCACGAGTTCTTTAACTGATTGGATCTGATCGATCTCCTCCTCAGTATTCAGAATATTTTCTAATTGCTTTAGCATAACTTTTTTGTGGTTATTGCCAAGCAGGTCTTAATAGATTGGGTTTTCCAAATATATAATTAAAAGGGGGGCGTAAGTCCCCTTCTTCAGGATTTTCTATATAAACATAGTTTTAACCGTTAAAATGCATGGTGCGGTATTAATCAAATTATATTAATTTAGCCGGGATTTTAAATCTATCAAAATTTTAAAAAAAGCCTGTTGTTTTATGCCCGAGCCATTTTTAATAATTTCACTATTCGAGGAGTTTTTCCTTAGTTTTTACTTGGGCATACTTACGTTTGAATTTAGGCTGAGATGATCAAGGATTTTACCATTATTGTGCCTGTCTTTAACGAAGAAGCGTGTTTACCGGAACTTTTTCAGGAATTAAAAAACTATATTGAAATTTCCGCAGTTAAATCAGAGGTTCTGTTTGTTGATGATGGCTCAACAGATAATAGCCCACAACTTATCGAAACATATTGCCTTGATAACCCGGATTTTAATTTTTTATTATTTGATAAAAACTACGGAAAAGGCGCAGCATTAAAAGCAGGTTTTGATCTATGTAAAACCTCTATTCTGGGGTATATGGACGCCGATTTACAAACACATCCGGAAGATTTTGAAAAGCTTCTTCCCTATATTGAAGAATATGATTTGGTGACCGGGTGGAGAAAAGATCGTAAGGATTCTGGTTTTAAAAAGATCTCTTCAAAAATAGGAAATGCTGTAAGAAAAGTATTTACAAAAGATCATATACACGATACAGGTTGCCCTTTAAAAATCATTAAAACTACAAGTGCGAAGAGAATCCCCATGTTCAAAGGCCTGCAACGCTTTCTTCCAGCCATGATCCTTTTACAAAACGGAAAAATTAAAGAAGTCCCCATCCCGCATTATCCAAGAATTGCAGGATTTTCGAAATATAGCCTAAAGAATAGGTTTATGGGGCCTTTACTTGACTGTTTTGCCTTTCTCTGGATGCGCAAATCGTATATCAATTATAAAATTGATGAAAAAGGATGAAAGAATGGGTGATTTTTCTTTTAGGATTTGTTGCTCAAATTCTTTTTACCTCAAGAATGGTGGTGCAGTGGATCTTATCTGAAAAATCACGCAAAGTTATAACGCCCTCCTTCTTTTGGCACCTTAGCCTTATAGCTTCTTTTTTATTGTTTGTCTATGGATATTTAAGGAATGATTTTGCCATTATGTTAGGTCAAACCCTTACGTACTTTATCTATATCAGGAACTTACAATTACAGGGAGAGTGGAAAAAACTAAACCTTGTACTCCGCATCTTTATCCTTATTTTTCCATTGATAATTGTTCTTTATGGGTTTAACAACAACGTTTACAACGCTGAGTTACTTTTTAGAAATGTAAATATTCCGGCTTGGTTGTTAGCGCTTGGTATCATTTCTCAGGTCGTTTTTATTTTCCGGTTTATCTATCAATTATTTTATTCTGAAAAACGTAAAATATCAAGTTTGCCGGTAATGTTCTGGATACTGAGTTTGTTGGGTTCAGCCCTTATTTTTATTTATGCTATCTTCAGAAGGGATCCTGTTCTAATGATCGCACATGGATTTGGGGCGGTGATGTATATTCGAAACATTTTAATTCATAAAAATGAAGTTAAGGAATAACTATTTTCTAATTCTTATCCTTACCTGTATCGCAATTTTCTTTGTAAACCTGGATGCTATTTATGTAAATATCATGGAAGCTAGGAATTTCATTACGGCGCGTGAAATGGTAGATCTTGATCATTGGATCTTCACGACCATGAACGATGAACCAAGATATGAAAAACCGCCTTTGCCCACATGGCTTACAGCTATTTCGATGATGCTTTTTGGCATGAAAAGTCTTTTTGCCCTGAGACTTCCGGCCGCCATTATGGGAACCATTGGCGTTTTGGGAATTTATAAAATTGGGGATCAAATTACCGGAAATAAGAAATTCGGATTTATCTCTGCACTTATCGCGGCGACCTCCTTCTATATTTTATATTCCGGGAGGGATGGCCAATGGGATATTCATACCCACGCCTGGATGGTGCTTGCCATCATTGGTTTCTTTAAGATCTTTTCTGAAAATTCAAAAGCAATAGGTACATCAATTCTGGTAGGAATTTGTCTTGGTTTTTCATTTTTAAGCAAAGGCCCTGTTTCCATGTATGCATTGCTTTTACCATTTTTAATAGCCTACGGATGTACTTTTAAATTTAAAAAGGTTCAGAAAAAATGGCCTGAAATTTTAATTCTTGTGCTCATTGCATTTTTAATTTCGGCATCGTGGAGCTGGTATGTGTATTATTTTGATACCAAACATGTGATGGAAATCACCAATACTGAAGCTGGTCGCTGGATAGATTATAATGTACGGCCCTTTTATTATTACTGGAGTTTCTTTATCCAGTCTGGAATTTGGACAATCCCGGCATTTATTAGTTTGCTTTATCCTTATTTGAAGAACAGGGTTTTTCATAAAAAAGGCTATCAATTCACGTTACTATGGACATTAGCTTCCGTTGTGTTACTTTCCATAATTCCGGAGAAAAAATCGAGGTATCTGTTACCGGTTTTAATTCCGCTAGCTTTAAATACAGGTTTTTATATTGAATTTCTTTTCCGAAGTTTTAAGAACCTGAATAATAAAGAGCGTTGGCCGGTTTATTTCAATTTTGGACTTATTGCGCTTATAGGAATTATATTTCCATTTGCAGGCTATTATTACTTTCAGGAAAAACTGGAGGGAATGTTAGTTTGGTTTGTTTTAACCGCTATTTCCCTCCTGTTTATTGGAATTTTTATATTGTTTTTTCTGAAGAAAAAAGAGTTTAACAAGGTTTTTTACCTCACAATTGAATTTACCATCGCTATTATATTCTTTGGATTTCCTATGGCGAAAAAGATTGAAGTAAATCCATATTACACCAGTATTACTGAAGTTGATAAAATAGTAGAAGGTCGTAAATGGCCATTATTCGAATACGAAAGTTTTAGTCCGGAGATGGTTTGGGAATATGGTAAACCGGTGGAAAGGCTTCATGAAAATGAAAATTTAAAAATACCGGAAGCGGAAAATTTTCTACTTTTAGCGACAGAAGAACAGGAGGAAGAAATCAGGCGTCAATTTTGGAATTATCGTATCCAAAAAGTGATGGAAATTGATATGAATCCCGTGGGAAATAAACACAAAGGTCGTTTGTACCGGGATCTTTATAAACTTGAAAAACAATAACATGATCGATTACCCAATAAAATTCAGGCCCATACTTCAGGATAAGATCTGGGGGGGCGATAAGCTAAAAAAGATTTTCAATAAATCGACCAATTCCAATAGTGTAGGGGAGAGCTGGGAAATTAGCGGAGTTAAAGATTTTGTTTCTGTAGTGTGCAATGGAAGTGAGGAAGGTAAAACCCTCACAGAAATCATTGCGGAATTTAAAGGGGACCTGGTAGGGGAAAAAATATATGAAAAATTCGGAAATGATTTTCCCTTGTTGATCAAGTTTATCGATGCCAAAACCGATCTTTCGGTACAATTGCACCCTAATGACGAATTGGCTAAAGAACGTCATGATTCCTTCGGAAAAACGGAAATGTGGTATATCCTTCAGGCTGATGAGAAAGCACGACTGAATATTGGATTTAAAGAGACTATTTCAAAAGAAACATATCTGGATCATCTTGAAAATGGTAAAATAACTGATATTCTTAATTTTGAAGAGGTGAAAAAGGGTGATTCGGTTTTTATCAATACCGGAAAAGTTCACGCCATTGGAGCAGGCGTCATGTTGGCAGAAATTCAGCAGACTTCAGATATCACTTATCGAATTTATGATTGGGATCGGGTAGATGATCAGGGAAATTCAAGAGAATTGCATACCGAACAAGCTTTGGATGCCATCGATTTTGAAAAGAAAGATGATTATCAACTAAGTTATACCAAAGTGCTGAATGAATCTTCAGAAATTGCCAGTTGTGAATATTTCACCACTAATTTTTTACCGGTTCAGGGGAAACTGGAAAAAGATTATTCAGCGCTGGATTCTTTTGTGATCTATATGTGTGTCGAGGGGAATGGCATTATTCACCTGAACGACCATATGGAAACAATTGCCCAGGGACAAAGTATTTTGATCCCGGCCAATGCTGAATGTGTAAAAATTGAAGCTGAAAATATTGAATTACTGGAGGTGTATATCCAATAATTATTTCAGAATTGAATTGATCTTGTCAAGTTCAACTTCAGTAAAATTGATATTATGAATGGCGGCAATGTTATCTTCCAATTGAGAAACCTTGCTAACTCCTACCAAAACCGAAGTTACACGATCATCTTTTAATAACCAGGCCACAGCCATTTGGGCCAGGCTCTGGTTTCGGGATTCAGCGATATCATTTAGCGCACCAATCTTTTCTACGAGTTGTGGTGTGATTTGTGATTTATCTAGGTAGCTCCCTTCAGTTGCTGCCCTGGAATCTTCCGGAATTCCTTTTAAATATTTCGAAGTAAGAATTCCCTGTTCCAAAGGAGAGAAAACAATGCTCCCAATTCCTACTTTTTCCAAAGTATCCAGCAAACCGTCCTCAACCCAACGATCCATCATGTTATATCGTGGTTGATGAATTAGAAATGGAGTGCCCTGAGCTTTTAAAATCTCTGCAGCTTTTGCGGTATCTTCAGCATTATATTGAGAAACACCTACATACAATGCCTTTCCAGAACGCACAATTTGATCTAAAGCTCCCATGGTTTCTTCCAAAGGGGTTTTAGGATCTGGGCGGTGATGATAGAAAATATCCACATAGTCCAAGCCCATTCTTTTTAAAGACTGGTCCAGACTGGCAATCAAATATTTTCTGGATCCAAAATTTCCATAAGGTCCGGGCCACATATCCCATCCAGCCTTCGTAGAAATGATCAATTCATCCCGATAATGAGCGAAATCTTCTTTAAAGATCTCCCCGAAATTTGATTCAGCCGAGCCGTATGGAGGGCCATAATTGTTTGCAAGGTCAAAATGGGTAATTCCATTATCAAAAGCAGTTCGAAGAATATTCCGGGCATTTCCAAAATCATCATGATCCCCGAAATTATGCCATAAACCTAAAGAAATAAGGGGAAGCTCAATCCCGCTTTTTCCACATCTGCGATACTGCATTTTTTCGTAGCGATCTTCAGCCGCTTTGTAATTCAACATTTGCAAAACAAGAAATTTTAAAATTCGTAGAGCTAATATAATGGTTTTCCAATATTATTGTTTCTAATAATAAATGATTATGTTTGGTGTATTAAGGAAAGAATTACTAACCGCCTTCCCATATTTCATCCTTAAATATGAAAGAGAGAATTATAATTTTCTTCAGCATTCTTATGGCAGCACATTCATTTGCCCAGGAAAATGTAAATGCTGAATTACTCACTGCTTTAAATATCAGGTCAGGTTATAAAAATCTAGGCCTGGTAAATGGCGTGGAATATATCGAAACTTATAGAAGCATCAATGCTGAACATCAGTTTTTGATTGGAAGGGATTTTTATAAAGGAACTTTGGAATATCAGGGTCAGTTTTACAAGGATATTGAATTAAAATATGATATTTTCCGGGATATTCTGGTCGCTAAATTACAACGCGGAGTACAGGGAACTCTTATACTGGAGCTTATTAAAGATCACGTAACCCGGTTCAGCTTAGAAGACAAGAAATTTCTAAATGTTCAGGATACTGATTTGAATCTTTCAAAAGGATTTTATGAAGTAATTTTAGAAGAAAGCAATTTAAAACTTCTCAAAAAACATCGCCTTAATGCCAGGGAAAAACAGGATCGAAGTATGGCCTATTATGAATTTGAAAAGCTGGATAGCGAATATTATTATGTTTTAAATAATGGTGGTTATATTGCTGCAGATCGATCTGACTTACTAGAAATACTCCCAGATTGCAAAAACGAAATAAGCAAACAATTTAAAGCTAACCGAAGTTTGAAAAGAAAAAACCCGGATCAATTTTGGAAAGAGCTGGGAGTAAGTCTGAATATTGCTGAATGCATAAAGAATTGATTGCATGAAGAACTTAGTGCTTTTAGTTTTATTCGTTTTTTTAAGCCTTAGCGTTCGTTCCCAGGAGCAAACAAGGCTTGATTTTTCATATGCTGATGAAACCGTGGAAGATGTTTTATTACAACTGGAAGAAGCCAGCGGCTTATCCTTTTTTTATCTGAAGAATTGGTTACCGAAAGATAGATTTTCTGGAGAATTTAAAGATGCGGAATTGGAGGATATCCTGGATGATTTATTTCAAAATACGGTGATCAATTATTATATCATGGATGATCGGGTTATTTTAACTGAAAACAGCATTATTTATGATAATTTCTCTCAGGGATTTTTAAAACGAACAGATACTTCAGCAACTACAATAACTTCCATCCCTACGAGGGAAAAAGCGCCAATATTTTATGAAGAAAATGTCGCTCAGCGTCGCATCCTAACTTACAAGATTGGCCGCGAGAACACAGGAATTCGCAAAAGAAGCTATAGTCTTTCCGGTAATGTGATTGATGTCATTTCAGAAGAACCTTTAAGCAACGTCGCAATTTTAGTTGAAAATGAACGAACCGGAACCGCCACCGATGTTAATGGGAATTATACCATTCAATTAAGTCCCGGGGAACATTTAATCACTACACAGTCTTTAGGAAATGCCAGTATCACAAAAAGAGTGATTATATATAACGATGGTTCACTTGATTTTCAACTCGATCAGGATTTAGAACAATTAAGTGAAGTTTTGCTCGATTCAAAATCTAATGAGAATGTAAAGGAAGTTTTTACGGGTACCTCGCAAATTGATGTGCAACGAATAAAAACAATTCCTTTAGTGCTTGGGGAGCGTGATCTTTTAAAAGTTGCGGCAACCTTGCCCGGTATTTCTAAGGCCGGTGAAGGTTCATTAGGCTACAATGTCCGGGGGGGAAGGGAAGACCAAAATTTGATATTATTGGATAATGGCCTCATCTATAATCCCAATCATTTCTTCGGAATATTTTCTGCATTAAATCCTTTTACAACCGGAAGCGTAGATATTTATAAAGGCAGTATTCCCACAAAATTTGGAGGCAGACTTTCTTCCGTATTCGATATTAAAACGAAAAAAGGCAATCCGAATGAATTTTCTGGTGAAGGTTCCATTGGTCCTGTAACTGGAAACCTTGCTTTGGAAATTCCCATTGTTAAAGAAAAATCTTCCCTAATCGTGGGAGGAAGGGCAACTTATTCAGATTGGATCTTAAATGCTCTGGACGATCCTTCCCTGAGCAATAGTGAAGCTTCTTTTTAT
This sequence comes from Gramella sp. AN32, assembly GCF_023718305.1. Classification (GTDB taxonomy): domain Bacteria; phylum Bacteroidota; class Bacteroidia; order Flavobacteriales; family Flavobacteriaceae; genus Christiangramia; species Christiangramia antarctica. The sequence goes on from NZ_QEYO01000006.1 coordinate 217,261, forward strand.
GATGTGATCGCTAAATACAACCATCAGTTCGACGCAAAGAATGAGTTGAACGCCACCGCCTATTTTAGTAATGATCAATATAGCATTACTTCAGATTCCTTATATAGATATCAAAATCGCATGTTTTCCCTTACATATGACAGGAAACTAAATAGCAATATGGATGCTACGCTTATTTTTTCTAATAGTAATTATGATTTTAATATCGATTATAATACTGAATTTGCGAATAGTTTTACTTCGGGTTACATTATAAAAGATTCAAAGATAAAGCTGGACATTGCACATGAAATAAATAAAAAACACACGCTTAATTATGGATTATCTTCCAAATATTATGTGGTTGATCCCGGAAAGATAGAGGCATTGGGAAATGAATCTTTGGTGGTAACTCAGGAATTGGCGCAAGAGAAAGGTTTGGAATCTGCCATTTATTTCTCTGATGCTTTCGAAGTGAATGAGAAGTTGCTCATCAACGGTGGATTGAGATTTTCCATATTTAATTCTCTGGGACCAGATCTGGTTAACTCTTACGCGCCAGATTCTCCAAAAAATGAATCTTCTATCCTAAGCCAGACTCAGTATGGTGATAATGAATTTATAAAAACCTATTCGGGGCTCGAGTACAGGCTGGCAGCGAGATATTTTTTGCTGGAAGATTTTTCAATAAAGGCGGGCTATAGCAGTACACTCCAGTATATTCATACGCTTTCCAACAATACCACCGCTGCTCCCACTGATATTTATAAACTTTCAGATGCCAATATTGTTCCGCAAAAAGCTACGCAGTACTCTATAGGTTTTTTCAAAAACTTCCTGGATAATGAATATGAGTTGAGTCTTGAAGGTTATTATAAAGCATCTAAAGATTTATTGGATTTTGAAACTGGGGCAACTTTATTTTTAAATGAAAATATTGAAACTGAAACTTTGCAGGGAGAAGGAAAATCTTATGGTGCGGAAGTATTACTAAGGAAAAATTTTGGTGATCTTAATGGCTGGTTAGGATATACCTATTCCAGATCCCTGATAAGGCTGGATAGTCCTTATGCTAGTCAACGAGTGAATGAGGGGGAATATTTTGCTTCAAATTTTGACAAGCCTCATGATTTTTCAGCGATTCTTAATTACAAATTAACTCAAAGATTCAGTTTCTCGGCTAACCTGGTTTATCAAACCGGGCGTCCCGTCACCTATCCCATAGGAAAATATGTTTTTAATAACGCGGAATATGTTGTGTATAGTGAACGTAATAAATTCAGAATACCCGATTATTACCGGCTGGATTTAAGTTTTAGTGCTGAAGGAAATCATAAGATTGAAAAACTGGCACATAGTTTCTGGAATATCTCCGTTTATAATGTTTTGGGACGGAATAATCCATATTCCGTGTTCTTTGTAACCACTGATGGGGAAGTTAAAGCATATCAGAGTTCAGTGTTTTCCGTGCCTATTCCCACCATAACTTATAATTTCAAATTTTGAGGATGATGAAAATGAAATTGAGGATTTTAAATAACTTTATTTGCCTTCTCTTTCTTGTGAATATTTCCTGCGTGGAAGAAATTCCCATTGAAGCTGAAACTTTTGAAAGTTTACTGGTGATCGAAGGGATCGTGACCGATGAATTAAAAACGCAGCAAATAAAAATAAGCAAAACCTATCCCGTAGATGAAGACTTTCCGGAATCATTATCAGGCGCAAATGTTCGGGTTCGTAATTCCAATGGTTCAATTTTCTCATTCAGTGAAACTTCGCCCGGAATCTATGAATCTACAGATCCTTTTCAGGCGCAAATAGGCATTGCCTATGTTCTTGAAGTAGAAACTCCAACGGGCTTTTATGAATCCACGCCTTCCCAGGTTGATGGAAAATCACAGATTGATGAGCTTAAAAGTTTTAAGACCACTAATAATTTTGGGGAAGTTGGAGTTGGAATTTCAGTGAGTAGTAGTGGGGCAGGAGCCGTAAACAAATATTATAAAATTGAATATGAAGAAACGTATAAAATACAGGCTCCCTATTGGAAATGTTGTGATTTGATCATTGATGAGAACGATGAAATAGTTTCGGTACCAAAAACAAGAGAGGAATATATTTGCTATAATACCTTAAAATCTCAAAATATCAATCTTGCGACCACAAACGGACTTTCAGAAAATAATCTGGATAATTATCTGGTAAATTTTATTTCGAAGGAGGATGTTAAGCTGGCTTACCGTTATAGCCTTCTGGTTAAACAGCTGGAAATTGGTGAAGAGGCTTATTCCTATTATGAGACTTTGAGCAACCTTTCCGAGAATGAAAGTATTTTTTCACAATATCAACCGGGATTCTTAAGCGGAAACATTAAGAGCTCCAATACTTCGGAAAATGTTATTGGATTTTTTACGGTAGCAACAGTAGATACAGAGCGCATCTTTTATAATTATACAGATTATTTTGATCCCACTGAAGATTTTAGACCTTTAATAACGGCGCCTTGCGATGTGCAATTTTACGAAGATAAAGAAGTCTTAAAACAACTAATAAAAGACGGACGGGTAAAATATTTTAGTGAAGACCCGCCTGGTGTTTTTAAGGTGATTAGGCCGGCCTGTGTGGATTGTAACTACTTTGGAACTAATCAAGTTCCTGAATTTTGGACAGAAGAATGATTAAAAAACTCTGCATAGTACTATTCTTTTGCTTCGGGCTGAACGTCTGGGCACAGGAAATCGAGAATATTCCGAATAAAAATGAGGAACAGGCATTTTTACATGTAAATACGAACGTACTCGTTCCCGGTGAATCATTGAATTATGTGTTTTATAATTTGCTGAGTTCCAAACATGCCATAAGTGATCTTAGTAAAATTGCCCACGTAAAACTCATAAATTCTAATGCTGAAACAATCTTTTCTCATATCGTTAACCTGAAAAATGGAATTGGATATTCAGATTATTTGATCCCTTCTACTTTACCAAGCGGAACGTATAATTTGGTTGGTCATACCACCTGGATGGAAAATTTTAGTGAACCCGGCTATTTTCAGGTTCCAGTGATTATTCTTAATCCATATCAAAAAGAGGAAAATAATGTGTTTGAATTTAGTGAAAGTGATTTCAAAGGCCCAGCCCAAAATTCAGAAAATATCAAATTAGATCTCAACAAATCTGAATTTGGATTGCGCGAAATGGTGCAGGTTCAGTTAAATGGTTTAAAAAATTTAGACGATTATTGTCTTTCTATTTCTGTTAGAAAAATTGATTCATTAATTGAATTAGAATTACCTAAAGCTTCAGAATTAAAAAAAAGTAATTCTTCAAATTTCAGTTTTAAGAATACGCCGGAGTATGAAGGCCGTTTGATAAAAGGAAAGGTGGAGAATGTCCAAAATTCAAACCTTAGTGTAGCTATTCCGGGAGCACCAGGGCAATTCAGAACCTATCCATTAGATGTCGATGGAAATTTCGAAATCAGCATTCCACCTTCGCAGCAAACTGAAGTTGCTTACCTGAATGTTTTATCTGCAAATGAAAATTCCGAATTAAATTTCGAGTTCCAAAATGATAATTTCCAATTAACGCATTTTCTTTCACCTAAAATTCAGCTTAATCAAAATCAAAAAAAATCTCTCAAGCAAAGATCATTACATGCTCAAATTGAACAGGCCTATCGGGAATCAAAAAAGGATTCGGTTTTAATTGTAAACCCTTCTAAGCCTATTTATGGCTCCAGGGGGATAGATTATATTCTGGATGAATTTACACGTTTTCCCACCATGGATGAAACATTTGTGGAGATTATTCAATATACCTCTTTTCGTGGGAAAGCAAATGAACACAGGATTAATGTGTTTGTATACAGTACAGAAACCAATTTTGGGGATGCACCGTTGGTGCTAGTAGATGGTTTGATGACTCATGACCATGAATATATTTATAATCTTGACCCGAAAACAATCAATTCGATTCATATAGTTCGTGATAAATACTTTTTGGGCGGCGCAACGTTTCAGGGGATTGTAGATATTAAAACCTTTAATACTGAAATTAGCCCTGCATTAACCTTCAATCAATATGCTTTGGAGCTTCAAAAAACCGAACCGCAAAAGATCTATTTCTCAGAAAAATATACTTCTGAAAATGAAAAAATCCGGAAAAATAGAATTCCGGATTTTAGATATCAATTATTATGGTTGCCAAAATTAACGCAACCAGCATTTGAATTTTTCACTTCAGATGTAAAAGGAGTATATGAAATAAATATCCAGGGTTTTCAAGCAAATGGAACCGCAGTGTCTCTTTCTAAAACCTTTAAAGTCGACTAGTTCTTACTGAAAGTAAGTGAAGACGCCAATTCACCATCAACAGTCATTTTGTTTAATTCTATTTTAGAATTTGTGGCCTTTTTTACATCATATTCACTGGTAAGCTCGCCAAATTTTCCCTGAGAATTAAAATATAGCGCGAAGTCAACATCATAATAAGAGTCGAATTCTCCGCCCATATCATTATTTATTCTCCACGTACCAATCATTTCTTCCGAATTATTTTCGGCTGAAATATTGTTGTTTTCCTTAAACTTAAAAAAATAATCGGAGTAATAAGCAGTCTTGTCTTCACCGTTGATAACAAAAGAAGACACTTTCCATTCGCCTTGTTTTACCATCTCGTTCAAAGCGTTAGACTCTGCCTTGGAAAGAAGGATATCATCATTATCCTTATCACAGCTCACTATAAATACAAATAGTAACAGTAGGGGAATTACTTTTTTCATGGGGATTTTTTTGTTTGGTTCTATTTTAACGTGAATTTAAAGAACCTATTGCGTTAAATTATCATAAAATTAAGAATTAACAGTATTTAATCGGAAAAGCACTACACTTAGTCCTTGATGGAGAGGGAGTTATATAAATGAGAAAAAATTTTCAGGAATTGCCTATGTTAAGAAAAGTATTACAAAAAAAGGCGGAAATAGTAGAATTAGCGACAATCACTTCGAGGTAGTTCATTGTTTTCAGGCGATATAGAAAGTGGATTGGTAATAAATTTCACTTGCTTATCCAGTAATTCAAATGCAATTTCAGAAGTATCAGCAATTCCTTCCTGCATGGAAATATAGGTGCCGTTTACGATGCCATCTTTGAGAACAGCTGAAATTGTTCCTAATCTTCTGTCTTTTTCCATGGGTAGCCAGTTATAATTTCCTTCTACAAGATGATTGGTGATCTCCAGGTTCATTTCAATAATATCCCGGGTCGAAGTAAATGCATCTCCAAATTCTTTTTTAAAACAATAGAAACTTTTTTCTACGGCTTTGGTTTCTACCAGCTCTTTGCGATCTTCCATGTCCAGATCTGTAGCCGAACTGTCAGCAACTTTTGTCTTATTACAGGAAACAGTCAATAAGAACATAGAGAATGCATACAATAATTTTCTAAACAGAAATGCTGAAAGTTGAGATCTCATAGGAAATGTTTTCGGTTACAAATTAATGGAAACCCCGGGAATAAATATATTTCTTAGCACAAAAAAGAAGTTAAATCTCAATTTTTAAATATATAATCACATTTTGATTGATTGGGGACATGAATACCAGTCAAAAGAAAAATAATATCAGGACAGTAAACCTGAAAATTAATAGAAAGAATATTGCTTTAGATGGAAAGAATGTAAATTCCTGTCTTTACCTGGCGATCATGCAGGAAGATTAGGAAAAATCATAAATCCAAAAACCGCTGAAAGCCAAATTTTAGGAGGGATTACCTGGGAAATTGGAATGGCTTTGGAAGGGGAAGGAAATGATGGATAATCAGTTTGGAAGGATTATGAATTCCAACCTCGCGGAATATCATGTTGCTGTGAATGCTGATATTCAGGATTTGAAGCTAATATTTGTGGAAGAACATGATGAATTTGTAAATCCTTTAGGCGCTAAAGGTCTTGGGGAAATAGGAATCGTTGGTGTTGCTGCGGCTATTGGAAATGCTATTTATAATGCCACCGGAAAGCGAATAAGGGAACTTCCGTTTACCCTGGACAAAGTTATATAATCAATCGAAGTGAATGTATGTAAATTCTTTATTATCAGAATGTTTTGAATTAGGGTTTACTTTTATAACTCCCGAGGATTTGCTAAGGCTAATAAGATCCCCGGAACCATTTCCGTTGATTAATTCAGCAGTTAATATTCCGGCTGAATTTTCAACTTTTACAAGCAGGAACTTTGTGAGATTGGAAAGATTTTCTATCGCACTTTTTAGCACCACTTTTTGATCTTGTGGATGAATCCCACTTCCTGCTAACAACCAGTCCCGGAAATACAAATGGAAATTCACAAAGGTGCTTACCGGATTTCCCGGAAATGAAAAAACATGTGTCCCGGTTTCCTTGGATTCTCCAAACCAAAAAGGTTTTCCCGGTTGCTGTGCCACGCGATGCAGTAGTTTTTCTACCTTAAGCTTTTCAAAAACTTCAGGCAAAAAATCATATTTGCCTTTGGAAACGCCACCGCTTAAAAGCAATACATCGAACTTATTTAGAGCTTCCCTAATCTTTACTTCTAATACGTCTTTTTCGTCGGGAAGGTGAAGAATTTCACTTTCAATTTTTCTTTGATCCAGGAGTGCCTTTAAGGTCAGACTATTCGACATCCTAATTTGGTGGGGCAAAGGAGTTTCATTAATATCAACCAATTCATTTCCCGTAGAAATAATGGCGATTTTAGGCAGTTTTTGAACTTTTACTATAGATTTTCCCACCGTGGCCAGAATGCCAATTTCCCCGGCACTAATGAATGTATTACTTCGTAAAATAATCTCACCTTTTTTTTGATCGCTACCCTTTTTATGGATATTCTGATCCTTTTTGAAAGGTTTGGTAATAGTCACAAAATCTCCTGTAATATCAATCTCTTCATACATGATTACCGCATCAGTATTTTGCGGTAATACTGCACCGGTCATGATTTCCATACAGTTTTCAGCATTTTCCAACGTTTTTTGTGTACTTCCTGCGGCACAAACACCTTCAATTTTTATAGGCTTATGTAACCTAATTTCTTCGGAATTTACCGCGATGCCATCTTTGGTCGAGCGGTTGAAAGGAGGGAAGTCCCTATCGGCTTTAATGTCTTCAGCCAGCACCCGTCCGGTTGATTCCAATAGTTCCACCTCTTCAATCCCAAAATTGGTTTTGGTAGCGATTACAATTTTATATGCTTCCTGATAGCTGATCATTTTCTAAAAAAATTGAATTCCGTTTACGATTAAAACGCGCATGCCCACAATGAAAACAAGCATGGCGGTGAATAATTTTATGCTTTTTCCGGTTAGTTTCTTCAAACTTAAGCGAATTCCTAATTGCCCGCCTAAAAATACAGCCACGGCTAAAAATAGAATTTCAGGAAGAGGGATTTCCAGAGTATTGTTGGAGATGAGTCCACCTAATCCTGAGACGGAATTGACCAGAATAAAAAAGCTGGCTAAAGCCGCTATAGTGATAGATTTATCCCATTTTAAATGGTTAAGGACCGGGGCAAGAAATATTCCGCCGCCAATACCCACTAAACCAGAAAGTAGGCCTATTGCGCCTCCGATAAGATATGGAAAAAATGCAGGATATTTTTTAATTTTCTCATCTGTATTCTTGTCGTTAAGTGTTTGCCAGGTTAGGAAAATTGCTGAAAATACAAGGGCCACTCCTAAAATACTAAAAAATACTTCTTCCTTTAACCTAAACGTGGCGCCCAGAAATGCCAGAGGTATACTGGTGATAATAAAAGGCAGGAATTTCTTCAGATTAAAATAGCCATTTTTGTAATAGAGAAAGGTGCTCCCGCTTACAACGATAAGATTACAAATGAGTCCGGATGATCGTATGGTAAAAAAACTTACGAAAAAGAGTGTAAGCAAGGCCAGGTAACTGGAACCGCCTCCAAAACCAATAGAAGAATAAAGCGTGGCGATCACAAAAAAACCTAAACAAATTAATAAAAGATCAGCGTTGGCTAGCGACATGCGTTTTATAATTATTCATTCCCCCCGGGAAATTCTTAAGCGCCTTAAATCCTATATTTTTTAAGATCTCTGTTCCTTTTAAACTCCGCACGCCGCTTTGGCAAACCAGTAAGATTTGGGTATTCTTATTTATTTCAGAAGCAGAATTTTCCAGATTTTCCAGAGGAATATTAATGGAATTGGGTAAATGCTCTTTCTCAAATTCATTTGGTGAGCGCACATCAATGATCATTTCTGAAGAAAGCAATTTTTCCAGATCCAAATTTTCTTCTGAAATATGGTAAGAATGAGATAAAGCTTTTATTTTCAGATTTTTGGGATCCAGTTTAAATCCAATTTTTTGGATGGATTGATTTAGTCCGTCATATATCATCAATTTTCCCGAAAGCGGCTTTCCAAGTCCGGTTATGATCTTTATAGTTTCCAGCGCCTGAAAATTTCCAATAATTCCCGGAATAATCCCTAAAACCCCATTAACATTACAATCGGGGATTTCTGAAAAAGTTGGTTGGTTGGGAAAAAGACAACGGTAGGTTGGCCCTCCCTTGAAATTAAACACGGAAACCTGACCTTCAAACGCATGTAAAGCTCCATATACAAAAGATTTCTGCTGTAAAATACAAACATCATTGATCAAATAGCGCGTTTCAAAATTATCACTGCAATCCACGATAATATCAAAATCTTTAGCGATTCGTTCCGCGTTATTTTTATTAAAAAATTCAGCAAAAGGAATAATTGAAGTTTGGCTATTCTGGGCTTCTAATTTTTTTACGATAACCTCAATTTTTGGCTTGCCAATATCGGTTTCCGCATACCAGGTTTGGCGTTGCAGGTTAGATATATCTATCCTGTCATTTTCAACAATCCCCAGTGTTCCCACGCCCATGGCGTTTAAATACTGCAAAACCGGAATTCCGAGTCCGCCTGCGCCAACGATCAGAACTTTGGAATAGGCCAGTTTTGCCTGACCTTCTTTACCAAAAGATGGGAGTGTGGTTTGCCTTATGTAACGGTCATCGTTCAAGATTTTGCTATGATTTTTTGTGCTTCTGCAAGGTCCTGTAAACTATTGGCATTGATTAAAACCTGATCATTTTCCGGAAAGACCAGTTTTATATCAGAATTGATGAGAAATTTACGCGGACAGGAATTTATTCCATTTTCCAGATATTTTTTACCTTTTTCCAATCCGTGCGGTTCCCAGATCGCGCATAGCGGTTCCGGTAATCCAGATTCCCTGGTGGCGAAGGCTGTTGCGGGTTTGGCAGGATCCCGTTCTGCAATTAATTTTTTGATATGTTTTAAGTCAATGAGTGGGAGATCTGTAGCCAGCACGAGCCAGGCTACATCGGGATATTTTTGATGCGCACTTTGCAAGCCGTTAAAGGGGCCCCGAAATTCATTCGTATCAATAATGCTTTTAAAATTTTGAGCTAGTTCTTTAGTTTGTTCCTCACGTATGCTCATAAAAACCTCTTCACAAACTTCTTTGAGCAAATTGTATAAATGTTCCCTATGGGGTTGGGAATGATAGGCGATATTTCCCTTATCCTTGCCCATACGCGTACTTTTGCCGCCGGCAAGAATGAGTCCGAAAATTTTAGTTTTCATAATCACTTTTTCCTCCTGTTTTTAAATCCAGTTTTATATCGGTAATCTGTATATCGTGAGAAAGGGCTTTGGTCATATCATAAATGGTAAGAGCTGCCACAGAGACGCCGGTGAGCGCTTCCATTTCCACCCCGGTTTGCGAGGTACATTTTACCTCACACCTAATTTCCAGCAAATTTGTACCCGGAATGATATCGATATCAACTTTGGAAACGGGAAGGGGATGACAAAGCGGAATTAAATCTGAAGTTTTCTTAACCGCCTGGATACCTGCAATAATGCTGGTTTGCATAATGCTACCCTTCTTTCCCAAAAAATTGTCCCTGCTTAATTGTTCAAAAATCTCTTGTGGAAAAATTACTTTCCCGGACGCCTTAGCGGTTCGGGTGCTTATTTTTTTTTCGGAAACATCCACCATTTGCGGATTCCCTTCTTTGTTGATATGTGTAAGTGCTTTATCCACCAATACTTGTCATTGAATTTGAAAAGATTTTGTCACTTTTTGCTTCAGCTTCGTAACCGTCTTTAGCGCGACTGCCCACCGCTTTTAAAATTTCATAGCGAACGGTCTTTTCAGCAAAAGGACTGCGTAAGATATCGCGTAGATTCGTACTGGCCTGGGCATATAAGCATGTAATCACATCGCCTGTAGCAGTAACCCTTAAGCGATTGCAACTTCCGCAGAAATTTCGGGTAAAGGAAGGGATGATCCCAAAACTGCCTTTATATCCCTCGATTTTATAATTGTTGGAGGTAGAAGTCTTTTCCGAAATGAGCGGGGTGATATTTTTAAAATTCTCAGAGATATAATCGTAGATCTTCTTATGGTTCCACTTGATGCTTTGAAAAGTTTTACTCCCACCATTAAACGGCATTTCTTCTAAAAACCGAACCGCAACCGGATAATCCTTAACTAGCGTATTTAAAACGGGAATCATGTCCTGAATATTTTGCTCATCCAGAACGATATAATTGATCTTTACCGTAAAACCTTCTTCGATCAATCTGTAAAGATTTTTCTGAACGACTTTAAACTGCTTGCGTCGTGTAATTTTATTAAAAGTTTCTTCCTGAATGGCATCCAGGCTCACATTGATATTTTTGATCCCAAGCGACTTTAATTCTTCAATATGATCGCCAATAAGTGTGGCGTTGGTTGTAATACTGATATCTTCAAGTTCCGGCAGGGTTTTCAGCTTTCTAAGCAACTGCATAAGATCCTTCCGCATAAAAGGTTCACCACCCGTAATACGGATCTTTCTAATTCCCTGTTCTACCAGAATCTTACTCAAACTAAACAACTCATCTAAGCTTAGAAGATCTTTCCTATCCGCAAAATCAATGCCTTCCGCAGGCATACAATAATTGCAGCGCAGGTTACAACGATCTGTCACCGCGAGGCGCAAATAATCTACAACACGATTGTGGTTATCTATGAGCATTCAATTCTTCATTTAAGGATGGGAACTCACCCAAACTTCGTCATTTTCAAAAAATTCTTTTTTCCAGATAGGAACATTTTCTTTTAGGGTATCGATTAGAAATCTACAGGCTTTAAAACAATCATCCCGATGGGCAGAGGAAGCCCCTACTATCACCACTGGTTCTTCAATATTTTTCTTTCCCACCGCATGTTTCATGACCAGTTTGTTCAGGTTCCATTTCTCTTTGGCTTCATCGGCGATCTTTTGCATTTCCTTTAAAGCCATACTTTTATAGGCTTCAAAAAAGAGTGAGGTCACCTTTTCCTTTTTGGTTACTCCACGCACGGCACCTACAAATACACAAATCCCGCCGCTTTCGGGATGGGAAAGTTCGCTATATACTGTTGACGGATCGATATGTTCCGAAATTTCTAAAATTGTCTCCATTATCCTCCGCTTACAGGTGGGATCAATGCGATCTCGTCCCGGCCTGAGATTATAAATGAATCTTCCCTCATCTCCTCATTTACAGCAATATTCAATGAGGAAAGTTTCTGTAAATCAGGATATTTTTGCTGCAGATGATTTCTTAAATCCCCCACCGTACTAAGGTCTTTAAATTCTTCGCCATCAAGTTGATGCCTGCCCACAATATCCCTGGTGATTCCAAATAGAAGAATGTTCATTTTCGTTTTTTTAAATGTAGTAAAAACTGTAGGGAAAACCTGTATTTTTAGTGCATTATTAATGCTTCCCGCAATCTTTTTTTTACAAGTTGAAGCTACTCAAGTTTTAAGTTCTTTCAAAAGAAAGGGCACAGGATTTCTAACAGATTTTAAAATTAGCTATTTTGCATTAGCTTTTGAGCAGAAATACTAATCTATGACCCACGAGTTTAAAAAACTTATCTATACCGCTTTTCAGAATAGCCGCGATAAGATTAGGAATGTGATGGCCAGCGTGGTTGCCCTGAAGGGTTCTTCTTATAGAAAACCGGGGGTGCGTATGCTGATTAGCGAAAATGGAAAAATGGCCGGAGCAGTAAGCGGTGGTTGCGTGGAGAAGGAAATCTTTTTACAGGCACAGGAAGTTTTTAAAACCGGAATACCAAAAATGATGGCCTATGATGGTCGTTACAAGCTTGGTTGTGAAGGAATCCTCTATATTTTACTGGAACCTTTTGAAGTTTCTGAAAAGGAATTAAAACTCTTTGAAGCCCATTTTGAAGCGAGGATTTCATTTAAGCTCTATGCGGCATTTAGCCGAAATATTGAAAATAACAAGAAGCTGGGAACAATTGCAGAATTCGAGAATGGTGAAAATATAAGTTTTGCTGAAAACTTTCCACTGAAGGAATCTTCAGAGGTTGAGATTTTTATAGAAGAATTGTCGCCACTTTTTAAACTGGTTATTATTGGAGCTGAACATGACGCGGTACAACTATGTTCTATGGCCGCGATGATGGGCTGGGAGGTGAGTATCGTAGATTCGCCGAAAGATCCAAAACTTGCTGAAAACTTTCCGGGTTCAAAAGAGATCTTGCACTTGTTTCCTGAACAATTGCATCAACTTAAGATCGATGAAAATACCGCCGTGGTCTTGATGAACCACAGTTATGTGACCGATCTTAAATTCCTCATGCCTTTACGCGATAAGAATCCCTGTTATATTGGTATTCTGGGTTCGGTGACCCGAAGGGAAAAACTTTTTGAGGAATTACTGGAACTTGAACCCGAAACCGATGCGGAATTTCTGGATAAAATTTACAGTCCGGCGGGATTACCTATTGGTGCTGAAACTCCACAGGAAATTGCCAATTCCATCATTGCTGAAATATTAAGCGTGATTCGCGAAAAAGAGATCGCCCATCTTCGCGAGATCAACGGAAAAATACATGAAGACGTTGAATGAAATTAGTATTCTGATATTGGCCGCCGGTGAGGCTTCCCGCATGCAGGAAGTCAAACAATTATTGCCCTTAGGCCAAACTAATTTGCTGGAACATGCTGTGCAAACTGCTCGAAATTCTGATGCTGCTGCTACTAAAGTGGTTTTGGGGGCTAACCGGGAAAAAATTCAGCAGCAGATAGCATTTCATAATGCTGAAGTTGTGGTCAACCCACATTGGAAAGAAGGTTTGGGAACTTCAATTTCCGCGGGAATTTCAGCGATACTTCAGGATAGAAATCAACCGGAAGCAGTACTGGTGATGCTGGCAGATCAACCCCTGGTAGATTCAGAACATTTAAATCTATTAATAAAAACTTCCGCAGGGAATAAAGAAAAGATCATTGCCAGTGATTATGGAAAGCACCCGGGAGTTCCGGCTGTCTTTCCGCCGCATTTTTTTAAAGAATTACTTACTTTAAAAGGAGATAGCGGGGCGAAGGAAATGATGAAGAACAGGGCAGGGGAGGTCATAAGCATTTCCGCTAAAAATAAACTGATCGATCTGGATACTCCTGAAGATTACCAGCAATTTTTAATAGACCAGAAACATAAATAATAAGATGACACAAAACAGGATGTATCGTTTCACACTGGGACTTTTGTTGGTAATGCTTAACATAAGCTGCGACCAGCTTAGTAAAAAGGAAGTACGGGAAAATATCGCTTCCCACGAGAAAGTGCAGGTGGTCAATGATAATTTTATTTTGACAAAAGTGGAGAATACAGGTGCGGCATTAAGTTTTGGTGCCAGTTTTCCACCTATTGTAAAAACCCTTATTTTCCAAATCCTACCCCTGCTTATTTTGATCTATATGTTCTATTACCTTATGCAAAAGAAGGAGATTTCCCGGCTTAGTTTTGTAGCGATCAGTTTTATCATTGGGGGTGGAATTGGCAATATTATCGACCGGGTCCTGTATAATTCTGTGACCGATTTTATGTATATGGAAGTGGGGCCGCTGCACACAGGTATTTTTAATATGGCCGATGTTTCGGTGACTGTGGGTGCGATCGCCCTGGTATTTAATGCATTAGTGCCGGAAAAATTTTTAAAAAAGCAAAGTGTTCAATCTTAAACCAATGATTTTATGTTTCCACAGGACATCTACAGTTACTTAAAAAATAATACCCTAACCGAAATTAAAGGCGGAAGCAGTCGAAAGGTATTTTTGCCTATCTGGATCGTTGAAGTGGAACACAGGCTTTTTGCCAGGAGCTGGGGGCAAAGTGAGCATAGCTGGTACACCGAAATGTTGAAATTTGGAATTGGACAGATTAAAATTGGGGATATAGTATTTGATGTGCGAGGGGAAAAGCTGGGCAAGAATGATCCCATGCAATTACGAATTAACCAGGCTTATTTAAGTAAATATACCCAAAAGGAAAATACGATGTATGCGGAAGGAATTACCAAACCGGAGTATGCGGACTTTACCATGGAATTTCATTATGAATCCCGGGCTTCGGGAAAATAAGGGCCCACCTATAATAGCTTAACATTTTAAGTAGTTATTGGTTGATAACTAGCTGATAACCTATTTTAGACTTAAGCGTTAAAATTATTATTTTTGTTTAGCTTTATGAGAGTCCCGGCATAAAAATTATTTTGGTGAGGATATTAGGAGTTATGGGGTATTTTACAACTGGTAATTTAATATAAAAATGAAAAAACATTTCTTATTTCTTTTAATAATGATTTTGAATCTAAATTGTTATTCACAAATCTCATTCGAAAACGGATACTATATTAATAATAATGAACAGAAAATTGAATGTCTAATTAAAAATAAGGATTGGAAGAATAATCCTACAGAATTTAAATACAAATTATCGAAAGACTTAGAACAACAAACAGCAACAATTCAACTAGTTAAGGAATTTGGTATTTATGAGTATTCAAAATTCATTAGGAGTACTGTAAAAATTGATAGGTCCAGTATAGATTCAAATCATTTGAGCAACAAAAGAAATCCCGTTTTTGAAAATGAAGAAGTTTTTTTAGAAGTCTTAGTTGATGGCAAAGCCAATTTATACTATTATGAAGATGGAAATGTTAAAAGATTTTTTTATAGTAAAGATAATTCTAATAAAATTGAGCCATTAATTTTTAAAAACTACCAATTAGATGGGGAAAGAATAATTAATGAGAATAACCATTTTAAACAACAATTACATAATGATCTAAAATGTCAGAGCATTAAAACTAAAGATATTGAGATTATAGAATATGATAAAAAAGATCTTATAAATCTATTTGTCTTGTACAATGAATGTAGCAATTCAAATTGGACAGATTATGATACGAAACAAAAAAAAGAATTATTTAATTTGACACCTAGATTAGGTATAAACCGTTCTTCATTAACTATACAAAATACAGCATCGAACTCTAGAAATGTTGATTTTAAAGATAAATTAGGGTTTAGATTAGGAATAGAAGGTGAAGTTGTTTTGCCATTTAATAAAAACAAATGGGCATTTATAATAGAGCCAACATACCAATATTTCAAATCTGAAAAAGAATTTGCGACATATAGTGTTAAGGTTGATTATAGTTCAATTGAGTTGCCTTTAGGATTACGATATTATTTATTTCTGAACGATAAGTCAAAATTTTTCTTGAATGCTACCTACAACCTTGACTTCGTAATGAATTCAGCAGTTTCTTACAGCTCAGGTGTAGATTTGGAAATTACGAAATCTTCTAATTTAGGATTTGGAGTAGGATTTAAACAAAATAACAAATATAGTATGGAGTTAAGATATCATACTAGTCGAGAAATATTAGGTAGCTATCGAACATCTTATTCAGAGTACAATACATTATCAGTAATATTTGGATATTCCATATGGTAAAAAATTCTATAACAAAGATTCATCGCAAATAGCGGGTTTTATCGAAAAAGTGTAATTTAGAAAACCAAGAAACAAAAGGTTAATCCGACAACTCAACATCCATACTCCGCGCCACTTGTCGTTATACGAGACCGCCGTTAGCCACAAGTGGAAAACTGAAAATAAGAATGAGATTAAATAGAAAGAAACATTGGGAGACAGTTTACGAAACTAAAAATCCAGACCAAGTAAGTTGGACACAAGAAATTCCGAAAACTTCACTTGAATTTATCAATTCATTAGGGCTTAAAAAAACTGCAAAAATAATAGATATAGGTGGTGGCGACAGTAAACTTGTGGACTATTTACTTGACGAAGGATTTGAAAATATAACTGTGCTTGATATTTCCGAAAAATCACTTAAAAAAGCACAAAATCGACTTGGCAAAAAGGCAAATAAAGTAAATTGGATAGTAAGTGACATAACTGACTTTGAACCAAAAATGACTTTTGATCTATGGCACGATAGAGCAACTTTTCATTTTCTGACTACGACCGAACAAATTAAAAAATATATAAAAACTGCTAGAGATTCTGTGAATGGATTCTTGACAATCGGGACATTTTCACATAGTGGCCCGGAAAAATGTAGCGGACTCGAAATTAAGCAATACAATGAAGAGGAATTAAATTCGGAGTTTGAGAATGGGTTCTATAAAATTCGATGTGTACAAGAAGACCATATAACTCCATTCCATACAACACAGAATTTCTTGTTTTGTAGTTTTAAAAGACAATTAACGGAAAAAGCCAGTGGCCAACAAAGTCGGTAAACTGCAAATAGCGGGTATTCCGGTGAAAAGTGATATTTAAAGACCAAGAAACAAAAGAGCTAAGCCGACAAGTTCGCATCCCTACTCCCGCAACTTGCGATAGTGTGCCGAGCAAGCAATGACCGGCAATAAATAGTCATTGTGAACTATAATTAAGATGGTAGAACCGACCTACCAGTGTCGTCTTATAGGAGAAGGCATTAAACCAC
>NZ_QEYO01000007.1 GCF_023718305.1 Gramella sp. AN32
ACCAAAAGCGCAAATTAAAAATCGTAACCAGACTCAAAAAAAATATTGCTAAATTGGAACTCAAACCAGAAGATTTGGGGTTTTTACCAGGTTTAATACAAAACAACATTTGACGTTAGTCAGAATTATAAAAACCCGAATGTAATGTTTAGAAATACACCGACTAAATGGTTGGATGAACTTTATGGATTTGATTGGGACAGTCAGTTAGATAGTGATATAGGTATCATCTATACACACGTAAATCAATTTACTTCAAACCATATTTATCAGACCAAGGGCTTAGGACTGCGTATTGAACGTGAAGCTGTAACTAAAAAACAAGATGAAGGTTTAACCGAAAAAATTCAAAGCCTTACTTGACACGCGAAGGTACTTGCAGAATATGCGGCAAATTTGGCAAACTAACGTTTGAGCACGTTCCGCCTCAGAGCGCGTTCAACACTAACCCCGTATTTTTTCAGAAATCAGTACATCTTCACGATAAGAAAAGTCCCCTGTATGGAAAGCGTATTCGCAGTAATCAAGGTGCTGGCGGCTATTATCTTTGTAAATCTTGCAATAACCTAACAGGTAGTTATTATGGGGAAAGTTATAAGAAATTTGCCTACATAGGAATGATGGCCTTGACTAATAGAATCTGGGCATCAAAAATTATAACCTTTGAATATGCCATACAACCGTTAAATATTTTGAAACAGGTATTGTCAATGTTTATGTCCATTGACACGAGCGACCAACTTTTAAATTTAAAGGGGCTTTCAGTATTTATTTTGGATAAAAATTCCAATGAATTACCAGATAGTTTAAGGGTTTTTATCTATCATACAGCAACAAAACAAGTCAGAAATGGCTGGGGAATGGCAAGAACCGAAAAAGGTACTCACTTCCTTGGGGAAATTACTTTTCCGCCTTTTGGCGTTGTTTATGCATTGAATTCTGAACCTACTCGAAAAGATTTTTATGAAATTACTGACTTCAAGAATTATCAGTTTAATCAAACTGTTCAGACAAGATTGAAAATCCCTTTTTTGACACCCAAAACTTATATTCCCGGATTGTATCTTTAGAACGAAATATTAATTATTCTAAATATTCTTCATCCGTAACAACTTCCAGCCATTTAGTAGGTCCATCAACCCGACTTGTAATCGCAACTTGAATGAATTCTTTATCCTCTGATGCTCCGTGCCAATGAGGAATGTTAGCAGGACATTTTACTAAATCTCCTTTCAGTAATATTTTTTTTGGACTACCTTTCTCCTGATAATAACCTTTTCCATCAATTGCTAAAATGATTTGACCGTTCGGATGTGAATGCCAATTCGTTCTTGCCCCAGGTTCAAAAGTGACATTTCCAACAGAGTTTTTATTTATACTATCTGCATAAACCATCATTGATAAGTAAGCATTACCAGTAAAATTATTGTTCTTAATTAATTCCCCTTTTGGAAAAACCAAAGATTGTTGGACTTCAGCATTATTTGTTGGTTTTTGATTGCAAGAAAATAGTGCAGCTCCAACCAATAATATGACTAATCTATTTTTAAAATTCATTTTTTTAGGTTTTAAAGATTTGTTTGATAAAATTCAACCAATTTATTTACTGCTTGTGATACATATTCAGGCTTCCAATACGTTTGGATATGTGTTGCACCATCAATTAAAAATAATTCTTTGGTTTTAGCATTAGTTGCTTTTGGAAAAGCATCTAAAGTCAAGTATAATGTTTGCGCCTTACTACCTGCTATCATTAATAGTGGTTGATCGATGAGGTCAATGTTGTCAGTAGCATCCCAAGACATTAAATCCATCAAACTGCTTGTGGTATAAAGAAAAGTTGAATTAGGATGTGCGTGGGTTCTAAAGTAATATTCATACCCTTGTCTATAAAAAAGTGTTGAAACTTTTGCTAATTCTTCATCGGTAATACCATCTACGCCAGAATACATAATCTCTTCACCCGAAGCTTCCTTTCTTCTTGCATCTGAAGCCTCTTGTAACCTTTTTTGAATTGTATTGGTTTGAGAGTTTAAAAAACCATTTCTTCTAACAACTCCTGTATTAAACATACTCAAAGTTGCTACCGTTTTAAATCGTTTATCCGATTGTACCGCTTTCAGCGTATAGCCACCACCACCGCAAATGCCTAAAGCTCCCAAACGCGCGGTATCTACCCCTGGATATTGCAAAATAAAATCTGCCATACCGTGAATATCTTCGGTTCGGAATTGCGGTTTGTCGGTGTGACGTGGTTCACCACCACTTGCGCCTTGATAAGCTGCATCGGCTGTAATGGAAATATAACCGAGTTCTGCTAAACGTTGGGCGTATAATCCGGCTGTTTGCTCTTTTATACCTCCATTGGGGTGTGCAATTGTTATTGCAGGATATTTTTTTGAAGGGTCGTAATTAGCGGGTGTATAAACATTTGCTGCAATATCAATACCGTTCAACTTGTAGGTAACGGGATGAATGTTTACTTGCTCTTTTACGTTCTCGGTTATGGCACTGGCATAGACCAGACCGAAATCATTTTTAATCCTATTTTGGGCTATTGCTGTGTTCATAAAAAATAAGCATATAAGAATTTTAACTGTCCTAAATTTCATTTTGATATTATTCTTCGCTGTTTTCTAAATACCTCTATTTTGTAGTTTCGTCCTGATTTTTACAGCTTTCTCAATCAAATCCAATCTAACTTGTCTAGTATCTGATTTGCCTATAATTTCACCGTCTGGCTGTATCTCTAAAATCTGATTGTTCTCTGTATTGTATTGGGGCCACACGGGTAAACCATCACCGTTTGGATTACCGCTTTTTGCAAAATTTGCCCAATATGCATTCATTATATTGGCTATTATTTCATCTGTCGGGGATATTACAGGATTTCCCCAACGTGCATTCAAAGTATTGAAAACGTATGAGATGTCAGTACCGTGCCCAGCTCCATAGGGCATACGTTCTTTCATAGGATCAGAAACATAATCAAAATGAAAGACATAAGTAGGTTCACCGGCTTCAAAAAAGGTATTGGCTGCAAAACGAGCTGGTTCACCCCATACCCAATCTGTATTGAACTTTGCAATAACCTCGACAAATTCTTTTTTATCCTTTGGATCGTAAGCCATTTTCGCTTTATCAGCCAAATCTCCAAACAAATTGAAGAGCTCTTCTTTTGTAGCACTATTGTTTACGAAACTCCCGCCAACCTCTGCACTGCAAGACCCTATCATTAAAGGCACTTTGGCTTGTCTACCGGTATTGTATGCGCTTTCGGCGGTTTCTACAACAAGCCTACCATCAAGTATAGGTCCAGAATAGATACGAGGACCTCCTTGTCCATCGGTTTCTTGACCGCTATCCACAATTTCCTCAACGGGTAAAGCTCGCAGTCTTGCCAATGCATCTGCATCAAATCCTTCAATACCGTGTTTTTTGGCAAAATTAACTCCTATGGTTTCCGCAGAGATTTTATAAAAAATATCAGCATTTTCATCCCGGATGGGTCTGCCTGTTAGCACACCATCCCTTGAACCCCCAGAATGACTTATAGCTTTTTGAAATAAACCTTGCGCACTTGGTATTGTTAGTAGGGAATGTACCGATACACCACCTGCAGAAAAACCGAAAATAGTGACATTTTCAGGGTCTCCGCCGAATGAGGCTATGTTTTTTTTCACCCATTCTAGTGCAGCAATTTGATCCATATAGGCATAACTCCCTTTAGGTTCATCAGGATGCTCTTTACTGAGGGCAGGAAAGGCAAAATGCCCCAATCTACCTAATCTATAATTGAATGTAATTAAAATTACCTGCTGTTTAGCAAATGCATCACCTGCAATTCCAGAACCAGAACCGCTTCCTCCTGTAAAACCTCCCCCGTGTATCCAGACCATTACGGGTAGTTTAGCATCTTTAGAAAGTTTTTCAGGTTTCCAAATGTTGAGATATAAGCAATCTTCAGAGGAACCTTCGGAAATAGTTCCTGGCTCACCTCCCCAGCCCGATTGAGCACAATTAGCTCCATAATCGGAAGCATCCAATTCTCCTTCCCAAGGTTTTACTGGTTGTGGCGGTCTCCATCTCAATTCACCAACAGGTGGTGAAGCATAAGGAATTCCTTTAAAGGACACTACACTTTCTTCAATAACCCCTCGTACTTTTCCTTCATTTGTCTGGACAACTTCGGCATATAAATTTTGATCTTCCTTTTTTTGGGCTGTAACACTCCCGATAAAAAGAAGTATCAAAATCAAAGAGTATTTTATTTCAGTTTTTAAAAGTACCACTGCAACTATTTTTAAACATTCTATTTTATGTTTCATTATTGATGAAGTTTTTTCGCCACGTTATCATAGTATTCTTGGGTTAAAACCTCTGTCCAGGTGGTTGGTGTATCTCCACCGTATATTGCCAAGTACGTGACATCACTTTCTTTGGAGGAAGAGTGCCAATGCTCTACCTCTTTTTCACATTTAAGAATATCGCCCGCTTTAAGTATGATTGGGTCTTTTCCTCTTTCTTGGTAATACCCTATTCCTTCAACATAAATCAACACTTGCGTTGAGGCGTGTTTGTGCCAGTCGAGTGTAGAATTTGCCTTAAAATTAGCTTTAGTAATGTGAAAGTTCAAGTCTCCTTCAACCTCTAAAACGCCGTTTAGCCAAGCTTCACCGATATAATGTGTGTTGGGAGCCTTAAAACCTTCGTCGTGAAACGAAGAAATACTATACTCTTCTGTTTGTGCGGAAATAAATAGTGGAGCAATAAATAAAAATGTTGCAATTAGATTCTTCATTTGTGTAAATTTTAATTTAATCCTTTTTCTTTGAGCCAATCATACATTAATTGTGCTATCTCTTTATTATTCAAGTCCGACATAGGAAAATGAGTATTACCCTTTATACCCTTTTCAGGCAATACGACAAGGGTTACATCACCTCCAGCATCGTTTACTGCCTTTGTCCATTTGCGTGCCATAAGTAGTGCAGCCCGCCATTGTTCTTGACCTGGATTCTTAACTTCCTCTTCAGGTATGTAATCGCCATAATAAATAACAATGGGGATCTTTGTCAGTTTCTCAAATTCTTTCATCGGTACCCCTCGGGCACGTAAAATACCACCAACATAAGGGATTGCATCAGGCACCTGAGTTTCTGGGAAAATGAAATTACTTCCTGGTTCGTAGGCCACAATCCCTTTAATATTATTCGTTTTAAGTACTGTACCCCAACCTTGACCACCACTGTGGGAGTGGGTTACCAAAACACCATCACCAACTTTATCAAATAAATTGGCCACTGCATCCATATTTAAATTAATATCCAAGGGCCCAGTATCGGGAGTGCTTTGTCGAAAAAACTGGTTAAGAGCTTCTGGGTCTTTGGAGAACTGAATATTTGGATAAAATTTTGTCCCTTCCCCCATTCGGAAAATACCAAACCAGAGCTGGTCTTCTGTTCTTGCTTCTAACATTCTAGGTTCTAAACTCTGACCTGCAAGACCTCTTCTAGGCTGATCCAATAAATAGATTGAAAAACCCTTTCTCAAAAAAATGCTTTGAAATCCTTCCCTGCCATCTGGTGTTGTTTGCCAGGTACGCATAGACTGGCCATAGCCGTGCCAGAAAAGAAGGGGTAGTTTACGAGGTTCGGCAGGAATTTGATATAAAACTGAAGCGTGATCGCCGTGGAGTGTCTGTCCTTGTGTACTTTGGTTTGTAGGATTGAACGCTCCGTGCTCAATAGGATCAAAAATACCTTCACTCTTTTTTATTGAACCCCCAACAGCAAATGTACCCTGCTCCTTAATAATTATAAGGTCTTTTCTATCTTCCTGCGCCTTGCTTGAAAAAAGAAATAATAGGAACAAAAAAGTTAATATGTATGTTTTCATTTTAATGATTTTCAATATTATAGGACAAATTTCAGAATAAAATCACATTAAAACTTATATGTATTACAGAGGTACCTACCAATGTTACAGATACAGTTATGCTTTTGCCTTAATTTCTCATAATCCTTCAATTATGTCATTGGCAGATTTTAATTTATAATTATTTAAATAAGGCTTTAAAGTTTCGACTACTTGAATTAATTGATCTTTAGTAAGGCCCTGTTTTATACAAATTCCCAAATGCCCTTTAAGCATAGGTTCTACATTGCCCAAAGCAATTAATGCTGAAACAGTAATCAATTCCCGCTGTTGAAAGGACAATACATCTCGCTCGAAAATATCGGCAAATAGATGTTCTTTTAAAAAGGTGTCAATCTCGGGTGAAAATTGTTGGTAATCGGGTTTTGTCTCTGATAATGGATTTTTAGTAAGTTCTTCCAAAACTTTTTTACCTCTCTCGTATTTTGGATTGGTATCATCAATAGGCGATGCTTCTTTTCCCAAATTGTCCTTAATACCATTGGCTTTTCGTTCATCTAAAACAGTAAGGAAGGTTCGTAAACCCATTATACTTTTAGGGAAGCCAACATAGGCATACAAATGCACCAGTTCTTCTTTTATTTGATTAATGGTCAATCCGTTGTCCAGTCCTTTGGAAAGTTCAGTTTTTAATACTTCCCAATCGCTTTTTGCCGTTAGTGCGGAAATTGAAGCTATGCTTTTCTGTTGCTTATCTAAATTTTGGTGTTGTGCATACAAACTGATATTGCATATCAATAGTATTATTATAACTCTAATTGTTTTCATTTTCTATTTTGTTTTTATACCTATTTTTTGAAGCCATTCTGATACTTGTCTTTCAACTTCAATTAGTTTCTCACCTTCCATCACGAAGAGAATTCCATCTCTTTCAATTACTCCTTTGGGAGAATATCCCTCTAAAATATTTGCATTAGGACAAAGTGCTTTTACAGTTTTAAACCCACTACCTACACCATATCCGGCATTAGTATTAAATGGAATTACTGTTTTACCATCTAAATTGTAATTTGTTAGGAAACTTTTCATTGGTGGAGGCATTTGCATATCCCAAGTGGGAAAGCCAAGAAACACAATATCATATTCATCCAAATTATTGATTTGGGTTTTTAAATCGGGTAAAAAATCTTTCTCATTTTCACTGTCCACCTGTGCAACAATTTCTTTATAGTTTTCGGGATATGGGTTTACCAATTCCAAACCTACAAGTTTGCCACCTACCTTATCTTGAATAATTTCTGCAACCGTTTTGGTATTGTTTGTTCTTGATAAATAAACGATAAGCACATTACCTTCAGTTATTTTTTTTGTTGCTTTTTGGGCACAGGCCGATACTCCCATTAGTTGCAGGATGCAAAAAAACCATATTGTGATTTTTGAAAGATTCATTTATTTGTTTACATATTTTTTAGAGTTGCCAGAATATCTTTCGCCTATAATTTCAATTTTATTTAAAGCTGTCTCAATTTGGCTTAAATCATTATGAGTCAAGTTAATTGAAGTACTACCAACATTTTCTTGTAAACGATGTTTTTTAGTTGTACCCGGTATTGGTGCTATAAATGGTTTTTGAGCTAACAACCACGCTAAAGCTATTTGTGCAGGTGTTGCTTGTTTTTGTGTTGCTATCTGCTTTACCAAATCTACCAAAGCCTGATTTGCTTTCCGGTTTTCTTCTGAAAAGCGAGGAACAGTATTCCTGAAATCAGAGGCTTCAAACTTTGTATTTTCATCAATAGCTCCTGTTAAAAAGCCTTTTCCTAATGGGCTAAAAGGCACAAAACCAATATTCAATTCTTCCAATAAAGGCAAGATTTCTTTTTCAGGCTCACGGTAAAACATTGAATACTCGCTTTGTAAAGCTGTAAGTGGCTGTTCTTTATGCGCTCTTTTAATGATGTTAACACCAGCTTCCGACAATCCCCAATGCTTCACTTTTCCTTTGGCAATCAAGTCTTTAATAGTTCCCGCAACTTCTTCAATAGGTACATTAGGGTCCACTCGGTGTTGGTACAACAAATCGATAAAATCGGTATCTAAATACCGTAATGAGTTTTCAACTACTTGTCTAATGCGTTTTGGTGAGCTATCTAAACCTTGTGTTGGGTCGCCATTTTTAAAACCGAATTTGGTTGCCAATACCACTTCATCACGAAACGGTTTTACTGCTTTACCCAACAATTGTTCGTTAAAACCTTTACTGTAAGCTTCTGCGGAATCAAAAAAAGTAATGCCTAAATCGTGAGCTTTTCGGATTAAATCAACACCAGTTTTTTCATCTGTTGGTGTACCGTAGCCAAAGGTTAAACCCATACAGCCCAAACCCAGTTCGGAAACTTCTAATCCTTGTCCTAATATTCTTGTCTTCATTTTCTAATTTTTTAATGGTGCTTCTACTTTAGAGAATTGCAATACAAATTCAGGCAATCTCAATCCTTTAATCTCGATAGCATCAATTTGACTGTTCAAGCTATTCAATTCTTCAGCAGTAAACTTTATGTTATCTGCTCCAATGTTTTGCTCCATATGCGCCATTTGTGTAGTACCAGGTATCGGAACGATAAACTGTTTTTGAGCCTGTAACCAGGCTAACGAAATTTGAGCTGGTGACGCATTTTTCTCTTTAGCCCAAGTTTTAATAACATCGACTAATTTCAAATTTTGCGGTAAATTTTCAGGTGAGTAGCGAGAGGTATTAGCACGAATATCTGAAGTCACAAAACGTGTTTGTTCGTCAATATTCCCTGTGAGAAGTTGGCAAGCTAATGGCCACCAAGGCACAAAGCCTATTCCTAATTCTTCACATAGTGGTATTATATCAGTTTCTGGTTCTCTCCAAATCATAGAATATTCATTTTGAATAGCTGTAAGCGGAAGTTCAGCGTGAGCACGTCTTACCGTTTGAAGTCCAGGTTCTGATAATCCCCAGTTAAGTACCTTACCTTCATCAATTAAATTTTTTACAGCTCCAGCTACATCCTCAATAGGTACTTCTGGGTCAACTCTGTGTTGATAAAGCAAATCGATTCGGTCTGTGCGAAGTCTTTTAAGCATTCCTTCGACAGCTTTTTTTATATGTTCGGGTTTGCTGTTTAAACCAGGTAAACGCTGTCCGGTTTCTAAATCTATGTTCCATCCAAATTTTGAAGTAATCACAACATCGCTTCTGAAAGATTGAATTGCTTCGCCCAGAATTTTCTCATTCTCAAAAGGCCCATAAGCTTCGGCAGTATCAAAAAATGTTACGCCTTTATCATAAGCCGCTTGAAGAATTTTAATCATATCTGGTCTGTAAGGTACAGTTGACGTGTATTTGCGGTGCATATTCTGAACACCCATACCAATGGCAGAAACTTCAAGGTTTCCTAATTTTCTTTTACCTGAAAGTACAACCGATTTAACGCCTTCTTTGTTTTTCTTTTCTTCATCGGTGCGCGATGCCAATAAAGATGATGGTACTAACGCAGAAGCAAAGGTTGCCAATCCTGCTGTTTTTAAGAGATTTCTACGATTCATTGTATTATGGTTTTAGGATGTTAGAATTTATTTATACGTTAAGAACTAATATCCTGCCCAAGTTTTAAATTGCTCAACCATTTTTACATCTCTATGGTCAAAGAATTTAGTTGTATTGGTGTTTAATGTTGAAATGGCATCCATATCTTCGTTAGAAAGTTTAAAATCAAAGACATCAATATTTTGTTTGATTCTGGAAGGTGTAACCGATTTTGGAATAACCACAATATTTCTTTGAATCATCCAACGTAAAGTAACTTGTGCAACAGATTTTCCATATTTCTTACCAATGTTGGTCAATAATTCATTTTGGAAGAAATCGCCATTACCCTCTGCAAATGGTGCCCAACTTTCGTGTTGCACGTCATACTCGACCATTACCTTGTTATCTTCTTCTCTTTGGTGAAACACATTGGTTTCAATTTGATTTAAAGCAGGTTTGATTTCGTTAAAACTTATTAAATCTACTAATCTATCAGGATGGAAGTTGCTCACGCCAATAGCACGAATTTTACCTTCTTTGTATAATTCTTCTAAGGCTTTCCAAGAACCATACACATCGTTAAACGGTTGGTGCAATAAGTACAAGTCTAAGTACTCTAATTGCAGTTTTTCCATAGAGTCTGCAAATGCTTTTTTTGCCTTTTCATAACCATAATCGGAAACCCAAAGTTTTGTTGTGATGAATAATTTCTCTCGCGGAATACCACTTTCTTTAATAGCATCACCAACTGCTTTTTCGTTGCCATAAGCTTGAGCTGTATCTATGCTTCTATAACCCGCTTTTAGTGCTTCTAACACACTTTTTTTACATTCTTCATAATCTGAAATTTGAAAGACACCATATCCGAGAACAGGCATTTCAACTCCGTTATTCAACGTTATATTTTTCATTATATATGTGAATTAAAATATTGGTTTTTATGACATTACAAAATTAAGAAACCATTCCCGCGTTGTGGTTATACCAATTACAGATGCACCTACCAATATTACTGATATCACTTATATATTAGTTATTTAGAAGTGCAATTGACTATTTTTGAATTGTAATTCTGAAGATATGAAAGCAATATATAATTTTGATTCGGTTGCCGACTACAACAAATTCAATCAGCACGAAACATTGCATCCTTTGGTGAATATCATCGATTTTTCAAAAGCCGATGTTCGTACTGGCTCTAAAATGTTTTTTAACCTGTATTGTGTGTTTTTGAAAGATGTAAAATGCGGTGATTTAAAGTATGGCAAACAAACTTACGATTACCAAGAAGGAACTTTGGTATTTGTGTCTCCAGGTCAGGTAATTGACGTTTTGAACAAAACCGATGCTTATCAGCCAATGGGACACGGCTTGGTCTTCCATCCTGACTTGTTATTGGGAACTACGTTGAGCAATGTTATTCACAACTATAATTTTTTCCACTATAATTCCAATGAGGCTTTGCATATCTCCAAAAAGGAACAGCACATTGTTTTTGATTGTTTCAATAAAATAAATTTTGAATTACAGCAAGGTGTTGACAAACACAGCAAAAAGTTGATTACAACCAATATTGAACTGTTTTTGGATTATTGCGAACGTTTTTATGACCGCCAATTTATCACAAGGGAACACGTAAACTCTGGCGTTTTGGCCAAGTTTGAAATGCTCTTGATTGATTATTTCAATTCAGAAAAACCTGAAGAAATAGGTTTTCCTATGGTTCAATACTTTGCAGAAATAATGAATTTTTCGCCTAATTATTTTGGTGATTTGATAAAAAAGGAAACAGGCCACACGGCGCAGGACTATATACAAGCCAAAGTTATTAATATAGCTAAGGAACGGGTTTTTGACCTTAATAAATCCATAAGCGAAATTGCCTATGAAATGGGTTTTAAATACCCTCAACACTTTACTAGGCTTTTTAAACAAAGGGTTGGTGTTAGCCCGAGTGAGTTTCGAAATTTGAATTGACACTTTAGATAAAAAGGCTAAAGATTATTAGGTTATAGGTAGTTTAATTTTTTAATGAGCATACCAAAAATGATATATATTATTACAACTGGTGGCACCATCGAAGGACTGGATTATATAGATGGTAAAGGAATCACCCAATCAAACATTACTATTCAAGGTTTTCTTGAGAAAGCAAATATAGATTTTGATTACACCATTGAAAGTGTACTCAAAAAGGATAGCAGAGCTATAACAGATGAGGACAGAGCGCAGTTGGTTTGGAAGATTAAAGAATCTGCCGCGACAAAGATTTTAATTACTCACGGTACTTTCACGATGGAAGATACCGCAAAATATATAGGAAAACTCAACCTGAATAAAACCATTGTACTGGTTGGGTCTTTCATTTTAGGTTCATCTGCAGAGACAGATGCACCGTTTAATTTAGGCTATGCACTGAGCTCATTACAGCTTCTAAAACCGGATGTTTATATTGCTATGAACGGAAAGATTTTCAATTGGAACAATGTTTCAAAAAATTTAGAAACCAACAAATTTGAGCGCAATGACCAATAATATAAATGTTTGGCACATCAATACATTGGACCACATTCTTCTATCTTTTAACAGATACGGTCATTGTATTGCTCACGTTTTATTTTTCGAGAAGAAATACACGTAGTAGCCTTAGACGCTTTCTATATCTAGGCATCTTATTCATTGCCTACAATGCAACTGGCGGTTTTTTACCCGTCAGCAATTTCCCTGGCCCATTCATACTACAATATATCATTACGTATGGCGTGGCTATTGCATTGTGCGTTTACATTGTTTACTACCTTTACAAAGAATATGATATCGTTGTATTAAAATTCAACTCTTCGATTAGAAATCTTGCATTGTTGGCAAGTGGCAGTTACGTTGTTCTTTTTTTGATGCCTTATTTTCTGACGGATTCATTGGATGCATCTCGCTTTCTTTTTACGATTCCCATATCCGTATTGGCCTTTATATTTCTCATTATTTTCTATCGTCGTATTTCCAATCCAAGCAACCCGAATGCCTTTATCTTAAGGCGAAACAAACTGTCTATGGTAAGTGTAGCAAGTATAGCCCTGTTACCCATCTGCACCGTAATAGGTGATTATCAATGGATAACCTTTACCGTAATGAACTTGGCTTTTTTTGCCATTACAGCCATAGAGGTAGACAGGTATCTGTACTTTTTGGAAAACAATACCCGAATGTATGAAGTGTTTGCCCTGAAGAAAAAACAACGCGAAGAATCTTTAGAGCGCAAGATAATCTATGAGGATTTAACCCGACGGGAAATAGAAGTAGCACTTTCAATACTAAGCAATTTAAGTTATAAAAATATTGCCAAAGACCTGTTCATTGCCGAAAGCACCGTATCAAAACACGCCTCAAACATCTTCAAAAAAACTGGTGTGAAGAATCGCCGTGAATTCTTAAAGCGATTTCGTAAAAAAAGATGAGAAAATTACCTCGGAAAGAATCCCTGTGAATTCAGCGTCTCACAGGGTTTCCGTAGAAAAATACGGCACGTTCCGTAATTAAATACGGTGAGTTTTCCTTGTACGTTTACGAAGTAAAATTATTTTAGTGAGAGTTCCATAAAATACACCAATGAGCCACAAAATAAATGACCCGTGGCATTCATTTATACCGTTTTGCAGGACTATGATTTCATCAAACCAACCGTAACAACTAAATCCCATTTCTATGGTTTCATATCAAAAAACACCTGCTTATGGACTTTCGATTATTAACACAACAACTAAAAAAAGAACTCAATGATATAAAACTTCAAAATGAGAGCATTCTTGAAAGGGCACACCGTTCAATTGGGCTATGTCGTGATTCATTGAGCACACTTAAAAAAGAGGTCTTGGCACAAGGCTTTGAATCCATACAAGAAGAAATCCATTTTTTCAAGGTAATTAAACAAGTTGCGCTCGTTGAGTTAATTTATTTTTCTGAAATCCATTCTTTTGAAATCCAATTCCCAAAAATCGACCTAAAAAGCCAGCTTAAATCCATCAAAAAGAAAAGCAACAAACTCAATCGATTCTTTCTCTACAATCTCGATTTTGGCAGGTATATCGAGTCTGGACAAACCCACTTTGACAAAGAATATTACACTCGTGATTATCTCAATGGATACCATATCACACTTTCCAGATTCTACTTCCAGGACCCAGAATTTTGTACAGCAAGAGATATGTTGCTCGGCAAGTACAATGCCTATAAATCCTTGACAAAATATTTAGTGGACAAGCAAAATAGATTGAAGAACGGACTGAATGGAAATGAGATTTCCGTTTCTAACACCGAAAAAATGCATTGGCCTTTCAGTAATACGGACTATGTGGAACTCATTTATGCGCTTCACGCTAAAGGGCTTGGCGCTAAAAACAATCTGAGCATTGTTAAAATTTCAGATAATTTAAGCCAGCTTTTTGATGTTGAGCCAAAAGACATCTACAAAACCTATCAGGACATCAAATACAGGAAAAAAAGCCGGACGCTTTTCCTTGATGAGCTGTCCACTTCCCTTCTTTCTGAAATGGACAGAAGCGAGAAATAGTAGCTTGTACCAGCTATTTATACTTCTAATCCAAAGGTTAAAAAAAGACCGTAGTACGGTTGACCTACGGTGATTTCATTTTGCCTTATTTACCATAAAATTCAGTTCGTTTTGAGTGTAAGTTTCGGAATTAACTCTATTAAATAATACCAAATCACACCAAAATTCAAGATGTTAAATTTTCACCGTACCACGGTCGTACTGGGGAAGAAAATCCATTAATCCACATCAAATTTGTAGAACGAAAGTCAAATTGGGTCAGGGGCTATCAAATTAGTTGACAGCGATGCGATAGTCCCTTTCTTTTAAAATCCTTCTATTATGCCGACAAGTATCATTACCACAGACGACCTTCGGGAATTCAAGATGGAATTGCTCGATGACATTAAAAAGCTGCTAACCAATCAAACCAAAGGAAAGCTCAAAAAATATCTCAAATCTTCGGAAGTAATGGATTTGCTTCAAGTAAGTCCAGGCACGCTTCAAAATCTTCGCATCAATGGCACATTACCCTACACAAAGGTGGGCGGCATTATCTATTACGATGCAGAAGAAATTCAAAAGGTTATGGATGCCAACCGTGTGCACCACGCATTAAATTCCTGATGTTATGAACTACATAAAGCTACTCAATGCGGCTTTTGAAACGTTCTATTTTGATGACCGCCTAAATCCTACCCATATAAGTCTGTATATGGCGCTGTTCCAAGAATGGAACAGTTGCCGTTTTATGGACGAATTCTACGTAAACCGCAGGGAACTGATGCGAGTGGCCAAAATTGGCTCAAAATCTACCTACCATCGATGCATAACCGAGCTTCACACTTGGGAATACCTATCCTATTTCCCGTCCAACAATCCATACAAGGGCAGCAAAATCAAGATGTCCATTATTGGGACAAGTGATGAACCAGTTTCGGGACAGTACAATCCCATATTGGAACAGCTTGCGGAACAGTACTATCCCAGAGGTGTACCGCTTGAAGGACACCACCATCCCAAAAATGGACAAGTAATGAACCAACACCGTCCCACCAATGGACAAGCATTGGTATCTAATACAAACAATACCAAACAAGAAAACTATATAAAACAGCCAAAGGACTGTCTGGCTGTCGTTGATTTTTTTGAAGAAAAGAATTTTGATAAAGCTGAAGCTGAAAAGTTCTACCAGCACTACGCTGACCGAGATTGGCAAACAGGCGATGGTGAACCGATTCGCGATTGGCGAGCTGTGGCCATCAATTGGATGGACAGGACAGAATTATTTGACGCTGAAAACAAACCAAACAAAAAACGAACGTCCCAAATCAAGGACAACTTGCGAACCACTAAAACAAAAGACTATGGACAACCCCTCTAAAATTACCGAAGGCGGCGTGGAATATTCGCTGGGAAAATTTGATGGGAAAAGCGTGTTATACGACTTCCCTAAAATTTTGATTTACCTGAATGCCAAAGGCAAGCTATTGTTTGGTAAAAAGTTTAGGATTTATGACGAGGACAAAGGCATTCTGTTGAAGCTCTGTTCTTATTTCATAAAGGACAAGGAAAATTGCGAAACCTACGGCATCGACGTGGATAAAGGCATCTTGCTTTCTGGACCGGTAGGTTGTGGAAAGACCAGTTTAATGAAATTGCTACGGCATTTAGTACCCTTGCAACGACCTTACGAAATGATTCCCTGTCGGAATGTCACATTTAGTTTCAATCATCTTGGCTTTAAAACGGTTGAGGAATATGGCAACACCAAATTTTATTGTTTTGATGATTTGGGTGTCGAACCCGCTGGAAGATTCTACGGTAAAGATTTGAACGTTATGGGCGAAGTGCTATTATCGCGATATGAGCTCTATCTCGATACCAAACGAAAAATCAAGACCCACGCCACAACCAATCTCAACGCCGAGGAATTGGAAGAACGTTATGGTAACCGAGTCCGTAGCCGTATGCGGGAACTCTTTAATTTGATTGCTTTTGATAAAGGGGCTGGGGATAAAAGGAAGTAGCTCAATTTCTGAAGGACTTATACAGCAGAATCACTTCTGAGATGAATTGTAACACAATATCCTTTAAGCTCTTGGTTAACTCTAAAAATAGTTCTTTCATAATACTAATATTTTTGAAGGGATTGTAATATGGTCATTGCAATAGGTTGGATGCCATTGGAATCTGAAATATACTTGCCTTCATCCTCATTACTCAAAAATCCCAATTCCAAAAGTACAGAGGGACAATCATCAATAGTTTCCCGAAGCACCTGAAAGTTGGCAAACTTTACGCCTCTACTTTCAAAACCCAACTGCTTAT
Organism: Gramella sp. AN32; assembly: GCF_023718305.1. Taxonomy (GTDB): domain Bacteria; phylum Bacteroidota; class Bacteroidia; order Flavobacteriales; family Flavobacteriaceae; genus Christiangramia; species Christiangramia antarctica. The sequence continues at coordinate 16,314 of NZ_QEYO01000007.1, forward strand.
TCAAGTCAGCTTGCAACTGAAATGCCAACCAAGGAGCGTCATTACTATATTCAGATTTCTGATTTGCTACATACACTTCCACACCTCTCGCATTTGGATTATCCGAATGGTTACTATGCAAGGACACAAACAAATCAGCTTTAAGGGCTTTAGCCAACTTCGTTCTATCAAATAAAGAAATGAGCGTATCGGTGTACCTGGTCAAGTAAATATCTAAAGGGGTATCTAATTCATTATTTAGCTTCAGAATGGCATTTGCAATATTGAGCGCAACATCCTTTTCTTGGATGCCATTTATACCGATTGCACCCGAATCTTTTCCACCGTGTCCAACATCAATTACAATTCGTTTTTGAGTACTCGTTTCCTGTCCGAAAACGATGCACATTTTCAAAAGCAAAAAGACAAAACTGACGTTTTTGAGCACTTTTTTCATTTTCAATTTTCGGGTTATCAACAACTTCACTTCAAAAATCCATAGCATTTGATGCCAAATAATAGCAACGGAATTCAAACAAAACCAAATAATATTTTATACACAAATATTTGATTTTCAGTTATTTATATTCAAATATATGTAAATTTCCCATAGCGAAAACAACACAAAAATTTAAACTGTTACGTTATGAAAAAATCACTTTATTTAGCATCCTTTCTTTCGCTCTTATCCACTTCGCTATTTGCTCAAATTGGTGGCATTGAAGATTCCGTTAACGATGTGGGCGATACCATCAGGACCGTATTTCCCATTTTACTTGGTGTCATTTTCCTTGTTGGTTTCCTCTTTAATGCAGGCCATTTCTTTGGCGAAAATGCTGACCTTAAAAAAGGGATTACCCGAGTTCTCGTCTTTGTTTTGATTGCCGGTGCGGTAGTCGGCATCTTCACTTACCTCATAGGAATTGTTGTGTAAATGAAACGGTTCGAGGTCTATAAAAACATCAGGAAACGGGCGGTTATTTTTGGGCTGCCCATTTCCCTGTTTGCCTTAATGATGGTTTCCATACTCGCATCGCTTTTGGTAATTATTTTCTCTTTCAGCTTCGGGATGATTATAGGTGTACTGGTTTTTAATGCTGGGCTTTACGTGGCATTGACGAGAATAACCCATAACCCACAGCTATTTCAAACTGTCAATGCATTCCCTAAAATTATCAGCAACAAAAGAAATTTAGGTTTCAACTATGAACAAGATTAACCTTTCTAAATATCAACCCATTGCAGATATTCAGGACAATATCGTGTTTGCCAATAATGGCAATGTGGTTTTGTGCTATGAAGGGAATTTGCCAGAAATCTATTCTTTATCCGAAAAGGATTTTGAGGATATGCACGGTGCTTGGTTTCAGGCTCTGAAATCATTGCCTGTTGGGACTGTGGTTCACAAACAGGATATCTACCTCAAGAAATCCTATACTTCAGAACAGCTTCCTAATACAACCTTTCTGGAAAAAGCAACACACGAACATTTTAAAGGTCGTGGATACATAAAACATAAGTGTTATCTGTTCTTCATTTTGACCAAGAACAAGGCACTTAATAATTCAAAATATGTTAATCCTTTCAGAAAAGTTTCAAAGGGAATCGTGCAAGAACTGGATGACAACGTTAAGAGCTTTGTCAACTCGGTAAGTGATTCTGTTTCGTTTATCAATAATAGCCGAAAGATGGAATTCATTTCGCTTAAGGCGAAAGAGATTCAGCAACTCACAAATGGCTACTTCAATGGCTTCAACGAAGGTTTTGACACCGACATCATATTAGAAAAGAAAAGCGTCAATATTGGCGAAAACCATTTTGATGCCCTGGCCATCAATAGCGAACTGTGCTTTGGCGAAAGTGTACAAAGTAGCAAGACCAATGAGAAATTCACTTCAGACGAATTTGTGTTTCATCAAGGGTTTATTGATGGTTTGGGGCTTACGCTTAACGAAAATCATATCGTAAATCAGATTCTCTATCTCGACGACAAACAGAAGTGGCGCAAGCTACTGGATAAGAAAATCGAGGAACTCAACAAAAGCTCAAATTTTGGTTCACAGAATAAAGTGGTACTTGGTAAAATCCAGCACATCCTTGACCAAATCAATGCCGATGATAATGCACGGATTATTCGAGGTCATCTTAATGTGGTGTATTGGGCAAAGGACAAAAAGAGCCTCGATTCCATTACCTCAAAAATTAAGACCGAGTTTAAGGAACTGGACATCATCCCATATTATCCAAGAGGCGAAGAGCGAAAGAATTACATCCTGAATAGCTTCTGCTGTTTCTCTTCCAACTTTTCAAACAACGATTTGTACGTAACGGATTTGAAGCACGCACTTTGCCTGTTCATTAATAATACCAACTACAAATCTGATAATACCGGAATCATCTTCAATGACCGAGAGCATAACATTCCTGTACTGAAAGATGTTTGGGACGAACGAAAGAAACGCATCAAAGCTCGGAACTTTGCCATTTTTGCACCAACGGGCGAAGGCAAATCGTTCCTTGCCAATAACATACTGCGCCAATATTTTGAAAGTGGCGTTCGCTTGGTTATTATCGATTTGGGTGGATCCTACACCAAGTTTGCCAAACTCTATCCTGAAAAATATACCGTGCTTCGCTATGAAAGTGGAAAGAACTTGGGCATCAATCCATTTTACATCAGCAATTCAAATGACCTCACACCGGAACGATTAGAGGATTTATCGGTGTTCCTATTTGAACTTTTTGCTTCTGATTTAAAGGTGACCAAGGCACAGTCCGTTTCCGTTAAAAAGATACTGCGCCATTATTACGACAGCACTTCAGAAAACCATTCTCTGGATGGCTTTTACAATTTTATAGAAAGGAATCAAGAAAATCTTCTTGACACCCTTAAAATCCATCCCGACTACTTCAATATTACGAGTTTTTTGCACGTAATGTCTGAATACGTCGGTGATGGTCTATATAGCTTTCTTTTTGAGGTCAGTGAAGACCAAACCTATAAAATCGAGGACAAACGTCTGATTGTTTTTGAACTTGATGAAGTCAAGGACAACAAGGAAATCCTATCGGTTATGTTGAAGCTTATTAAGTCAGCCATACAACGGACCATTTGGAAGAACCGTGCTGAAAAAGGTATCATCCTGTTCGATGAGTTTGCCAAGCAGCTGAAGTTTGAAAACGTTCTGGAAAGTGTGGAATTCTACTATCAGGCTATCCGTAAACAGAATGGTGCGATTGGCATCATCCTACAATCCATCAATCAACTGCCCAACAATTCCACCTCGGCAAGCATCCTTGAAAATACGCAGGTCATCTATAGCCTGAACAATGAAAAAGGCTATACCGAACTGGTCAAACGCCTCAATCTGTCCAGCCACGACCTGAACCAGTTAAAATCCATCAAGAACAATCTTACAGGACCTCGCAAGTACACGGAGATGTTCATCAAAATAGGAAAAGAAAGCAACATTTTTAGGCTCGAAGTTCCTAAGGAAGTGTATGCAGCTTATCTAACCGATGGACAGGAAAACGAGGCCATAATGGCCATTTATGAAAAGACCCAAGATATGGAGAAAGCTATCATTGAATTCACATCTAAAACATAATATTATGAAATCAAAGATTCACGAATACCAAAACAACTATTTGGCGATGAGCAAAACGAAAATCAAAACAATTTTGTTGGGGTTAATCCTTATGATTGCCATTTTATCGCCTGGCGGTGCTACCGCCCAAGGAATGCCTACCTATGACAACACCAACTTTATCAGCTTGGTAAAGCAATTGGTGGAATCCGGGAAGCAGACCGCCCAACTTATCAAGTCCGTTAAATTCCTCAAGGATGCCAAGGAAAGCATCGAGAAAGTCTCCAATGTAGTCAGACAACTTAGGGCTGTGGAAGAAATTGGAAGAAACAACCAACGTCTTATTGAGGTAATGCAAAATGACTTGCAGGATATTCTGAACTCACCCTATATCAAACCCGATGAAGTGGCCAGGGTGTCCGAATCCTTTAACACCATTGTCCAGAATTCCTTGGACACAATGGACTTCATTGACGAAATCCTGTCCAGCGACTACCTCAAAATGAGCGATGCCGAACGTGCAGAAATATTAAAGCAAAAGGAAACCGAGTCCAAGGAAATGGTCTCCGATATCACCATCCGGACCAAACGCTATCGGGATATAATTTCTTTCCGAAAAATGCAGGATAAAATCAATAACCGCGAAACAGAATACTAAAGATGACCGCAAACATCATTTTGGGGATAGGGCTTGAATATGTAGATACCGTATTCCAGACGATTCAAAACAGCGACTTCTCACAATATACCATTGTGGGAATGAAAACGCTTGCCGTTCTGTTTTTCCTGGTCAATATCCTTAAAAAATATAATGAAGGTGTTGCGGATAAGGACGGGTATACTTGGGGATTGAGTCCGGGAGAATTGGCCAAGAATTTTGCAGTCGTTCTCCTAGTAATTTTCTCGACTCAGGTCTTGGGCTTTTTTGATGCCATCCTCGTGTCCATCGAAGGACAGTATCGGGGAACTGCTCCTGCCTTGTTACCCTTGCAGATGCAGGATATTCCTATTGAAGAGGACGTTAGTCTAATAGATGCAGCAAAAAATGCAATGACTTTGCTTTATGAAGCTCTGGTTACACCCCTTTTTGGGTTTAAGATATTTGCCTTTATCGTCAGCATCATCCTTTGGATTCTGGATCTTTTCATCTATCCGCTATTCTTGGCGGAACGCTTTTTCCTTTTGGGAATTATGCAGGCATTTTTTCCTTTGGTCATCAGTTTGGCTGTTTTTGAAAAATTCCGCTCCTTGGCCTATACCTTTTTTAAATTGTATGCTGCGGTGTATATGCTGGTACCGGCATTCTTTCTGGTCAATGTTTTTGTCAATACGCTCTATACGGAAATCAATACCAACTTCTGGAACAACCTTTTTGGTACGGATGTCGGTCAAGGTTTCTTTGCCCCCGTGGTGCAATTGGGTTCTGTTGGCTTTATCGTGTTCTTGAAATTCAAGTTGTACCGACGTGCCACTTCCTTCACCTTACGACTTTTCACCAACTAATCGAACATCTATGAAAACACCTTATAAAAACATCTATGCCATTCTAAAATTAAACAAGTTCATTGTTTTGGCGGTTATTATATGTGCCACACTCTTGGGCATATTTTCGGTTATAATGGCTTTTAATATGCACAGGAAAGCATTGAACAGTGCCTTTGCCATCAACACCGATGGCAGTATTATTCCTTTAAAATTGGTTACTCAAAAGGAAAATTTTAAAGTGGAGGCTTTGGCACACCTGGAACTGTTCCACACCTATTTCTATAATATCGATGCGAGCAATTATGAAAAGAACCTAAAAAAAGCCCTTTGGTTGGGTAATAGCTCCGTAGACAATCTTTATCGGCAAAAGAAAGCGGATGGGGTGTATAATCGCCTTCTGCAATATTCCTTGGTACAAAAAGTACTGCGTATCGATTCTCAAATTGCGGAAAAGAATGATACTTATAGCTTCCGAACGGTTACCCTATTTGAAATCAATCGAGGGTCGATAATCGACACCTACGAACTGGTTTCCACCGGAAACCTGATTACGGTTGACCGAAACTTTCCTAACAATCCACACGGACTGTTGATTACAGATTACTTCGAGAACACTTTAAAAAAACAATCCAATGAAAGCAGAAAAGAATAAAATAGTATTTGCAGCCGTACTTGCCGTACTGTTCATTTTCCTGATATCATACTCCCTTATGATAATGGGTGATGACGATAGTGAAAATGAGAACCTTGAACAGACCTTGATCCCAGAATTGGAACAGAACCAAAAGGAATATGACTCAAAATTGGATGCCATCAATGATCTAAAAGAAGTGCGAGAAACCAACGCACCGAGTATCTATGATGAAAAGATGATAGATTCGCTCGGGTTCTATAATCGAGATTTGCCCGAAATGGAAAAAGAACGCATAGTAGACAGCATTTACGCTGCTGGAAAAATTAAATATTCAGCTACGTCCTACGAACATATCGGCAAAAAAAGAACTGCTCCAAAGAACGAAAAGGAAATTGATTCCACGGAACTGAAGAAAGAACAAAAAATTGCAGCCAAAGAGCTGGGTCTGGAGCATCAACTGTTTTTCGCAGCTGCTCCCAAGAAAAATGAGCTATCGATTTTGGGTAGTACGGACAAAATGATGTATGCGGTTGTGGATGGAGACCAAGTGGTACAGGCCAATTCCAGATTGCGGATGCGTCTGGTTCAGGACGCAGTCATTAATAATAAAAAAGTATCAAAAAACACACCTATTTATGGGTTTATCAGTTTTCAACCCAATCGTGCCTTGATTACGATTGAAAATATCCAAAACCATCCCACCAGTTTAAAAGCTTTTGACCTCCAAGATGGCAGCGAAGGGATTTATGTAGAAAACAATTTTCGTGCAGACGCCACCAGTGAGGTTTTAGATGACATTATAGGTGACATCAATATCCCTAGTGTACCACAAGTCGGTGGAATCACAAAAGTACTAAAGCGCAATAATCGAAAAGTAAAGGTGACCGTACTCAATAATTACCAACTGCTATTAAAACCTAAACTATAAGCTCATACTGGGCATTTTAAAACGCACTCTTATGAAAAATCATCTATTTATTTCCGCCTTTATCTTGGTTTCCACATTTACTAAAGCACAAAATACTATAGTACTGGATACCATTTATGCCAATGACCAAAAGAATGTCGCGCTATTCTTTCCTGAACCCATCCGCCAGGGCATAACCGGATCGGATAATTTTGTGTTCACCTATAATCGGGAAAAAGAACAACATTTAGGACTTTTGCAGGCAAAACCCGGAAAGGAAAGTAACTTACTGGTCGTCAATAGAGATGGTTCGGTTTTCTCCTATATTATAAAATATAAGGAGCGACTATCTAAACTAAATTATTTTATCCCGATGTCAAGTAGCATCGGGAATGAAAGGCCGATAGCGAACGACTCGATAAAAGTTGCCAATTCTGAATTCAGTATTGCAAACAGAGAGCATTATTATAAAAGATTCTGCTCTTACCTTCTTGATAGAAAACAACGTATTGGTCGGATCAAAAAACGCAAGGAGGGCGTCGCTTTGAGTGTTGAAAACATTGTTTTTGACAAAGATGGGCTCTATTTCTTAATCCAAATAAAGAACAGTTCCAGCTTGGATTATGACTTGAATTTCCTGAACCTTTCCATAGAAACTAGACAGAAAGGCAAAAAGAAATCCTTGCAGAAATTATATCAAGGACCTTTGTTCCAATATAATGTACCTTCCAGAATTGCTAAAAACGAAACCGTGAGATTGGTGTATGTTTTGCCTAAATTTTCATTGTCCAATGAACGTAGAGCTGTTTTGGAGCTGAACGAGAAGGGTGGCGAACGAAATATAATACTGAGCATATCCCATAGATATATCAATAATCCAAATTAATAATATTATGAAAAAAATTGTCATTTGTTCATTCGTACTTTTTTCATTTCCTGTTCAGAAAACAAGAAGATGGCCAATGAAAGGCTACACCTAATGGGCTTAAGCATAAGGGGACTTTATAAAAAAATCATCTTATAGTAGATAAAAGATTTTTAAAATTATCATTTACAATTTTATTGGCTTCAGAATAAGAACAGTTCCACAATTGCGATAAATAAATAATTATTTCCTTCACATCGCTAGATTTAACAGGTTTGCCTTTAATTTCCACAAAAGGGCCATCAGTTTCGGTTAAAATTTTATTTCGAGGAATTTTAGAAATTCTAGCTTGACCGGCTTTACTTTTAATCATAGCATTATTTATAGAAAAAAAATAGCCAGAATTTGCAATTTCTAGTATAAGTTTAATTGGACCCGAATACCAATGGAATATAGCTCCTTTTGCCTTAAATTCGATTAAATGGGATAGTACTTCTCGTTCGGCCTTTCTTGAATGAATGCTAAGTATTTTTTTTTTATCCTGAATCAATTTTAATATTTTACGAAAACTGCTAACCTGTATATCTTTTGTTGAAAGACCCTCTCTAGAAAAGTCCAAACCCACTTCGCCAATATAACTAGTGATATCAACCAATCTTGTAAACGACGGAAATTCCTTGAAGTGATTTTCCGCATATAGTGGATGCATTCCTAGCGCCAATCTAATTCTCTTTAAAGATTTGAAATATGGTATTCCCATCTCGAAATGACTTGGAAGATTAGTCACTGATATTACGGTAATTCCCTGTTTATCTAATTCTCTGAGAAGTTTTTCAGGATTGGGGTATAAATCAATATGACAATGAGTGTCAATCATCGGATTTTAAGTATTTCTTTCAGTTGGTCATTACCTTTATCACGAATCCAATTTAAAATCTCAACCCTTGAAGTATGTACTAGTTTAGCATATGCATCAAGATCCGACATTTCAATACTACCATTTACTAGCAGATTCCGTTTAATATCTTTTAAACTGATAGATGTTCCAAGGTAATCAAATAAAGCTCTTATATCAGGTTTAGCATCTTTTATGCTTCTTATGGATAATAAGTCATTTCCATAAGTATCAGTATCCCAACCTCTTTTGTGCAATGCCGCCCTTCTATAAATACAGGGCATACAAATTCCGCATTGCTTTGCGTTACGATTTTCCCAATGGGTTTTGTGACCTCTTTTACCGCAAGAAACGGAAAGTGGATATGTTTTTTGAAGTATGACTGTGTTATCACATTCAACGACCATTTTCCCTTTAGTATCCAAATTGAAGGGATTAATTAAAGAAACATTCAAATTGGCTATTGCTAATGATTCTTGCAGCTTTCTAAAAAAGTACGGGTGAGTCGTTCTGGTACTTAATGAACTTGTCCTTGATTTGGTCAAAGGATGGTTCAAAGAAATAGTACCATTCTCTGGAATTAAAATTGTGTTTGAGGACGGCACTTTGTTCAAAAGGTAAGTCGCTATTCCTATAAATAGAATTGATCTACTCCTCTGATTAGTATCCCTGGTTATTTCATCTCCATTAGTATATGTTTGGGAAATACCAATCGTGGCTCTGATATGCTTATATCTATTAACAAAATTTTTGTAGAATTCATTTAGAATAAGATTTTGGTCTTTTTTAGGACCATTATAAGCAGGGTCAAAATGGGACACAAGTAATCCTATATTGTCATTATCTATTTTATTCAACATATTAATCACTCCTATTAATGAGTCAAGACCACCAGAAAATAAGCTTACAAACTCAATATGGGAATAATTATATTCTGGTATTTTACTTTTCCAGCGTTTCTTCTTTGGTAAATAAAGCACTTTTACTTCTAATTGTCTGAAAGCAATAGACCAAGTGTCCCCAGTTAGAAAATTAAGAGTTTCTTCAAGTTGAGGAATGGCAGGTTCCCAATAATCGATATTATTTACGGGAAATTCGATTTCAATCTCCCTAGTCCAACCATTATACGAGTACAGTTTTCGTGCAAGTAAATCATCTGTTCCATATACGATTGCAGCAATTAGAAAAAAGTCAAAACCTGTTGATGATGTTTCTTTAGTAAAATCATATAAACTGTGAAAATGAGCTATATTTAATTGTACCTTTTTCTGCGCCCCGTTAATCTCCTGACATAAGAATGTCTCCGAAAATTGGCCATTTTTTGCGGGATTTATTTCTACATTAATTTTCATCTTCAAATACTTTTAACACATCTTCTTGAATATTCTTAATAAGCCTATCTCCATCATCACCACCCCAATCTATTTTGTCTAAAGAATTCGTCTTGTTCATTTCAGCTAGGCTAGAATTTATAAAGTCTTTAATCTGCTTAAAAAGACTTGAGCATTCCGTTTTTCCTTTACTTTCCACTAACTTTTCATAAAACATTATTGACAAATGTTCTAAAATATAATGACTGAAGTACTTAATTATTACTTCTTCCAGAGACTCACTATCAAGGGTCGTTTTTAAGGATATTTCTAAATCCTCTGCGGTTTCAGCCCCAGCGGCTAATTCTTCCAGTAATTTTCGGGTGGCTTCCTTGGCAGCGCTATCGTCAATGGTAGAGGCAGGACCGCTACAATATTCTATGAGATGGTTAATAATATCTTCAGCGGATTTACTTTTTAAATCCGTTAGACCAATTGAGTTTAGGGCTTCTGAAAGATTACCTCCATTAGATGAAAAACTACCTAAAAACCTTCCGATATTCTTGGCATTTCTAATGCCGCTTCGACCTGCGATGCGAGAATTACCTCTTCCCGCTCTTTTTGAACCGCCAACCACTCTAACAAATTTCCCTGCTATATTTCTAAGGTTGTCAGTAGGTATCTTCGCCGTTGTACAATTTCGTGTAACCTCACTACTAAGTTCTCCCCACTGAGGTTGACCTTTAACAGAAGCTGAATATGATTTTGATGTTCCCATACTTATTTTTTAAATGCCTTTGCTACCTTGGAGTTAGAAGTTGATAATAATTCTGAAAGAAAGTCTCCCAGAACTGGATTATTCTTGAGACTTCTCAAATCAACGCCAATAGCAGGCGGTATTTTTTCCAAATCTATTAGGTTAAGCAAATATTTATATGACTCCTCAGAACCTCTTACACCTTCTTCTATCATAAATTGAAAAAGTTTATATGAAAGGGTACTTTCTTGATTTCTTTGTGCCATAGCTACGGCGAACTCAAGGAACTGATTTAATTCCGATTCGTTTAGTAACATAACATCTTTTTTGATTATCGCCTTTGTTGCTTTAACCGGCAACCCTTCTTGGTTCAACTTATTATAGGTGGATTTTATAATTGGCGGAATTAGACTTGCTCCAGAAATAGTAGATGAGATATTATCTCTTGAAATCCAATAATAATCACGAAGGTCGATTTCGCACAAAGCTGGTTCTACCTTTAACCACTGTATTACTTTATCCTTATTCCAATTACTATAATCTCCTTTGGTCAAAAACTCTTTGAAATCAGTTTCAGAATATTCCGAACACTTATTTTCTAGCTCCAAAATTTGATCTGGTCTGCCCTCTTTGGTAGATTGCCATTCATATAGTTTAAGGAATAATGGTAACTCTGTATATTCAAGAATCATAAGTTTAGCTAGAACAGATTCATCAAACCCAGAGATGTTAGCGACTTTAGCCAATCTATTTCTTAATATAAAAGTGTTTAGAAAACGCTTTATCTGTCGTGGATTTCCGTAAAGGCTTTGTGTTATTATAGATGATAATGCAGGAAGAGAACCCAAACTTTTTGAAAGTTTTTCATAATCATCAGGACCTATTACTTCTTTAATATTGGTCAGACCAAAAACGCTATATCGATTTTTTTCGCGATATTCATTAAATGTATCTAAAACTTTTTGAAATATCTTCAGATCTAATTCTCTTTTGCATATTAATAAGGAGATATAAGTTTCAACTTCAGAATCTGATAGCTTTGGCAAATAATAAGGTATTTGAATAAGTTTTTCTAAATAGTCATCAACAACTCTATTTGTGGTACCAGGCTCTACATCTCTTACCTTAAATCTATGTGAAATAGCGTGTCTAACAATTCGTGGATCTGCACCTATAATAAATGCTGTATTCTCTACATTAAGAAAAAGTTTAATCGCTTCAAGGTTTTCAATAATTCTATCCGGCTGACAACGATCCAAATCATCAATGATTATTACCAGCTTACTTATTTTCGATTCCTTAATTAACTCTTTAAAATTTTCTCGAAATTCCCTGACTAGCATTGAAGGATCATCTTTCGGTAAATCCTCCACCAAAGATTTAAGAAAATTTTCTGCTCCATCTCCTTGAAGGTTTTCAATAATATGAGAACCATCTATTTTTGATAGTTTTCCCGCCAAAAAAGGCAAGATCGAAACTCCTCCTGTAAAATAGGCGTCTGCAACTGGAAGTGCTATATTTTTGAAACCAAGCCCCAAAATGCGCATCCAATTAACCGATTTAATCAATTTTTTGGCTTTTTGTTTTATTTCAGGGGTAAATCTTTTATTCTCCTCAAATTCTTTTATAATTGATTCCAAAAGAGCTGCCTTTGCATCGTCATATCCCTCGAAAAGCCAACCATTAAAATAGAGCACAAACGTTCCGTCCTCTTCTTGCTTTAAATGATTACTTAATATTTTTAGAATACTAGACTTGCCACTTCCCCAATCCCCAAAGATGCCCATTGTAATTGGCAATAAATCTGGATCGTTAATGACCTCTGCAATTAAATCTGCGTGTACTTTAAAACCTAGAAGGTCTTCGGTTGTTTCATTATCTGACCACATATATTGCCATTAAAATTTATATCACAATATAACGATATTGTTAAATTTTTAACAATAAATGTAACGATAAATTTTAAATGAGCTTTTATTAGGTTGGGAAGTCACACCGTCTTCTTCTTAAGCTGTCCTTACACCATCTATAGTAATTATATTACCAGCAAAAATGATTCTTAAAAAGTTATCGGAGAAATTGAAACTTTATTTTCCATAATACTGTAGTATAGAGGGGTACAAAACCCAAATGCTCTACTAATTCCAAATCTTTATGAAGCGTTTAGCTTTTATATGTTACCATTTGGCTTTTATCCGATATTAAATGGATTGCTCTTCAAAACGTGGTTAATTAAATTGTCCATATTGTCAGCAAACCATTTCAACGGTTTTGTTCTGTACTTTTTTATCCGGGTGATTTTTGCAAAAGGAATTTCTAAAATTTTATCATCCTGTCTGTTCAATTTCATAATCTTGAAAAACTCTTTTCTTGGATAATAATCGTCATCTCTAACTGAAGTAATGAGAATATTGCACCTAACATTTGCGTCAAAAAAGTCTTTAAATGCTTTAATAATATCTTCCGTATCTGTGGCCGAATTGATTATTACCGTAACTCTTTTTCCATTATTATCTATTCCGTCCAAAACAACCATAAAATCTTTAAAAGACAATGGAATTGAACCTTTGATAACTTTAAATCCTTTTGTTTGTAAAGTGTGCGCTATTTTGTAAATCGCTTGACTTTTACCAGTATTTTGAGCTCCACCGATTAGAAGAATATTCATTATTTTCTTTTTTTAATTGAATTTATTACCTTTTCTTGAAACTTACCAATTAAATAGCTTTCAACTTCTAATCTCCCAAAATTAATAGGCAAAAATGAAACGTAAATATTATTAGCAAAATATTCATCCAATAGCATTTCGATATCGTCAGTAAATTTTTTTCTTGATTTAATTCCCCGGTATCTTAAATATCCGAATTGCTTTCTAAAAGAATGATTTACGGTTCTATTTATTTCATTCATTCTATCCTTTAAATTTCCGCTTTCTCCAATGTAAATCAAATTATCATCATTCTCAAAAATCGCATAAATTCCGGGCTCGTTCGGTACATTATTTTTTCTCCAATCTTTACACTTTTTAAATTTAATACGCTTGGAGTTAAATAATTCTTTTTCTATTCTTTCTAAAATTTCAATGAGTTCAGATTGGTTCAATTTGTATTTCATTTAGATGTTTTTTAACTTGATAGCAACGTGCTTTTTATATTCCCATTTGAAGCTCGTAGCTTTTATTTTCTCACATACTTTCTAAATGCTGAAATAAACTGAAAAATAAAAAAACCTACAATTAATTTATTTCCAAAATCGAGAAACAATGTCCAAAATGTATATTCCGATTTAGATATTAAAAAATCCTTTCTGTGAGTTAAATCCAAGAACGAAAAATAATGTCCGACCAAATTCCAGTCAAATTCTGTGGACTTAAAAATTCTACCAATACTTGAAAGATAAAAAATGTAAAAGAGTATAGAGAAGAATAAAAGTCCCACAATTGGTCGTTTAATTGATAAGCCGTGATTATTTGAAATACTGTTTAAACAGAGAATAAATTTGTCAGATGTCGGTAAACTCGAAATCTTTCTCAAAGAATCTTTTGAAATAGCATCAAGTTTTTGCGCCTCAAAATAATTTCCAGAGGCCTCTAATGATTTTCTCAATTGAAGAAACGTTTCATACTGGTCTTTATAATAGTTTTGTGGTTTTTGTTCGGGGTAATGTATGTTTTCTAACGTCTTAAATTTTTCAAAGCTCAAACTATCTTTTGGAAAATTACAACTTGTAAAAGTTGCTTTAGCAAAACGTGTTCTATAAAAGGATAATGTCTTATAACCATTAAAATCAATATTATCAAACCAACTGTTATCCATATTTGATTTATGAACTTCAACTTTGGAATCAGTTAAGTAAGGCGAAATGTTATAAAGTAGCATTTCTGATTGAGAGCTAAAATCTCTAATAAAAAGGTTGTTTATTTCTGTATTTTCAATAGATATTTTGCCATTGGCTGAACCTCTAAATGAGAGAGAATTTAAGATGCAATTTTCAATTTTTAGTTGTTCGTCGTTTTCTTTGGAAAGATCTAAACTTAAATTGATATTAAGTTTCTTTTTATCCTCCTTGGTTAAATAATAACGAATTTTATATTCTTTGATTTGTTCGTGTCGTGAAAGATAAACACCAGATTGTTCTTTCTTATTATGGCTGAAACGAACATTTACGTTTTTTGAATGATTAACATAAACGGATTGCTTAAGCCCTATTAATCCATTCGCTGATTTCACGTCTGAGCCTGTAAGTAAAGTTTTCCACTTGCTTATAAAAATGTTTTCCTCCGTATAAGATATATCTATTCGCTTTTGATACTGTAGGAATAGGGAAGGCGTAATACAATTATTAATTGAGATACTTTTAATCTTACTGTTATTAATATTGCCACTAATAATGCAACCGTGAAAATGAAATGAAATTTGTTCTGTTGTAATTGATTCAATTTGAATATTTTGAATTTGACAGAAAGAAAAGTTTAATGAAATGCTTTCAAATTCAATTTCAGATTCATTGATTAAAACTAACTTTTTAAATCGGCAATTCTCAAAGTTCAAAACTGTTTGATTATTCACAAACGCAATGTCCTTGAAAACCTCCTGCGTTATTTTTATTTCCGCAGTTCCGTAATCTTGATCCTTAATTGTTTTGTATGGTTCTAATTTTATTTCCAAGGTTTTTCAGCTTGTGGATAATTTAACAAATAGGTTACAAAGATAGAAGTATTGATTAATTTAACAGAGTTAAACCTACATTCTATTGAAAATCAAAGCAATATCTAATTAAAAATAGAATGTGCCTCCTCATAAATCCGCTCAAAATTATCCTCTAAATCAGACATTGAAAATTGCTTTGAATCCTCTGGTAACCCCTTTTGAATATTGGCTAATTTAAACTGCACTTTTTTGTCAGTTCCATCTGCATACGTAATAAACTCCCCCTGCTTCAGCCGAAAGAAAACATCCGCCCTGATTTTTGGAATTTCCTTTTCTCCGGTGGTTATACGGGTATCAAAATCCAGATTATGCCCACGGCTCACGCTCTTTGTCGGGTAGTTTATAATCTCAAAAAAACGTTCGTAATATTTTGCGGTGTCCGGGTCATTGACCTTTCCAAAGAATTGATAAGAAAGGTTACTCAATATTGCCTTACTAGCCTTATCTCCATACATCATATCGTTCTGGATCTTGTCCTGCATCACATAGACCGTAGAAATATTATAGCTCCGTAATGTTGCCGGAATGCGGTGCATATTCAATAAGCGTATGGTAGGTGCTTCTTCCATTAACAAGAATGAAGGTTTGAAATTCCGCACACTCATTTGTTTGGTGATGGTATGGACAATGGTAGCAATCACCGGTGAATACGAAGTCTCAAATTTTGGATTATTTACGACTGAAATTACCGCAGGATTTTCTTCACTATTGATATTGAGTGGGACTTCATCTGCGGACAAGGCCATAAAAATTCGTTGTGTACTGATGCGTTTTAATGCATTGGCCAGGGTACTTTTTACCCCGGCAGTTTGCCGTTCCGAATCCTTACCACTTATAAAGGCATCTGCCATAGCCCTTGAGGTGGTATTGGTTTCCAAAAACTGTATGAGACTGTCGGTGTCCAGATATTGATAAATAGCAATCAAATGGGGAAGGGTGCAGAATTGGGGATAGGTCGTTTTGAGTTTCCAGATGAGTCCGCCAATCAAGCCTTCGGCAGCATCGTTAAAGAATTTAGTCGTTCCTGTCGTGCCCGATTCCCTTTGCTCCAATAGGTTCTCTATCAGTACCCGAGAAACTTCGTTGACGCTTTCCTCGTTCTCTAAATACCGGGGAGCAATCGGATTGACCCGATGGATGATTTTATCAAAGGAAATCACCTTAAACGGAATATGCCCATCCTTAAAAAGTGGATACGCCATTTCGGTCAGCTCAAAATCCTTGTAATCGTGGATGATGCCACAAAAACCTTCTTTCCGAAAATGTTTCAAAAATCCATACACTACACTTTCGGTCTTTCCGCTTCCTGCAGAACCAATGATGGATGCCCCGCGCTTGATATTGTCAAGCTTAAAATTCCCTTTCGTAGTTTCAAAATTAACTTGATATCGGTCGTCACCATTTTTTGGTCTTTCTTTTTTATGCAAGAAAACATACAATGTTATATTGATCAACAAAAGTGGACAGACAACATTCAGCAACACTAAAACCAAACCGTTCCAATGCTGTAAAAAATAAACTAGCATACACAACACAAAGCTGCTCAGCGCAAATGCATATCTTGATATTCGATATAATCCATAAAATAGCATACTGACCAAGCCAATGGTTAAAAGAACGGTAAAAAGGTTATCTATATACATCATACTGGAATTAGATTCCTATAGAACTTGATTTGATGGCCACTTCCACGCCACGGCGCAGTCGGTTGAATACTTTCATTGCCAATTGCGCCTGTGTTACCGGAATGCTTGGCAGCATTGGAACACCACTTTCCTTCATCATTTTAAAGGCGATTACCTTTTCATTGGTGGGCAATTTCATCAGCGAGGCAAAATAGACTTTGGGATTCTTTATAAAATCCTTTCGAGCTTTGTAGGTCTCGGCAAAGTTTCTTTGATAGCCAAAAGTCCTATCAAAGGTCTTTTCCGCACGTTCAAAAAACTGGTCACGGTCAAAGCCCCGTTTTACATTCTTACCGTGCATTTCCACTTCCGATGCCTTATGCTTGCTCCCCGGGGAAAGGCTGAAGGTGTTGGAGGCATCCTTCCGGCTTACGATGATATGGATATGGCTTTGGTTTCCCGCCTTTGGCATTCCCTGGACAATTCGTTTCCCGTCCTGTTGGTACGGGGCTTCCTTTTCCAATCGATCAATTTTCTTCTGCAATAGTTTGCTATTGCCCTCAGTCTGCCCTTCTTCAATACTTCTGATTTCAGTTTTGAGCTGAAGGATTTTCGTTGCATAAGGCTGGTTTTCCTTGATCTGCCAATCCGTTCCCTTGAAAGTGCGTTGGTGTTCGATTTTCGCATAATATTTTATATCATCAATTTTAATGGGTCTTCCGTTTATTTCACGGTTAAAGGATGCCACATAATCCTTCATCAGTTCACGGGTGTATCTTTTTAAATCTTGGCTACTGTTCTGTAACCGGTTCAGTTCGTATTTGGAAGGACTGACCGTAATGGAATAGAATTTGGGTTCGGTCTTTTTGAGTTTGGCACCGTTGCCATCAATTTCCTTTACGACTTTGTCAGCCGATATTTCATCATCATATTGATTGAAAAAATGCTCCATTCCCGCCTGTCCGGCCGGCAGGTCTTCCTGTTCCAGACTCTGGTTTTCCTTCTCCAGATAGCCGACAAAATCGCCTGAACTTTGTGAATAATTTCCTCCCAGTTTTTGAGGTGTAATTGTGATATACATAGCTCAAAAATTTAGAGTTCGTTAGTATGGTTTTGCTTTTCCTGAAATCTTACTTTAGGTTTTTCTTCGACCGTTTTCTTTTCCAAAATCAAAGGTTTTTTTGAAGGTTCGCTCGTCTGAAAAAGGGATTCAATCATTGCCACGGTGGGTTTGGTCTGTGTCTTTTCCATATCCCGCATTATGGCGATGACTGCATTGATGCGTTTCTTTAGGGAAGCTTCGATTGTCCTTCCCGTTGGTCCCAATTTTTCCTTTGGGGAAATCTCGTTGTAGAAGAAAAAGTCGAGCATTGTTTCCAATGCTTCGGTGTGTGATTTGAAGTGTGTCCTTGAAAATTCTTGAAAACGTTTTGCCGTTTCCTTTTTGAACCTGATGCCGATAAATGAGTCCATAATTCGCCGATTTGTCGCAAATCCTTCCCTAAAAATGGACGTTCACAGGGCATTTGTCGCAAATTGTAGGAGGTCGGGAATTTTATATTTTTTCAAATTACTGAATATCAGTTATTTGAAAATAAAAAGGAGTTCTAAACATCGCATCGCGTGTTACCCTCTTGCTACTCCTTTTCGTCCCGCCCAGCGGGACAAAATTCCGTACAATTTGGCTCAAAGCCAATTGCCAGTTTCAGGGAAATAATTTCCTGTTATGTAATTTTTCGATGGGTACGGTTATCGGCGAAAGTCAAAAAATGGATAACCCTACGTAAATTTGAATGCTGAATTTCAGCGAAATAAAGATAGTGATTTTTATTGAATTGAAATCGGTGAAACAGAAAAACACCTCCAAGAATTTAGAGGTGCTTGACTATGCAGTTTATAAAATCAGATGTTGAATACAAACGTATAGGAATACAAATTGCATAAAGCTTCTTCGGCTATCATCTTTTCAAAACTGGTGTGATTTTTTCTTACGTATTTGCGGATGTCCTCCCCAAATTTTCGTTCCACATCCTTCTTGGAATTTTCCAAAAGTCGGGTTTGAGCCTCTTCGCTCAAGTCTGTAAAATTTAGATAAATCATACCCTTGATTTTAAAGGATTCCGTTATCTGCAAAACTGTAATAGTCGCCATCAGGGGTCAATATCAAATGGTCTAAAACTTTGATATCAAGTAGCTCCCCAGCCTTTTTAATTTTTTGGGTCAGGCTTTTATCCGCTTCACTGGGCTTTAAAGTACCGCTCGGGTGGTTGTGAGCTTTATGTAAAGCTTTACATAAAGCCCATTATGCAAAGTAAATAGTTATGTAAAGTAAACGGCTGAACCTCCTTATTCCCCTGATTAATCTACCAAATTACTTTACATAGCTTTTTTAGAATTTCTTCAGCCACATCATTAGATTTTCATTTTTTGTCCATGTGGCTGTTTCGTCAGGATTAATATTTACATAAGCCTTTTCTAAAGCTTTGCGTTTTTGTTTGGAATCTGCCCTGGCATAGATTTCTGTAGTTTGAACGGATACGTGCCCCAGTATATCCCGGATATAGACCAGGTTCACTCCTGCTTGCAGTAGGTGCATTGCTTTAGAGTGCCGCAGGGAATGACAGCTTATTTTGTCAGGTAGCAGCATCTTATTTGCTTCCTTTGCCTTTTTATAATATTTCTGTACAATGTAATGGATCCCGGCACGGGTGAGTTTCTCCTTTCTACTATTAAAGAACAGCGGATACCTATTAGCAAAAGCTGCATCTAACCGGTTTTCTTTTAAATAGTTCTTTAGGTGCCGGGTTTGAGCATCCAGCATCGGTACCACACGCGCTTTATTTCCCTTTCCAATGATTTTGATCACAGGAGGAGTATCCAGTCTGACCATAGATGGGGTCAAGTCAATAATTTCTTGTACCCTGGCCCCGGTATCATACATTAAAGACATTAGCGCCAGGTCCCTCCGGCCTTTGAGGCTAGTAGTGTCCGGTTGTTCCAATAATAATTTCATTGCTTCGATGGTGAGGTAGGTAATGGATTTATGCTGAGATCTTTTAAACCTGATGGATAAAATCTTTTGGCATTGGTGCAGATATTCCAGGCTTTCATGTTGTAAAAACCTGTAGAATGAATGGATGGCCGCCAGGCGTGCATTGCGAGTAGCATTGCTACAGCTCCTAGTGCTTTGTAGCCAGTCGAGATAATCCAGTACTACTTCTTTGGTTACCTTATCTAAAGTGAGTTTCTCTACTTTTAAGCATTTTTCCTTTTGGAGGTACTCTAGTAGTAAAACAAAGGTATCCCGATACGCCCTAATCGTATTGTTACTTAGCCCTTTCTCATGGGGCAGGTACCTGGATATAAAATCAGAGATATACTTGGAAAAATCAGTTGGCTTCATAGTTATTATATTTAGGAAATACATTCAGGGAGGTCATATCTACGTCCCTGATCAAATCCGGGTACATATTGGCCGTGAGCCTTACATAATGATTAGTGGCCCCTATTGACCCATGGCCCAGATAATTGGAAAGAACCGGTAAGGAAGCATAAAGGTCCACACCAGCTTCAGCCATACTCGCCAATGATGTCACTGCAAAGGTATGTCGGAGATCATGGACACGTGGTCCATGGTTTCGGCCAGTATAAGGGATAGCTGCTTTGCCTAAACACTTTTTAAACCAGCTTCCCACCCCTTGGCCACATTTATTTCCGTTGGTGTTCACAAAGAAATATTCCGATCTGTTCTCAATAGGGAGTTGATCCCTGTAAAGTTTGTATTCTTTACAAACAGCGACCAGCGAAGTTGAAATAGGAATGATACGCTCCTTCCCATTCTTGGAGTCTTTCACCTGTAAATAATTTTCTTCCAGGTTTACATCCTCATCTGTCATGGCCAAAGCTTCTCCAATACGAATTCCGGTGCAGTACAATAGCCTGATTAGTGCCGGCATACAAATCAAACAGGAATTCATATTCCTTTTTACAGATCTTAATTCATCAGCAGCCTTAAATAAGGCATGGACCTCCTTTTGGGAATAGATGTAGGGAATAAAGGTATTTTTCGGATAACGTGGAAGCTTGGAAATATAAGAGGGGATACCCAAATCACAGAGGTAAGAAGAAAATTGTGCAAGGAACCTTATTCTATCATACCGATATCGTTCAGACTCATTGCATCGCTCTTCACCCCATTTTTGGGCAAACTCCTTTGTGATCCCTTTCGTTTTTTCTTCACGTTGATGGGCTAATTGGTCAATTTGGGATAAGATAAGTTTCCCCGTGGTATACTTAAAACCCAGCTTTGTTTTCATATCAATGAATTGGGTAATATCCGGGCCGTATATGCTGTCATAACTAATCATAAAAAGTACCCCCTTTCTGCAAGTAAAAATCAGGGGATACAGGAGGTACTTCCAGTATACATTGCTGCATGGATTTAAGATCGATCCTTAAGTAATACCGTGTGGATTCCGTGCTTTTATGTCCCAGTACTTCAGAGATGACAGGGAGCACTGTACTTTCTTCCAGCATCCTAAACCCAAGGCTGTGCCGCAGGGAGCGAGGGCCGTACCTTCTACCCTTAATATTGATCCCTGCTTTTATATAAGCCCTTTGGACAATATGGGTAACCACATTGCTTGAAGTAAAATAACTATAGGGTGGCCTTTCCGATAAAAAGATACATGCCTCCTCTGACTTTGCCCGTCCGTATTTTAAATAATCGATGATCGCATTTCCAACGTCAGGTAATAAGGGGAGTATTAATTCTATGCCTGTTTTGACTTGTTCTATTTCAATAGTACTTGTATCCCAATGCAGGTTCGTAAACTTCAATCTGGCAATATCCGAAGCCCGAAGCCCCAGTCTTGCAGCCAAAAGGATAATGGCATAATTCCGTTTTCCTATTGGACTGGACCGTTCCACCGATGCAATTAGTTTTTCTATTTCTCCTTTTGAATAGGTAGAAGGTAATTTAGGTTGATCGACGATCCGGTACTTTGGGATTCCCTTGGAAAAATCGACCATTAAAAGTCCCTGTTTAAATAAGTACTTTATAAAACCCCGAAGTGTTGAAAGAACAGGAACTACCACAGTTTTTCCACAATCCAGGGTATTGATATATTTTAGAAGTACCGCTAAATCAATGTCCTTTATAGCATGGACTTTGTTTTTATTACAATATTCCAGAAAACGAAAAAGACAACGTTTATAGCAATGTAGGCGGATGGTGGATAATCTTTCTTCTATTCTTTTATAATCCAGGAACCTGACTATGGCCTCACCTAAGACCCCATTAAAGACCAGGGGAGCTTTCGCCGGTGGTAGGTTCGGGACTTTAATCTGGCCGGTATTTTGGAATTCGGTGAGTTTTCGGGTGCCATTAACTAGAAATTGTTCCTGTTTAGAGAGCTTACGACCCTTACGGACCTCAAACTCATTGTGAAGGAATTGCTCTTCTACTTTCTGGTCATAATGATGGATTCCGTTGGAAACCATAAATTCTCTTAGTCGTTGCCAACCCCTTCGATAGGCTCCAACTGTATTGCCGGAATACGCATGTTTGGATTCAAGATAATTCCCGGCCTGGGTCATCAACTCATTAAAAGCTCTGATTTGTTCAGTCATAAGACAAGTATTTAGATGTGAATAATTCCTCTAAATAAAAGATTGTCTTGTGAAGTTCAACAAAGGGAAGAAAATATTATGTAAAGTAAATCCAGTATAACACATTGGTAACTAGATCAATATATTAATCACTTTACATAACTATTTACTTTGCATAATGCAGTAATATGACCGCTGTGGTCAAACTTTTTAAGAGTACGGCAAACAGGATGCGGACATCCACTAAAGTTCCAGTAATTCCTCCGTTGGAAGCTTCATATATTCCTTTTACCTTATTGGCGTTGTTGAGCAACATTATTTTAAAGGTCTCGTGAAGTTCAATGGTTTCTTTGTTCCATTGGCTGTAGGCTATATCGGCAGCACTTTGAGAACAGGTTACTTTGGGAAGCAAATTTGCCTTAGTGCTTCCGCTGTAACTTATGGCTATTTCATTAACTTTGCTTTTCATTGTTTTTCAATTATTTGTGAATGATGAATAAGAGGGCGCAACTTTCCACGGGAACGCCCTCTTAAATTTTAAGGATTACTTATCGCTTTTGCTTCCAAGTAAAAGGATTTCATTGGCTTCAACTTCGGTTACATAGCGTTGGTTTCCATCATCGGTGGTATAGGTACGGGTTCTCAATTTTCCCGTAATGGCGATTTCCTTTCCCTTACCTACATAATTTTCGATAATTTCGGCAGTCTTGCCCCAAGCTACAACGGTGTGCCAGTCGGTGGACTGTACTTTTTCGCCCTTGTTGTTTTTGTGGTGTTCAGTGGTGGCGATTGAAAAACGGGCTACTTTTTTACCGCTTTCAAGGTTGGTAACGGTTGGCTCTTGCCCAACGTTTCCAATTAACTGTACGTGATTTTTTAGAGTACTCATAATAAAAGAATTAAAGATTAATTAAAATACTATCTGAACCATTCAGACAGTTTGCGTTTGTATTTTTTTGAAATGATTTACTTATTATATCCAGAGCGTTTTCCTTTTTTGTTTTTTTTGGTGCCGCTTCCTTTTTGATGTTTTGGTACGATTTCATAAGATTCATTTTAGATTTACTTCCCATAGTGCCGTCGCTGTTACCTTTTTTTGTTGCTGATACAGTTTCAATATTTGGAATTGATAAGGACTTATAAAAGGGAGGCACGACCGGTTATGCAGTCCGTTCAACTTCCAAATGTTGGTATTTTGCTGGCTAAAAAAGGGTATAACGGTGATGGTAAGGGAGTAGGTCTAAAGGCTTTTGTGAAGTACCAACACATAGGAAGCGGCACCAAATGAATAAATGGAATTCCGATGGAGCGGACTCCGTTCACGATTTCGGATTGGGAATGTAGCCCTTCGACTCCGCTCAGGACAGGTTCTCCTTTCCAGAGCATCGGGAAGGGTTAACGGAATGGAAAGGAGAAATTGGGAATGGTGTCCAAGACTTTTTCAGGGAAGCGCTGCCGACCGGAATGCAGCTTTACGCGAAATGGAGGGGGGATGTGCTGAGTGAACTCCATAAAGGAGTATCCGTTTTGGACAAATTATGCTTTATAATGGAAAATATTTAGCTACAATGTAATCATAATGGAAAATATTTGTTTAAAATAATATAAAGACCTTCTTAATGGAAAATATTTTCATCGCTCTTTTGCTTTTATATTGGAAATATTTTGTAAAAAACCACATCATAATGGAAAATATTTGTAATTTTAGCTCCTTAATTTAATTATAATGGAAAATAGTTTACCCATACACCTTCAAGAAATTATTTTTTCTTCGAGCGATTCCAATATAAGCAGGCAAATTTCGGTATTAGAAAACGAAGGGAAAATCAGAAAAATTGCATCCCGTATATATACCTCAAACTTTACGGATAGTGATGAAGATATTGTTAAAAGGAATCTTTTTACCATTCTCGGAAAACTATACCCGGGATCATTATTAAGCCATAGATCTGCTATTGAATTCAAACCTACTTCAAAAGGGCATATATTCATAACCTATACCTATACCAAAAAAGTAAGTTTACCAGGGATAACTATACGGTTTCTTCAAGGAGAAGGCCCCATTGAAGGAGATACAATTTTTTCGGGGGAATTGTATGTTTCCCAAAGAGAAAGGGCTTTTCTTGAAAATTTGCAAGTTTCCAGAAGACCAGGGCCAGAATCCAAAACACTGACCCTGCCTGAAATAGAAGAAAAACTGGAACAAATTGTTAGAGTAAACGGGGAAGATGCTTTAAATGAGGTCAGGGATAAATCTAGGGTCATAGCAGAAATGTTGATGATGCAAAAGGAATTTGAAAAACTGGACAGGCTGATAAGTGCTTTATTGACCACCCATACCTCAAAAATATTGACTTCCCCAGTAGCAATGGCCAGGGCATTTGGAACCCCATTTGATCCCGCAAGAATCAAGTTGTTCGAAATCTTATTTTTAGCATTGCACCAACGTGAGTTTAAAAGCTATCCCGATGCAAACTTAGAGCCATCTGCATTTAAAAACTTTGCTTTTTTTGAGGCCTATTTTTCCAATTACATCGAAGGAACGGTATTTGAACTTGAAGAGGCAAAAGACATTATAAGTACAGAAAAGCCTTTGCCCAACAGAAATGAGGATTCCCACGATATATTGGGCACCTATAAATTGGTAAGCAATGTGAAGGAAATGAAAGCCCTACCTACATCGGCAGAAGAGCTTTTAAGGATTTTGGAATACCGACATCAAGTCCTTTTAGGGGCTAGATTGGACAAAAAACCAGGAAAGTTCAAGGACAAGAACAATAGAGCAGGAAATACGCATTTTGTTGATTATACAATGGTTCGGGGTACTTTAATAAAGGGGTTTGAATATTACAATGTTTTAAATGATCCTTTTGCCAAAGCAGCCTACATTATGTTTATGGTCAGTGAGATCCATCCGTTTTTGGATGGCAATGGAAGGATAGCAAGGGTGATGATGAATGCCGAACTTGTAAAGGCAGGACAGACCAGAATTATGATTCCTACCGTTTACAGGGATGATTACTTAGGGGCTTTGAGACGGTTGACAAGACAATCAGACCCAGAGGTATATATTAGGATGTTGCAAAGAGCACAACTTTTTTGTAGTACGCTAAAAGCAAACTCTGTAGATATTATGGAGAATCAACTGGAAAGTAGTAATGCTTTTAAAGAACACGACGAAGCTCGGTTAGTATTCTGACCAAATAGACTATGGACTTTAATCATTTTAATAAGTTTTATTCTCCTTTATACTTTTGACAGAGTGACAAATTCAAAAGATTGCCAAAAAAGTAAAAAAGTGGTAACTATTTGAAATAGCAGATATTCACTTCAGTAAAAATCAGGTTGTGATTTCCTAAAAATGTTTCTTTAACAACAAATTAATTTGTCCCAAAAAAAGCCTGTTTTTGGGACAAAAATTAACTTTAAAGATTTCTCCAATATAAAGTAAGTAGCCAAGAATGATTAATATCCCATCTAATATTTATTCAAAAAACATTTTGTGCTTTCTATTAAACGAATAAATTTTATGATTTTAATGACATTTAAAGGAAAATGAAATCAATTAAGGTCAGATAAAATGATTGGATAAAAAAACCGAAAATGTTGTACCTATGTTGTACCCAGTACATAAAAAAAGGCTCTCGATTTCTCGAAAGCCTTGATTTTACTAGTAGCGGGAACTGGACTCGAACCAGTGACCTTCGGGTTATGAGCCCGACGAGCTACCTACTGCTCTATCCCGCGATATTGGACGGCAAATATACTACAGATTTTAGTATTCCACCAAACTTTTTTAAAAAATTATTCAGAGATCCACTGAATTGCTTCTATCCTCTCTTTTAGATCGAAAGTTCGTACATCTATAGATAAAAATACATCTGAAATCCCAACTGCCATTTGGAATTTTTTATTATCAGAAACAACCGGAATTTTGTTAAAATGTTTAGCATGCGCATACTTATATTTTAAGCATTCCATGAACCCGTCAAATTCAATCCGCTTACCTTTTTCAACCTCAAAATATAAATTAATCACTTCATGATCTAACAGTTTTTCGTCAATTTTTGCAATAGACTCCTGCATGACTTCTTTAGTCATATCGCTATTGATCATAATTCCATAAACATGTCCAGCTAAATCAAAGCTTGAAATCATAATTACAAATTGGTAAAAAAGGAATAATTAATACGATAAGGTATAACTATATGTCTAAGCAGTAAAGATTTTAGCTAATTAATTACGGAAAACTTATTGTTCAATTGGTTGTGCGTCGAATTGTTTTAATTCATTTTCATCAAATTCAACATGGATTTCTATAGGATTACAGCAAATCTCACAATCTTCTATATACGTTTGCTTGGATACGGAAGGATCCAGCAATACCGAGATTTCTTCCCAACAATAAGGGCATTGAAAAAAATGTTCGAACATTCTATTATAATTCTACATTCAATAATTGTCCCGTAAGCTGTAAAACCTGCAATTCTGCAAGCTTGGCATCATATTTTGCCAGATTTAAACTGGTTCTTGCATTCAGTAAATTAATTTGTGCCTGCCTGAATTCAATAGAAGTGATTCGTCCCAATTTATATTGTTCTTCTGAGCGATTGAAGTTATCTAAATTGGTGGCAACATTTTCTTCCTGCACATTTAGTATAAATAATTTATTACGATAGTTCCCTAATGCATTGGCAACATCACGTTCGATTTCAGCTTCAATTTGCTGCTTGATAATTTCCTGATTTTCATATCGAACTTTTGCATTTTGAATTTGCACGCTTGTAGACCCTCCATCAAAAATATCCCAAACCAGGTTCACTCCTGCCGAAAGTCCATCTGTAGTTGTAGTAGAACCTGGAAAGAATGCGGTGGCAGCACTTCTATTCCGGTTCCAGCCGTATGAACCGGTTAAACCAATACTGGGCAAATAACCAGATTTCGCAATTTTAATATCATAATCACTAATTACAATATTACTTTCAGCCTGAAGTAAGGAAACATTATTTGCTTCAACCGAAGTCAGGTAATCTTCTAAAACCAGTTCAGAAATAAAATTAATAGTGGTGTCCACAGTATAATCACGATCGGTCACTTCCCTATTCAGCAGTACATTGAGATCTCTTTTAGTATTTCTAAGTTGCTGTTGGGATTCAATAAGTGCCACACTATCGTTGTTCACGTCTACACGGGCGTTTAGAACCACAAGATTATTCACCTGCCCATATTCAAACTGATATTGTGCCCTGGTCACACGATTCTTTGAAATTTCAAGGGTTTCTTCCAAAACATTTAAATTTTCGGAGAGCCTGGCAATTTCATAATAAATACTCATGATCTGCAAAATGGAATTTTCAATCGTTTCACGAGCATCCAGCTTGGACAGGTTATATTGCTGCTTTAAACTTTTGAAATTGTAAAGTCTCCCCAGTCCGTCAAATAAAGTATAATTCAGATTAATTGAAGCATTGTAGCGATTGCTCTCTATCCCAGATTGTGTAAAGGTCTCGCCTTCTTCCGGTTCGGTAAGCCGGTCATTCAGATCATAAGTTGTACCCGCTAAAGCCTGTATGCGTGGAAGGTATCCTGAATTCAAAATACTCTGATTATTATCTGCTATCTCTACATTGTTTTCTGAAATTCTAATCCCAAAATTTTCTTCCAATGCTCGAGCGATTACTTCCTCCTTGGTAAGGACTTCTTCCTGAGAATGCATTCCGAAGGATATAAAAAGCAATACAATGAAGAATGAACTATATTTTTCCATGCGCCTCTTCTTCTTTTTTCTCTTTAATCGCTCTTTCCATATCCTCTTTCTCAGCTTTTTTACCGGTTCGCAGCCAATGACCTCCAACTTTGGCCGAATTACTAATTGAAATTAATAAAGGAAGTAGCAGTAAGGTTAAGAACGTTGCAATGGTGATCCCGTAGGATATTGAAATTGCCATTGGTTTTAAAAATTGTGCCTGCCTGCTTTTTTCTAAAAGTAACGGAGCCAAACCGGCCACCGTGGTAAGTGAGGTTAAGAAAATAGCTCTAAATCTCGATCTACCTGCTTCATAGAGCGCATCGTTAAAAGACATGCCTTCCCTCAGAAAACTGTTGTATTTCCCAATGAGTACGAGGCCGTCGTTTACCATAATTCCCACCAGCGCAATAATTCCCAATGCTGAAAGTACGTTGATAGGGAAATCATGAAGCCAGTGTCCCCAGGCTACCCCAATAATACTAAAAGGAATCATAAGCATTAAAATTAGTGGCTGACTGTAACTTCTAAATGTAAACGCTATGGTTGCGTAGATCAAAAACAAAATAATTGGAAGCACTTTAGCTGCGGAAGAAGATAATTTACTCGCTTCGCGATTCTGGCCTTCGTAAGAAACCGTAAGACTACTAAACTTTTCGATTAATGGCGGCATTATATTTTCACGAATATCCTCCAAAATTTCAGTAGAACTGCCATTGGGATCTTCCATATCTGCGGAAACCCTTATTTCTCTAAGTCCGTCCAAATGACTAATGGATTCAGTTCCCCGAACGATCTCATAATTGGCGATTTCATCAAAAGGAACCCGTGTTCCGGAAGGTGTCATTAAGCGCATTTCATCAAGGTCATTAATAGAAGACCTGTTATCCAGATCATAACGCACCCACACCCTAATTTCATCCTGCCCACGCTGAAAACGCTGGGCCTGTGTTCCAAAGAAACCATTTCTAATTTGGCCCATTACATTTCCAAGATCCAATCCCAACGCATAAGCATTATCCTTTAACTGCACGTTGATTTCTTTTATTCCTTTGGGATCACTATCGGTAACATCTTTTAACAACGGGTTATTCTCAAAAATTTCTTTTAGTTCCTCTTTCGCAGCTTCCAGTTCTTCCAGATTATTTCCTAAAAGTGATACTGAAACCGGTGAACCCCCAAAATTTCCTCCGGAACCAAAAGTGAGGCTTTCTACTCCAAATACAGGACCTACTTCGTCACGAATAGCATTGGTTATTTCCGGCGAACCCATATCTCTTTCCTCACCCGGAAGTAAGTTTACATCCAGAGAAGCTTTATTATTCCCAGGACCCACCCTTTTTATCACATTTTCAACAACCTGTTTATTATCGGTTTGGCTTTCTGTAAATTTATCATTAACCCTCCACACCGCAGCTTCCACCATTGAAATGATAGAATCTGTTCGGGCAGGGTTCACCCCTTCCGGCATTAAAAGATCGATACTTACACGATCACTGGCAATACTTGGAAAAAGTGTTACCCGAATCCAATTTCCGCCAATGGCGCCCACAGTAAATATTAAGATTACCAACAAAATGGCAAATGCCAGCACCTGCTGTCTCAGCACAAATCTTAAGGCAGGACTATAAATCCTATCCCTTAAATAATTCATTGCCTTATCGCCATAGGAATTAATCGAGCGCATTTTGCTGAAAAACCTGCCCATTCCCTTCTTCTTTTTCTTCGGATTAAGATCTTTTCTTAAAGCTTTGGAATGGGCAATATGCGCAGGTAGGATTATAAGAGCTTCAATAAGTGAAATCACCAAGGTTAATATCACCACCGTGGAAACTTCCCCGAAAAATTCACCAATCCGGCTATCTAAAAACAGGAAAGTAGAAAAGGCCAGAACCGTTGTAATAATTGCTGAAAGGATGGGAGGCAAAACCTCCATAGTACCATCAAGTGCGGCCTGGATAGGATTTTTACCCATTTCAGAATGCTGGTAAATATTTTCAGAAATTACAATCCCATCATCTACCAGGATCCCAATTACAATGATCATCCCGAATAGGGAAAGTACGTTTATGGTCACACCAAGCGATCCCGCGAAAATAAACATTCCTAAAAATGCTACAGGAAGCCCAAAGGCCACCCAAAAAGCAAGTCGTATGTTCAGGAACATGGAAAGAAAGAAAAGCACTAAGAGCATCCCCATAATCCCGTTCTCCACAAGTAACTTCGTTCTTTGCTGTAAGGTAATCGATGCATCGCTAACCACACTTAACTGTACATTCGAATTCTTCTCATTGAATTCATCAACATATTCATTCACCTGTTCAGCCGTGGAAAGAAGATCTTCTGAATTCGTGTTGCTAATGGACATGTTAACCGCAACATTGCCATTATAGTAGAGTGCATTGGGGGTTTCTGAAAATTGATCCCGCACAATTGCAATGTCACCCAGTTTTACGATTTCCCCGGTCGCATTAGATTTTAATACAATATCATTGAGTTCATCGGCATAATAAGCCCTATTATTCGCCCGGATAAGATAATCTTCCGCATCGGTTTTAATTGTACCACCGGTTGACAATAAATTAGAATTCCTAACGGCATTTGCAACCTGCTCAAAGCTTAAATTGTAGGCTAAAAGATCGCTTTCACTCACGGCAATTTCTATCTCTTCCTCTGGAAATCCTGAAATGCTTATTTGAGAAACACCATCCAGTAACCTCAGATCATTTTCAATTTGCTGGCTTATCCTTTTCAGGGTATTTAAAGGAACATTATCGCCGCTTACCGCAAAATTTATGGTTTCCCGAACAAACTCCTGCTTAGAAACCACTAAAGGTTCCATACCGCCCGGGAAAGTTGGAACACGGTCTACCGCATTTTTGACTTCGGTAAGCATCGCATCGATGTTTTCACCTCGTTCAATTTCTACAGTAATCGACCCCCCACTTTCACGAGCTGTAGAGGTTACCCGATCTATCCCTTCTAAACCTTTTAGGTTATCCTCTATTTTCAGTATGATTCCTTCTTCTATTTCTTCAGGTGCAGAACCGGGATACGCAATAGAAACATTAATAATCTTGCTTTCCTGTAAAGGAAAGAAAGAAGATTTCATGCTCAAAACTCCAATAACCCCGAAAATTATAAAGGCGAGGATGATGACATTTACTGCCACCGAATATTTTATAAAATAACTGATTAATTTCCTCAAGATGGATCTTTTTTAAGCAGTTCTTTTTTACCCTCAATTTTAACCAGCATTCCGGAATATGCTCCGGGAACGTTTGCAGATACAATTTGGGTACCGTCTTCAAGACCTTTAATAATTACGGTATTATTGGTGAAATAAATTGGCTCTACATTAACCAGATTCAAAGTACTGTCTTTAACCACAAAAACTTTAGATCGATCTACCAGCAATTCCCTGGGGATTTCGATAGCATTTTCTTCGTCTTTGGCATCAAGCCTTGCCTCGAGATATAAACCTTCACTTAGTTCCGGATCTTCCACTTTTATAAACACCCGTATGCTTTGAGTTTCCTGATTCACTTTCCCATTGATCCTGCTTACCGTACCTTCATACGTTTTGCTACCTTCCAGATTACTCAATGCTACATTTTCCCCAACTTTGAGCAGGTCTCCAAATTTCTTGGCTATGGAAACCTCAAGTTCGTAAACGCTGGGATCTATAAATTCCCCAAGTTTTTGACCAGGACGAATTAAAGTCCCTTTATTTACTAAGGCTTCAGTAAGAATCCCATCATAAGGTGCGGTAATAACATATTTAGACAAACGTTCCTCCAAATTCTTAACCTGGTAGTAAGATGAAACAATTCCGCGACCCGTTATAAAATATTGTTCCTGCTCATTTTCGGTTTCAGGTAAAGGTGGAACCGCCTTGCTCATATCAAAATTGTTCAGGTATTTTTCCCATTTCTGAAAAACCTCCGGATAATCTAAACGAAGATCTGGCATGATGGAAGTAATGGAATTATAAAGCTCGCTTTTTGCCGATTGGACACTGGCACGATATTCCTGAGCATCAATACTCAATAAAACCTGCCCTTTTTTAAATTGCTGTCCGGGCCTGAAGTCTTTGCTACTATACCTGAAAATTCCCTGAACTTCAGAAAATAATTCGAACCTGTGGAGTGCGGTGATATTTCCATTTGCCGGGACCACTATGGGTACCGTTCTATTCTTTACCGTATCTATAAAAACACTTTTTACAATTTTCTTGACCGGTGGTTTTTCCTGAACGTTACTGTCTATGATTAGTTTTGCCCCGAAGATGGCAAGTACGACGAGAACAACGCCCAAAACTGATAGAATGATCTTTCTTTTATCCATAATAAATATGCCTTTGGACTTCTTTTCATAATAATGGTTTAATGAGAGAAGGCACGATTTTTCTACACTATCCTATTTTTCAATTTTCATCTGGATTTCTTCCCACTCCTGCATCAAATTTTCCAGTTGCTTTTTAGATTTATTATAATTTGATAAGAAATCTGGTTTGGTAGCTGTTTTTTCGTAGTTATGTAACAATTCCTTATCTTTCTTTTTGATCTCCTTTTCCAGTTTGGTAATCTGGGCTTCAGTCTTGCTTAATTTATTTTTGAGTTTGCGCACATCTTTATGATCGGAATAGGAAACGTTTTCTTCTACAGGTTTAGATTTTGAAACTTTTACTTTATCCTTTTTCTCCACCGCCCGCATATCCTGAAGTTTTCGCTGCTCCAGATAATAATCGATGTCCCCAAGGTATTCCTTGATCTTATGATTTCTGAATTCGTAAACCCTCCCGGTTAAATTCTGAAGAAAATCACGATCGTGGGAAACAAGGATCAAAGTTCCTTCAAATTTAAGCAAAGCTTCTTTTAAAACATTCTTGGATTTTATATCAAGGTGATTGGTAGGTTCATCCATAACCAGCACATTAAAGGGCTCCAGTAACATTTTACATAATGCCAGCCTATTCCTTTCGCCTCCGGAAAGTACTTTTACTTTTTTCTCCACTTCATCCCCACGGAATAGAAATGAACCAAGCATATCCCGAACTTTCATTCGGTTCTTTTCATTCGCGGAATCTATCATGGTTTCCAGAACGGTCTTTTCACCATTCAAATAATCGGCCTGGTTTTGTGCAAAATATCCCAGCTGCACATTATGACCCAATTTTAATTTTCCTGAATGTTCCGCTTCCCCAATGATGATTTTCGCCAGCGTTGTTTTCCCCTGGCCGTTTTGACCTACAAAGGCAATTTTACTTTGCCTTTCGATCAATAAATTTACATCATTCAGAACCTTTTTATCTCCATATGATTTGGAAAGGTGCTCCGCTTCGATCACCACTTTCCCGGGATTGACTGATATTGGGAAATTAACCGACATTACCGCGTTATCATCTTCATCAACTTCAATGCGGTTTACCTTATCAAGCCTTTTGATAAGCGACTGCGCCATAGAAGCTTTACTGGCTTTCGCCCTAAATTTGTCAATCAGTTTCTCGGTAGCTTCAATTTCTTTCTGCTGATTCTTTTGCGCGGCCAATTGCTGTTCCCTCAATTCTTTTCTAAATTCCAGGAATTCAGAATAAGGTTTTCTATAATCATATATACTTCCCAGGGAAATTTCAATACTTCTGTTGGTCACATTGTTCAGGAACATTTTATCGTGAGAAACCAGCATGACAGATCCTGTATAATTGTTCAGGAAACTTTCCAGCCAGATGATACTCTCGATATCCAAATGGTTGGTAGGCTCATCCAGCAACAAAATATCATTATTCTGAAGCAGTAATTTTGCCAGTTCTATCCGCATCCTCCAGCCCCCGGAGAAGGTTTCCGTAAGTTTATGAAAATCTTCCCTTTCAAAACCAAGTCCCTGAAGCACTTTCTCCGTTTCACCTTCATAATTATATCCCCCAATAATTTCATACTGATGGGTGTATTCGCTAAGATCTTCAATTAACTGACTATAGGAATCACTTTCATAGTCGGTTCTGGTGACGAGTTGCTCATTGATCTCTGCCATCTTCGCTTCCATCAGTTTTATTTCTTCAAACGCCTGATGGGCTTCATCTATAACCGTCCTGCCTTTTTCAAAGTCAAGATCCTGTTTTAAAAAACCAATTTTTAGTTCCTTATCCTTTGCAATTTGGCCGGTATCGTATTCCTGTTCTCCGGAAATGATTTTTAATAAGGTGGATTTTCCTGCACCGTTTTTTCCAATAAGGCCTACGCGGTCGCCTGCGCCCAACCTAAAGCTGATTTCTTCAAAAAGGTATTCGCCCTGAAATGAAACTGAAAGATTATGAATATTTAGCACTCTGTAACTTATGTTCTTTAATAATGCTGCAAAGATGCTTAAATTTGCATTGCAAAAAAAATATGATGAGCATACTTAAAGGGACAAAGATTTATAGCATTATTACGGGCACCTGCCCGGTTTGTCACGAAGAAAGTATGTATAGGGAAAGTAATCCTTATAAATTAAACCGTGTTTTTGAAATGCATGAGCGGTGCAGCCATTGTGGCACGAAGTATAAAATTGAACCGAGCTTTTTCTATGGCGCAATGTATGTGAGTTATGCGGTGGGAATTGCCTTTGCGGTGGCCGCCTTCGTAATTTCCTATTTATTTCTGAACAGTACCATACTTACCTCGTTTTTCGCGATAGTAGCTACCCTGATTATTTTTATGCCGGTGATCATGCGGCTATCCAGGAATATCTGGATCAATATGTTTTTTTCCTATAAAGAGGAAGCCGGGGAGTTCTAATATTGGGAAATTGCGGTTAAGAATAAAAATTGTAGAAGCTCCTCGACAAGCTCGGTGTGACGCAAATTGAAGAAACATTTCAATATAAAACAAAAGTGATCTTGTCCTGCTTAGCCTGTCGAAGCACATCCAATAAACACCTTGACAGCTTTACATTTGCATTCCTTTATAATACTTTTCGGCAAAACGTTTTAAATCAATTTCAGCATCAAGGCCTTTCCCTTCTTCTATATGTCTCACCAATTCCCGGGCCATATTGGGCGCAATAATGACACCCCGACTACCAAAGCCATTGCAACAATATAAATTCCGGTATTCCGGGTGAGAGCCAATCATTGGTTTTCTATCTGGAACCGTTGGCCTTATTCCGGCAACCTGACCGATCACTTCAAAATCACATTCTGTAAATTTTTTGAATTCTGAAATTAATTTTACTTGGGCAGATTCTGTTGGCCCTTTGGATTGGTCATAATTATCATACGTAGCGCCAATTTTATAAATATCGTTTCCTTCAGGCATTATAAAGACCGAAGATTTAACTATTCGGTCAAGTTTCAATTCCGGGCAACGAACAAGAAGATATTCGCCTTTATTTCCCTGAAGGGGCAAATACTTAAAGAAAGGATTTTTTTTCATTCCGAAGCCTTCACAAAAGATTATTGATTTTGCTTTGATATTTTTATACTGAAATGATCCTTCTTGAAACTCAATTTCTGAGTATTGAAATTTTTCAGTTTTCAGTTTTTCAGATACTTTCAAATAATCTGAATATGCCTTGAGCAATAATTTGGTATCGATCTTTCCGGTATCTATAACTTCCCCATATCCATATTCGGCTTTTATATTTTCGTTCTTATAAAAAATGATTTTCGGATTTAGAAATTGCTTCAATCCTGGCTTATCGGTGGCTACGCTCCAGTCATTTTGTTCTTCGGCTGAATGAAACTTTCTGTAGATATTCCTTTTCTGAATTAATTCCCGGCCGAGCTTTTGTTCGAGCTTTTCATAAAATGGAAGGGCATATTCCATTTGTTCACCGGCCTTCCAGGCCAGCGTGAATCTTTTCAGGATCACAGGATTAAAAATCCCTCCCGCCACCGTAGATGAACTTTGGGAAGCATTGTCAAAAACCAGGAAACTTTTACCTCTTACCTCCAGTTCTTCAGCAATAGCAATTCCACTTAAACCAAGCCCAACAATGATATAATCGACCATATAAAAACAAAAAAAAGCGCCCTAAAAAGGGCGCTAATTACTTAAATTATTAAAACTTAGTAACTCCAAACATCCTGTTCAAAATTACGGATTCGTTCTTTTATTCTTTCCGATTCCATGAGTTGCATAAATGCATTCTCAGCAATATATTCATCAATTTCACGGTCACCCTGAACGTTGTCTTCTTTATAGATCACCCCATCAAACCTTCTCGAATTAAGCAAATGATCAAAGTTTATGGATTGGGAAGTGTTTTCCCCGACAAATACTTCAGATTTATATAAAATATCCCGTGCATCCGGGTAAAATACCCAAAATAATTCTACCATATCTACCTGATCTGTATCTATAAAATTCACATCTGGTGCAACGGGTGCAATCCCAAGAATTCTATACTTTAGTTCCGCTAAACGCTTATCAAAGTACCAAATCCCACGAATGTGATATTCAGAAATATCGGCAGAAGTTAAATCCCGACGGTCAATAAACTGCGCATCGATTTCTTCTCCCGCATTATACTGCTCCACACCAAGATCTGTAGTGTCAATCTTAGATAATGTCGCTCCAAGATCCTTTAAGGTTCTTTTTTCTTTAAAATAAGAATCAGCATAAATATTCTGGATTTTCCCCTGTTTGATACCTGTTATAAGCACATCATAAAGGGAACGCCTATTTTTACCAATATTATTGGTGTCTATTGGATAATAGAGTGGGAAATTTACTCTTTCATCAAGATCAATTATTTCCCATGTCCCTTTAGACCAAAGAATGTCACGTTCTCCCACATATCCATACTCCAAAGGTTTATCCTGTTTATCAACCGCTATCTGAGCCTCGGATTTTTTAAAAATATCCTCCGGCTTCGAAGCATTCAAAATGTTTGCCTGCCCAAAAGAAGCAGCACCCATAAAAATCATACAATTGAATACAAAAAATCTTTTCCAGCTCATTTTTAAATCATTTTAATTGGTAAGCTCAACAAATACAGGAGCCACTTTCTTAAGCTTATATCCTGAATTTCCGGCCAACTGGGCATTGATGTCATAAATTTGAACAGCCTCACCACGACCAGCCCTTCTTAAGGCAGCCTTCGCTCTGTCATCTAATCTCTGCCCATTGACCTGAATGGTAGGCTGGCCAGGAACTTTAAATTTAAAACCTGTAACCACAAGTCCTAATTCGAAATCAAAATCAGGCAATGCAGCACCAATAGTCGAAATTTCTAAACTATTACGTTGCATAGACACTGAACCGTCTTCTCCACGAATCGTACCAACAGGTCTTGGAATATCTTTAATTCGGAAGGTTTTACTATCTGAAACCGATTCTCCACCAGGAAGTTTACCACTCACACTAATATTTACTTCTCTCGCCTGAAGGGTGGTTACATCCATCATATACTTTCCAGCGCCACCGGCAGGCCTTAACCCGGGTGCATTCGCCGTAACACTTCCCACACCAGGAATAGATATGGTCATCGGGTTTTGAACCCCACGATATACCACGTTCATTTTATCTGCGGAAATTACTGCAGAATTTGGTTTTGGAATTACTGCGTAAGAGTCCTTTATAGGAATTATTTTTATGGAATCATTCTCCATATATTGCAATTCGCCAGTAATTTCATTTTCACCCACATTTCCTGTCGGGAAATCAAGTACAACCTGCCCAGCCTGAAGGTTA
Organism: Gramella sp. AN32; assembly: GCF_023718305.1. Taxonomy (GTDB): domain Bacteria; phylum Bacteroidota; class Bacteroidia; order Flavobacteriales; family Flavobacteriaceae; genus Christiangramia; species Christiangramia antarctica. Next base: position 54,100 of record NZ_QEYO01000007.1, read on the forward strand.
TCAACTTCTTTACCGTTGATCACTACTTTTTCAAACTGAAGGGTATTATCAAAACGTCCAAGAACCACTCTACCTTTAAAATTTTCCCCGGTAAAGAATGCGGTTTTATCAGGTATTACAATCGCCTTATAATTTTTTAAAGAAACGTCACTGGTCAACTGTCCAGATAACATTGCAGATAAAATCTCACTTTCAGTATCTTTTACGTCAGCCTGGATTTGAGTCATTTTAGTTAAAGAAGCAATTAAAGGGAATCCCTGAAAATGATAATCCAACCATGGTTTGGTTACATTTTCACCGTCTGTAACTTCAGTTGTTGAAAATTCATCTCTAACCTTGTTAGCGATATCCGGGAATTCATCTTCCAAAATACCTGCTACTCCTTCACGATAAGTGCTAATTTGATTTAAAAATTCTTCTCCCTCTGGGGAAATCCTACCACTTTGGAAGAACATTTCATCAAGTTCATCAGCTTTATCCATGGCTTCGTAATCCCTGGGATCATCCAGATTAGCCTTTAATTCAGTTTTTAATCCTTCCAGATACTGGTTAAAACTATTTGAAAGTTGGTCTATACTATCTGCCTTAGCTTTTAAGGGCGCATATTTCTTGGGTTGCTCTTCAACTTTTGCTTCTAAACCAGTCATAAACGCTGAATTTCTTGCCGTAGTAGTTGTATTGGAAGAGATCAATTTTTCATTCATTAGTCCAAAAGCGGTAAGTACCTCTTTAGACATATTAAGTGCCATCATAGCGATGAAAACCAGATACATAAGGTTTATCATCTTCTGTCTAGGCGATTGTTTTCCGGATGCCATGCTCTAATTTGTTTTTAAATTAATTAAACTGCTTAATTGAAAAATCAATTAGACTCTTGGGTTTCCGTTCATAGCAGTTAACATTCCACCGTAAACATTGTTCAGGGAAGCCATATTATTCGCTAAAGAATCCATTTGGGTCTTCAGTTTACCTGCGTTTTCAGCAACTTCCAGATTAATTTCAGCTTGTCTAGCCGCACTTTCAACCTGTGCCTTGTAGATATGGTTAAGTGTTTCCATTTGTGCCGCAGCAACACTCATTTCTTCGCTATATTTTTTCTGAGAAGCCATGGAATCTACAGTAGGGGCAATTCCTCTAGCAACACCTTCAAAGTTTCTAATGCTATCCCCCAATGAGGTCATTAGACCAGCATCAATCTTTGCTTCTCTCAACATTTCATCAAGTTTTTTAGAAAGTAAACCATCAGCTTCTTTTTCTTCCATAAGCGCTTCTTCCCTTCGGCGTGCATCGCCACCAGCTAATTCTGGATAAACCAATGCCCAGTCAAGTTCATCGTCTACCGGTTCGAAAGCTGAGTAAGCGAATACTAATGCTTCCACAACAAGACCTGCGATAAGCATAGGGTTTGCAAAAGGCCAGTGCATGATTTTAAAAAGTGCACCTAAGATCACTACAGATGCTCCCAGACCATACACCATATTGGTCACTTTTTTTGTTACTCTTGAATTTGCCATAATTCTTTTGTTTAGTTTTCTTGGTATTAGTTATAGGTTAAAGTTCAATTAATTAGATGCATTGAGGGTAACATCGGTTCCTAGGTAATCCTGAACAGTCCTGAAGCCAATATAACTTCTTGCTGAATCCATATATTCGTAATCCCTGGAACTCACCTGAAGAAAATATGCAACATCTTTCCAGGATCCACCGCGAACTACTTTTCTCATGTCATCAGGATTATTAACTGTAGGGTTCATTGTAGACATGTATTCATAAGATCCCGGATCGTAAGAAGAATCGACCCATTCGGCGACGTTTCCGGCCATATTGTACAAACCATAATCATTAGGGTCATAAGATTTTGCTTCCACAGTATATAAAGCCTGATCTGCAGCGTAATCACCTCTTAAAGGTTTGAAATTTGCCATAAAACATCCACGGTCATTTTTAGTATAAGGCCCACCCCATGGGTAAGAACCTCCTTCGAGACCACCTCTTGCGGCATATTCCCATTCCCCTTCAGTAGGTAGACGATAGGTGGGAACATTTTCATTTCCTTTCTTTCTGCGGTAATCATTATTGTATTTTGTTCTCCACTGCGTAAATGCCCTTGCCTGTTTCCAGGAAACACCCACTACCGGGTAATCGTTATAAGCACTATGCCAGAAATAATCGTTGTGCATAGGTTCGTTATAACTATAATTAAAGTCTTTGATCCAAACAGTAGTATCTGGATAAATAGCCAACTCCTCGCTTTTTATAAAATCGGTCCTTTTCTGATTCCCGTTTCTCGCAGCTGCCTGAATATCCATCCAAGTATACTTATACTTTAATTTTTTGACATTAATGGTTCTTTGTCCATTATATGCTTCTTCCATAGGAATATACATACTGTCCATAACCTCGGCATAATACACATCGGGATAATCATCAGTATCCCAATAAATATCCACATCGGTATTTAATTTTCTGTTTTCGTAACTATCAGTTGGCCCGCCCTGCCCGTAAGAATTCAGCATGTATTCCTGATAAGGAGTGAGATCTGAAGGATCTGCATCGGCAAAAGCAAATTCACCAATGGCATTATCACCCGGGGTAGCACCCTGGAGTTCAGCCATGATAGCAAGGTTCACGCGAACGATACTATCACGTACATTTTCAACAAATTGTCTGTATTCTGAATTTGTGATTTCAGTTTCGTCCATATAAAATGAACGAACAGTTACCGTCTTTGGGGGAGCGTTTAAATTACCGGCAATATCATCATCAGATTTACCCATGATGAAAGAACCGCCAGGTATAAGCGTCATCCCGAAAGGTTTCTCCGGATTCCACTTTTTGCCCTCTACACCTACCAGCTGTCCACGATCGCCACCACCACAACTCGAAAGCAAGGCCAGAACAGCAATGAGCGAAAAATACTTCTTCATAATTCTCTTAGGTTAAGACATTTTGATTTACGGCAGTAAACCTATCTAAATATTTTTTAAAAAACAATATTTCGGGTAAAAATACAGTAAATACAAATACGTCTGAATATATTTTTTAGACTTCGTTTTTTCTTTTGGCTTTATACCATCTCTCAGGGATTACCTGATTGCAGGCTTCTAAATAATCTTCCTCGCTGCATGGTAATAACGTGTGCCTTTTTAATTTAGTATTTGCATTCGTTAAAAATGGGATTTCTATCCACCAACGACCACTAACCGGACTCTTGAAAAACACCAGAATTTCATCATCAATAGGCACCTGATATTTTGTAAACTCATTTTTTGCTGAAATAGTATTTTCATTAGTGCGGTAATTGACACCTTCTATAAAATACCACACAATTTGAGCAACCAGCGTATTTGCCAGGCTTCCAAAGCGATTCTGATATTCATAAATACCAAAAGATGATACTTTATCACTAATCCCGGCATACCGGGACAGTGCACATATCTCCCTGCCATTGAAACCATTAGGTGAATTAAAATAGGCTGTGTTAGCAGAAGCCGAATCTACCGAATTCAGGTCTAAACCTACGAGATTGGCATTCCGGAATATAGGTTCCATCAAGGTGATATTTCCAGTAACTTCCCCCAGCCTATATGCTTCGAAAAACAACCTTTCCATCAACTCAATTTCTTCCTGTGAATTGAAATAAGTCTGGTATCCCAGGGCAGAATAATTAAATAAATTATAGGGCTTATCTACTACGATTTTTCCTACATAACTTTGATTCGAAATAGGATTATCTGCATCGCCAAGATCAAATTTGCTATCAATATTTACTAAACTAACCATTTGATCCAATTGATCATAGGCGCGATACTGAGCATAGATTAAATCCTGGCTCCCTCCTATAATGATGGGTAGTATATCTTTTTTTATGAGCTGCTCCACCAGGTTTTGAACTGCAAAGTAAGTGTCTTCAACGGTAGCTCCCGGTTCGATATCACCAAGATCTGCAAGGTTGAGCTTCCAGTTTCCCGGAAACAACCTATAAAATTGCTCCCTGAATTCTGTAAAAACAGGAGTGTCATTTTTTTTAACCGCCCTGCGGTTTTCCCTAATTCCGAAAATAGCAATTTGCACCCCCTCTATTTCAGGAACACCAGATCTTTCACTGTGTACTCTTATATTGGCGCCAATACTTTGCGGATGCAAGCCGGACAGGCTTTCCAATAACTCCGATTCTATGGGGCTTAGAAAATCGAGGTTCATATTTTATTTCTTTTTGGTTGTTTTTTTGGCAGTCTTCTTTTTAGCAGTGGTTTTTTTACGGGTAGTTTTTTTCTTCCCTTTTCCATTTTTCTCAAGAATAGCTTTGGCTTCTTCCAGGGTCATCTCTTCTGCCTGTGTCGTTTTAGGTAATTCTAATTTGCTTTTACCCTGGATCAAATTAAATCTTCCCCAACGCGCCTTTTCTAATCGAATCCCTTCCTCTTCCCAATTATGGATGACCTTGTCTCTTTCCTTCTTGAGTTTATCCTCGATCAATTCTTCAATATTGGCATCAGATAAATTATCGAAATCGTACTTTTTATTTACGTTGATGAAGATACTGTTCCACTTTAGATAAGGCCCAAAACGGCCCACACCTTTTTGAACCGGATGATCCTGATACGTATAGATAGGCGCATCTGCTTTTTCCTTTTCTTTGATCAATTCCATGGCACGATCAAAATCGGTATTTAAAGGGTCCTCCCCTTTTTCCAGGGAAACGAATTTCTTCCCATAACGAACATAAGGACCGTAACGGCCATTATTCACTTCTACATCTTCCCCTTCATATTCCCCTAATTTTTTGGGAAGCTGAAAAAGGTCCATCGCCTCTTCATACGTTAGCGTTTCCATGTTTTGATCGGGACTTAGACTCGCAAACTTGGGTTTTTCATCATCTTCCACAGAACCAATTTGAACCATGGGCCCAAATTTTCCTAATCTCACACTCACCGGTTTTCCACTCTCAGGATCTTCCCCCAAAATTCTCTCGCCCACTTCACGTTCAGCATTTTTAGCCACATCCTGTACATGTGGATGAAAATCTTTATAGAAATTCTTCATCATGGATTTCCACTCCTCATTACCTTCAGCAATATTGTCAAAACTTTCTTCTACCCGGGCCGTAAAATTGTAATCGAGGATATTTGCAAAATGGTTGACCAGAAAGTCATTTACTACCATCCCGGTTGCTGTAGGAACAATTTTCCCTTTATCGCTCCCTACGGTTTCGGTTAGTTTTTTTTCTGCTACTTTATTCTCTTTCAGGGTAAACTGAATATAATCCCGCTCATTTCCATCTACAGAACCTTTTTCCACATAATTTCTACTTTGAATTGTGGAAATTGTTGGCGCATAGGTGGAAGGTCTTCCAATCCCAAGTTCTTCCAGTTTTTTAACCAGAGAAGCTTCGGTATATCTGTAAGGTGGCCTGGTAAATCTTTCCGTAGCGGTGATATAATCATTCAGCAGTTTTTGTCCCTGCTTCATTGCCGGCAGCATTCCGCTTTGTTCTTCATCTTCCTCATCGCTTCCTTCCAGATAAACCTTTAAAAAACCATCAAATTTCAAGACTTCTCCATTGGCTGTGAATTGATTGTCATGCTTATCAGCATCAATTTTCACATTGGTCCTTTCCAGCTGGGCATCGCTCATCTGGGATGAGATTGCACGTTTCCAGATTAAATCATATAAACGCTGCTGATCCCTTTCCCCGGAAATTCCATGCTTCTGAAAACTGGTTGGGCGAATGGCCTCGTGGGCTTCCTGCGCTCCTTTGGACTTTCCTTTGAATTGCCTGGTTTTGGAATATTTATCACCGTAAGCCTTTAAAATCTCGTCTTTTGCCCCTTTTCTGGCTTCTTCAGATAAATTCACGCTATCGGTCCTCATATAAGTAATATGACCGGCTTCATAAAGACGTTGCGCCAGGGTCATGGTTTTACTCACAGAGAAATATAATTTTCGCGATGCTTCCTGCTGAAGTGTAGACGTGGTGAAAGGTGGTGCCGGACTTTTCTTTGCCGGTTTCGTACTTAGATCTGCAACCTTAAAATTAGCACCAATATTATCTTTTAAGAACTTTTCTGCTTCTTCTTTGGTGTCAAAGTTCTTCGGAATTTTTGCTTTGAAGGCTTTTCCCCCTTCTGTAGAAAATTCAGCATCGATCCTGAAAGAACCTTCCGGGGTAAAATCCTGAATTTCGCGTTCTCTTTCAACAATGAGACGCACCGCAACAGATTGCACCCGACCGGCAGAAAGTCCGCCTTTAACTTTTCTCCATAATACCGGGGATAATTCATAACCAACCAATCGATCTAGAACCCTTCTTGCCTGTTGCGCATTAACCAGGTTATAATCAATATCCCGCGGATTTTCAATCGCTTTTAAAATGGCTGTTTTCGTGATCTCATGAAAAACGATCCTTTTTGTTTTAGCTTCGGTAAGCCCTAATTCTTCAGATAAATGCCAGGCAATTGCTTCCCCCTCCCGATCTTCATCACTTGCCAGCCAAACCATTTCTGCATTTTTCGCAAGGTTCTTCAATTTCTTTACAACATCTTTCTTATCCTTGGAAACAATATATTTAGGAGTAAAATCGCCTTCGGTATCTACACCAATCTCTTTTGTAGGTAAATCTGCAATATGCCCAAAACTGGAAGCGACCTTGTAATCTGATCCCAGGAACTTCTCTATAGTTTTTGCCTTTGCAGGTGACTCTACAATCACTAAATTCTTTGCCATAAAATCGTTGGTTTGTAGGTGCAAAAGTATACGAATTTTTTATTCTGCTTCTAAAAGTTCATTTAAAAGCGAAAAATCACCCATAAGAAGGTAGTATTTTCCTGCCCTTTGATAGCCTATTTGGTATAGAAAAATATGGAAGTAACCCCGGGAACTGAATATTTTAAATCGGGTGCAAAATTGCCCTCTATCGCATCAGCATTATTAAAAGCAATGATCCTACCGCCACCGTTAAGGCTCTCTGCAACGAAAACTGCGTTGTAATCTGGATTGTATTCAATATCTACAGGATTCCCTAAGAGGGTGTTATTCCCGGCAAGCCGCTTCTGGTCACCAAAGGCAATTTTCCCCAGATTTTCTACGGAATTAAACTTGTCCAAAAATTTCCTTACCACCTGAATGGCTCCATCTGAATCTGACTCTACAGTACCCCGATCCCCAATGAACATGATCCCATCTTTGAACTCTAATGCCGAAATTGCCGTAACCCCATCAATTGAAACTGTTTTGGTGGGAAATCCCCAGGGATTATTGACATAGGATGTGACAAAATTTGGAAATTTGGCAATTTTATCGGTATTCTGGCTGGCTACATAAAGGTCGTTATCTATAAATATGATAGAACCCACTTTTAAGTTGGTATTAAGAATATTCCTTAATATATAGGTATCCCCATTTCGCTGATAGATATAAAATTTACTGTCTATAGTGGCAGGATTACCATCAGCATCTGTATTATCTGAAACCACATAAAAGTCATCTTTTTGAGCGAGATCAACCGGATTTTGCAGATTGGAACTTCCAAATAACGAAGGCTGAATAGAGACATTTTGCTGCTCCGCAAATCGCTCCATATTGGTATAGGTTTGTAATTGGTTGGAGGATTTTGAAACAATAGTAACTTCATCTCCATTTTCCCGATAAACAATACCGGTAGCGTTGGAAGAAGAAGTTTTAAAAATAAATTTCTTACCATTATTGATATTAAAACGTCTTATCTCCCCGGAATTTGTGGTTGCAAAAAGATAGGCGGTATCTGAAATCCTCACATCACCATTTAAACCATCATTGCTACACGAGAATAACGAAAAAGATAAAATTGCTATGAATAAAAATGGGTTTATTTTCACTTCGAAATTTTAGACGAATATATAACGTTCCACAATTCTTGATATTTTAAAAATAAAAAATCTCCAGTTTTTAATGATAAATTAACGATTTGAACCTTTAGATTTTAGCCTTCTACATCTAAAAACCTATTTCCTAAATCAAAATAAATACGTAAAAACATGAATTTCTTAACTTCAGCTCAAACGATTAAAAAATGAAAATCCGTAAAAAAATCCTATATCTGTTTTTGTTTTATATTGCTGCCCTTTCTTCTCAAAACCCACCTGAAAATTGCGCCTGCTGTGGTTCAGATTATCAAAGTTTTGATTTTTGGATTGGAGACTGGGAGGTTTACAATACAGAAGGGGGGAAAATTGGAGAAAATTTGGTGGAAGCACTGGAAGGGCACTGTATTATTAACGAAAATTGGACAGGATCTACCGGTGGAAGCGGAAAAAGTTATAATTATTATGATCCCACCGATGAAACCTGGAATCAGTTATGGATAAGTTCAACGGGGAAAATCCTAAAATTGAAAGGCAAAGCTGAAGCCAACAAAATGGTATTGAAGAGCCAGCTTACTTCAGGAAAAAAAGGAAATTATTTTAACCAGATTACCTGGACAAAAAATTCAGATGGCAGCGTAACCCAATTATGGGAATTGTTGGATACTGAAGGCAAACTAATTTCCGAAACTTTCGAAGGAATCTATAAAAAGAAAAATGCTCAATAGAATTTGACAGCTTTTTCAAATTCAGGCGGAGAATCATTTTTAAATGCATCGATTCCCTTCTGAAGCCATTCTAAATATTTTTCAGCATCAGGCTCGTAGGCAATAGGTTCGATCAGGTTTTTTTCATCATGCCCTATCAACACATAATAAGGTTGGGCATTGGCCTTATAATTTTTGATTTGAAAATCACTCCATTTATTACCAATGGTCTCAATATCTTTTCCGGTAGTTTCTGAAGTATATTGTTCAGCTTCGGGCAACTTCCGTTGGTCGTCAACATACAACGAAACAAGCACAACTTCAGATTTTAATATTTCCAGAACAGCTGCTTCGCTCCATACACGTTCTTCCATTTTTCGGCAATTTACACAGGCATGCCCCGTGAAATCGATCAAAACAGGAAGATCCTTCTTTTTAGCATAGGCCAAGCCTTCTTCATAATCATGAAAGGAGATAAGATCATGTGGCCCATAAACTGCACCTTCAGGCAGCGTATTTTCAGGAGAACTTATCCCAACCGATTTTGAATTTCCCACGCCGTAGGGTGATTCACTGTATTGTAAGGGTGGAGGAAATCCGCTAATGATCTTTAATGGTGCCCCCCATAAGCCGGGAATAAGATAAATAGTAAAGGCTAAAACAATAAGCCCCATCAATAATCTTCCCACCGAAATAAAGGGCATTTCAGAATCGTGGGGCAATTTAATTTTTCCGAATAAATACAGCGCCAAACCTCCAAAAATTGCGATCCAGATCGCCAGGAACAATTCCCTTTCCAGCAGATGTAGTTGTAAAACAAGATCTGCATTCGATAAAAATTTAAAAGCAAGGGCAAGTTCTAAAAAGCCCAAAAATACTTTTACCGTATTCAACCAGCCACCGGACTTTGGTAAGGAATTTAACCAGCCCGGGAAAGCAGCAAAGAGTGCGAAGGGAAGGGCCAGGGCCAGAGAAAATCCAAGCATGCCAATTATAGGTGCCAATCCACCTTTAGAAGCGGCTTCAACGAGCAAAGTTCCAACGATGGGACCCGTACAGGAAAAAGAGACAATGGCTAAGGCTAAGGCCATAAAAAATATTCCTATTACACCGCCGCGATCTGCCTGGGAATCAATTTTATTCCCCCAACTATTTGGCAACATAATTTCAAAAGCGCCCATAAATGAAATAGCAAAAACCACCAATAATATGAAAAAGATCACATTGAACCAGACGTTCGTGGATAAAGCATTTAAGGCATCGGCTCCAAAAATAAGCGTGACCAGGGAACCTAATAAAACATAGATGACGATGATTGAAATTCCGTAGAAAATAGCATTTCTAATCCCCATCGCCCTGGTTTTGCTTTGTTTGGTAAAAAAGCTTACCGTCATTGGGATCATGGGGAATACACATGGCGTTAATAAAGCCGCAAAGCCCGATAAAAAAGCGATGATAAAAATCCCCCAAAAGGAACGTTTTGAACTTGTTTCAATTTCTGTATTTCCCGACTTTGAACGCTCATCTTTATCCTGAGCAATACCATTATTTTCAGAATTATCCTGTCCTGAAGCGTTTTCTTTAAGTTTAAATTCAAAGGTTTTACTATCAAAAATACAGGCGGTATCATCACAAACCTGATATTCAACTTCTACATTTACTGTACTTAAAGTTGAATCGAGAACTTTGATATTTTGCGTAAAAGTCGCCGTATTTTTAAAAAAAGTGAGCTCCATTTCGAAGACCTTATCATACTCTGTAACCGTCTCACTTTCTTCGGTCTTTCCAATTAATTCATAAGTAGATCCTGCATCTTCGTATTTAAAAACCGTAGCATTTACTGCATCTTCAGGTAAAAACTGGGAATATAAATGCCAGTGATTTTCAATAAATGCATTAAAAATTAATTGATATTCGTTCTCAGAAACCTGTTTGATTTCTGTTTCCCATTCTACCGGTTTCAATATCTGAGCTTCCGCAGTACATGCAGAAAAAACGATAAAAAACAGTAAAAGCGGTTTTATGAAGTCGTGCATTGTTCTTTAAAACTAAATTATACAGGCAGGAATTAGTAGAAAATAATACGCTGCCTTACAAAATGAATCCCAGCAAAAGTATTGAAAATGAAAGAATTTTCAGAAAATTGACCGTATAGTTTATTTATAATTTAGAAGTTAGCCCTAACATTGATATCCCCTATGAGCAAATGCCTAAATATTTCTTTAAAAAAGCTAGAAAGACAGGTGCCAAGGCTAAATATACTTACAGGAATTCACGAAATTTGACTACATTCAAACGGATAACAGTATTTTTGATTCCCCTTAAACCCTGATCCATGAAAAAAGATTATATCCTTTACTTATTTATTTTTCTGAATTTTTCAGTTTTTTCCCAACAAGAAGAATGGGTGCTGGGGCCGTTTGAAAGGTTTACAGATTCCAAACCCATTCTGGAAAAAAATGAACAATCGGTTTTCCAGGATCCCATTTCCGGAAAGACTGCCCATTGGGAATCGATGGCAACATTTAACCCCGCCGCGATCCTAAGAAACGATACTATTTTTGTTTTATATAGAGCGGAAGAAAAACTGGGTGAAAAGGAGATTGGCGGTCATCGATCACGAATTGGAATGGCTTATTCTCTGGATGGATTGCAATATACCTCATTGCCCGAACCTGTTTTTTATCCCCAAAATGACGCGCAAAAAGGAAATGAATTTCCCGGTGGGGTAGAAGACCCCAGGATTGTGGAAACTGAAGATGGTGTATATGTTTTAACCTATACCCAGTGGAACCGCGAGGTACCAAGACTTGCGGTGGCAACTTCAAAAGACTTGAAAACCTGGCAGAAATTTGGCCCGGTATTTCACCAGCATAAAGAAGGAAAGTATTTGGATAGGGAGACAAAATCCGGGGCTATCGTTACAAAATTAGAAGATGGAAAACTTCTTGCGGTGAAAATTGATGGGAAATACTGGATGTATTTTGGGGTTCCCAATATATATCTGGCCAGTTCAGAAGATTTGATCCACTGGACTCCGGTGGAAAATCATGAAGGAAACCTGGCGCCAGTTCTCACCCCAAGGCCGGGATATTTTGATTCATGGCTGGTAGAAGCAGGCCCTCCACCATTGCTAACAGAGAATGGGATTGTAGTTTTATATAATGCGGGGAATTCAGGAAATATTGGCATCCCTGAATTGGGAAATCGGGTTTACACCGGCGGACAGGCTTTGTTTTCTTCTGAAGTTCCCTGGAAATTAATGGATAGATCTGAAGTACCTTTTATTAAACCAGAACTGGATTTCGAAAAATCTGGCCAGTATGAAGACGGGACTACCTTTGTAGAGGGTTTAATCTGGTTCAAAAAATCATGGTACTTATATTATGGGACGGCCGATAGTATGGTGGGAGTGGTTCGAACTAAAGAGTAAATGATACAAGCTTTATAAAACAAAAAAGCCTCTTTCCGTTTAACGGAAAAAAGCTTCTCATTGGCTAACCTGAATTCACACAACACAGAATTCATTTAGGCTAACTACTTATCCCTATTGGGATCACAACACAACTTTGTGCAAACCGGTCTTAACCGATCTTTTTTCATATTATAGAAAAATTTTCTTTAAACAAGGCCTGCAAATATACGATCGACATTCAGATTTTTACAAATTTTATTTCTTTATCGCATCATAAATTACCTGCTGAATATTGGTTCTCGTATTTAATTGGTACAATCTGGTATTATCTCGAGTGGGTAAAACACGATTACTGAGAAAAATATAAACTATGTTCGTTTCCGGATCTGCCCAGGCCATGGTTCCCGTAAAGCCGGTATGGCCAAAACTATCCATACTTGCATCTTTTGCGGTATTGCTGCTTTCACCTTTGTACTCAAGATAGGGTTTGTCAAAACCAAGTCCGCGATGATTGTCGTTATCAGGAAACGGGGCTTTTGTAAATTCTTCTAAAGTGGAGGTTTCAATAAATCGTTCTCCCCCGTATTCACCCATATTCACATACATTTGCATAAGCTTGGCCAGATCGTTTGCATTGGCAAATAATCCCGCGTTCCCGGAAACCCCTCCCATCATAATGGCGCCTTCATCATGTACATTTCCGTGGATATTCTCATGCCTGAAGAAGAAATCATTTTCCGTAGGAACTATTCTGGAAATAGGAAATTTTTCCATAGGGTTATAAGTTAAGCTTGTTGCCCCCAATTTATTGTAAATACGGTCATACAAAACTTCTTCAAACGGACTTTCATTGGTCAAACGTTCCACAATTTCGGGCAGTAAATAAAATGCAAGCCCACTGTATTTATATTTAGCTTCTTTTTCCAGCGGAATTTTTTTGATCGCACTATAGATCTTTTTTTTATAATTTCTATGCAACCACAAATCATCGCTAATTTTAAGGGGAAATCTCGCAGAAGAATCTTTCTGAAAAGTGTTCCATTTAAAACTGCCATTATTTCTCAACGTAGTTTTCCAATAGGGGATCCAGGGCTGCAAACGTCCCTGGTGCGCGAGAATTTGCCTAAAAGGAATGCCCTCTTTATTCGAATTTTTAAAATACGGCAGGTAATCATCTATGCTCGCATTTAAATCGAATTTCCCCTCATCATACAACTGCATCACCAAAGGCAGCGTACTCGAAATTTTGGTGATACTGGCCAGGTCATAGATATCTTCATTTTCCACAGCAATGGTATCGGTATACGATTGAAAACCGTAAGATTTGTAAAAAACGATCTTTTCATCTTTCGCCACTAAAATTTGTGCACCGGGGATTGCCCGGGCATCTATGGCCTGCTTCACCAAAGAATCAATTCCTTTATACAAAATTTCTGAATCCATCCCGGCAGCTTCCGGGACAGTATATTGGAAACGTAGACCACCTTCAAGATCCAAACCATACCCAGCTTTAAATTTATCACCAATGCTCACCGGTAATCGGCCTTTGGCGCCAACACCGCCAAAAATGAGTTGCGCGACCATTTCTTCAGTAAGCGGGGAATCCTGATAAGCTTCAATGAGAACATTAGAATTTTCAATATTTTCAAGATCATTTAGCACATAAGGATTCTTAAAAATGGCGAAAATCGTATTATCTTCTGAAGACATTTCAGTTATAAAATTTTTGAGCTCTTCGGAAATTTTTAAAATATTTTGCGGCCTTATACTGAAATCGTGTAAGCCAATTATGTTTACGTTATACCCTTTAAGTTTTGCTTTTACACTGTCAATCAGTTTTTCTGAAGCATCTACAGGCAGTTGAAAGTGTTTTACTTTTCCATACCAGTCCAGACTTTTTTGAAAATGTGATTTTTGATCGACCCCAATACTCACCGAGGCCATTTTTACCTGATCCAGTTTTTGAATGGGAATTAACTGGTTTTCATTTTTCAAAACGGTAAGGGAAGCTTCGGTCAATTTCTGTAGAATTAACCTGGCCTGCCCATTATTTATTTCTTTATCCAAATTTTCCAGTTTCCCGGGTTGATAATGATCCAAGCCTACCCATTGTTTTGCCGCAAGTATTTTTCGGCATCGCGCATCAATTTCTTTTTGAGAGATCAGCCCTTGTTTAATGGCTTTTTCAATTTCATCGATGGCTTTGGGAACATCTTCAGTAAATTCAATGAGATCGTTTCCGGCAAGGATAGCGTCCTTATCAACAATACCGGGATCATTGCCTTTGGTAACTCCTTTCATGTTCATGGCATCGGTCACGATAAGCCCTTGAAAGCCCAATTCATTTTTAAGCAATTCTGTAACAATAGGTTTCGATAAGGTGGAAGGCATACCTGTAGAATCCAGTTCAGGAATATCCAAATGTGCGATCATCACACCCGTAATCCCGGCTTCGATCAATTTTTTAAAGGGATAAATCTCCAGGCTATCCAGCCTTGTACGCTTGTGATTAATTTGAGGCAGGTCATAATGAGAATCGGTATCGGTATCTCCATGACCGGGGAAATGTTTCGCCGTGGTCATTAAATTTTCACTTTGCATGCCCTGCATATAAGCGATTCCCTTCCTTACCACATTCATTTTATCCTCCCCAAACGACCTGTAGTTGATCACGGGATTATCAGGATTATTATTTACATCTACCACCGGTGCAAAATTCATATGCAAACCCACCCTTTTTAACTGGCGTGCGATCTCCTGTCCCATTTCAAAGATCAAATCTTCGCCCTGGATCGCTCCCAAAGCCATTTCATACGGGAAATTGATCGTATTCTGCAGGCGCATTCCCAACCCCCATTCAGCATCGGTAGCTCCAATCAAGGGAACTTCAGAAATCAACTGATAGGTATTCATCAATTTTAACTGGGATTCGGGATCACCCTGCATAAAAATGAGTCCGCCAATTTTCTCTTTTTCAATGAGCTCTAAAACTGAATTGACATGGGTTTGATCTCTATTGGAATAGGCCGGGATCATAAATAACTGGGCGATCCTTTCTCTGGGGCTTAAATCCTGCATGATGGAATCTACCCATTTACTCTGTTGATATTGAAGGAATTCAGGTTGTTTTATTTCAGGATTCTGGCTAAAGATACAGGTATAGGAAAATATGGTAAAAAGTAAGGCAAGCTTTAATTTCATCTGAAGGTTATATTTTTAGGATTTATGATCAGCTCTATTCCCCGCGAACAATTTTATCCCGAATTTCCTTCCAGGTAACCAGAATGATATTATTATCGGCAATAAGTTTTTTAACCTTTTCTCCTGTAAAAAAATCAAGATCGTCCTGTCTCCATTGGCTTCCCCACATAGGATGTTCTTTGGTAACGGCCATCATTTCTTCATTATTTACGGCAAGATGAATAAGGATACATGACAAACCGGGTTGCAAATCATTCAAGATCTCTTCATAGAATATTTCCATGCCTTTGCTAGTATAAACTTCCGGATAAGCCTGATAAACTGAATCTACCATGACATCTTTTTCAGTCAATTCAAAATCCCCTAATTCTGAAAGTGCTTCAATTTTACTATTCAACAAAACCGGGACTTTATATTCCCTTCCTTTTTTTATATAAGCTTTTAAAAATTCCGGAGTACTCATCACCGCGCCCATATGCGCATCAAAATGGGTCACATCGATTCCATAAGAGAGTGCTTTTTGAATCTGGTTATCTAATTCTTTTTCCACATCTTTCGCATTCCCATGCATTTTCACGCTATCCACCAGATGATAAAAGTAGCCATTGGGATCGATCAAACTTTTTACCTCATTTTTAGAAGCTGAAGGCCCCCATTTATAGTCTTTCCATTCGCTGGTTACAGTTAGGTGCAATCCAAAGTCGGCAGAATCGGCATGTTTTTTCGCATAGGCAGCAATTTCCGGAAACCAGGGGCAGGGCACCATAATACTTGCCGAATTTACCACACCTTCTTCCAGGCCTTTAATTGTGGCAATATTTTCAGAATGGCTTACACCCGCATCATCGGCATGAATAATCAGTAATTTTGAATTTGCCGGGTAACCGAGTTTTTCAGCAATTGTATGAGAAGGAGTTTGTGCATTTAGAATAAAAGCAGAAAACAAAATGGGAAGAAGATAGAAATAACTTTTCATGAAATAACCATATTTGATTGGTAAAGGAAGATAATCATTTTTGAACTTTTGAGAACGGAAACCATTGCAAAATTAGAGGTTATGTCGAAATTTTAAATAAAAAAACTAACTTGATGCTTCTAAAGTTTCCATTATAATCCATGAATCGAAATATATTACAAATTTCACTTTTTTCAATTTTCGTTTTGCTACTAATATCCTGTCAAAAGAAGGAACAGTCTAAAGAAGCGCTTTTATACAAAAACCATTGTGCGAGGTGCCACATTGTCCCGGATATCCAGGATCTTCCAAAAAATATCTGGCAGAAAAACATATTACCAGATATGGGTGCCAGAATGGGAATTTCAACGCCGGGCTATAATCCTCTGGAAGGTTACTCTTATGAAGAACAGCTCGCCATGATGCAAAGCAACACCTATCCAAACAAACCCACTATTTCTGCGGAAGATTGGAAAATATTACAGGACTATATTATTGAACTCGCACCAGACAGCCTTGTTCCAAATCGAGGCCTGCCTAAGCTGGAAGATTCAGAACAATTTGAAACTTCCCCTGTAAAAATAGATAACCAACCCGGTTCCTTTATTACCTATTTACATTATCGGAATGATGAAAATGAAATGATCCTGGGCGACATGCAGGGAAATCTCAAGGCCTATGATTTTAAGAGCAATACTTTAAAAAAAGATGAAAACTTTGGAAGCCCTGTAATCGCTTATAATTCTTCTAAAGGAAAAGAATACTATACACAAATTGGCCAGTTAAATCCCTCGGAAATCCCTACCGGGGCATTTTCAGTAAAAAAAGGGGAGAGTCTGGAAATTATTTTTGAAGACTTACACCGCCCGGTGCATACTTTGACAGAAGATCTTGATGGGGATGGTAAAGATGAATTTGTGATTAGTGAATTTGGAAATTTGACCGGACAAATAACCCTGGCATACCAGGATGAAAATGCTAAGTTTCAGAAAAAACTTTTATTGAACCAGCCGGGAGTGATTCGTGTCCTTGCCGAAGATATGGATGGAGATGGCAAAAAAGACCTTGTAGCCCTTACTTCTCAGGGTGATGAAAGCATCATGATCTTTTACCAAACCGAAGCTTTAGAATTCAGAAGGGACAAAGCCATCAGGTTTAGCCCGGTTTATGGGAGCAGTTGGTTTGAATTAATGGATTATGATCATGACGGCGATATGGATATCGCAACAGTTCACGGAGATAATGCCGATAAATCTTCTATCCCAAAACCTTATCACGGTTTACGAATTCATTTAAATGATGGTGAAAATAATTTTACTGAGTCCTATTTTTATCCTTTAAATGGCGCCACCAGAGTACTAGCTCGCGATTTTGACCAGGACAAGGATATTGATTTTGCGATTATCGCCACTTTTCCAGATTACGAAAATGCTCCCAAACGTTCCTTTATTTATCTGGAAAATACTGATGCTGAAAACTTTAAATTTTTGACCTCAACTTTTGAAGATGTAGACAAGGCACGATGGTTTTTGATGGATGCAGGGGATATAGACCAGGATGGGGACCTCGATATTATCCTCAGTTCATTTTCCTATTCTTTTATACCTATTCCGAAGGAAATTCAGCAAAAATGGGGTAGAAATGAGGTTGATCTTATAATCCTGAAAAATAAATTGAAGTAGCTTATTCTCCTGAGTTGCTGACTAAGGCGATAAATTTACTGTCCGGCGACCAGGAGGGGACGTTAATAGTTCCCTGCCCGCCATATAGATAAGCGATAGTTTTAGGAGCGCCACCTTCTGCAGGCATTAATTTTAGCTCTACCCTTTTAAAGGAAGGATGGTCATTTACCGGAATTGTAGCAGGAAAAGAGATGTAAACGATCCATTTACCGTCGGGGGAAATATGTGGAAACCAGTCATTATTTTCATCAAAAGTAATTTGTTCCTTTTCGCTTCCATCTGGTTTCATCCTCCAGATTTGCATGGTCCCGGAAGAACTTCCGTTATAATAAATATATTTTCCGTCAGGAGAATATTCGCAACCATCCACATGTTCGCCGTCACCGGTATTGGTTAAAGCAATTTCCTCACCGCCATCGATGGATTTCTTATAAATATCGTAAGTGGGATTGTTTTCGCGGGTCGCCACATAAACCACATCTTTGTTGTTCGGGGACCAGCCATGCCAGTAAGATGGAGTTTGCGGGGTAATTAATTGAGGTTCGCCTCCGGAAATTGGCAATACATATACTGCAGAACCTGAACCATTTTCGTCATCTTTATGATTACTTATGGCCAGTAATTTCCCGTCGAAAGAAATACCATGGTCGTTATTGAGATCTTTAGCAAAACCCGTATTGAAAGCTTCTATTTCTCCACCTTCTACCGGGATCGTGTGTAGTAAACCGTCCATATTGAATAGAAGTTTATCCCCATTTGGCATCCAGTTGGGAGCTTCAAAGCGATCAGATTTTTTATAGATCACTTTTCTTTCCCCGGTTTGAACATTCATGGTTTCCATTCGGCAGCCAATCCAACCGCTTTCATAAGGATTGTAGTTTTCAGCAACCGGATAATCGATGCGCAAATTCCATATTTTGGCTTTTTCAACGGCCGTTTCATCATGGGATGAAATAAAAATCCCCACTAAAACCTCTCCCGAAAGTTCAGCTAAGACTTTTGAACCAATTTCCTGAAGTGGCTCTCCAAAATGGGCTCCCCGCATAATAAGCAGACTGTCACGCTTTTCTACCTGAAGAATTTCGTAATTGGATTTTAAGGCTTTCGATTCATTTTCAGGATCTTTCATTTCCTCCCCCTCTTTCGATCGCCATTGCATAGAAGTCAAACCATCGCCGTGAAGGGCAGCGGTAAAATGAGCAGCACTTTCTGAAGTAGATTTCCTAAGCATGATCCCGGTTTTTCGATGAGGATCTTTTCCCTCTCCCAAAAATTTAAAATTGGCGGTGATAATGAAATTTTTTACGCTTTTTGAGTAAGCATACTGAAATTCATCACGTTCAAACCAGATGTTATAACCGCTTCCTTCAATTTCATAGGTTTGCTCCGAAATATTATATTTTACTGAGCCTTCTAATTTGGGATTTCCAATATCATTGTGATAGGAAAAAATACCAATACCATCCTGTTGCGCGAAACTGAGTAAGCACCCCATTAGAAAAAACAGGACGGTATTAGTAAAATTTTTCATATAGAGATGATTATTGTTTTTAATGGTCATATGCAATTCGCATATCTTCATCGGTGTTTGCATAAGATTCTCGTTATGCTCATTTCATAATTTGAAACTAATTTTAACTTTGCACAAGGGAATTTATAATGTAATCATGGCTTTGTTTTAAACTGGCGTAAGCTTCCATATCGAAATTTTCCTGTTCTACGATAAAATGTTTCGCGCCTGCAAGTTTCGCCTTTTCAAAGATTTTTTTAAAGTCAATAGTTCCGTTTCCAATTTCAGTATTTTTCTCATTATTGGTTTTGCTCATGTCTTTTACATGCCATAAGGGAAATCTCCCCGGATATTTTTCAAAAAGAGCCACCGGATCTTTTCCAGCCCTTACCACCCAATAAATATCCATTTCGAAATCTACCAATGAAGCATCTGTATTCTGAAGAAAATATTCATATCCATTTTCGCCATTGTAATCCTTAAATTCAAAATCATGGTTATGATAAGCAAGTTTTAACCCTGCATCTTTACAAATCTGCCCGGCTTCATTCAGCTTATTTGCCATTCGTTTGTAATCATCTAAAGAACCTCGGAGGCCATCTGATAGATAAGGAATGATTACGTATTTCTGGTCAAGGCCCTTGGCAACATCAATCGCATATTGAAAATCTGACCGCTTTCCGCTTTCCGCCATATAAGGATCCATCCCGTAATGCCCGCTTGGAGAAGAAAGCCCGTTAGCAGCCATTATATTTTTAAATTCGCTAACACTGGTGCCCCAAAATCCTTTTCCCGGAGCAAAACCGAATGTTTCCACTTCTTTATAACCTGCTTTGGCGACTTTTTCCAAAGTGCCTTTTACATCCCCTCCAATAGTTTCCCGTAAGGAATATAGTTGCACTCCCAATGCCCTGTTAGGGTCGCATGAATAGAACATACTTGGTAATATTGCAGTTGCCGCCACCGCCAATCCAGACTGCTTGATAAAAAATCTTCTACTAATCATAATGTTATATTATTAACTAAAACGAAGCTGTTTAAAAGTTTTAATACTAGTTGTTCAAATTGAGCCTTCCGTACTAAAACAAATCAGAAAATCGTCAGGCTTAAATGAGCAACTAAAACTACTTTTAAACAGCTTCGCTCTATAAAAATTAAAATGTCACTCTATGCTGATTAAATTAATAACCAGGATTTTGTGTAAGTACGCCACCGCTTAAATCAATCGCATTTAGCGGTATTGGAAGTAGGGAATTCGTCTCTTTGAATGTAGAGACTTTCCCTGGAAAATTAGTAATAGTCCTTCCTTCTTTTTGCACATAAGAATTTAATACTTGTGCTGCAATATCCCAACGGGTAAGATCAAAGAATCTATGTCCTTCCAATGCCAGTTCTAGCCTTCTTTCAAATCGAATCGCTTTAATCGCAAAATCTTTACTTGCAAAGGAATCATATAATTCAATTTGATAATTAGCGGCATCACCGTCTCCATCTACTTTCTTAACATAAGTCATATTCTTAGCACGCTCCCGCACCATATTTACATAATCTAAGGCAGTCTCCAAGTCTCCGGTTTCTGCTGCAGCTTCTGCGGCCAATAATAGCAAACCTGAATACCTCATGATGTTATAATTAACCCCTGAATGTTGCTGTCCCCAGCCCCCGGTTCCCATGTTCACATCTTCCCCGGCATAATAAATATTCTTTTTGGGCAAATATGGACCGGAAATATCAGCTGCACTTGCACGGATCCATTCTTTCCCAGGATTGATCCCAAAACCATTATAATCGATACCTCTTCGGCCTACGGTATAATCCAGTCTTGGATCTAATGGCCCGGATTCGGGAGTAAAAGCATCAGCACTTTCAATTCCATAGTCATTGGCCACATCTGTATTGCCATAAGTATCTAATAAAGGAAGTCCATTTTGAGTTTGGTAGGCATTAACAAGATCCTGGGTAGGCTGGTAAAAACCACAACAAGAATTAAAAGGCCCACCACCAGGAAAATTCAAGGTGCTTCCTACATTTCCATTATACGATTGACCATCATCAGCAGCAAATTGCACGGCAAAAATAGATTCTGCACTATTTTCTCCACCTGCCCTAAAATTATCTACAAATTCAGTATTTAAAGCATAAGGCCCATTTTGGATCACATCCTGGAGAATCGAAAGACCTTCAGACCATTTTTCCTGAAAAATATAAGTTTTGCCAAGAAAAGCCTTTGCTGTCCATGAAGTTGGCCTACCTGCTTCAGCTTGAGTATCTGGTAAATTATCGACCGCGAATTGCTGATCAGCCTCAATCTGGGCCCAAATAGGACCGGAATTCGGCTGATTGAATTCGGTATTTGCATAATTTTCTTCAGAAATATATGATGGATTTCCAAAGATCTTCTGCAATTCAAAATTGAAATAGCCCCTTAAAAATCTTGCTTCAGCAAGTTTACCGTTGAAATCTCCTCCTTCGATACCATTTATAACATTTATAACGTTATTTGCTCTGTTAACTCCGGCATACAAGGCTTCCCACTTTCCTAGGATATAAGGATTACCTGAAGTAAATGAGTAAGTCTCAATCAAAAATAAATCTGCCTGGTCACCATCTGTACTTCCTTTATGTGCATCATCTGAAAGTACGTCGAACCACCAGTTATCTGCACTTACAGCAAAGCCATTTCCACCATTCTCTCCAACTACACCATCTAAAGCAGAATAAGCACCGGTAAGTAATAAATCTACACCTTGAGCATTTTTAAGCGCGTCATCTGAGAGCGCCCCTATAGCAGGTGTTTTCGTGAAATCTTCGCTACAACCAATAAAGATCAGTAACGGAAGAATGTAATAAACTAACTTCTTTTTCATTTTTATTATAGTTTTATATTAACTCCTAAAGTAAATACCTTGGCGATTGGATAAACATTATCGTCTACCCCTAAGGTTAATGCATTTCCATTATAGGTTGAACTAATTTCAGGATCAAACCCATCATATCCGGTAATGGTAAACAGGTTGGTACCCTGAATATATAATCTTAGATCCTGAACCCTTAATCTATCTGCCACACCTTCAGAAAAATTATACCCAACCTGAAGGTTCTTCATTCTAAAATACGAACCATCTTCTACAAAATACGAATTTGGATTGGTTTCCCCATTTCTAATAGTTTGACTTAAAGCCGGTAAACTAGCGCTCGTATTGGTTTCAGACCATGAATCAAGAACTCTTACACTTCTATTTCCGTTAAAAAATGTTGGAAAATCGGTATAAATTTTCTCGTAGTTATAAACATCATTCCCCTGTGAACCAGCAAAAAATGCGGAAAGGTCAAATCCTTTGTAGCCTGCGGTCAGGTTTAAACCATACGTAAAATCTGGATGTGGAGAGCCTATATAGGTCCTGTCATTATCATCAATCACATTATTGCCGTCAATATTTGCATATCTAAAGCGGCCTACCCCATCTTCAGGATTTTCAAATCCCTGGCTTGGAGCACTCGAAACTTCTTCAGCACTTTGGAATATTCCGATAACTTCCCTTCCATAAAAAGAAGATAAAGGCCTTCCAACTTCGGTTCTTGTAACTGCGCCTCCTCTGAATCCTCCAAAACCTGGCTGAAAATCACTTATTAAGTCAATCACCTCATTTTTATAATGCGATAAATTGAGATTAAATCCATAAGAAAAGTCAGTATCTGTAACATGATTGTATCCAAGGCTAAAATCCACACCCGTATTCCTCACAGAACCCAAGTTGACAAACGGTGCGGCTGCATCGATTGCCGTAGTACTAATAAGACTGTTATCCTGGGTAATTAAATCTTCTGTATCGATCTGGAAAAATTCCAAACTGGCATCTAATTTGTCTTCGAAGAATCCAAAATCGAAACCAAGGTTTTTAGTAACACTCGTTTCCCATTTCAAATTGGGGTTCCCTACAGCACTTAGAATTGCACCTGTGGTAATAGATCCACTACCATTAAATGCATAATTGGCTAGAGATTCATTCAACCCATTAATATTGATCGTAGGATTTCCAACTGGTAAAGTTTGGTTACCCACCTGACCCCATGAGGCTTTTATTTTTAGAAAGCTCATAAAAGAAGAGTTGAAAAAATCTTCTTCACTTACTACCCATCCCGCACTAAAAGAAGGAAAGATATCACTTTTATTATCTCCTAAAAATCTAGATGATTCATCACGTCTCACTGTCGCGGTAAGAAAATATTTTCCGGCAAAATTATAATTGGCTGTTCCAAATAAGGAATATAACGTGGAGGTTCCATCATACGCATAATCTACGATTGCTGCTCCTGAACCATTTTCCAATAAATAAAAATCGGGAGTTTCAAATAAGTAACCCGTTCTACTGATTTGTTTTCCTTTATTCCGTGATGATAAAGCTTCAATACCGGCTACAGCATTGATACTGTGATCGCCGAAAGTATCGTTATAATTCACGGTATTGGTCCAAATCCATTGATAATTATTGAAATCTTGTTCAGATAAAGTATTTGTAGATCTTGCCTCCGAATGTTCCGGATTTACAGGTAAAAAATTTCGGTTGTTGAAAGACTGGATATCCGCTCCAATGGAAGTTTTTACGCTTAATTGGTCAATAATTTCCAACACGGCATACACGTCACCAAATAACCTTAAAGATTTATTATAATTATCTGAGGCTCTTTTAAGGTCTGCAACCGGGTTGGTTGGGTTTGAAAGACCTGCTGAAGCAACGTAAGTTCCTGCAAAGTCCCCATTATCTGCGTATACCGGTATTAATGGACTCATTCTCAGAGCCAGGTCAGTTACATTACCTCCTCGTGTATTTGAAAATGAAGCATTCAAGTGTTCTCCCACTCTTAGCCTATCCCCAATCTTAAATTCTGAATTCAAGCGGGTTGTTGCTCTTTCAAATCCTGTTTCCTGCTGAATACCTTCACGTTTTAAATAGTTAACAGATAATAAATATTTTCCAAATTCATTACCATTCTGTAATCCTACGGAAGCATTGAATGTAGGAGCATTTCTGAAAACTTCATCCAGCCAATCTGTTCCGTTAGGCTGCTCTACAGTTACATCTACAGGAATACCCTGAAGCATCGAGGGAACCACTGGTTGCGCACCACTTCCATATTGTGGATGTGAAACAGTAACACCATCATTTCTTAAACTTTCAAAAATCATTTCACCATGTTGCTGGGCATTTAACAGATCAGGCAAATTTGTAGCCCTACTGAAACCAACATATGTGTCTACTGAAATTGTTGGCTTAGACATATTGTATCCACCGCCTTTCGTTGTAATAATCACTACGCCGTTTGACGCCCTTGCCCCGTATATGGCTGCAGCACCATCTTTAAGCACGTTCATTTGTGCTATATCATTAGAGTTTAGGTTATTTAAGATAGAAGGATCATCGGTTTGCACTCCATCAATAATATATAATGGATTGTTATTATTACTGGTACCAAAACCACGAATCCTTACAATTGGAGATGCTCCCGGAGCCCCACTATTGATTACCGTAACACCAGTCACCCGGCCTTCCAAAGCTTCAGCAGCATTTACGATGGGTGCTTTTGTAGCTTCAGACATATCTACAGAAGATACAGAGCCCGTAATATCAGCTCTTGTTTGGGCGGTATATCCTAAAACCACAATTTCATCCAACTGGCTTGCATCTTCATCCATGGTAACATTCAATGAAGTTTGATTGGTAATAACGATTTCCTGGGTTACATATCCTACATAACTAAATACCAGGGTTTGATCGGTCGGCACATCCAGACTATAATTTCCATCGAAATCTGTTTGGGTTCCTGTGTTTGTTCCCTTCACGAAAACATTCACTCCCGGGAGCGGCATTCCATTCTGGTCTACTACAGTCCCACTTACGGATTGCTGCAGAATGATCTCAGCTGATGAGGCTGCAAAAACATCCGGGTTTCCTCCAACGAAAAACATTGATAACATGCATATGCATAGGAGGATCTTTTTGCCCTTACCCCGAGAGTGTTTCACGGGAATGGTAATAATCTTCACATTCATAAAATTGATTTTAAAGGTTAATTAGTTAACAGGTCAATGATAAATGTATAAATTTTTCTTAATAACTCAATCGTTATCGTAATAAAATTAATAATAATATTTTTCAAGTTCAGTCTGTTACCTTATTTTTTTCATAATGAGGACTTTATTTTCTAAACAAAAAACTTTTTAATGTATTTCATCGATTAGTGCTTCTAAAATTCAATTTTCTGCTAATTAAACCTTTAAAAAAGTTTGATTTTTTTATAATAATATTGAATAAATTCAATTTTTGTGGAAAAGACTTTAAAATTTAATTTGCTGTATTTCAGATTTATATAATTATTATTTTGTTTTATTTAGCCCATTTCTAGATATTAATTTTCGTTTTGTAAATCTTTACTTTAATTATAAAATTTTTTACAAAAGTTTTTTATCTTTATTTTTAATATAGTTTTGTAACTGGAATTTTGATTTCTTTAACCTTTTTTGTTGAAAAAATAAATTATGTCTAACGTATTAGAAGAATTTATTCTTAATAAAGATCTACACCAGAGTTCGCATGTAGAAAGAAAAAAACACTTTCAAAAATTGCGTATCCTCAAGCATTTATATCTTAATGGAGCGAGTTCTAATGCAGAAATATGTACCGCCTTCAGCTTTAGTTTGCCCACATCTATGTCCCTTCTTACCCAAATGGCTCAAGAAGGTATTATAGAGAAAAACGGAAGAGGCGAATCTTTTGGAGGGAGGAGACCAGATCTCTATGCCCTAAAAAATAAAACCTTTTACGTATTAAGTATACATATAGACAGGTTCAACATTCGTCTTGCTTTAATAGATAATACTAATGCCACTGTTTACGAAGAAAATATTGCATCCAAAATCACAGGTGATGTAGATATTGTAAACTTCCTTTTCGAAAACGCTAATCTTCTAATACAAGCATCCAAAATCGATACAACCAGCCTATTAGGAATTGGTATAAGTATGCCCGGTCTTGTTTCTTCAAAAGAAGGTAAGAACTTTACTTATTTTCTAACGGAACAGGAATCTGAATCTTTACAAGCTGTCCTAAAAAAGAGGTTTAATAAGCCTGTATATATCTTAAATGACGCGAAAAGTGCCTGTCTTGCTGAAGTGAAATTTGGATTAGCCAAAGATATAAAAGAAGTGCTGGTTATTTCGATGGATTGGGGTGTAGGTTTGGGAATCGTGATGAATGGCAAAATGCTAACTGGAGCTTCAGGCTTTGCTGGCGAATTTGGTCATATCCCCATGATCGAAGATGGCGAACTTTGCCATTGTGGTAAAAGGGGCTGTCTTGAAACTATTGCTTCCGGGCTAGCTCTGGTAAATAATGCTAAAAAGGGTTTAAAAAATGGGGAAACTTCACTACTTCAGGATATGATTGGGAAAGATCTGGAGCAATTGAACCCTGATATCATCATTGAAGCCGCCAATCGCGGCGATCAGTTTGCGATTAATTTAATTTCTGAAGTGGGGATCAATATGGGAAAAGGAATCGCCATACTTATTCAAATCTTTAACCCCGAATTGATCATTTTAGAAGGTAAGATTGCCGAAGCCAAAAAATTCATAACCACGCCTATTCAGCAGTCTATTAATACCTATTGTATGATTCAGCTAAAAGAAAGAACAAAAATAAGCCTGTCCAATCTTGGGAAAAATTCAAGTTCCCTGGGCTCTACGGTTGCCGTGGTTAGTAATGTGATAAAAAGTCAGCTAGCGCTGGAAAATATTGAAACAAATTAAAAGATTATGGCTCGATTAAATCTCTTAGAAGAAACTCGATTTGAGAAATTACCTGTAAAAGTTTTTGCTTCGGAAGATGAAGCTGCTTTAAAAGTTGCTCAGAATATCGCTAATATTATTCAGAAAAAACAGGCAAAAGGAGAGTATGCGGTTTTAGGCCTCGCGACCGGAGCTACGCCAATTGAAGTTTATAACAATTTGGTGAAAATGTACCAGGAACAAGGTTTAAGCTTTAAAAATGTAATCACTTTTAACCTCGACGAATATTATCCTATGCAGCCAGATTCAAGACAAAGTTATGTCGCGTTTATGGACGAGCATTTGTTTAATCATATTGATATAAAAAGGGAAAACATCCATATTCCCGATGGGACTTTAGATAAAGACAAAATTGCAGATTATTGCCTTGCCTATGAAAATAAAATTGAATCTGTAGGAGGATTGGACCTTCAAATTCTGGGAATTGGCCGTACCGGTCACATAGGTTTCAACGAACCGGGTTCCGCACCAAATTCCGGAACCAGACTTGTTACCCTCGATGATCTTACACGGCGTGATGCCTCCAGGGATTTTGGGGGAAAAGAAAATGTTCCTACCAAGGCTATTACCATGGGCGTTGGTACAATTTTCAAAGCAAAAGAAATCATTCTAATGGCCTGGAGCAAGAAAAAAGCTTCCATCATTAAAAAAGCGGTTGAAGGCGAAATTTCCGGAAATGTACCTGCCACTTACCTGCAACTTTCAGATAACGTCACCTTTATTCTGGATGAAGAGGCAGCTTCAGAATTGACCCGTTTTAACACACCCTGGTTGGTTAAGGATTGTGTCTGGACAAAAAAAATGATAAAAAAAGCAGTTATCTGGCTCTCTTCGGAAGTAAATAAACCAGTTCTTAAACTTACCGACGAAGATTACAATAATAATGGGATGGCTCAACTGGTTACGGAACAGGGACCGGTCTATGATATTAATATTGATGTATTTAATCAATTACAACACAGTATAACAGGCTGGCCGGGAGGTAAACCAGAAGCAGATGATTCCCAAAGACCTGAACGAGCCGAACCATCTCATAAACGCAGCCTGATCTTTGCTCCACATCCAGATGATGACGTTATTTCTATGGGGGGAACTTTTATTCGACTGGTGGACCAGGGACATGAAGTACATGTAGCTTATCAAACCTCCGGAAATACAGCAGTTTGGGACACAGATGTCTTAAGATATGTTGAATTCACCATAGATTTTAATAAGAGTATTGGGGAAGAAACTGAACATCTGGAAAAAGTATATCAAAATATGCGTGCATTCCTGAAAACAAAACAACCCAATCAAATCGACCTTACCGAAATCAAAAATGTAAAGGCTTTTATTAGAAAATCTGAAGCCTATGCTGGCGCTCGGTATGCCGGCTTAGAGGACAAGCATATTCATTTTATGGCACTGCCCTTTTATGAAACCGGTAAAAAGATAAAAAACCCAATTAAAGAGGAAGATATTAAGCAAACCATGGCTCTGCTTCAGAAAATTCAACCCCATCAGGTTTTCGCCGCAGGAGATTTTGACGATCCCCATGGCACCCATATCGTATGTTTTCATATTATCCTGGAAGCTATGAAAAGACTACGAAAGACCGAAAATTGGACTAAGGATTGCTGGCTTTGGATGTACCGGGGAGCCTGGGATGAATTTGAAACTCACGAAATTGAAATGGCCGTGCCTTTATCCCCTCATGAAGTGACGCGTAAAAGAAATGCTATTTTTCAGCATCAATCACAAAAAGACAGGCCTGTTTTCCCCGGGGATGATGAACGTGAATTTTGGGTACGCGCTGCGGAAAGAAATCGGGAAACTGCCGTGAATTACCATCAACTTGGCCTGGCAAATTACGAAGCTATGGAAGCCTTCGTTCGCTGGAAATTTGAGGAATAATAGTTAATTTTTTACTTCAAAACCTGCGTAGACATTTCCAGGATCAACCATCACTTTTGATTTCGTAACCCAGTCAATTTCAGGGCTTGGATGAAACCTGATCCCCATATTTCTCAATCGGTTTTCGTGTTTTTTAAGTCGGGTTATGAAATCTTCAAAATTACGGTTCGAATCCTGAGACCAGCCAATTTCAGCGACTGCTGCTAATCTTGGCCAAAAACGATCATCCATCATAGCATCATTTGTAACATGCTCTGTCCAAACAGGTGCTTCCACACCTATAACATTGGGATTATTAGTTTTAAAATCATACACATTTTTGATGCTCACCCCATCAGGTTTGCACCAGTTCAACGTATTCTCCTGCCCTGGAAAATTGGCGTGATCCAGGTAGAAATTGGAGCATATAGATTCAATAATTTTTACATCTACAATACTTTTAGTTTTTCCATTCCAATTCTGGCTAATTAAAGATCCGTCAACTTCCGCCTTGGTCACTTCTTCCCAACCAATACTGGTTTTACCATAATGCCGCACAATAGAATCAGCTTTTACCACGAATTCTTCGTAGCGTGGATCTTCGATCTCGTCACCTCCCAAATGTATCCAGGGCCCTTTGGTGATTTTAGCCAGCTCCCCTACTATTTCAGATACAAAATCATAGGTTTTCTCATCTTCTAAACAAAACCGGCTCCAGCCTACTTCATAGCCCGAATACAAATCTGGAGGGGTTGCTTTTTTAGGGTTAATATTTGAGTTTTCAGCACAATTCAATTCAGGATAAGAAACCAAAGCAGCATATACGTGACCCGGCATATCCACTTCCGGAATAATCACAATATTTCTGGCCAGGGCATAATCCTGTAATTCTATATATTCTTCCTGGGTGATAAAACCGGAATTTCCATCTTTTACAGCGCTTTTTCCTCCAATTTCGGTCAGTTTTGGTTTGCTTTTTATTTCAATTCTCCAACCCTGGTCATCGGTCAAATGCAAATGCAAACGGTTTAGCTTGTAAAGTGCCATTCTATCTACGTGCCTTTTTAAATAGTCTATACCAAAAAAACTTCTGGCCATATCTACCATACTTCCGCGCCAGCTATATTTAGGCGAATCCTTAATTTCAACATTTCTAAGTGCAGGAACTTTTTCTGCTGAAGCATTTTCCACGCCCGCTGGCATAAATTGTCTCAAGGTCTGGATCCCGTAAAAGAGTCCTGTTTCCGTAGCACTTTTTAGGGAAACCCCGGTATTGGTAATACTTAAAGCATAACCCTCTTCCCCCAGATCTTGCAGTGAACTATCCAGAATAATATTCCAGTTTCCACAAGTATCGCCACTGGTCACTTCTGAATTTATTTTTGCTGCCTGTAATAAATGCTGAAGCCATTCTGCAGAAATTTTTGCCCCGGAATTATAACAGATCGTATTGTTTTCAGGAATGATAAACTGGCCGGAACCCCAGTTGGCTTCTGTAGGCGCTGGGATAATTGCCGGGATTTCAACTAATGCAACATCTCCAGAAATAGTCCCGGTACTTTTACATCCAAAAATCAGGAAAATAAAAACTGCAGCTAACTGAAAAATTCTTTTAATTGTGCTCATATGCTAAAAATTATAAGGAGAAAATTTTAAGTATTCTCGTAACGTTTTTCAATAGTTATATCTGAAACTTCTTTGATCAAACCCGCTAGTTGCATAGCGGTAGCTTCAAAAAATTGCCTGCCCTTTTCTGCCGTGGCTAATTTGGGATCTCCCACTCCGGTATCTTTCGTGACCAAAGACCATTGTCTTTCAGACCAGGCCCAACCCTCTTTGATCCCGGTTATTTTTGATTTATTCTCAGCACCATCCCCGGCTTCATTTAAAGGGAGGACCAATTCCGGCTTCAAGTGCATCATCAAACTGGTTTCCATTTCATCGGCATGGTCACCTTTCTTTTCAAAAAATTGAGACTTATCCACGGTTTGAAAAAAATTGGTCGTGATCAGGAACATTTTAGGGAATTTCAGGCCCAATTCACGAAGGATTGGTTTGAAATCATTGCCGCCGTGACCATTAAAAATAATGAGCTTAAAAATTTCCTGTCGGTTCAAAACCTCAATAATGTCTGATAAAATGGCAAACTGAGTTGTAGGATTCAAATTAATATCCAATCTTATATCTGCCTGACCTGTATTTACACCAAAAGGAATATTTGGGAGAATGACAAATTTCGCGTCCTGTTCATAAGCTAATTCGCCTGCTCTTGCCGCAATTGCTTCAATTTGATAATTATCTGTTGCATAGGGAAGATGGTAATTGTGAGCTTCAGTCGCGCCCCAGGTGAGCACGGCAACTTCAATTTCCATTTCTTTTATAGATTTCCAGTTATTTTCAGCTAAAATATAAGGTCTCATGATCTTCGAATTTTATGTCCTGCGATCGCATAGTATAGAATAAACAGGTAGCATGGGATCAACACCCAATATGCAGACTGGGCGTTCCACGAATCTGCAAACGCGCCATAGGCCAGGGGAACAATTGCACCTCCCGCAATTCCCATTACCAATAAAGAGGATGCGGCTTTCGTAAACCTACCCACATCTGCCAGAGCCATAGGCCAGATTGCCGGCCACATCAAGGCGTTCGCTAAACCAAGAAGGGCTATAAATCCCAGTGAAACATAGCCACTGGTAAAAATTGCCAGGAGGGAAAAGACAATTCCTACGATCGCTGATAATTTTAAAGCATTTTCTTGTTTTATATATTTTGGGATCGTGATAATTCCTATGATATAACCCGCGATCATGGCGAACATCGTCCCGGTAGCAAAATATTTCGCGGTGGTAAGGGGAATTCCCTGGGATGCACCATAACTAATAATACTATCTGCAGAAATTACCTCAACACCCACGTATAAAAACAAAGTAATTACTCCTAAAATCACATGAGGGAAATCGAAGACACTGTTTTTCCCTTTATTGACAGCACTTAGACTTTCATCTTCCTCATCGGTATCAACTTCCGGGAGGGATGATTTATAAACCCAAAATGCTAAAATTAAAAGAACGATGATAATCCCAATATAAGGCGGGATTACCCTTAAAGCCATCGCATCCAGTTCCGCAGTTCGTTCTGAAGCCGTTAGATTGGCAATTTCAGATCTTAAAGCGTCTGCCTTATCCAGCTGAAGAAAAAAGCCAATAATGATTGGCGCCAAAGCCCCGGCAACTTTATTACAAATTCCCATGATGCTGATTCGTTTGGCCGCGCTTTCCGCAGGCCCCACGATGGTGACATAAGGATTGGAAGCCGTTTGCAAAATTGCCAATCCGCTACCAATAATAAACAGTCCTATAAGAAATATGATGTACGTTCTGGAATATGCCGCAGGAATAAACAGAAAAGCTCCAAAAGCCATAAGCACCAAAGCCAGCGCCATTCCTTTTTTAAATCCAAATTTCTTCAATGTACGGCTGGAAACAGGCGCCATTACTACATAAGCAATGTAGAAGGCGAAAGTGACAAAAAATGCCTGAAAAGTGGTTAATTCACAGGCAATCTCGAGATATGGAATTAAAAGCGAATTAAGCCAGGTGACAAAGCCGAAAATAAAAAATAGCGCTCCAATGATGATGATCGATCTGTTTACATTCGATGGCGGCTGAATGGTTTTGGTTTGATTCATGGCAATGTTTTAATATTCTTTGATTTTTGAATTTTCGAATAGGCTTACTGCACCAAGGAGTGCAATATTATCAATTTCTGAAACCTCAATAATAAGGTTTTCTATGATCTTTTTAAAAGGAAAGGTATGCACTGCCTCCCACATGGATTTTTCAAAATAGGGAAAGGAGCGGCTAATGGAACCTCCTATGAATATAGCTTCAGGAGCCAGGGTATATAAGATTACTTTAAAAGCATTTCCAACATGATTCCCAAAATCTTCGAAGATTTTGAGCGCTTTTTCATCACCAGCCTCAGCTTTTTGAAAAAGGCTTTTTCCATCTTCTGAATAAACCGTTGAAAAGAATTTACCACTACAATAATCTTCAATCGTTTTATCTAAATAGGGAATGTCACCAAGTTCACCTGCCCCGGAAAGTGTTCCGGAATAAAGCTGGTGGTTGGCAATAATTCCGGTTCCAAACCCGGTCCCCAAACTTACCGTAACAAGATTTTTATAATTTTGGCCTTTGCCATAGTATTTTTCACCTAAAGCAAACGTGTTTGCATCGTTGGTAATTTTAACCGGGCGATCATATTTCTTTTCAAGAAAATCTTTTAAGGCCACTTCTTTCCAGGAAGGAATATTCCAGAGATCATAGATAATCCCGCTATTTTCATCAACCAGGCCGGGAACACCAATCCCAAATCCTGCTATATCTTCAGCAAAAATGGTATCGATCTCCTTACAAAGTTGATCAATAATTTCTTTTTCAGGTAAATGTGCAGGTGTGGGAAATTGAATTTCTTTTAATAATTGACTTCCGGAAACAATTCCTAAATGAATCTTTGTTCCGCCAATATCAATACCGATATATTTTTTCGCCATTAAGTATGGATGTAAGAATGAAAATCCTTAGAATTCGAATTGCATATTTCAAAAATTCCAAAGGAAATCTAAAGATATCTTAAAATTTTTAAGATATCAATAGGAATACAGGAGAAATTAGAAAAATTATTTTGGATAAAACCATAATTACCAAAAGCGATCAAGTCATTTTAAAATTTATTGGCTATTAAAATCTAATTCATAAATTGTTGATTAAACTTTGAGATTATGAAGTCCATACTTAACTGCCTGCTCCTTCTTTTTTTTACCTCCATTTTTGCCCAGGAAGGAATCCCAACCGACTATCTCTCATCAGAATTCCACAAGAGCCGCCGCGATGCCTATAGAAGTGAAATGCCCACTAATTCTGTTGCGGTGTTTTTTGCCAATCCCGTGAGAAATCGCGCAAATGATGTAGAATATGTTTATCATCAGGATCCAAACTTTTATTATCTAACCGGCTACAAAGAACCCCATGCCGTTTTGGTTATTTTTTCTGAAGATCAAAAAGGGGAGAATGCGGACTATAATGAATTGTTTTATGTTCAGGAAAAAAATGAGAGAGCTGAAATGTGGACAGGAAGACGTTTAGGAACTGAAGGTGCTCATGATGAATTAGGTTTTGAGAATGTATTTAATGGAAAAGAATTTTTAGAGAATAAAATCGATTTTAATGCCTACGATCAGGTTTTAATCACCACATTCCATGACGATTATCGCGACACGCGGGATCCAGCAGATTTGGCCAGTCTTATTGAGCATTTTAAGAAACAAACAAACTATGGCAAAAGTTCACCAAAGCAAGTTTCTAATAAAAACGTCAATAATATTGAACTAAACCAGGGCGGGGAAGTACAAGCGAAAATTTCCAGGATTGAAACGGGCACTTCAGAAAAAATTATGGCAAAATTGCGTCAGGTTAAAACTCCGAAAGAATTGAAATTGTTGACTAAAGCGGTTAAAATTTCCGCGCAGGGTCAACGGGAGATCATGAAAGCAATGCACCCGGGAATGTCTGAAACCGAAATTCAGGGAATTCACGAATATGTATATAAAAAGTATGGTAGCGAATATGAAGGTTATCCATCTATTGTAGGTGCCGGTTCCAACGGCTGCGTTTTGCATTATATAGAAAATTCTAAAACAAAGGTGGAAAATGATCTGGTTTTGATGGATTTAGGAGCCGAATATCATGGCTATACTGCTGATGTTACCAGGACTATCCCGGCAAATGGAAAATTTTCTTCGGAGCAAAAGCAAATCTATGACCTGGTTTATCAGGCACAGGAAGCCGGGATTGCTGCAGCAACTGCTGGCTCCGAAATACAAGGCACACATGCAGCAACTTCACAAGTGATTAATGAAGGCCTGGCTGAATTAGGAATTATTGAAAATGCTGAAGAAAAGCATCGCTACTTCCCGCACGGAACTTCCCATTATATTGGACTTGATGTCCATGATGCCGGACTTTACGGTATTCTTGAACCTAATATGGTCATTACGGTAGAACCAGGCATTTATATTCCGGAAGGAAGTGCCTGTGATGAAAAATGGTGGGGAATTGCCGTAAGGATAGAAGATGATATTTTAATCACCGAAGATGGACCGGTAAACCTATCTGTAGATGCGCCTCGAAAATCTAAAGAAATTGAAGCTTTAATGAAAGAAACGAGCCCTTTTGCACATTATAAATTGCCGATACTGGACTAATTACCTAACATTTCAAACCCTTAAAGGTCTTTAAAATTAAGATTTTCTCAATTTTTATTATAATGATAGGTCATATAATTATTATAACATCCATAAGTACTATTAGCTAATATCTGACCGTCGTCAAAAAACATCATATATGAAGGTGAAGATTGCATAGTAAGGTGTATGGCAGCAATGCCCCTGCCTTTAAACTCATAATCCTGGCAGTCTTGCCAATAATAATTATTAATTTGTGGTGTAAAACTATAATTTCCTTCACGTATCAAACTTCCATCTAAATAAGTAGAATAAGTTCCATTATCATTAAATTTAATTATAGATACTGCCCCAAATGGCACTCCATAAAGACCCAATTGCATTGTAAATGAGTTGTTTACAATTTTTTTATATGCTTCGTTGACTAAGGTTAAATCAAGATTTATAGTGATTACTCTATTGTTAGTTGCATCTCTGAGGTAAATTGGAAATTTATTCATGGTAATAGTATCACCAGTTTTGGGTACATCCCCCAGTAAAACTCTTGACCATTCACTTCCATTATCTACCAGTACCGGTTCATTATCTAATAACAATCGATAGTGATGCCATACGAAATTTGGAATTGTATATGAGTCTCCATTACTAAGTGTTTCCACCGGTACTATTGCGCCATAGTTTGGATTTTCTATAAACTGAATTTTATAATTATAATTTTTATGAAGCCTTATAGGATATTTCCCCTCCAATTCATTAAATTCATCAGTATAGGTGAATTCTAAAAAGGTATCCAGGTAATTATCTGTAGAATTTTGATCTGCATAACTTGCATTAATCAATATGTGACCATCGCTAAAGCTAACATTGTTCAAATTAACCCGGGAATCACTAATGGTAAATTTTGAAGCATAAAAGATTGTCTGGTCCGCAGGTATATTTTCAACCTGTGCTGAATCAGGAAAGAAATCTCTTTCGAACAAGGACACATTTGAAAACCAAATTTCATCGTTTACAAATTGAATAGCACTGTTCAGCTTTTCCAATACTGTGTTGAACGTTAAAAAACTTCCGAAGAAATCTTTCAAATTCTTGTTCGAGTCATTCTTATCTGAACTTATAATAGATCTTTCTCTGGTTTCAAATGGAAAAACCTCATTCTCATTATTATATAACTCCAATATATTATCTTCATTCTGCGTAGATAGCGAAGATTCAATAGAATTGATAGCTATATCCACTTTTTTCAACGTAGATGCAGATAACTGATCTTTGTAATCATAGGACTTATAAAGTGCGATAGCGGCGATGGTTACCAATCCTGATTTGGAGATTAGTTCTGGGTCGATGGTAGCTGCCACGGTAGCAGCAGAAAATGTGGTTACAGATAAAATATATTTCCCAACAATCGCCAGCTGATCGTGGTTAATCCGCTCATAGTCATCCAAAATTGTATCATCTATAAACGATTTATTGGCTGTATATAATTTTGCCAACTGCAATTTATCGTCGTTAGATAATGTCGCGTAGTTTTTTTTGAAAGCTTCAAGAATAGACAAGACGTTAGTGCCCTTTTCAGAGGCTGGATTTACCGATTCTTCAAAAGCTAAAATATTATCAAAGAATGGTTTTAAAGCATCTTCCGCACTATTCGTAATTGTAGTTTCTAAAATATTTACAGATAGTACAAAGTTATCTATTTCTGAAATTTTTATTTCCTGTTTACCTAAACTGGTGACTCCAGGAATTACTAAAATATATTCAATAGCATTGAATTTTTCAATAGTAATTGCCTGCCCATCCAACGTTACTTGATACTGTTGTGCAATCAATTTATCACTACTAAACCTAATAATTTCCTGGGTTTTGACTGTCCCTAAATCTAAGGTTTCAGCTTGTTGATTTTCCTCCTCCGCAGGCTCTTCTGTCTCTTCCGCCACTTCTTCTCTCTCAATTACAGGCTCTTCTTCTGTTTCGCAGGCAGTGATAAAAAATACCAACGTCAGTAAAAACAGGAACTTTTTCATAATAAATAATTTATTAAGCTAAAGTAATATTGTTAACTACGGTAGTAAATACCCTTTATTGGGTATATTTTGAGTCCAACAACTATAAAAGGTAAGAAAATGAAGCCTGTCGAAGATTGGAAAGACAACTCATTAGCATAGTCTAATATGTCCTTTAAAATATAACCACTCAGGGAAAATCTCCTCAATCTTAAATTGTTCGAACATAGGTTTTACTTCTGTAAACATTTAGAGAAGACTGGATAAGTAAATAAAATTTGAGTTTTCCGGCCATATTTTCGGCAAAAAATTCATCTTTCGAACTAGAGCTTTTGAGATAAAATTTTATCATACTTCGAATTCTAAATCTACGCTAAAGAGTAAAAAAATAAAATTATACAACGTGCTGATTTATTGAATATTACATTATTATTTCATGTTTTTTGCATATTTTTAGAGGTAGTAATACATGCATTCTAACCCATTAATTTGGAACATCTATTGTTAACTTTACAAAATAGATTATGGCACTTGGCACACTCATTTTTTTGGCACTTTTGGCAGGTGGATTCTATCTTGCCAAGCGATTTGGATTAATTTTCTGGTTTATCACGCTTATCAACACGCGTAAGGCCAAATTTACACGCCGCAATAATTCAGGCAATTCTGTATTTGATATTAGCCCGGCAAGACCATCATGGACCCTCATATTAATTTGTTTAATATTATACTTAATCGGCAACTGGATCTTTCAAATCGATACGGCTTCCGGTCATCCCGGGACAGTTGCATACCTCATTTGGATTTTTATTCCCGTCTTTCTATTCTTTTTATTGATTGGCGCACGCTATCGCAGGCCGGCGCAGCTAACAATTTCAGACAAAGAACTTGCTGATGGGAAAAATTCCTGGGGCTTTCCTGAAATTGCCGGATTTTATATCCGCAAAGGCAGTAGAAGAGGGGAAGAAGAAGTGGGGTCTAGTCTCTCCATCGATCCATGGACCGGGATGGTATTTGGTGGCAAATCAACATCTGCCCTATTAGGAAAATTCCTCGGCGGAAAAATGGCTCAGCGTTCCTATTTGCTTACGATGAGGACGCGTCAAGGCAGCCGTGAAATCGTATTGGCAGGTGGTCTAACCCTCGAAACTGCAGAAGCTTTACTCCAAGATCTTACCGAAGTTATTAAGCCTCACAGCTAAAAAAGGTGTAGAAACTATGTTCATTTTATTAAGGGAAGGAACAAGAAGGGCGACATGGGTTTGCTTTGGAAACCCATTAGGCATAATCATGAATTTTAATGTCTAGACTATTCAGCAGAATGTTATTGATCCATAATAAATACATTTCATCTACTACAGTTGACCCATAATGATTAAATACCTATATTAGAGATAGATACACCCTGCTCTCTATCTTTAAAAACAACCACCATTATGAGAATAGGGTTACTTTTGATATTTATATTTTACCTTCAGGATGCATCTTCCCAACAGGCAGAAATAGACTCCATTCAAAATTTACTCAAAGGGCAAATAAGTGACTCCCTGAAAGCACACTATCTTAATGAACTTTCATATTACCATTCCACCTGCGATGCGGTGCAGGGACTTAAATTTGCGGAAGAAGCACTTGATGTTGCAAAAGCCATAAAGAATAAGCCGCAAATCGCTACGGCATTTAAACGTAAAAGCCAAAACTTCACGGTGCTGGGTTTGAACGAAGAAGCTATTAAAATGTATACCACGGCCATTAATATCTTTAAAGAAAGCAGGGATAGCACGCAATGGGCAAGAACCCTTTACTCACAGGGGCTGGTATATTATAACCAATCTGAATATACAAAATCCACAAAAAACTATCGTTTGGCCTTTCAGCTTTTTAAAGGTTCAAAAGATACACTATTGATGGGGAAAATGCTCAATAGTATCAGTATCAATTTAATGTATGAAGCTAACTATTCTGCAGCCCTTCAAAACTACTTAAAGGCTATTAAATTGTATGAGTCCATAGGTGCAACAAAAAGTATTGAATATGCCCAAATCATTAGTAACTTAGGTCTATTATATGCCAGGTTAAAAGATTATAAAAAATCCCTGGATTACCATGAACAGGCCTTGGCCAGCTTTAGGCGGTTAGGGCATAAACAACTTGAGGCTGATGCGCTTTCTAATTTGGCAAACACTCTGGATTATCTAGGTAAACCCCTTAAGGCATTAAAATTATACCAAGAATCCTATGACCTGCAAGAAGAGGTTGGCAACAAATTAGGGAAGGCGAATGCCCTTACCAACATAGGGGTCGTACTCATTCCCCTAGGAAAAAATCTGGAAGCAATAAAAAACCTTAGTAGTGCATCTTCTGTTTACGAAGAACTGGGCAACAAAGCAAACCTTTCCATTGCACAAGAAAATATGGGGGAGGCATACCTGAATTTGTACGAAGAAAAAAACGCAAAGAACTTCTTGCAAAATGCAAAAGAACAGTTCAATAAAGCTCTTCTTAATTCCCAGGAAGCGGCTACTATAAATACCGAAGAAAGAATTTTGGGCCATTTGTCCAAGATCCATGCACAGCTAAACGATTACCAGGCCGCCTATGAAGCAAAGGCAAAAAGTAGCCAGTTAAAAGATAGTATTACCTCCACGGGAAGCGAAGCAGAAATTGCGCGTCTTGAAGCCCAACATGAATATGAGAAAAAAGAAACTGCGCTGGAGACAACCCATGCAAAACAGGAGGCCATTGCCCAAGCAGAGATTTACAAACAAAAATATATAAAAAACACCGTAATCATTGGGGGTAGTGGCCTTTTGGCAGCGGGTATTTTGACTTTATTCTTATTAAAAAGGAAAAGGGATGCCGTAGCCCGGCAAGAACGCGCTGAATTTGATACCAAAGTATGCGATACCGAGTTGAAGGCACTAAGGGCACAGATGAACCCCCACTTCATCTTTAACGCCTTGAATTCCATTAATCATTTTATAGATAAAAACGATAAGGAACAAGCGGGGGATTATCTTACAAAATTTGCAGACTTAATGCGTAAAACGCTCGTCAATTCCGAAAAAAAGGAAGTCCTGCTGGAAGATGACTTAGAATTATTACGGCTCTACCTGGAAATAGAAACCAAAAGGCTCAATAACAAATTTACTTCTAGCATTGAAGTAGATCCGGGGATAGACATACATAGAACCCTTATTCCACCCTGTATCCTACAACCCTTTGTAGAAAATAGTATCTGGCACGGAATCTCGCAAATGAAGGGGAAAGGCCATATAAAAATCGAAGTAAAAGAGAGGGATAAGATGTTGGTCTGTTCTGTGGAAGACAATGGTCAAGGGAGGGCAAATACCATAAATACACTTAGAAAAGAATCTGAAGTAAAAGGCATAAATATCACCCAAAATCGAGTAAATATAATTAATCAAGTAAAAAACAGTAAGGGTAACGTAAATTTTATCGATAAGCCACAAGGAGTACGTGTAGAGGTAAGCCTGCCCCTGGAAATAGCATTTTAACTATGATAAACACATTGATAATAGACGATGAAAAACACTGCATTGACCGGATAGAAGGTCTCCTAAGAACATGTGGATCAGAATTTCAGCTAACGGCAAAAGCGCAAACCGTGGAAGAGGCAATTAGTGAAACCAAAAAACACCATCCAGACCTCGTTTTTTTAGACGTTCAGATTGGTACTCAAACCGGCTTTGATTATTTGGCACAATGGGACCAGCCAGATTTTGATGTAGTCTTCACCACAGCTTATGACCAGTATGCCATAGAAGCTTTTAAATTCAGTGCCCTGGATTATTTACTAAAGCCCATCGACAAAGAAAATTTTAAAGTGGCCATTAATAAGTACACCTCCAGATTGTCCAAAAATTATTTTGACAAAAAAATGGAGGTGTTGATGCACAATCTAAGAAGCAACCAGGCAACGAAAAAAATTAGCATTCCTACCCAAGAAGGTTACGAATTCCTGACACTTCAGGAGGTTTTAAGATTGGAAGCTGATGGCAATTATACTCATATCTTCCATAAAAATGGAACAAAGCTTACCGTTGCCAAAACTCTAAAGGTTTTTGATGAGATGCTGGTTGGATCCAATTTTTTCAGGATTCACCATTCGCATTTAATCAACCTTATCCATATCAAAAAATATTATAAGGGCAAAGGCGGATATGTGGTTATGGAAGATGGTGCTTCGGTTGATGTATCTACCAGAAAAAAAGAAGAATTCTTAAAATTCCTTACCAATTATTACCACTAAGAGCCTACATTTCACCAGATTTCCAGAATTTATTTTTAGCAAAAAATTACCTAAAATCCCCCCTATGTTTTAATTCTCTTCAATACCTTTAAGAATGTTCTCATTTTTTACATATAGGCTCTCACTGTTGATCAACCAGTTTTTATATTCCGCTTTGGTCATAGTAGTTCGTATATTCCTGGAGTTATAGGCGGTGCCTTCTACCTCTACCGTGGCAACAAAAAAGTAATTGGAATAACGCACCACTCCGTCCATCAGCATATCATACTC
This sequence comes from Gramella sp. AN32, assembly GCF_023718305.1. Lineage (GTDB taxonomy): Bacteria > Bacteroidota > Bacteroidia > Flavobacteriales > Flavobacteriaceae > Christiangramia > Christiangramia antarctica. The sequence continues at coordinate 95,922 of NZ_QEYO01000007.1, forward strand.
AGGTCCGGCATTTTCCAGTGCAAGGTCAAGGGCATCTTTTATATTAAAACCGAACCCAAAAACATAGGACTTCGATCCTTCAGTCTTTACACCTTCGGAAGTATTTACATTCAAGTTTACATTTTTTGAACTAATGGCCGTAAAATCAACCAACCTCACCGAACAGGAAACAGATAAAATACCGGCTAAAACAATAAGGGCGAATAGTTTGAATTTTGAAAGCATCATATAAATTTTAGTTTTCCTACTCGTAAGGCTTTTCGGTTGCGCCCCGTTATTAGGTTTCTGGACTCCTCAATATTATTAATAATTTGCCTAAATTTAGATTGTTAGATTTCTTCTGGTTAGCAGAAATTAGTGAGCGTTCAGGCTTATTTAGCAACTGTCCCGTTATACTTAGGAAGTGCGATAAACTGGATTTGTTTATAAAACAGATAAAAACCACAGGGGCTGACTATTCCTTTCAGCTATTCATAAAAATTATACAGATACTAAACCTGCCCAAACACTTACTCATTTCAGGTTTGGAGACGCATTTTTGATGCCTATTTTAGGGTTACTGTTTTACCTACTTCTAAGTTTCTTACTCCCAGTTTGCCTATTTATACCGTATAATCTAAAAGCTGGTACAATGAAAAAAATAAGCAAATCGGCATTTCTACTTTTAGCCATTATAATGTTGATAGCCCTGGCCGTTATAAAGGAGAGAAAAACATCTGATATGGCAGATAAGCTGGGAGATATAAAGAATACAGAACTTATTGTTCATGAGAATAGTCAATTTCCTTCTTTCATAGAATTTAATACCCAAGGCCTGAATTATGAAGTAGAGTTAACCGACATTTTTTTAGGCAATTTTGAAGCAGTTCCTTTTAAACGGGAGGAAATGTTGTTTGGCACCTTGTTCAATATGTACGTCACTACCTATGCTAAATATTGTCCTGGCAGCCTTCCGAAAGATAAGATCGAATTAACAAAACAGGAATGCGAAACATACCAGATTACCAAGAATGGCTACGGTATGGAAATCAGCCGAACTTGTATCAACTATCGAACTGTTGGAACAGATCTGTTTACCACGCCCGAAATGTTTGCTGCTATGCAGGTATTGAGTAATTTTCAGTTAGGCAATACACTTTCATTAATGTCACCAGATGGTGGATTTGGCGCCATTGCCAAGACTACGGGTGAAATGAAAGCCGTTTATACAGATATGACAAACCTTCTTAGGATGAACGCTTGTGATAGCCCTGGTCTAAAAAGGTTTCAGGAAAACCTAAGACGGTATGCACTTAATGAGCAACCTAAACGATTGGAGGCATTGATTGCGGAAAGAAAATCTAACAAGGTTGAAATTTCCGAAAATCAAAATGCACAACAACTCCTTGAAGACCTGGTATATCAAAATTCCCTGCAGTGGAATTTTAACCGCTTTCAAAAGGGTAGTGTCCATGATATAAATATCTTAAGCACAGATGCCCTAGGTAGGCCGAGCAAGATCAAGGGAACGTATACCTTCTCTGGGTTTGGTGGAAAAAAAAGAGGTACGGTTACGCTTACCTTTAATGCTAAAGGAATGCCAGATTGCCTGTATTTCTTCGACTTCCCAACTACCTGTAGACCAGCCAACCGGAAAATCGCCAACGAATATGCTAAAAATAGCTATGCCAATAATTAGCAAATGAAAAATCTATAACTATTCAAAATCGAACTCTTTTAATATTTTAAATTATGAAAAATAGAAGACAACCGTCCTACATGAGCATATTTATAATAGCCATCTTTTTATTTTTTCACTTCTCCTGTGATACAAATGACGACAACCCCAACCAGATCGAAGGCGAATTAGGTAACGGCGAAACTACTGCCTTGGTAAATGGTGAAAGTTTTGAGGCGCCTCCAGGCTCTACTGGGGGCCTTTTACAACCCGAGGCGGGCGGTTCTGAAAATTTCTATCTATTCAATATTACTGCTTTGGTATCCCTAAACAACTCCGGTAGTGACAGGAATATTATAGCATTGGGACTGGTTGGTTCTAATACCGATGACATTGAAGCAGGAACAGTGTGGCTGGCAAATGGTACGGTGAGGGCCTATACTGGTTCGTATAGTGAAGTAAGAAATGAAGAGATAAAAGTTCTTGCTAGTTCAAAAATAGGCAGTGGTGATAGTTTTAAATTAACTGCAATTGACACCGAAGCTAAAACAATCTCGGGGGAATTTAGCTTTTCAGGAGAAGACCTGTATTCAGGAAATACATATACCGTAACCAATGGTAAATTCAAAAATGTAAGCTATAGTGAATTGTAATTAGGCATTAAACTGAAGAGGTAAGAATAAGTAAGGATACCATAGGAGCCAGATATCGATTTCCCCGCCCGTTCGTCCTTTAATCATATTATTAGTAATCATTAAAACTTTCACATTATGAAATCAAACTTTAAAATACTAATACTGATACTCTGCTTTGGAATCTTCTTATCCGGATATGACTGCAGAGCACAAGAATCTGATAAAGAAAGAATTATCCCTCCCAAAAAGCTCAGTAAGGTTAAAAGTATAGACGAATTTTCAGCTTATACTTTTGATATATACAATAACCTTTACGTATACGACAGTTTAGTGGAAGCAGAAATTGAAATACCTGCGGAACTGGAAGATGCGCTAGCTGAAAACATCGAGACGCGCGTAGATAGTTTGTTGAACGTTGTGCCCGATATGCTGGATGATATAGATAGCGCACCTATAATGCGGAAATTACGAGCAGCGGGCAGCCTGAACAAATCCCGAAAAGCAATTACCTACATGCTCGAATTTACTAAAAAATACACACTAGGGGAGCCCCAAGAAGCTGAACCCGAGATTGTTAAAAATTAGTTTGATCTATCTCTTATACCAGAATTGGATTACTACTAATTCGCACTTGAACTGGATTCCAATAAATACTTCTTTAATAAATTTAATGATAAAATGTAAAAAAGGGTAGAAAAAAGTCCAACCCAAATTAATATACTATCCATTGTTTTAGTGTTTTGGATTATTTTTTAAAGGAATCAAAAGTAGCTTTCGGACTAATTCTAATTGCACTACACACAAAAAGTATCTTGACTTTTAGCTAAAAAATTTGCGCAGTTAAATGATTGCACATATATTAGCAGTCAAATAACTGCATAATGGAATTAAGAAGAGACCCATTTCAAGCATTAGCGGATCCAACGCGCAGGGCAATTATTACTTTAGTTGCCCTTCAAGCAATGACACCTGGTGCCATTGCCGAGAATTTTGATTCTTCTAGACAAACTATATCCAAACACATACAAATCTTAACGGAGTGCGAACTGCTAGAAAAGGAGCAGGAAGGACGAGAAATATACTATCTACTTAATCCTCAAAAGATAAAAGAGATAGCAGACTTTATTGAGCCATTTCGAAAATTGTGGGACGATAGGTTTAACAAATTGGAAGCCATAATGAAACAACACCAATTAAAAAAATAGATCCCGTGGAACAAAAAACAAAAGTCAATGCTGAGGAAGGCAAACAGGAATTACTCATTACAAGGGAGTTTGATTTGCCTTTGGAACTACTTTTTAAAGCCTATGTAGAACCTGAAATCGTTGAACAGTGGATGGGGACTAATGTCCTGAAACTCGAAAGCAAGAATCACGGGAGTTATCAGTTTGAAACGAAGGATGACAAGGGCAAGGTAATGTTCAAAGCAAATGGGGTAATTCACGAGCTTGTAACCAACAAAATCATTACACGCACTTTTCAAATGGAAAACACCTCTTTTCCTGTTCAGTTGGAATATCTCGAATTCGAAGAATTGACTGATCAAACCAGCAAACTGGAAATAAAAATAGTATTCAAGTCCATCGAGGACAGAAATCAACTGATGAAGCTGCCTTTCACCTACGGTCTAAATATGGCACATAATAGACTGCAAGACATTGTGAAAAAATTAAAGTAGCATTTTATGGAAAAAGCTAAAAATGTAGATGAATATATCACAAATTCGACCGAAGACTCCCAATCTATAATGGAAGAACTTCGAAAAATCATTAAGTCCACCGTTCCAGAAGCTAAAGAAAGAATTGCCTGGAATGTTCCAAATTACAATCTTAATGGAGTTTTAACAGGTTTTGCCGCCTACAGCAAACATGTAAGTTTGGGATTTAGTGAGGGTGGATTAAGCGATGATGAACGTAAACTCTTTGAAGATAAAGGCTATAAAACTGGAAAGGGAACAGTTCAAATTAAATTTGACCAAGAGGTTCCTTCCAATATAATCAAGCAAGTTCTTAAATCCCACGCTAAAATGAATGTAGCAAAAAAGAAATAGACCCAAACAGCAAGTCGGTATCATAGCATAAAATTTTATGAAGAAAAGTATTGAATCTTTTTTTGAAGAAAGTAAAAAGTGGAAGAAGGAATATGCTTATTTGAGGAGGCTAATTCTTGACACGGGACTTAGTGAAGAATTCAAATGGGGCAAGCCATGTTATACTTTCAAAAGTAACAACATAGTTCTCATTCACGGATTTAAAGACTATTGTGCTCTGCTATTTCATAAGGGTGTTTTGTTGAAAGACACAAATGATATATTAGTTCAACAAACAAAAAATATGCAATCTGCACGTCAAATTCGTTTTACGAATATTGAGGAAATCAAAGAACTACAGGCTTCTGTTAAAACTTACATTTTTGAGGCGATTGAGGTAGAAAAGGCGGGCTTGAAAGTGAAGATGAAAAAGACTTCCGAATTTGATATGCCTGAAGAATTTAAAAAGGCATTAGAAGAAAATACGAATTTAAGAAAAGCATTCGAATCATTAACGCCAGGGCGACAAAGAGGATATCTATTATACTTTTCAAATGCCCAGCAATCGAAAACACGTCAATCACGCATCAAAAAATACATGCCAAAAATTCTCTATGGGAAAGGATTGAATGACGAATGAGTAAATAAGCGGACAATAAATAATACCATCTCTATCGAATGTGGTCTAAAAATTAACAAGGGTCAATAATTTTAAGCTGTAGTCAGGAAGGAGAATAAACGATTGTTTATGCCGGACAATCCAAAAAATGCCTAATCGTAATGGCTTGCATAAAAACATTCTAAAATAAACTCAAATTGTTGAGACTAAAATTTGCGTAACTTAAAAGTTACGTATATATTTGTGTAACCTTAAAGTTACACGTTTATGAAAACTGAAATTAAACACAGGTGGTTTTATAACCAAAGCCCAGCACAAATTTGGGAATACCTAACCAAGGCGGAGTTAATCGAAAAATGGCTTATGCCCAATGATTTTGAGCCAAAAGTTGGACACGAATTTAAGTTTACGACAAATCCAATACCAAGTTTAAGTCTTGATGGAAACTTCCATTGCAAAGTGATGGAAATTATCCCTCTAAAAAAACTGGTTTATAGTTGGAAAGGTGGCTCTGGTGGCGAAATAACACTTGATACCATTGTTGAGTGGACTTTGGTGCCGAAAGAAAATGGGACTGAGTTGACGCTTTTACACAGCGGATTTAAAGAAGAAAACGCATCAATCCTTACCGCAATGTTTGATGGTTGGGACAAAAATATTAAAAAAATGCTTGAACATTTAAACGCGGAAGATAATGCCAACACCAAATCTTGATGCCTTTCAGGTAATTGCAGACCCAAGCCGAAGGGAGATATTGGGAATGCTTACCAAAGACACTTATAACATTAATGCCTTGGCAGAAAATTTTGATATGAGCCGGCCTGCGGTTTCAAAGCATATCAAAATATTACAGACGGCGGGCTTTATCACTATCCAGGAAATTGGCAGGGAACGACATTGCATTTTAAATCAAGAGGGTTTTAACGAACTTAAAAATTGGATAAGCCATTTTGATAAATTTTGGAGCAGAAAACTGCAAAAATTGGAGAATGTGCTAAACGATAAAAACAAAACTTAATTACAAAAAGCATTTCAATATGGACCAACAAGATTTTACGGCAACTATTTTGGTTAAACAATCACCTGCCATAGCATTCGAAGCTATCAAGAATTTTCGAGCGTGGTGGTCAGAGGACATAGAAGGCAAGACAGACAAACTAAACGAGGTGTTTTTCTACCATTACAAAGACGTTCATTTATGCAAAATGAAACTCATAGAAATAGAACCAAATAAGAAATTGATTTATCAAGTACTGGACAATCAATTCAACTTCGTTGCAGATAAAAATGAGTGGATAAACACCAAATTGGTTTTTGAGGTTTCGGAAGAAAATGAAAGAACAAAGGTGAAATTTACACATAAAGGGCTTGTTCCAGAATACGAGTGTTATAAGGTATGCGAAGATGCCTGGGGCAATTATATCAAGAAAAGTCTATATGATTTGATAACCACCGGAGAAGGACAACCAAACCCAAAGAATAAAGAGGGTTTCAATGCCGAGATAGTAAAAGAATGGATAACTTAATTAAAATAAGTAATTTAAGATAACAAATCTTGCAGATACTGTCTCCACGACCCCTCAATTCATTAATTTTATTTGTGAAGGTCTTTAAGGAATGTCAAGAAATGAATCACCCAGTTCCAACAGTAACACTATATTTATTCAAATAATTCATAGGTGTCATATCGGTAATCTTCCTAAAAACATCTCGGAACGCTTTAGGATCCGAATAGCCCACTTCGTACATCACCTCGTTTACAGTTTTACGGCCTTTTTCCAGTTCCTTTTTAGCCGCTTCTACTTTTACCCTGTGAAGGTATTCCAAAACTGTGTTGGAAGTAGCTTTTTTAAAGCGACGCTCGAAAGTACGTCGGCTTAATGCCATATCTCCACACAAATCGTTGACTGAAATTTTATCCTTATAATTCTGTTCTATATATTCCTGAGCTTTCAGGACTTCCTCGTCCTTATGTGCTTTCTGACCCGAAAATATCATAAAAGGGGATTGACTGCTTCGGTCAATATCAATCATAAATCCTTTGGCGGCCAGAATAGCCGTTTCCCGTCCAGCATATTTCTCAATCAAATAGATAACCAGATTGGTAAAGGCATAGGCACCCCCGCTGGTGTAGATACCATCAGCTTCAGTCACGATTCTTTCGTCGGTCAAAATAACATTGGGAAATAGTTCCCTGAACATATTGGCCGATTGCCAATGGGTGGAACAAGGTTTCCCGTCCAACAATCCGGTGGCGGCAAGAAAAAAGGAGGAAATACAGAGACTTACGATTTCCGCACCTTCTTTGTATTGTTCGATAAGCCAAGGTACCAATGCACTATTTTCTTTAAAACTTTTCTCAAAACCTGAATGGATAGCGGGAAGGATAATCAAATCGGTTTTATGAATTTTATCTATTACTGTTTCCGGGGTAACAGGAAAAAGTCCCCCACCACTGTCCGGTTGCTCTTCCAAGCCTACTAATTGAATGTTAAAGAGTACTTCTTTACCTGATTGTTGTAGAAATTCATTGACCCACGACAGCATCTGATGGGTGCCTGCAATGTTCACCACACTTACGTGACCTTTTGGAACTAGAATGGATACGTGTTTCATAATGAGTGATTTTAAAGATATGAAAGATATAAAAATCGAATGTCGCAATCAACCCGTAAGATTGACGTAAACACACCTGTGAAGTTTGGTTTTTCTCAGATATCTTTGGGTAAGTGAATCAATAACAACCATTTAAACCGATAGCGTAATGAAATCAATCTGGCTGAACCTTCCCGTAAAGGACATACAAAAATCAAAAAAATTCTTTAAGGCGATTGGCTTTCGCGAAAATCCAATGTATTCAAAAGTCGAACATTTTGCGAGCTTCTTTATTGGAGAAAACGATTTTGTGATGATGCTTTTCCCCGAAGATACCTTTAAATCCTTTTCGCACAATGAAGTCCCGAGTACTTTAAAAGGAACGGAGGCACTCTTTAGTATCGATGCACAAGACAAGACCGAAGTTGACGAAATGGCGGAAAAAGTCAGCAAGGCCGGAGGGGAAATTTTTGCCGAGCCTGCCGAAAGGGATGGATGGATGTATGGATTTGGCTTTACGGATATGGATGGCCACCGCTGGAATATGCTCTATATGGACCCGCCTGCGGAACGGGCAGGTATGGAGAAAATGCCGGAACAATAGATTAACTGAAAATTAAAAATGTACTTAATCTTTAATTTTATGAGAAAGGTGGTTTTATCAATGATGATGTCCCTTGACGGATATATTGAAGGAGTGAGCAATGACATACATTGGCACGTTTGGGATGATAAAATGGAAGATTATATGATGGACTTTTTCAAAACAGTCGATACTTTTATTTATGGCCGAAAATCCTATGAACTGATGCTAGGCTATTGGCCGGGCCAAACCGGAGCGTTCGCCAATGTGATGAACAGCACCCCTAAGCTGGTTTTCTCCAAAACATTGGAGAAGGTGGAATGGAATTCTGAGTTAGTGTCTAAAAACGTGGTCGAGGAAATTAACATGGAGAAAAATAAGAAAGGGAAGGATTTGGTACTGTTTGCAGGAGGGGGTATCGCATCTACTTTTATAATGCACGGGTTGATCGATGAATACCGCCTTATCATTAATCCGGTCGTGTTGGGTAAAGGTACACGCTTGTTTCCAGACAAGAAACGATTGAAATTTAAACTACTAGAGGTCAAAGCATTTGATTGTGGAAATATCTTACTTATTTATAAGCCTGAGAAAAGAATCAAATCTAGTCAATTATGAAACAGAAAGAATTCAAAACAATTATTAATGCTCCCAAAGAAAAAGTTTGGAGTGTGCTTTGGAGCGATGAGACATATCACATATGGACTGCCCCTTTTTGTGAAGGCTCACGTGCTGAAACCGATTGGCAGGAAGGGGACAAAATACTTTTCTTAGGTTCAAACAATAATGGGATGGTTAGCAGGATCCTGTCTAAAATAGTCAATGAATATATTTCTTTTGAGCATCAGGGAATTATTGAAAATGGCAAAGAGGATGTAACTAGTTCGGATGCGAAATCGGTGCAAGGTGCGCAAGAAAATTACATCCTGCAGGAAAAAGACGGTCGAACAGAATTAAAGGTAGTCGTTGATATTACCGAAGAATATTCAGAATATTTTCAAAAAGCATTTCCTAAAGCGTTACAGATCGTGAAGGAACTATCAGAAAAATAAATTTAATTCTAAAAAATCCAATATTTAAATTATGAAAACGTCAAATTCAATAGTCTGGTTCGAAATCTATGTGGATGATATGGAGAGAGCATCAAAGTTTTATGAAAGCGTTCTAGATATGAAGTTGGAAGCACTATCTAATCCCTTCGGCGACGATACTGAAATGAGAAGTTTCCCAGGCGATATGGAAAAATATGGAGCAAATGGAAGCTTGGTCAAAATGGAAGGTGTTAAGTCGGGTGGAAACAGCAGCCTTGTTTATTTTAATAGTGAAGACTGTACGACGGAAGAAAGCCGAGTAGAAAAAGCGGGAGGTAAAATCTTTAAACCAAAAATGTCTATTGGCAAGTTTGGGTTTATTTCCCTATTCATTGATACTGAAGGTAATATGGTCGGATTTCATTCGATGCAGTAGAATATTTAATGGTATTTTTTAATACTTTAGTAAGATAACGCTTTTTTATAGTCTGTATTTGTAGAAAAATCTTGCAAATGGTGGAGATATTTAGAACCAATGTTGATAGTGAATATAAGGCCAAGAAAATTGTGGATGCTGTTCATTCCAACTTTCAGCACTATAGGGTCAATTTTGATTTGGAAGATTGCGATAGGATTTTGCGTGTGGAAAGTACCAATGACAGACTAAACATGTCTAAAATTTTACAATTCTTAAAGCGACTGGGTCTTGAGGTAGAAGTTTTACCAGATTAGGAACATTTTTTAAATAGTATTATTAACCTTTAAAATCAATTATTATGAAAGTAAATCCATATTTAAACTTCGACGGCAATGCCGAAAAAGCGTTCAATTTTTACAAATCGATCTTTGGTGGCGAATTTATCGCCAATATGAAAATGAGTGATGCTCCCAATACAGAAAAACTACCTAAAGAAGAACAGAAACGGACAATGCATATCTCGTTGCCCATAGGAAATGATACCATCCTAATGGCCTCGGATATTGTACCCTCGATGGGCCATATCCTGAACAAAGGGAACAATATGTATGTTTCACTTCATCCCGAAAGCAGGGAAGAAGCAGATCGATTATTCAATGGACTTTCCACAGGGGGCGATATCGAAATGCCCATCGAAGATCAGTTCTGGGGAGATTATTTTGGAAGTTTTAGCGATAAGTTCGGGATTAAATGGATGGTGAATTATAACGAACAGAACAAGCAATGAGCAAACTTACAGCCATAACCGTAAAAACTGCTATTAATGCCAATTCTGATAAGGTTTGGAGTTTTTGGACGGAACCCGAACACATTAAACAATGGAACAACGCTTCCCCAGATTGGTACACCCCAAAAGCAGAGAACGACCTGAAAAAAGGTGGCAAATTCAGTTCAAGGATGGAAGCCAAAGATGGTAGTATGGGATTTGATTTTGAAGGCACTTATGATGAAGTGATTCCTAATAAACGAATCAAGTATACGCTGGATGATGGTAGAAAGGTGAATATCGCATTTGTGAAAGCTAATAAGGGAATAACAATTACGGAAACATTCGAACCTGAAAGTCAGAATCCTGTCGATATGCAGCGACAAGGCTGGCAGGCCATTTTGGACAATTTCAAAAAATATGTAGAATCCAGGTAAAAAATCACCCGAAAGATCATTCTATATCCACAGTTTTTCCGCAGATATTTAAAGAATCCTGTAGACTCAAATTCAATAAAACCATGAACCAGGAACAAGTTAAAAAATTAAAATGTTTCCATTAAATTAGTACTACAAACTTAAAATAGAACCTATGGACACATTACAGCAATTGAGGGATGAACTTACCTATGAGTATACGGTTACTAAAAACTTCTTCGACAATTATCCCGAAGGAAGAAACAACTATGCTCCACACGAGAAAAGTATGAAAATGATCGACTTAGTCACGCACATCGCATCAATCTTTGGGTGGCCGGTTATTATGTTGGATACTTCTGAGCTTGATATTTCCGAAGAAAATCAAACAGAAAAGATAGAAAACAAAAAGCAGTTGAAAGCGCTATTGGAGAAAGAATACAAGGCTTCAATATCAGCACTTGAAGTGGCTGCAGAGTCTGATCTGGAGCCTAGTTGGGGACTCACTATGAAGGGTGAAAAATTGATGGAGCGGACAAAATATGGCGCCATTCGCCATGCACTCGATCAAATTACCCATCATCGTGCCCAACTGGGCGTTTACTATCGCTTGCTGGATATCCCAGTCCCCGCAAGTTATGGCCCTTCTGCAGATGATCAGAATTTTTAAGCCAAATCTAACACATACACACTAACAGAATTGGTAGATCATCACGCTTTTGGGGAACCAGATGAAGACTGCGAATATTCGAATACGATTTTTTAATTTTCAAAAACGGAAAAAAGACACACTGAATTGCGCACCACATAGTTGCGTTTAAATGCTTTCAAATGAGATTAAATGAAATAAAAAAAGCCCCTAATTCTTTAGAGGCTTTCTGCACTTTGCGGTCTGGACGAGACTCGAACTCGCGACCCCCTGCGTGACAGGCAGGTATTCTAACCAACTGAACTACCAGACCGTTGCTTTAATGCGAGGGCAAATATACTACCCTTTTTAGTTTCACCAAACCTTTTTTATAATTTTTTAAAACTAGTTTCTTAGCGGCTATCCAAACTTTTGTTTTTCAATGAGAAAGGTGGTAAGAATCTGGTTGAAATTGGAATTGATATCGGCCTGCACATATTTAATTTGGTACTTTGCACACTGCAGTTTCAAATTTTGAAGATAAGTATTTACCAGCGTTTTATAATTCTCTTTTATATTTTCTGAATAAAGGTCTATGTGAGATCCAGATTCAACATCGGTAAACCTTCTGGGGGAATTTTCAAAATCAAAAGAAAGTTCTTTTTTTACATCTACTACATGAAAAAGCACTACTTCATGCCGGTTGTATTTTAAATGCCTTAGCGCCTCAAACAATTTGGTTTCTGAAGTATCTTCCTGGAACATATCGGTAAAAAGGAACACCAGTGATCTTCTCTTCAGCTTTTCCGCGATCTGATGTAAAAAAGTATAGGTATCAGTGCTTTTTGATTCCGGCTTATTTTTCACTATATCATTAAGCGTATTCAGCAATAAATGATGATGGCGTTCACCCGATTTTTCCGGAGCATAAAAATCGAATGAATCACTATAAACGCTCATTCCTACCGCATCGCGTTGCCGTTTTAGAATATGCATAATACTCGCCGATGCCAGGGCGGATAAACCTATTTTGTTTAACTTATCAATACTTTGACCAACAATTGTAGGATAATGCATCGAAGAAGAATTATCTAAAATGAGATGGCAGCGCAAATTTGTCTCTTCTTCATATCTCCGGGTGTAAAGCTTATCAGTTTTTGCAAATAATTTCCAGTCGATATGACGCGTACTCTCCCCGGAATTATAAATCTTATGCTCGGCAAATTCAGAAGAAAATCCGTGAAACGGACTCTTATGCATTCCGGATATATAACCCTCAACCACCGTTTTGGCCAGTAGATCAAGGTTAAGGAAACCGCCGGTTTCGTGGAGCGTTTTTTCAATATTCATCAGCAACAATTTAAACCAATAAAAAAAGCCACGCAAGAAGCGTGGCTTTCAATTATATTAAAATTTCTTATTACAATAACTGGTCGATCGCATCAGCATAGGTTTGCTTTGGAGCAACTCCAACCTGACGGCCAACAACTTCACCATTTTGAAAAACCAAAACGGTTGGAATATTTCTAACCCCATATTTTGCGGCAAATTCCTGGTTTGCATCAACATCAAGTTTTCCAACTAAAGCTTTTCCTTCGTATTCAGAACTAATTTCGTCAATGATAGGTCCCACCATTCTACAAGGGCCGCACCATGCTGCCCAAAAGTCAACCATTACCGGTTTGTCACTTTTTAATACTTGCTCTTCAAAATTTGCATCGGTTATTTCAATTGCCATAATATATTTTTTTACTTGATTTTTATTCAGATTATAAAAATAGTCAATAATTCATGGATTCCTTACACCACCAACATTAGATTTGACTATGCGTATATTGGCTGGTATTATTAAGAGACCCTATCCTCGCCTTTGGGAGGGGAGGATGAAAGGTGGGGTCAGTTCAACTTATATACAAATTGTTCCTGTTCCAGGACATCAATTAATTCCTGGGAGATCTTTACTTTACTTTTTCTGCTGGGCATATGCAACTTTACCTGTTCTTTCATTTCGTAAACCACAAAATTCAACCTGCTTTCTCCCGCATGATTCTGAAAAGTATCCTTTAACCATTCAATTTTATCATTTTGAAGATCATCGATGTTCAGCTGAATAGTAAGTTTTTTAGCAAATTTATCCATCACATCATGTAACAGGAACATTTCCCTAAACTGTATCCTGGGTTCTCCCTTTTTCCCGGTTTCCCGGTTGGTCCAGCCTTCTTTCACAAAACATTTTATATGCACAAAATTATTGGGTACAAAGAAATGTTTCATTCTTAAATACTCTTCCCCAAAAATCCTGAACTCATAAGATTCTTCATAATCTTCGATGATAAATGTCGCCCAGCCTTTCCCATTTTTGCTCATTCTATGCTGAACGTCTACTACCACACCACCAACAGTTAGGTCACGATTTACTACGCTCTCCAGGTCCTTAAAATCTGAAAGTTTTCCATTGCAAAAACAGGTCATTTCGATCTTAAAATCATCTAAAGGATGCCCGGAAATATAAATCCCAACTACCTCTTTTTCACGCCGAAGTTTCTCCATAGTACCCCACTCTTCACAGGGTGGCACCACAGGCTCCGGAATTTGAACTTCACTGGCTTCTCCAAACAGACTCACCTGCGAAGAATTTTCATTTTCCTGAAATTTAGCCGCATATTTAATTACCTTTTCTAAAAAGCTCATTCCGCTGCCATCATCATGAAAATATTGCGCGCGGTGCGTGCCCCCAAAACCATCAAACCCACCGGCCAGTGCCAGGTTTTCAAAAGCTTTTTTATTCGCAGCTCGTAAATCGATACGTTTAGCCATATCGAAGATAGATCGATAATGGCCTTCCTTTGTTTTCCGGTTTTCTACAATGGTAGCTACCGCTCCAGAACCCACTCCCTTAATGGCGCCCATTCCAAAGCGAACTGCATTGTTTTTGTTTACGGAGAATTTATAATAAGATTCGTTCACATCGGGTCCCAGAACATTCAGGCGCATTCTTTTGCATTCCTCCATAAAGAAGGTCACCTGCTTAATGTCATTCATATTATTTGAAAGTACCGCCGCCATATATTCCGCTGGATAATGCGCTTTTAAATAAGCGGTCTGGTAGGCAATCCAGGCATAACAGGTGGAATGGGACTTATTAAAGGCGTACGAGGCAAAAGCTTCCCAATCTTTCCATATTTTCTCCAATACTTCCGAAGGATGACCTTTTTTCTCTCCTCCTTCGATAAATTGCGGTTTTAATTGCGCGAGGAGTGAATGAATCTTTTTACCCATAGCCTTTCTTAAAAGATCGGCGTCACCTTTGCTAAATCCGGCAATCTTCTGGGATAATAGCATCACCTGTTCCTGATAAACCGTAATTCCGTAGGTTTCTTCCAGGTACTCCTTCATTTCCGGAAGGTCATAAGCAATCTCTTCATCCCCATGTTTCCGCGCGATAAAACTTGGAATATATTCCATAGGTCCCGGGCGGTACAAAGCATTCATGGCAATTAGATCATCGAAAGAAGTGGGCTTTAAATCTTTCATATGCTTCTGCATTCCGGGTGATTCATATTGAAATATCCCCACCGTGTCACCTCTTTGGAAAAGTGTGTAAGTCTCCTCATCATCCAGGGGAAAACTATCAGGATCCAGATCGATATCATACCTGCCTTTTACAATTTTTACAGTATCCTTGATTAAGGTTAGTGTTTTTAATCCCAGGAAATCCATTTTCAACAATCCGGCACTTTCCACCACCGAATTATCGAACTGAGTCACATAAAGATCGGAATCTTTGGCCACCGCGACCGGCACATAATCTGTAATATCGCCTGGCGTAATGATCACCCCGCAGGCATGGATCCCCGTATTTCTTACGGAACCTTCTAAAATTCTTGCCTGGTTTACGGTTTGCGCTTCCAGGTCATCACCTTCGGAAATGTTTAAAAGTTCGTTGATCTTCTCAATTTCATCTCCACGGAATTTGCTTCTGATGGTTTTATCATCCATCGCGAATAACTTCGATAACTTGGTATTCGGAATTAATTTCGCGATCCTGTCAGAATCCATTAAGGGTAGATCCAAAACCCTGGCTGTATCCCTTATCGATGATTTCGCAGCCATAGTCCCGTAAGTAATAATCTGCGCCACCTGATTGGCTCCATATTTTTTAATTACATAATCCATCACCTTGCTCCTGCCCTCGTCATCAAAATCGATATCGATATCGGGCATACTCACACGATCGGGATTTAGAAAACGCTCAAAAAGCAGGTTATATTTAATAGGATCGATATTGGTAATCCCAAGACAGTAAGCCACAGCTGAACCCGCAGCCGAACCACGGCCTGGCCCTACTGAAACGCCCATCTCCCGTGCAGCCCTGATAAAATCTTCAACGATCAGGAAATATCCGGGATATCCTGTATTTTCAATTACAGATAATTCAAAATTTAAGCGTTCCTCAATATCACTAGGAAGGTCTGGATATCTTTTTTCTGCACCTTTAAAAGTAATATGTTTTAAATAGGCATTTTCTCCTCTGTTCTTCCCGTCTTTTAAATCTTCTTCGTTTTGAAATTCCTGAGGAATATCAAACTTTGGAAGTAGAACGTCCCGCGCCAGTTCAAAAGGTTCGATTTTATCTACGACTTCCTGAATATTGCTAATGGCTTCGGGCAAATCTTTAAATAAAGATTTCATTTCCGCAGAAGATTTAAAGTAGTACTCTTCATTGGGAAGTCCGTACCGGTAGCCCCGCCCGCGACCAATTGGAGTCGCCTGTTTTTCGCCATCCTTTACACACAATAAAATATCATGCGCATTGGCATCTTCCTGATTGCGATAGTAATTGTTATTCGTAGCGGTAAGTTTTACTGCATGCTTTTTAGCGAATTCAACCAGAATGGGATTTACCCTGTTCTCATCTTCCTGGTCATGGCGCATGATCTCAAGGTAAAAATCCTCCCCAAATTGTTCCTTCCACCAAATTAAAGCTTCTTCAGCCTGTTTCTCACCAACATTCAGGATTTTACTGGCAATTTCCCCATACAGGTTTCCGCTTAGAACAATAATATCCTTTTTATATTTTTGAACAACTTCCCTATCAATCCTGGGCACATAATAGAATCCGTCGGTATAAGCCTTTGAAGACATTTTCGCAAGATTATGGTAGCCGGCCTTATTTTTTGCCAATAGCACCATTTGATAACCATTATCCTTTCGGGTTTTATCTTTATGATTTTCACAAACAAAAAACTCACAGCCAATTATTCCCTTCATTGGCTCTTTAAGCGGTTCGCCGGCTGCTTTAAGATCAACATTTTCATCCTTGATTTTGGAATTATAAATTCCTATCTCTTTTACAAAATGAAAGGCACCCATCATATTTGCATGATCGGTGAGGGCAACGGCATTCATTTCTTCTTCTGCCGCGGCCTGTATAAGATCTGGAATACTAATGGTAGATTGTAATACGGAAAACTGGGAATGATTATGCAGATGTACAAAGCGAACCTCATCTAACTTCTCAAGATTATCCTGAATTTCTTCTTTTGAAATATCTTCGGAAGGCTGATTTTTGGCCAGCCTTTTTCTAATCTCTTCGGAAGCTTTCTTAAGATTGATGTGTTTTAAACCAATTAACTCAATGGGTTGTGGATTTGCTTCTGAAAAATTTTCAAAATAATCAGCAGGGACATCGAGTTCTTCTATAGTAAAAACCCTTTTTCTGATCAATTCCAGAAAACAACGTGTGGTGGCTTCAACATCGGCAGTCGCATTATGCGCTTCTCCAAAGGCTTCATCAAATAGAAATTCATGAAGTTCAGTTAGAGTAGGTAATTTAAATTTACCGCCTCTCCCGCCGGGAATTTTGCATAATTCCGCCGTGGTTTCTGTACAGGTATCCAAAACAGGGAATTCCTGCAAAGAATTTTGAAAATTTCTGCGAAGGAACTCAGCACCCATAATATTTAAATCGAAACCAACATTCTGGCCCACAACAAATTTGGCCTGTTTCAGGATCGCATCAAATTTCTCTAACATTTCATCTAACCCAATCCCTCTCTCTTCAGCGAGGGCAGTAGATATCCCATGAATTCTTTCAGCATCATAAGGAATATCAAAACCATCAGGTTTTATTAAATAATCCTCGTGGGATATTAAATTCCCCACCTCATCGTGTAACTGCCAGGCAATTTGTATACATCTTGGCCAGTTATCAGCATCAGTTAGAGGAGCGTCCCATCTTTTTGGGAGCCCAGTAGTTTCAGTGTCAAATATGAGATACATCCTTAATTTCGCTTGATTTGGAGAAAAGCAGCTATGCAGGGCATAACAGAATCAGGCTAAATTAAGGAACTTTATAGGGTTTAAAAAGGGAAGTTTTCAGGAATTATTAACCATAAAAAAAAGCCTCACAAAAACCTGAAAAATCCAGATGCTTTGTGAGGCTCGATACGAACGCTTAAACTACTACTTCAATCAAACATTGTTCGTATCTAGAATTTTAAATATGAATATTAGGTTTTTAGGCCCAATCTTCCATAGCTTTTGCTTCTTCTAAAGCAGTAACTATAGAGTTTTTTTGCTTCATTAATATATTAGCTGTAGATGCAGGGATTTCAGCTTCATTTAACACTTCTTCATATTCTTCAACAGAGGCTTTTTCTCCTCTAATCGCTTCTTCTAAAACAGCTTCATCTTTATCTCCAGATAAACTGGTTTTAAGATTGATCCATCCCCTATGGATATCTCCGGCAACACTGGTTCCTTTCTTTGGTGTTCCTCCAAAATTTGCAATTTCAGACTTTAATTCATGACCAAAATCATAACGATCTTTAGCACGGCTTTCAAAATATGACTTTAACCTAGTGTTTTTTACTTTTTCCGCAGCAAGTTTATATCCTTTTTCTGCATCATAATTCTTTTCTAAAAGCTCATTCAACTTTTTAGAAACTTCTTTTGAATAACTCATATCTTCTAATTTTTTTCAGTTCTACAGTGCTAATATACTTGCATAAATATCTCGAAACAACCACTTTAACAGGGTTTAGCACTAATTAACTGCTTTTAACAGCGGCAGCGTTTTTTAACCAAAAATCTTCATAAATACCTGTATTCAAACTTTTTTAAGACTTTATAGATGAGAAATTAAAAAGTCTTGGGAATTAGAAAAATAACGTATCTTTGCGCACTTATTAATAATAGGGGTCGAGAACCCCAAAATTTAATTTTTTATGCCAGTAAAAATAAGATTACAAAGACACGGTAAAAAAGGAAAACCTTTTTTCTGGATTGTTGCTGCAGATGTACGCGCAAAAAGAGACGGTAAATTTTTGGACAAATTGGGAATCTATAATCCTAATACAAATCCTGCAACTATCGAATTAGATGTTGATGGGACTGTAAAGTGGTTAGAAAATGGTGCTCAACCAACAGATACCGCAAGAGCTATTCTTTCTTACAAAGGGGTTCTTCTTAAAAAACACCTTAAAGGTGGAGTTAAGAAAGGTGCTTTAACTGAAGAGCAGGCTGAAGAGAAATTCAAGTCCTGGGTGGAAGAAAAAGAAGGGAAAATTGGAGCTAAGAAAGAAGATCTTACGAAAGCCCAGGAAGCTGAAAAAGCAAAAGCATTAGATGCTGAAAAAGAAGCAAACGCTAAACGTGAAGCTGAAGTAAAAGAAGCTGAGGAAGCTGAAGCCAAAGCTACCGCAGAGGCTGAAGCAGCTGCGAATGCAGAAGCTACAGATGAGGCCACAGTGGAACAAGCTGAAGAGGAAGTTGGCGCTGCTACGGCAGAAGAAGCTAAGACTGAAGAAAAGAAAGACGCTTAATCCTTTTTCCAGCATGATCACTAAGGAAGAATGTTTCTACCTGGGAAAAATTGTTGGTAAATTCAGTTTTAAAGGGGAGGTATTGATTAAACTTGATACCGATGAACCTGAAACTTACACAGAAATGGAATCGGTTTTCATTGAATACAATGAAAATCTGGTTCCATTTTTTATTACCCGGTCTTCCTTGCACAAAAGCACTCTTCTCCGTGTTAAATTTGAAGATATCGAAACCGAAGATGACGCCGAAGATCTTATTGGTGCAGAGATCTATCTTCCCTTGACGCTCCTACCTGAACTGCCGGAAGACAAATTCTACTTCCACGAAATTATCAATTTTGAAGTAATCGATAAGGAACATGGAAATATTGGAAAAATCGTTTCGATAAATGATTCTACTAGCCAGGCTTTGTTTGAAATTGAAAATAACGGAAAACAAATTCTTATTCCCATGAATGATCAATTCATCGAAAAACTGGATAAAAAGAATAAAAAACTATACGTAATTACCCCTGAAGGCTTGATCGACCTTTATCTCAATTAATCTTTTTAAATCATCGCTTCTTTCCAACCGAAAGCTTCGAGAATAGGACTAAAAAGAATTTTTCCTCCAACCATATTAAGGCCTTTGGCCAGCGTCTTATCATCTGCACAGGCATCTTCCCATCCCATATTTGCAAGTTTCAATACATAGGGCAGAGTGACATTCGTGAGGGCAACTGTTGAAGTATAAGGTACTGCTCCCGGCATATTGGCCACACAATAATGCACCACATCATCAATAATATAAGCAGGATCTTCATGGGTAGTTGGCCGGGTAGTTTCAAAACATCCACCCTGATCTACCGCCACATCTACGATCACTGTTCCCGGCTGCATTTCTTTCAGCATATCACGGGTAATAAGTCGCGGAGCCTTGGCGCCGGTAATTAAAACCCCACCAATTATTAGATCGCTGGTTTTTATATGTTTTCTGATATTGTATTCGTTGGAAAATTCGGTAACCACATGCGGGGGCATTACATCATTCACATAACGTAATTTTTTCATATCGATATCAAGAACGGTAACCTGAGCCCCAAGACCTGCCGCCATTTTTGCTGCCTGAATTCCAACAGTACCAGCTCCCAATACCAAAACTTTTCCCGGAGGAACTCCCGGAACGCCTCCCAGCAATATACCTCTTCCCTTTACTGGTTTTTCCAGATATTTTGCTCCCTGTTGAACAGCCATTCTGCCGGCAACTTCGCTCATGGGCGTTAATAAGGGAAGTGAGCCGTCTTCACCTTCCACGGTTTCGTAAGCGATACAAACAGACTTACTTTTCATCATGGCCTCGGTAAGTTGTTTGTTGGAGGCAAAATGAAAGTAGGTAAAAATGATCTGATCTTCTTTTATGAGATCGTATTCCTGCTCTATAGGTTCTTTCA
Source organism: Gramella sp. AN32 (assembly GCF_023718305.1). Classification (GTDB taxonomy): domain Bacteria; phylum Bacteroidota; class Bacteroidia; order Flavobacteriales; family Flavobacteriaceae; genus Christiangramia; species Christiangramia antarctica. The sequence continues at coordinate 116,555 of NZ_QEYO01000007.1, forward strand.
CCTTTACGATCATGTCACTTTTGTCATAGACCCGATCAATAGTAGGCAAGATAGTGGCCCCGGCAGCGTGATAATCTTCATCGTCCCATCCGCTACCTTCTCCTGCTGTAGATTGAATAAAAACTTTATGCCCCAGTTTACTTAATTCAAGAACGCCGGCCGGAGTCATTCCCACACGGCTTTCATTATTTTTGATTTCTTTTGGAATCCCGATTTTCATAATAGAATATTTAGATTCCGAAAAATAAACAAAGAATTTAATAAAGGGGGTCAAAAAATAAAAAAGTTATATTCCGCTTAATAATATTAATTTTTAAGGGGGTTATATTACGATATTTACAATTTTACCGGGGACTACAATAACTTTTTTAGGGGTAGATCCGTTTAATTGATTTTTAGTTCGATCATCATCAAGCACGGTTTTTTCGATTTCATCCTTTTTCATATCCAGCGGAAGTTCCATGGTAAAACGCATTTTCCCATTAAAAGAAACCGGGTAGTTCTTCGTGCTTTCAACCAGATATTTTTCTTCATAAACCGGGTACGCAGCAGTTGTTATTGATTCTGAATTCCCTAATTTTTGCCATAATTCTTCTGCGATATGTGGCGCGTAAGGCGCGATCAAAACGGCCAGTGGCTCCAGGATTTCCCGGCTGTGGCATTGCTGCGCGGTTAATTCATTTACGCAGATCATAAAGGTAGAAACTGAAGTATTAAAACTAAAATTCTCAATATCCTCGGTGACTTTTTTTATGGTTTTATGTAGACTCTTTAACGAATCTGCCGAAGCTTTTTCATCTGAAACCAAGAACTTCTCTTCTCCATTGGGGGAGTTGGAGGGGGCGTGATACAATTTCCAAAGTTTCTTTAGAAAACTATGTACCCCGGTAATCCCGGCGGTATTCCATGGTTTTGCCTGTTCCAGCGGACCCAAAAACATCTCGTACATACGTAAAGTATCTGCCCCGTAATCTTTACAAATCTCATCCGGGTTGACCACGTTGTATTTTGATTTGGACATTTTTTCGACTTCACGACCTACGATGTATTTACCATCTTCAGTGAGAAATTTAGCATCTGCAAATTCCGGTCTCCATTTTTTAAAGCCTTCAATATCCAATTCATCTGAAGCGTTTACCAATGAAACATCGGTATGTATTTTTGAAATCGAAAGATTCGGAATGTTATTAAATTTTTTAGAATTTAAGTAGTTAATAAGAGCGGAATAATTGGAATTACTTTTAATTACGTCAAAAAACTTCTGCTGTAAACTTTCAGGATTATCACTATCACTTTTTGAAATAAAAATTGAATCATAATAAATTGAAGCTGTAGGATTGTCTTCAATTAAATCTTCTTCATTAATATATTTAAAAACAAAATCCAACCTATAAGCAAATGCACTCTGCCCCAAAATCATTCCTTGGTTAATCAGTTTTTTAAAGGGTTCTTCCACGCTTAAATATCCGCGGTCATATAAAAACTTTGTCCAAAATCTGGAATAGAGCAGGTGGCCCGTGGCATGTTCGCTCCCGCCTATATACAGATCCACATTTTCCCAGTATTTCTGCGCTTCCTTGGAAACAAATTCTTCAGAATTGTCACTATCCATATATCTGAATAAGTACCAGCTACTTCCTGCCCAGCCGGGCATGGTATTTAATTCCAGAGGATAAATTCCATCACTCTGAGACCCCTCGACTGCGCTCGGCGTGACCCCATCATTATTTGCGTCATGCTGAACTTGTTTCAGCATGTTATTAGAAACCACTTTGTTATTTTTTGTATCCCAGGCCCAATCAGTTGCGTTTCCAAGCGGTGGTTCGCCGGTTTCTGTAGGCAGGTATTTTTCAACCTCCGGCAACTTTAAGGGAAGGTGCTCCAAATCTATCATTTTCGGCAAACCGTTCACATAATACACCGGGAATGGTTCTCCCCAATAGCGTTGTCGGCTAAAAACAGCATCCCTCAGCCTATAATTTATCTTTCCGTAACCCTGCCCGGTTTTCTCCAGTTCCAGGATCACTTTATGCATGGCCTCTTTATATTCCAGTCCGCTTAGAAAATCTGAATTTCCGATTACCGTGCCTTCCTTTCCCGCATGTGCTTCTTCAGAAATATCAACATTTTCGAAAATATTCCGGATTGGAAGATCGAAATGCTTTGCAAATTCATAATCCCGCTGGTCACCGCAGGGAACGGCCATTACGGCACCGGTTCCATATCCCGCCAACACATAATCCCCAATCCAGATAGGCACCGGTTCTTTGGTAAACGGATGTTCCGCATAGGCACCGGTAAAAACACCGCTAATACTTTTTACATCGGCCATACGTTCGCGCTCACTACGCTTAGCGGTTGCCTGAATATAGGCTTCCACAGCTTCTTTTTGTTCTTCGGTAGTGATCTTTTTCACCAGATCCAATTCCGGAGCTAAGGTCATAAAAGTGACTCCAAAGATGGTATCAGGCCGGGTGGTGAATACACCAATTGTAAATTCTGAATTCTGAATTTTGAATTCTACATGCGCCCCTACAGATTTTCCAATCCAGTTACGCTGACTTTCCTTTAGACTTTCGGTCCAATCCAAATCATTCAAACCCTGAAGCAATCGCTCAGCAAATGCTGAAATTCGCATACTCCACTGGGTCATTTTCTTTCTTAGCACGGGATAACCTCCACGTTCAGAAACTCCGTTTACAATCTCATCATTCGCCAACACAGTACCTAATTGTGGGCACCAGTTAACTTCAGTTTCAGCTAAATAAGTCAGGCGATATTTTAATAAAATTCGTTCTTTTTCATCTTCAGAAAAAGCATTCCATGCTTCCGCAGAAAATTCTTCCGTATCATCATCACAAGCTGCTTTAATTCTGGTATTTCCTTCCGAAGAAAATAACGAAGAAAGTTCAGTGATCGGTCTCGATTTATCCGCTTCCAGATCATACCAGCTTTCAAAAAGCTGGATAAAGATCCATTGTGTCCACTTATAATAATCGGGTTCACTGGTTCGCACCTCACGACTCCAATCGAAAGAAAACCCAATTTGATCTAACTGCTCGCGGTAACGCTTGATGTTACGCTCTGTGGTTAGAGCGGGGTGCTGCCCGGTTTGAATCGCATATTGCTCAGCCGGCAGGCCAAAACTATCATATCCCTGTGGATGCAACACATTGAAGCCTTTATGACGCTTATAACGCGCATAAATATCACTGGCGATATATCCCAGCGGATGCCCAACATGCAAACCGGCTCCCGAAGGATAGGGAAACATATCCAATACATAATAAGCCTCCCCCAGCCCCTCCGAAGGAGGGGAGCCAGGATTCTGAGCTCTAAACGTCTGGTTTTTGGCCCAGTATTCCTGCCATTCTTTTTCGATCCTATTAAAGTCGTAACTCATCTTCTGTCTCTTACTATTATCCATTTTCATGGAAGTCATTGCGAGAAATGTAATGCCGAAGCAATCTATAATCAAAAATGAGACTGCTTCACTACGCTCGCAGTGACGTTAATCACTAATTGCGTGCAAAAATACAATTTTCAAACACTTATTGGGAATGTTAGGAGGGTTGTATTATCCCGATTTTCGAGCCGCTTCTTCCATAGGTTTAAGGCATTCATAGATATACCGATTTATGGGAGTATCAACACCCAGTTTTTTACCCTGCTTTACGATATACCCATTAAAATTTTCTAATTCTGAAGGTTTTCCCTGCATGATATCCCTTTGCGTGGAAGCTGTGTTACCTTTCGGCTGGGAATTGATAATCTCAAAGACCATTTCCAGATGTTTATCTGTAAGTGGAATATTCTTAGCTTTCCCAACCGCGATAATTTCTTTTGCTGTATTTCTCATCATCTCGAAAAGATATTCGCTTTCCCTAATCTTATCTATGGAAACCCGGGTTAAACCTCCAATTCCACTTACTGTACAGATGAATAAAAATTTCTTCCAGATCTCAAGCTGAATATTTTTAGGGATTGAATTCTCAATTCCGGCTTTATCGAAGAGGGCATGAATCTTCAAAATTCTATCTGACTGTGAATTATCACTCTCTCCAAAAGTGATTTTGGGCTCGAAAGCTGTATGTTTTATTTTTCCAGGCTTCTCAATAAAACTTACTACAAAACAAAGCCCGGCCAGGACATTTTTCTTCGGAAGAACTTCGATTAATTTTTCATAATTATCGGCTCCATTCTGTAACGGAAGCACCATCGTTTTTTCTCCAATTATCGGTTTTAACTCTTTAGCAACCGAAGGAATTTGCCAGGATTTAATTCCCAGGATCACCAGATCAGGTTTAGGAACTTCAGCAACATTAGAAGTTGCCATTTTTGGTTTTACTTTAAAATTCCCGTTAATACTTTCAACCTCAAGTCCGTGTTTTTGGATTGCTTTTAAGTGCTCTCCCCGGGCGATCATACTCACATTAAGTCCTGCATTTGCCAATTTTCCTCCGAAATATCCGCCAATACCGCCTATTCCGTAAACAAGTATTTCCATAATTCGATTTTTATCAAATTTAGGAAACTTAATATTGATTTTATTCCTGGTTAAAATGACATTTATTGAAATGTCACCTAGCGCAGTCGAAAGGTGGCTTTAAGTGTTTCGATTTCGCTTAACATGACCAATTCTTATTCAGTGTCACCCTGAGACCAGTGATAAAAAAATTATATAGCGTAGGTAATTGACTTATTTTTTAGCATATCTAATGAGATGCTGAAACAAGTTCAGCATGACGGCAATTCTAAAAACCAGTATCGTCACCCTGAACTTGTTTCAGGGTCTCTAATAAGTAACCAAATAAAAAAGCAGTCTCCATAATAGATTGCTTCACTGCGCCTGCCTACCGCAGGCAGGTTCGCAATGACAACCAGTAGGGAAACGTCCTCAGTTTCGGATTCGGGACCCGTAGGTGCAAAATCCGTTCAAAAGAATTGCTGTTTGAGCGAAGCGAGTTCCATTCTTTTAGGATTTAAACCGTTACGGGTGAACGAGAAACTGCAGACTAGCTTTTTTGTTTCTTTTTCAGCAATGGAAAAAGAAAAGAATGAGATTATGCTTCGACTGCGCTAGCAGGACATAAGAATTAAAATGAAAACACACTTACACGTCAATGGTAACTGGTTTCAGGGTCTATAAAACGTAACCAAATAAAAATACGTCAATGGTAGAAACGAAGTGACCGAAGCAATCTCATGTAAAAAACAAATTCTTCAAAAGATCGCCACGCTGCGCTCGCGATGACGAATAAAACTAAAGACTAACTTAAATTGTCATTCCAATGAAGCAAAGCGACTGAGAAATCATATTCAATAAAGAGATTCCTCGACTGCGTTCGGAATCAAATAGTATAACATGACCGTAATAAACATGATCCCTTTCCAATATTTTTAAAAGTTTAAACGTTTTAAAGATTGAGAAAGCTGAACTTTCTTATTTTTACAAAAAATCTGCAGTCTCTTTATGACCACATCTTTCGAAAGGTATCAGAAACGCCGACTCATATCTTCCTATTTTTCTGTAGTAATCAGTATTTCGCTGGTATTATTCCTACTGGGAATGCTTGGCCTTTTAGTATTGAATACGAAAAAAGTAGCCGATCATTTTAAGGAACAAATCGCTCTTACCGTTTATTTAAACGATACGGCGAAAGAAGTTGAAATTGAACAATTAAAGAAAAGTCTGGCCATGGCAGATTACACAAAATCAACCAAATATATTTCCAAAGAAGCAGCTGCAGAAGAACATAGCAAGGAAATTGGTGAAGATTTTATGGAATTTTTGGGCTACAACCCGTTGCAAAATTCCATCGACGTATACATGAATGCCGATTTTGTTAGTTCAGAACAGGTAGACAAAATAGCGGAAGATCTCACGGCAAAGAATTTTGTGGATGAAGTGGTTTATGACAAACCCCTGATCGCGCTTTTAAACGACAACGTAAAGAAGATCAGTTTATGGGTTTTGGTGGCGAGTACCCTGTTTACTTTTATCGCGGTATTATTAATTAACAGCAGTATTCGATTGGCGGTATATTCAAAAAGATTTATTATTAAAACCATGCAAATGGTGGGAGCTACTAAAGGCTTTATTCGCCGCCCATTTATCTGGCAAAGCGTTAAACTTGGGATTATAGGGGCCGTGGTTGCATTGATTGGAATGGCTGCTGTTTTGTATTATCTCAATAATAGTTTCCGGGAACTGGAACTTTTGAGCGATGCAAAAATGCTGGTGATGCTTTTCTCTGGAATTTTTCTAATGGGTGTGGTAATCACCTGGATAAGTACGTTCTTTGCCACTTCAAGATTTTTGAATTTAAAAACCGACGAACTTTATTATTAATTTCAGAATATGAAAGAAAAAAATAAACGAAAGGGAAGTTTTAATACCGATTTTGTATTCGGAAAAAAGAATTACATGTTCATGCTCATTGGACTTGCTGTGATCGCGCTTGGGTTTATTTTAATGTCGGGTGGCGGGAGTGAAGACCCCAATGAATTTAATGATGCCATTTACAATTTCCAAAGAATTCGCCTGGCTCCTACCCTGGTTTTAATTGGTTTTGGAATTGAAGCATACGCCATTCTCCTCAACCCCAATAAAAAATAATATAATTTGGACGCATTAGACGCCGCCATCCTTGGAATTATCCAGGGCCTAACCGAGTTTTTACCAGTTTCATCCAGCGGACATTTAGAACTGGGAAAGGCAATTTTAGGAGATAACAGCATACCTGAAGAATCCCTTCTTTTCACCGTTATTCTCCATTTCGCAACCGCTCTCAGTACGCTGGTCGTTTTCAGAAAAGATGTCGCGGAGATATTTCGTGGTTTGTTTCAATTTAAGTGGAATGAGGAAACACAATTTTCTTTAAAAATCATTATTTCCATGTTGCCCGCTGCAATAATCGGGCTTCTTTTTGAAGATCAATTAGAGGAATTATTTGGGGGTAGTGTGATGTTCGTTGGCTTTATGCTCCTGGTCACGGCATTATTATTATGGCTGGCCGATAAAGCTAAAAATACAGGCAAAAAAGTTAGTTATAGCAATGCCTTTGTGATAGGAGTATCGCAGGCTATCGCCATGTTACCGGGAATTTCACGCAGTGGAGCAACCATTTCAACCTCTGTATTATTGGGTAATGATAAAACTAAAGCCGCAAGATTTTCATTTTTAATGGTAGTGCCTTTAATCTTCGGAAAGATCGCTAAGGACCTATTAAGCGGTGATCTCATGAATAGCAGTGCCGACTTCTCCATTGTTGCCATTGGCTTTGTTACGGCTTTTCTTGCCGGCCTGGCCGCCTGTACCTGGATGATAGCTCTGGTTAAAAAGAGCAAACTTTCCTGGTTTGCCATCTACTGTTTTGTGGTTGGGATTGTCGCCATTACCTTTGCTTATGCACAACAATAAATTTTCTGCGGAAGAGTTTAAAACCGGCCAGATTTTACTTTTTGATAAACCCCTGAATTGGACTTCTTTCCAGTTAGTCAATAAAATTCGCTGGCTAATCAGGAAAAGTTGTCACATCAAAAAAATTAAGGTGGGCCACGCGGGAACTTTAGATCCCCTGGCGACCGGATTGTTGATCATCTGTACGGGAAAGTTCACCAAAAAAATTCAGGAATTACAGGGACAGGTCAAGGAGTATACCGGAACGATCACTTTAGGTTCTACCACGCCTTCATTTGATTTGGAAACTGAAATTGATGCCTCTTTTCCAACAGATCATATTTCAGAAAAGCTTTTAGTGGAAACTTCGAAAAAATTCATTGGTGAAATTGGGCAAACCCCGCCTGTTTTTTCAGCATTAAAAAAGGATGGAAAAAGGCTGTATGAATATGCCCGCGAAGGACAGGAAGTTGAAATCCAGAAACGAAAAGTAGAAATTTCAGCTTTTGACATCGATGCTTCAGCATTTCCAAAGATATATTTTAGAGTAGTTTGTAGCAAAGGAACTTATATTCGAAGTCTGGCGCATGAATTTGGAATGGCCCTGAACAGCGGGGCGCATCTTTCCGAATTAAGGAGAACGGCAATTGGTGATTTTCAGGTTGCAAAAGCTTTCAATGTCGCAGCTTTTGAAAATTTGCTACCTTCACAGGATTAATATTTTCCCACTTTTATCTGGAAATGGATTTTTTTGAAAAACATAAAGCCCTAATCATCACCTCTTTGTTATTCGCAATATTGGTGCTGGTGCTTTATAATTTTAACCTCGCCCAAAACAGGCAGCAGGTTTCAGAAATGCTTGTGGATTTGGAACAATTTAAAGTAGAGGAACAGCCGGAAGAACCTGAAACAGAGCAGGAAACTCAGTCTCAAAATCAGCGAAATATTCAAACCAATCAGGCATTTAACGAAAGTAAAGAAGCCCGTGATGCCGATATGAACAATAGGCTTAATGAGATTTTCGAAAAGAATACCGCTAACCAGGAAGCCGAAGAAAACAATGAAAATTCAAATGCTGATGGGAATTATGCGCTGAGCAGAAAGAATTCTGAAAAGCAAAAAACCAAATCTGACGGAAATGACAATTCAGATGAAATTGGGCAAAAATCGGCAGTATATGATTATAGTTCCATTTCATTTTCACTGAAGGGCAGGAATGCGGTAAAAATTCCCAATCCGGTTTACACCTGTGATAATGCCGGGAAAATTGTAGTGAATATTATTGTGGATGCCAACGGATTTGTAACTGATGTGTCCCTTAATAAAGGAAGTTCAAACTCCTCCAACGAATGCCTTACGGAAAGAGCACTGCAATACGCGATTGATGCACGATTTACCAGGCTCACAGGTCAAAATTCGCAACCCGGTACCATTACTTATTATTTTAGATCTTAATTATGGAAAAACACAAATGTGGCTGGTGTCTTGGCGACCCTTTATATGAAGCATATCATGATACGGAATGGGGTGTTCCGGTTTTGGATGATGAAAACATTTTTGAGTTCTTGATCCTGGAAACCTTCCAGGCGGGCTTAAGCTGGATCACTATTCTTCGGAAAAGGGGAAATTTCAGAAAAGCTTTTGATAATTTCGACTACCGGAAAATCGCATTATATGAAGAACCTAAGATTGCTGAATTACTCCAGGATGCAGGCATTATTCGGAACCAGCTAAAAATAAGGTCTACCGTTTCCAATGCCAGAAATTTTATGAAAATTCAGGAAGAATTTGGCAATTTTAGCCGATATATCTGGAGTTTTGTAAATGGAGTTCCCATCCAGAATGAGGTACAAAATTATAAAGAAGCACCGGCAACCACGGCACTTAGCGATAAATTAAGCAAAGACCTGAAAAAACGCGGATTCAAATTTGTAGGATCTACTGTGATCTATGCACATATGCAGGCAACGGGAATGGTAAACGATCATGAAACGAATTGCTTTCGATATGCGGAAGTAAAAAAAATGGGGGAAAAAATAAAATTTGTTTAAGGCTACTTTAAAAATTCCAAAAATTTATTTCTATCAATTTCCAGGGCTCCCAGACTTTCCAGATGTTTTGTATACACCTGGCAATCAATTATTTTGATATCCTCCTGCTTCAATTTTTCTACCATTTTTATAAAACCGAATTTGGAAGCATTGTTCCTTTTCGAGAACATGCTTTCCCCGCAAAACATTTTCTTATTTTTCAGATAAATACCATAAAGGCCGCCAACCAATGTCTCATGATCCCAAACTTCAACCGAATTTGCCCAGCCTTCCTGATGTAGTTGAAGATAATTCTGCTTAATAGCCTGAGTGATCCAGGTTCCAGCCTGTCCTTTTCTATCTACCCTTCCACAGGCATCGATCACCTTTTCAAATTCCTGGTTGAAGGTGACCTGAAATTTATTTTGATTGAGATAAGGCTTCATGCTTTTCGCAATTTTCAGATCTTCTGGAAAAAGCACCATTCGGGGATCTGGCGACCACCACAAAACTGGCTGGCCTTCATTATACCAGGGAAATATCCCGTTAAGATAGGCTCGTTTTATTTGTGGAACGGCAAGCGTTGTCGAAACGGCCAAAAGGCCATCTTCATCAGCTAATTCCACAGGAGGAAACTTATCTTCAGGGTTTACGAAATACACGAATGAAATTTGTTTTGAAGTAAAAAAGTCCGGCTACACACGCAACCGGACTTTCAATTTTATTATTTGACCTTAAAAAGGAAGATCATCATAATCTTCATCATTGAGATCGTTTGCAGGCTCAAATTGATCGGGCGGTGGTACATTTCCACCTCCTGGTTGTTGTGCGACCAAATTTTCGATCCTCCAACCCTGTATAGAGTTGAAATATTTTGTTTCTCCCTGCGGGTTTACCCATTCCCTTCCTCGAAGGTTTACCCCAATTTTTACAGGCTGTCCCACTTTGTAACTATCTAAAAGGGAACATTTGTCCTGAACAAATTCAACCAGAATATGTTGTGGATATTGCTCTTCTGTAGTAACTACCACTTCCCTTTTCTGGAATCCGTTGCTTCCAAATTCTTTTGTTTCACCAATTAACTTGATTTTTCCTTGTACTTCCATCGTCTGTTATTTTGCTAATAATAAGTTCCAGGCCTTTGAAATTTCTTCCTGCTGAAGATATAACTGTGCCTTTTTATGAATTTTCTGTTTGTTTCCTTCTTTAATAAGCGTTAGATCTTCATAATTATTCTGAAGAAATATTTTTATTTTATCCTCTTCCGGGAGTTTTTCCACATTCCCCAACTTTCCAAGATCATTTCCAGTCAAAATATCGCTTGTCCTTATTTCTTTTGGCAATTGGTCTACTCCAATTCCTAATGTTGAGAGTGGTTTTGGCACTTCAAACATTCCTGTTTTAGCGCGAGTATACCAGTTCCCCCCCATTCTCGCTACCTGATCGATTTTATGTTGATCAATATAACCGTTTTCATCTAAAATTTCATCTTTAATATGCATTTTCAACACATGACAAATGATCAAATTTCCCGCACCGCCCTCCTGTCCCGTTTCCACGATCTCTTTCACTTTACATTCCATTTGCACGGGAGACTCAGCCACTCTGAAAGGTTTGATCAAATCTGATTTCAGCATAGTTAAACCTGCTTTTTCAAATTCATTCACCCCTTCAGCATATTCAGTACTGGAAAGGGACATTTGTTGAACTATTTCGTAATTCACGATATTGATCACCACCTCATCAACATGCTTTACATTTTCAAAAGTATGTTTGGTAGTATTGTCTCTTCCGCGACGCGCCGGGGAAAAGATCAAAACCGGTGGATTGGCCCCAAAAACATTAAAAAAACTAAAAGGTGACAAATTGGGCTTTCCTTCAGCATCAATTGTACTGGCAAAAGCAATGGGCCTTGGCCCGATCGCACCTAAAAGATACTGGTGCAGTTTACCCACAGTCACATCTTTCGGCTCAATAGTCAACATAAAATTAATTTTTTCAAAGGTAAAGAATTGAGCAAGGAATGAAAAGCGAAGCAGCACAATAAAATTTGTTTTAAAACGCTTATATTTAATTTAATAAATTACCTCAAAACGGTCTCCTGGAATATTTGAAAAACAAAATATTTCGATGTGAAAATGTGGTATTTTAATGCCCACGTGGTGGGTACAAAGCCTGAAAATTACATGAAATTATCAGACGAACGCAGCTTCAACCGCTGGTTTATCATCGCTTCCTGTCTTGTAGTTGTCTCCCTCGTGCTATGGAATACCAATATATTTTTTCAACGACTCAAGGAAGACGAAAGGGCTAAAATGAATATTTGGGCCGAGGCCTTCCAGGGTTTGGAAAAAGCTACCGATGACGCCCACCTTAACCTCATTCTGGAAATTCTTAATAAAAATACCACGATCCCTATTATCTATATGGACGAAAATGAGAATGTGGTAGATACCTCCAATATCGATCCTGCAATTACCGATGATGAAGAAAAACTGATGGATTTTCTTCAGAAGATTATGTCTGAAAATGATCCTATTGTGGTTGATCTTGGTGGCGGACAGGTTCAGCATTTATACTATGGCAATTCCCCTACATTGAATAAATTAAAATATTATCCTATTGGATTGACCTTACTTGGATTTCTCTTCGTGGGCGTGGTTTATTTTTTCTATACCACCACAAAAAATAGTGAACAAAACAAACTCTGGGCGGGAATGGCCAAAGAAACCGCACATCAAATTGGAACTCCGCTAAGTTCACTCATTGGCTGGACAGAAATTTTAAAGACTGAAAATGTAAATCCTTCTTATGTGGTAGAAATGGAAAAGGATATTGACAGGCTCAATACCATTACCGAAAGATTCTCCAAAATTGGCTCTGCACCTAACCTTCAGGATACAGATATTGTCCTTGCCACCAAAGACAGTTTTGATTATTTAAAAGCCCGAAGCTCCCGACTGATAGAATTTTCAATCCAGGCGCCAAGACAGCCAATTTGGGTAAAATTAAATGAACAGTTATATAGCTGGACCATCGAGAACCTGGTGAAAAATGCCATTGATGCGATGCGTGGGAAAGGAAAGCTATTAATTGAGATCAAACAGGATCTTAAAGAAGCGCACATCTACATTAGCGATACAGGGAAAGGAATCGATAAGAGTAAGTTTAAACTGATCTTTGAGCCGGGACAGACAACGAAAAAAAGAGGCTGGGGACTTGGTTTATCCCTGGCAAAAAGGATTATTGAAGAATATCACTCCGGAAGAATAAAAGTGGCGCATTCAGAATTGAAGAAAGGCACAACCTTTCAAATAAGTTTAAAGAAGGTGATTTAAAATTGCGCTAATTTTTCGCGAAGCCACTCAGGAACCGGAAAGGTTTTTTTAATTTCAAAATCAAAACAAACTACCACATCTTTACCCTCCGCACAAAGCTCATTTTCATCATTAAGAATGATGTGTTTCAACGTAAAGCTTTTATTCCCGATGGCATCCAGTTTCGTTTTGATGATGGCATTACCGGGATAGAACAATGATTTTATAAAATCACATTGCGTGGAAACCAGCATGGTCCCCTGCTTAGAATTTCTATAAAAATCATGAATTCCCGAAGCCTCCCAAAAGTTTACCCTGCCGCTTTGCAAATAGCGCATGTAGGCAACGTTATTTACGTGCTCATACATATCCAGATCACTCCAGTCTATTCTTAAAGCAAGAGAAAGTTTGTATTCAGAAAATTTGCTCACAGAGCCATATTATTATGAATTTTTTTCGCGAGGGCCGTAAATTCATCTTCTTCCATTTTTACATGGTTCGAAAAATCCATTCCGCTCATATCATTTAACGGGATCAAATGTATGTGTACATGAGGTACTTCAAGCCCTACAATAGCCATTCCTACCCGTTTACACTTAACAGATCTTTCTAGGGCAAGCGCCACTTTACGCGAAAAACGCATTAATTCCTGATAGGCTTCAGCTTCCATATCCCAAATCTTATTTACTTCTTTCTTCGGAATACATAAGGTATGACCTTTGGCATTTGGGCGAATATCTAAAAATGCCAGAAACTGACTGTCTTCTGCAACTTTATAAGCCGGGACTTCCCCCCGAATAATTTTAGTGAATAACGTAGACATCAATTTAAATTTTTTTGGTTCCTCTTAAAAATAAAGAATCCTTTTCTAAATTCCCGTGGATTGGGTGTTAGAAAAGGATTAAAGTTTTAGAAAACAGCTTTTATTCCCGCCAGATTTCGATTACTTCAAAATTTACCGTTCCGTTTGGCACTTCAATTTCAGCGGTATCACCCACTTTCTTCCCAAGGAGACCTTTCCCGATAGGAGAATCAACGGAAATTTTACCCGATTTTAAGTCGGCCTCACTTTGTGCAACCAGCATGTAGGTCATTTCCGTTTTATTCGTTTTATTTTTAATTTTCACATGCGAATGTACCAGCACTTTAGAGGTGTCTAACTGGGTTTCGTCAATAACCCTGGCATTGGAAAGCACTTCTTCCATTTTGGAAATTTTCATTTCCAGCAATCCCTGTGCTTCCTTAGCGGCGTCATATTCGGCATTTTCACTTAAGTCTCCTTTATCTCTAGCTTCACCAATAGCCTGCGAAGCTTTTGGACGTTCCACATCTTTTAATTGATTGAGTTCATCCTTTAGTTTTTTTAAACCTTCCGCGGTGTAATAAGATACTTTACTCATAACTTCTACGTTTTAATACTTAACATCCTCAGGGATTGCTCCCTAGGTTACAAATCTCTAATGACATAGTATTTAAATAGTTTCCCAGATTGGGAATATCCCGAATTTACTAAGCTTTAGGCCCCGGGAATAAACCAGAATATCATTAACTAAAAAAATCCCAATACGTTCGGGATTTCCTCTTATCAAATGTAAGAAATTTAATCTTTCAGAACAATTATATTATTTTCGTAAAAAATCAAATTTAATGTTAAGAATACTTAAAATTTTTATGATAAGCTGCCTGTTTTTAAGCTGTTCAGCAACTGATGATGGGTATCAAAATAATCCTAATCTGGCAAATCTTAATTTTAGGTTTCAGCTTAATTTAAATTTACCGGAATACAATAATCTCCAGTTTCCCGGGAATTCATTTGCTACCTATACTTATGGCGTTAAGGGTATCGTGATCTATAATTTTAATAATTCTGAATATGTCGCCTGGGAATTGAGTGACCCCAATCATCCTGCCAGCGATTGTTCTGCGATGACCGTAAATGGCATTATCGCGACCTGTGCCTGTGAAGGCAATGAATACAATATCGTTACAGGTGAAATAACCAAAGGTGAAGGGCAATATACTTTAAAACCTTACCGGATAAGACGCTCCGGAAATATAATTGAAGTTTCAAATTAAAAAAGCCCTCCAATTCGTTAGAAAAGGAAGGCTGCGGTTAGCATTTCAAATCTTAAAATTTCAACGTCAATCCCAATAAAAAATTAGTGGTCGCCTGCGGATAATATCCTGCGCCATCAAAAGTTTGCAAGCCTGAAGGGAGGTCCTCATTAGGAATATTATAAGTGTAATAATAGCCATTGGAGACATATTTTTCATTCAGGATATTATTAACCAGTCCCGTTAGCACCACTTCACGGAAGATCCAGGGTTTTTGCAGCACATACTGCACATTAAAGTCATTCACAAAATAAACCTCCAGTTTAGAGTTTTCAGCTTCTACATTACTCATAAATTGTTCTCCCACATATTTCGATAATAAGCGTAATTCTAGATTTTCAATGGGCAGGTAGCTGAAAATATTTCCCGCAACAATTTCCGGGGAGTAGGATATATCTGTATTTCCATAATCAACTAATTCGCCATTAAAACCTGAGACAAAATCCACATTTTTATTTCGGCTTAAAGAGATATTTGGCTGTATTTTAAATTGCTCATTTAATTTAATATTGGCATCAATTTCTACACCTACACGGTAACTGTTCCCACTATTCTCCCTTATAAAAGATCCCACATCATCTATGCCCCCGGTTAACACTAACTGATTTTGATAATCCATAAAATACAGGTTGGAATTAAGCTTAAAGCCTTCGGAAGTATGCCTCCAGCCCAATTCAAAATCATTCAACTCTTCAGGTTCGGGATCGCCATTCTCATAATCATTCCTGCTGGGCTCTCTATGGGCACGGGCATAAGAAGCATAAAACTGGTTCCCGTCATTTAATTCATACGTCACACCAGCTTTGGGATTGAAAAAGCTGAAATGATCTTCATTTTGAAAACGAGACTGATCATCCAGTAAACCATCGGTTTGATAATCTACTGTTCTTAACTGAAGATCTGCAAAACCCGAAAGTTTTTCTGTAATAACAAAGTTTGCTTTTCCGTAGATATTAAAATCTACTTTATCTGACTGGTTGAAATAGTAAGGATCAAAAGGTTCGCCATTCATCGCAAATCTGGTGTAAAGTATTTCCCCAAAATGATCTCCTTCATATTTATTTAAACCTCCGCCAAAAGTGATATCCCAGTTGGAATTCTGATAATTTAAACTGAAAACGGTTCCGTAGAAATTATTGTCCAGCCATTTAGTCCCTACAATATCTGAAGTTGAAAATTCCTCCCCATTGGCCAGAAAATTGGGCAACCCAAACTCCGCCAGATCGGCATCTTCATTAAATTCTTCATAATATCCCCTTCCATAGGTATAATGAAATGCGATATTTGAAGACCAGTTCGATCCATAAGCCTGGTTCCATAGGAGTTGATAATGGTCCTGTTTATAGTTATCGGTTTGATTATCATAGAATTTTACGTTTCCACCTTCATCAGTATAGATTCCCGCGGGATTAAATCTCCTATCCTCATCCAGTTGAGCCTGATCTATTCCATACCAGGCCTGGTAGGTAACTTCAGAACCGCCAAACATGATAGCCTTGATTAGGCTCTGGTCATCGACATAGGTTCCCTGTAAAAAATAAGATTTAAGATCACTGCTCGCGCGATCGATATACCCATCACTACGAATCTTGGAAGCCCTACCGGCGAATTCGAAATGATCATTGATTAGCCCTGTGCTGAATTTTGCCGTATGCTTAAATGTGTTATAAGAACCAATGCTATTGGAAATTTCCGCCTGTGCATCGGTTTTATAAGAATCGGTTAAAATATTTAGGCTTGCACCGAAAGCGCCGGCACCACTGGTTGAGGTCCCTACCCCTCTTTGCAGTTGCAAATTCTGAACTGAAGAAGCAAAATCTCCTAAGTTCACCCAGAAGGTGCCTTGGCTTTCCGCATCATTATACGGGATACCGTTAATAGTTACATTTACACGGGTCGCGTCGCTCCCACGCACCCGGATTCCGGTATATCCTACACCAGCCCCCGCATCGGTAGTAGTTACCACGTTCGGCATATAATTCATTAAAACGGGAATATCCTGCCCTAAATTTCTATCGGCTATTTCCTCATTACTAAGATTACTATAGGTGATCGGGGAATCTGGAGTGACCCTCACCGCATCCAGAAAAACCTCCTCAAGGCTTTCTTTAGCATTCGCCATATCTACGTTTAAGGTAAGATCGGCGTTTAGATTAATTTTTCTGCTTAACTGGTTACCATAGGAAAAGATAAGGGTGTGATTTCCGGATGGAAGGTTTAAAGAATAAAGGCCATCGGCATTGGTAATAGTTCCAGGGGAAGTGCCCTCTGCATAAACCGAAACATCGCTTAAGGCTTTTCCGTTTTCAGAAACTGTTCCTTTAACTTCGAATTCCTGAGAAATTCCGGTGGCACAAGTGAGTAAAAAACCCACAAAAAATAATACATTTTTCATTCGTAAAAGAGTTTACGAATAAAAGGGGCAATTATTCATTGATTAAATTTTAAAAAAAAATCCCGAAATTACCATAAGGTAAAATCAGGAGTCATACATAGCACGTTAGTGCTTATCCCTTGGCAGCATTACCTGCCCAGGTTCGTTGGGTATGATCTCAGCCCGAAGGCACCCCTTTGAGATATTGGTGCAAATGTAATTTGGTTTTTTGGAAAAGCAATAACTTTATAAGAATTTGTGAAAATGGTTTAATTTTGGTTTAAATTACTTCGATGTTCAGTAACAAACGCTCCATCACTATAAAAGTTATCGCAGGCTACGTAATTGTCGCCGCCCTGGCCGGTCTGGCCGTCTGGTATATTTATAATCAGGTCCTTCAATATTCACAATTAGCCGAATCTAATTCCGACAATAACCAGCAATTAATCCTTGTTTCTGAAATTACCACTAATTTAATTGCTTCTGAAAATACCAGCAGAAGGTTAATTCAAACCGGTGAAGCAGAAGAACTGGAACTTTATAACCAACAAATAGATAGCGTTAAGTCTACCCTCAATGAGTTAAAGGAAAATTATAAAAATTTAAATCTCGACACTGAAGCCGATAGTATTTCCCGCTTACTTGAACAAAAAACGGAAAACCTAAAAGAACTGGTCGCATTAAGGGATACAGATAGGAATACGAATTATTATTCCCGGGTATTATATGAACTTGAAAAAATCGATGATTCGTTTACAACAGAAAATTATGATAAACGATTTCTCAATCTCGAACCTCACCAAAGGGATATTTTAATAAAGTGGCTGGAATATGCCAAAGAGGACAATGCGAACAAATTAACCAATCAGCGCCTGGATTCCCTAATTGTTTCAGTAAAAAGGGTGCTTTATGAACTGGAATATGCCAATCGAAAATTCAGGAATACGGTTAACGAAAAGGAAAAAGAGCTTCTTAATAATGACATGATTTTAAATCAGCAATTACGCGGTTTGCTGGTGGAACTGGAGAAAAAAGAGCGGCAAAATTCTCTTAGCCGTGCGGAGATATTCCAGTCTATGGTTCAAAAAACTTCTGATATTATTTTTATTGGGGGAGGAATCATTTTGTTGATCACCCTGTTCTTTATCATCAATATTATACGGGATATTACCCGCAGCCAGCGTTACAGGGCTGAGCTGGAGGATGCTAAAACATTTGCAGAATTGCTGCTTGCCAGCCGGGAACAATTTATGGCGGCCATTACGCATGATTTACGAAGTCCGCTCACCACGGTCATGGGTTATACAGATCTTATCCAGAAAACCGATCTGGATGATAAGCAGCGGCATTACGTACAACAGGTGAAAAAATCTTCAGAATTTATTTTGAGATTGGTAAACGATTTGCTCGATTTATCTAAACTGGAAGCAGGCAAAATGTTGATCGAGAAACTGCCATTCAATCCCAAAAAACTTATTAAAGACACGGTGAATAATATCATTCCGGCGGTTAAAAATAAGGATATCAAAATTAAAATTGATGTTGATGAGGATACGAATATGCGTGTTCAAAGTGATCCCTTCAGAATTAAACAGATTCTGGCAAACCTAATTTCTAATGCCTGGAAGTTTACTGAAAAAGGTTCTATTATTATTTCGGCAGGTATTGAAAAAGGATTTTCTGACAATTACACTCTAATTATTCGTGTAAAAGACACCGGAATTGGAATTTCTGAAGCGATGCTGGAGAGTATATTTGAAGAATTTTCCCAGGAAAACAGTAGTATTGAAAAACGTTTTGGAGGTTCGGGACTAGGTCTTGCCATCACTAAAAGACTGGCAGAATTGCTACAAGGGGAGATCCAGGTGAATAGTGTGGTGGGGGAAGGAAGTGAATTTATACTTTCAATTCCCGTAGTGAAATTATCTGAAACACGTGAAGAAATTGAAGAGGATGAGGTTGAAATTGAAGAAATTGAAACTCCGGCTTCTCAAACACTGGCCAGGGGTAAAAAAGTACTGGTTGTAGACGACGAACCGGGACAGCTATCCCTTACCCTAGAAGTTGCACGGTCTATGGGATTTGAGGTGGTAACCGCAGAAAACGGCAAGAAAGGCTTCGAAGAATTGAAAAAAGGCGGTTTCGACCTTGTCTTAACCGATATACAAATGCCGGTTAATGATGGTTTTGATCTCATCATAAATATTCGGGATCATAAAGAATTACAGGATTTGCCGGTAATTGCCCTTTCTGGTAGAACAGATATGGAAAATGAAGTGTACACCAAGGCCGGATTTGATAAAAATATGTTGAAGCCCTATAAATCAATTTCTCTTAAAAAGAACATTGCTGAATTACTGGATCTGGAACATCCACTGGAAGATAAGTCTGAAAGCACCGTTTCAACAGATCGTCTAAAATCCCAATTTTATGATCTCAGCGAGATTTACGAGTTCTCCGGGAGGGATGACCAGGCCATGCAAATGATTATTCAGGCATTTCTAGAAGGAGCTGAGTCCAGTCTTCAGGAATTAAAAGAGGCACACGGAAATAAGGACACCGAAAGTATGGGAAGACTTGCTCATAGAATGTTGCCAATGCTTCGCCAGATGAGGGCAAAAAATGTGGTGTCTACTCTGGTAAAAATGGAAAGAAGGGAAAAATTGAAACAGGGTGAATTTGCAACTTTCAGGAAAAGTATGGAAAATTTAATGCAGGAACTTCAAATGGAAACTACAATCTAATATCATATTGCTTTAGCTTGTTATAGAGCGTTTTCCGGTCTATAGAAAGCATTCGTGCCGCCTTGCTCTTATTGCCACCTGTTTTTTCCAAAGCGTCCAAAATAAGCTGCTCCTCATTTTTGTTTTTGAAAAGTCCGTAATCATTTTCATTGGAATGATTTGCTGTAGCGATCTCATGAGGAAGGACCTTTAATGGGATAAGATCATCTTTGGTTAATAATACAGCTCTTTTCACCATATTTTTTAACTCGCGTAGGTTTCCAGGCCAATTATAATTTTTAAAAGCGGTAACCGCCTCATCTGTAAAACCAACTACATTCTTTTCAAGATCAATATTTGCTTCGTCAAGGAAATGATTCGCGAAAATCATCAGGTCTTCTTTCCTTTCCCGAAGTGCAGGAAGTTTGATTGAAAACTCGTTCAATCGATGGTAAAGATCCTCTCGGAACTCCCCTTCTTTTACCGCCTGTCCCAAATCTTCATTCGTTGCCGTAACCACGCGAATATCTACATGAATTTCATTATTACTTCCTACTGGTTTAACTTTTCTTTCCTGAAGTGCCCTTAATAACTGCACCTGAAGTTCATAGGTTAAATTCCCAATTTCATCCAAAAATAATGTTCCGCCATTGGCAGCTTCAAAATGACCGGTTTTATCATTAATGGCGCCTGTAAAAGAGCCTTTAATATGGCCAAAAAATTCACTCGAGGCGATTTCCTTAGGAATGGCCCCACAATCTACAGCAATAAAGGGCGCATTTTTTCTCTTGCTTTGCTGATGAATCTTTTTCGCAATCTGTTCTTTTCCTGTCCCGCTTTCTCCAGTAATTAATACCGACATGTTCGTGGGCGCAACCAATTCTACATAATCATTCAATCTACGGGATGGCTCACTAATTCCCGTAACGAGATTTAATTGATCATCAACCTCACGGGTAGTCCTCAGTTTCTTTACAATTTCCGGCTTATTCTCTTTTTTTAGGTTCCCACTCGATTCTGAAACTGCTTTGGTTTGCAATGCGTTTTCAATAGTCTGTAGTATAGTTTCAGGTCTAAATGGTTTAGAAACATAATCGAAAGCCCCTTCTTTCATAGCATTAACAGCCATGCTAATTTCAGCATAACTCGTCATAACAATAGCCTGTGTAGATGCGTTGGCAGATTTTATTTTTTTTAAAATCTCAAGACCGTCGTGATCAGGTAAGCGAACATCGGTCAGAAGAAGATCAAATTTTTCTGATTCTATGTGCTTAAAGGCTTCGGCAGCAGTAAAAACTAAAGAAACATTATAATTCCTTTTTTCCAAAAAGGTTTTTAACATGGTTCCGAAGGCTACATCGTCTTCAACTAACAGTACTTTAGGCATATAAAAAATTTTGCAAAGGTAATAATCTGTAAAATTAAGCTTATTTAAATAAACCATAAAAAAGGGAGACCAAAATGACTGGTCTCCCTTCTTAAACAACTTCTTATCCTAACCTAATTTAAATGTACCTATCCAATTTTACAAACTTACAGTCAAATTATACAAGTGGTAAAAGCGGCCCTCTAGTTTTTTGGTTGTAGTTAGAAACTTTAACTCTAAAAACCGCTTTTAACAACTTGTGTCTATCCTTGGGGGTAGATTAATCTTTATGTCATTCGTTTGTCGTCCCGAAGTTTGGTTTCTTCGTTTTATGAACTACTTTTCAGTTTCTACTTCTTTTTCTTCATTTTCCAACCAGTTCCCATCCTGATCGATAAACACCTTTTTCTCGTCACCTTTCACGTCTAGTGCTAATTTATAAATTGTCTGCTCATCTTCAGATTTAATCCAGGCTTTAGTAACTGTCGCATCATTATATTCTGTAACAATCGCATCCTGTATCACCTGAGGTAATTCTGAAACATCAAGATCTGCAAACTCATCCTGTTCAACTTCTACTACTTCTATTTCTATAACTTCCACTTCTTCAGTTTCAGTTTCCTGCGCCTGAGCATTTTGGGTTGCAAAAATCATTGCTCCAATCGTGAATACACTTAATACAATCTTTTTCATTTTTAAATATTTAATCATTCTAAAAAAGACTATTGAGAAAATGATGCCTAAATTAATTAATAATTATAATTTATTGATATTCAAATGAATAACTTCTTTTTTTTCAAAATGATAATATATTCCTTTGGGGAATTTCCTCAGAATAGTATCACCATATGTGGATGAATGTCTACACCTTTACTCATGATTAGATTTAAATCTTCATTGGATTTAGATAAAATAGAAAAGGCTCCAAGTTGGAGCCTTTTCAATCCGAAAATCTAAATTATAAAACGGAATAAATTAAGCCGGTTAGCTAATTATTCCGTTCCCAATACTAACCTTTAACCCTTATAGGAATAATTGTACCAATTAAAATTTATCTTACTTTATTCGCTTAAACTTATTATTTATAAGGCTTTACATAAATCTCTTAAAACTTTAAAAAAAATAAAACTGGGAATAATTGTGGAATGCACACACAAAGTGGGGAATTTTTCCCCGAATTTTCATTTTAAAGGATCTTTTCTATTTTGTTTGATCTCAGCCTTTTTTTTCTTTTTTTTTAACCTTTTTATTTTTGAAGCATGCGTAGGTTTTGTTTTCTTTCTTGGCTTTGGCTTTTTTAACGCCTTTTTTAATTCTTCCAGAAAAGTTTGAGTTACCAGATCCTTATTCGCATGCTGGCTACGCGAATCTTCACTACTCATTTTTAGAATATGCTCTTTTGAAATCCTATTATAAAGCTTTTTGAAGATTTTTTCTTTTTCCTCATCGCTTAATCCAGCTGAGTTTTTCACATCAAAACTAAGTTCTACTTTTGTAGCTGTTTTGTTGGCATGTTGTCCCCCAGGACCAGAACTTCTAACCGCCTTATATTCCAGTTCCCTTAAGATCTGTTCTTTATCCACGCTTATGTAGGCTGATGGGTTTTCTTCAATAAATCTGAAACTGTCTTCACCGGATTAAAGGTTTCCACAGGAACTTCTACAAAGATTGTATTCCATTTCGCCATCCCTCCATTCCATAAACCGGGACGTTCCAGGGCTTTTAAAGGCTTTCCATCTTTTGTTTTATCTGCTATAAAACTCATATCCTCATCTACAAATTCATTAAGGTCATAGCTTTCCCCACGATAGTTTTTTAAACAACAAACAATATCCACTGGATTGAAATGGGTTGCTTCCCTTGCCGTTTTGGCCTGTTCCGGATTGTTATTATCTATTTGGGCCCCTTCAATAATCTGCAATGAAATTTCTCCATTTTTATCTTTTACTAAAAACGGACCTCCACCTGGCTCACCTTCATTTTTTACCATCCCACAAACCCTCAAAGGCCGGTTGAGCTTTTGTATTAATTCTGAAGGACTTAATTTTTCTTTAGAATTACTTTTCAAGAATAATTCTGTTTCCAGGAATCTTTGGATGGTATCTATTTCATCTCCCGAAATATTACCTGCTTCTAATAATTTTAAATATTCTGAAATTTTCTCCTGCGTTTTCAGCAATTTTCCGCCTAACATTTTTTTAAAATCCACCACTAATGAAATAGTATCTTCCGTAACAACATTATCAATATTCTTTATAAATATGATCTCTTCATCTAGTTGATTT
The DNA here is from genome assembly GCF_023718305.1 of Gramella sp. AN32. GTDB lineage: Bacteria > Bacteroidota > Bacteroidia > Flavobacteriales > Flavobacteriaceae > Christiangramia > Christiangramia antarctica. Next base: position 140,167 of record NZ_QEYO01000007.1, read on the forward strand.
AAATTTTCGATCAAAGCGCCATGTCCTCCGGGACGAAAAAATAATTGATCTTCCTTGGTTCTGAAAGCTTCATTATTTTCATCTACCGCAATAGTATCGGTCTTTGGATCCTGATACGAATATTCAATTTCAAATTTCACAGCAGTTGCTGCTTCCACTCTTTCCCTTATAGCTTTCCATTCATTCTGAAATTTCTCCTTATCCCCTTCTGCTACCGTAAAATGGACTTTTGCGACTCCATCTATGCTTACATACCTAACCGCCTCTACCAAATGTTCTTCGAAAGCCGTTGCAGTATGATCACTATATTTATGGAATGGCACCAAACCTTTGGGCAAATTGCTCAGATACAAACCATCTGCTTCCAAAATGGTCTTTACTATGAGTAGGTGCTGTTCATCATGAGATTTATCAGCATAATTTTTATGGTTCTTCTTTGTTCTTTCCAGCGCATGGGCATAAAAAGGCAATTTTTCAAGTTGATCAAAAAACAACTGCAGGCTTTGATCCCCACTTTTATCCAGGTATTCTCTTAAACTGCTATTTTCAGGATCAAAATCTTCTGTAAGATTATGCAGCGCTTTAAACATTCTGGTTGCCGCACCGGAAGCCGGAACAAATTTCAGAACACTATGCTTATTTTTTTCCGCTTCAAAAAAAGAAATCAATTCTTTTTTTTCCCGTTCGTCAACAGCACTTATGCCATTCCCGATTGTAGCGGCTTCAGTAATATTGACCTTGAGATTTCCTCTTTTAAAAATGCTTATTTGCTCTTTGACTTCTTTGGTAGAAATTCCTTTTTCTTCGATTTGAAGAATATCCTTTTCATTAAAATTCACTTTGCTTGCTTATTAGTTGGTTTATAGCTTCAATGGCCTTCTTTAGCCTTGTCTCACTGTCTCCTTTCAAAATTATATAAGGTAAATTGAATTGTTTCAATTCATGCTCAAATCGTTGGAACATGCCTTCACGATCGTGAGGTTTGTCCCTTAAATCATCAGGTATCCAGGGACAATCAATATACGTTAAAAAATAAAGATCATATTGGTTGTTTAACGCATGTTTAAGAAGTTTAGGCTCGCAATAGCCCTCAAAATAAGCTTCAGAATACACCTTTAATTCTAAAAGATTGGTATCGCAAATAAGCAATTGATCAGCGGCTGCGGAAAGTCGATTTTCTGCATGCATTTGTCCTTCAGCAATCGGGATCATATCCTTTGGCTGGCAAATCCTTTTTTCTTTATCCCAAACCTGCTGAAGGTATTCACGCATAAATTCCGGTACCAGCGGCTCCTGAAAATATACCGAGAGTTGTTGGGAAAGAGTCGTCTTTCCGGTAGATTCAGGCCCAAAAAGGACTATTTTCAGGCAGGACGAAGGTCGTTGCGCAAGTTTTTCTTCCATGCTTTATAACCATAAATTGCAATAATGCTGAAAACCAGATATTGCAGACTGGTAAAAGTGAGACCCTTATAAAAATATAACGGTACCGAAATAATATCGCCAATAATCCAGTAGATCCAGTTTTCAATTTTTCGTTTGGCCATTAACCACATCCCCACAAAAAATATCGCCGTGGTCACCGTATCTACATAAGCGGTCCAGTTATTCCATTTATTGAAATATTCATACACCGCGAAAACAAAGATCAAAGTTCCTATGAAAATAAGAACCGATAACACTTGTTCCTTTTTAGTAGTAGAAGTAATAGGTGTAAAATGTTCAGCATCTACTTTTCGCGTCCAGATGTACCAGCCGTAAATACTCATGGCGAAATAATAGGCATTGATCATCATGTCTCCCAGCAATTGCCATTGCCACAACAAATACACAAAGATCATCGTGCTTACAATTCCTGTAGGATAAACAAGGATATTATTCTGTTTGGAATACCAGACAGATAAAAATCCGAAGATCACTGCAATGATCTCGAGAATTATAAATAAAGTGGGATAGGTCGAATATTGTTCGAAGAAAAAATCAAAAATCGGCTGCATAGTCGCTAAGGTCAGATTTTACGATTTTTATGTACATGAGCCCGCGTTCTATCGCTTCAAAAGTATTTTTTATTTCCTTATTCAGTACATTCATTACCTCATCATATTCTCCATAAACCTGGGTGCTTAGTGGATTTTCCTTTACATTAAGTCCAGATTCCCGCATTTTTTTAATAAAATTGATGATCGCAGGTTCATAATCATCCTGAATTGGCGTAAGGGTAAGCTCTACTGAAATTTTCATGGCAATTTATTTTAATCTCAAAGTTAGCCAATATCTAAAGCTTACTAAATAGTTGTGGAAATTTATTTGAAAAGCAATACCATATGCTGAAATAGCAGCTTTGAAAAGCAGAAGGGTTTGAGAAATCCTGTGTAAAGAAACCTCACTGCGAACATAGTGAATCAGTCTCTTCAAGAATGAGATTCCTTCGCTACGCTAGGATGACAATTTTTATGTGTGATTGGACTAAGTATAGCCCTCCCAGGTTTTAAAAACCTGGGAGGGCTGATTTTCAAAAAAATAAAGTGATAAGGAAATCTGGTGTAAGGAAACCTCATTGCGAACTCAGTGAAGCAGTCTCTTCAAGAATGAGATTCCTTTGCTACGCTCGGAATGAACGGTACGGACTTGCTGTACAGAGCATTCTAAGATAAAAACAAATTTTTAAGCAGCTAATTTCACAAAAGGTTCCTCTCTTTTTACAACGGCAAAAATTCGTAGTACCAATTTATTGGCCACGGCATTGATCACCGTCATTTTATGTTTTCCATCTTTGATTTTCCGGTTGTAATATTTCTTCAGCTGAGGGTCGTGCTGAACAGCGCTTACCGCACCTTTTATCAATGTGGCTTTCAGGGACCTGTCCCTTAGGTAGTGGGTTCTTGTTTTTCCCCTTATACTGGTTCCCGATTGGTATGGGAAGGGAGCCAGGCCACAATGGCAACTGAATTTTCTTGGGTCGGTAAATTTCAGGAAATTATCTGTCCCGCTAATGCACTTCACTGCTATGACAGGGCCGACACCTATTACAGCAGTAATTTTGTTGTAACTCTCATTGAGGTTTTGATCGGACCTAATGATTGTTTGGTTTGTATTTCTTTTTCAATCTTGCGGATGCTTTTCTGCAAGGATTTTAACTGCTTTTTTTCTTCCCTGACCAGCATTTTCACATCTACTGTTTTATTCAATATTTCATTGGCCTTTAAGCTATTTTGAACCTGGACGGACATCTTTACGTAGTGCTCCCTTGCCGTGATAAGGGCTTTGAGCCTCCTAAGGTTTTCGGCAGGTAGCTGGTATGGGCTTAGCCTATGCTTGTTTGTTATGGCGTATTCTGCAATTTGATAAGCATCCTTTGCATCACTTTTACCCCTCTGAATACCCAGTGACTTTCTAAGTTCCAAGGGGTTGATCAGGTAAAAAACATAGCCGTTTTTACTAAGGCAATTAATTATGGCCGCACCGTAATGGCCTGTGTGCTCTAAGGCAAATACAGTGTTGTTTTTGTCAAACTTTTTAAGCCACCTTTCAATGGCCTTTTGTTGATTGTTCAATACGCCCCTGGCTTTTACATAAACTTCTTCTGTATCCAGGGTGCAATAATCTAAAGTGTCTTTCGAAATGTCGATGCCTGTGATTAGATTTTTCATAACTTTGAATTAGCTATTAAAAACCTGAAGAACCAAGAGGTTTGTGTACTAACGCTATTAATAAGCCTTTAAGCTTAACATTCTAAATGGTACCAAAACCTAAGAAGGGAAAGGACTGATGCTCAGGTTAAACCTATAAGTTTAACAGTCGAAATAGTTCACCTTTTCCTTCTGGTTTTTCAGAAATTTAATAAGATTAAACTTCCTGTAAATATAAAATGCTAAACTAATAGCCTGTCGAAGTGCGCTGGTGTTTGAGATTATGAATAATGAAAAAGTATCGACTGCCCTCACTGTGACAAATATTCAAATTTGAATTTTTCACTTTTTCCAGTTTCCAGTTTCCAGTTTCCAGTTTCCAGTTTCTAATTTCTAAAAAATCCATTTTCAAAAGCAGTCCCCATTACCACCAAATCGGCGCCCGCCTCATACGTTACCTGTAGTTGCTCTGGGCTGCGGATACCGCCCCCTACGATAACTGGTATTTCCAGCGCCTCTTTTACAGCATGAATTATTTCAGAAGAAACAGGAAATTTGGCGCCACTCCCTGCTTCCAGATAGATTAGTTTTTTTCCTGAATACTGGCCGGCTAAAGCTGTATTAAGGATCTGCCGGATATTATTTTGTGCTAAAGGGAGCGTATTGCTAACTTTTTGTACAGACGTTTCTTTCCCTCCGTCAATTAAAATATATCCGGTAGGAATGATTTCCAAAGTGGTTTTCCTGATCTTTTCTACAGAACGTACCTGTTGTTCAATTAAATATTCAGGATTTCTACCGGAAATTAGACTTAAGAATAAAAGGGCATCGGCGTGCTCTGAAATTTGTGAATGATCCCCCGGAAATAAAATCACGGGAAGACCGGTAACATTTTTAATGATTTTAACAACTTCGCAGGTCTTGCCTTTGCTTACTGTGCTTCCCCCAACAAAAATATGGGTGGTTTGCTGCGGTAATTTAAGGAAAAATGCAGCACTTTCAGATTCATTAAATTTATCCGGATCTATTAAGATTGCAAGTAATTTTCGGTTTTCCCTACTCGCTTCCACAATTTCTTCCAAATAGCTCTGAACTCCTACCACGTTTGATCCAGTTTAGATTTTAAAGGTTGCGCATACACACAGGTAAAATTTTCAAATTCCAGGAAATTGATATCAAACCACTCGTCCAGGCCATTATACCTTACATGGGTGGTCGTTTTAAAATCGTCAAAATCAAAATCAGTGACGTTAATGTGCTGTAAAAAGCCTATTCCGGGCTCCGCGATCAATTTATAAACCGATTCCTTGGCACCCCAAACAATAGTAAGCTTTCTAATCAAAGCTTCCTCATTCGCCAATGTATGGTATTCATCAAGTGGAGTAAATTTATTGGCTATTTTCAGGATCTTATTGCGCTGTTTCTCTATATCAATTCCCACGTGGTTCCTTCCTACAATAATTGCGGTAAAATTAAAGGAATGCGTGATGGAAATATATTTATCATCTTTTAGATGCGGTTTTCCCAGATCATCATACCATAGATCGTGGTCTACATAACCCGCTTCAGCCAATAAATGCCTAATGCTCATAAAACCGCGGCGATGAATTTCAGATTTCATCCCATCCACTCTTTTTTTACAATTTTCAGTAAGCTCCACATCTTTAGCCAAGGATTCATAGGATTCTTCCACCTTCCAAATGAAGGCTTTAGTATGTTCATCAACTGTTATTGTTTTATAAAGAGGCATAAAATTTCTAAGCTTTTCCTTATTTTTGCAATCGTAAAAATTGCTAATATTCAAATATAATAATATGTCGACTAAAACAGTACCATATACCGCCTATAAAGTTAAAGATATTGAGCTTGCTGAGTTTGGCCGCAGGGAAATCGACCTTGCCGAAGCAGAAATGCCCGGATTAATGGCATTACGCGCTGAATATGGTGAATCTAAACCATTAAAGGGAGCCAGAATCGCCGGATGCTTGCACATGACGATCCAGACCGCCGTACTTATAGAAACACTTGTAGAACTTGGTGCTGATGTTACCTGGAGTTCCTGTAACATCTTTTCTACTCAGGATCATGCCGCCGCTGCGATTGCCGCTGCCGGAATCCCTGTGTATGCATGGAAAGGTATGACGGAAGAGGAATTTAACTGGTGTATCGAGCAAACACTTTTCTTTGGAGAAGATCGTAAGCCTTTAAATATGATCCTTGATGATGGTGGGGATTTAACTAATATGGTTCTTGATGAATATCCTGAACTTGCTGAAGGGATCAAGGGCCTTTCTGAAGAAACCACTACCGGAGTGCACAGATTGTATGAGCGTATGAAGAATGGAACACTTCCTATGCCCGCGATCAACGTGAACGATTCTGTAACCAAGTCGAAATTTGACAATAAATATGGATGTCGTGAAAGTGCCGTAGATGCGATCCGTCGTGCTACCGATGTGATGCTTGCCGGAAAACGTGTGGTTGTTTGTGGTTATGGTGATGTGGGGAAAGGAACGGCCCAGTCTTTCAAGGGAGCTGGTTCTATTGTAACGGTTACTGAAATTGACCCGATTTGTGCTTTACAGGCTGCTATGGACGGTTTTGAAGTGAAAAAACTGGAAACAGTACTTCCAAAAGCTGATATCGTAATTACCACCACAGGAAATAAAGGCATCGTTCGCGGTGAACATTTTGAAACGATGAAAGACAAAACAATTGTTGCTAATATTGGACATTTTGATAATGAGATCGCGGTTGCCTGGTTGAATAATAACCACGGAAATTCCAAAGTGGAGATAAAGCCTCAGGTTGACAAGTACACTATCAACGGGAAAGACATTATTCTTCTTGCGGAAGGTCGTTTGGTAAACCTTGGTTGTGCTACCGGCCACCCGAGTTTTGTGATGAGCAACTCATTTACGAACCAAACTTTGGCACAAATAGAACTTTGGAAGAATACTGATGAATACAAAAATGAGGTTTATATGCTTCCGAAGCATTTAGATGAAAAAGTAGCCAAACTTCACCTTGAAAAAATTGGTGTGGAACTTACTGAATTGAGCCAGGAACAGGCAGAATATATTGGTGTAGAAGTACAAGGACCTTACAAACCTGAGTATTACAGATACTAAAAGAGATTTTAGAAATAAGATATTAGAAGAGCCTGACACATGTTGGGCTTTTTTTATTTTTCGGAAGTGGATTTCATATTCCAGGACATTCTTCTTACACAGAATATATTATTTCTAATGGTATATTATTCAGTTCCTGCCTGAATATTTATACAACCATAAAGTAAAATAAAAAGAGAGAAATAACGAGTAAAAACCTAACACCCTTAATTAAGGCTATACGTAAACTTCTTCATCATTTTATAGATGCAGCGAAAAACGTATTTCTTAGAAGTTTTTTTAGAACCTTCGAAAGTGAATTTGATAAACCTGCTGTCTGGATTGTCATTAGAAATTTTGTATTGAGTCCCGTCGAGGATAAAATGCATTTTTTCAGAAAATATAAAATCAGAAACATATTTCTTAACTAACCTGCGTTTACCTGAACCTTTCATAAGCTGATTTTTAGATTTCCATGCCTTAATTTACAATAAATTATAATATTTCTAATTGCTTCAGCATTTTTTTAATCCTGTCTTCCAGCTTTTCCGAAGACAATTTTTCCCGAAGTCTGTCTGTAATGATCGGAAAAGAAAAAGGTGTGGGCTTTACACATTGCTTCCAAACGATTGTTTGCCTGCCAATTCTTTCTAATGAAATTCGCAAACGGCCTTCCTCAAGCTGATGCTCAAAAGTTTCTCTAAACGCCTGTTGATACAATAAATTATCCTCTTCATAATCCCTAAAAACACTAAATAACAGTTGAGAATTGCTTTGCAAATGTTTATTCTGAATCATCTTGTTGGGATAACCTGTAAAAACCAGCCCGGCAATTACCGCAATATCCCGAAATTTCCTGCGTGCCATTTCTGTAGCATTCAAACTTTTATAAAGATCATCCATTAAATACTGCGGACTAAAAAGATCATTATCGATCACCTGCTGCATATCAATCTCCTGATCACTTAACAATTCAAATCCGTAGTCATTAAATGCTAATGAAAAACTTATGGGGGAAAGCAAGCTGATACGATAAGCCAGTAAACTTCCCAAAGCTTCATGTACAAATCTCCCTTCAAAAGGATAAAAAATGGCATGATATCCTTCCCGTGTTTTAAAAGTTTCTATTAAAAACTCATTATTTGAAGGAATAATAGATTCCTTTTTCTGTCTTTCAAAAATTGGCTGCAAAGCGTTTAATTCCGCTGAGGCATTTTTATCATGATCACTTTTGGCTGCGAGGTACATTTCTTCACGTAGCAATTCGCTCATCTGTGCTGAAAATGTCATTCGGCCTCCTCCCCAACTTGGCACTCGTGAGGTTTTTCGGCTTGATTTTCTAACCAGGACCTGCATACTTTTAACCCTTACCAACTCCAGATTCCTGCCGGCAAACGTAAAAACATCGCCGGGTTTTAATTTGGATATAAAAAACTCTTCAATAGTCCCTATGTATCCACCTTTCATATATTTCACGCTAAGGGAAGCATCACTTACAATCGTTCCAATTTGTAATCGGTGCCGCATGGCCACGCCCCTATTATTTACTTTGAACTTCCCATCTTCTTCAATCTCTACTTTTTTATATTCATCGTATGCCTGCAAACTCTGGCTTCCTTTGGTAATAAAATTGAGAACCCAGCGCCATTCTTCCTCTGTAATTCCCTGGAAGCAAAAAGTGGAGGCAATTTCAGGATAAATATCTTTTGGATAAAAACCGTCTGAAACTGCTAATGTTGTAAGATATTGCACAAGAACATCAAAACTCATTAGATAAGGAACACGATCTTCTACCGCTTTTTTCTCTACTGCTTTTTGTAATGCTGAAGCTTCTATCAATTCGATGGCATGTGTGGGCAAAAAATAAATGAGACTTACTTTTCCCGGCTGGTGGCCGCTTCTTCCCGCCCTTTGTAAAAATCTTGCCACACCTTTTGGCCCGCCAATTTGAATAATCGTTTCAACCGGGGCAAAATCTACCCCTAAGTCCAGACTGGAAGTACAAATCACTGCTTTTAGACTTTCGTTTCGAATGGCCTGTTCTACCCAGAGCCTGGTTTCCTTATTGATGCTTCCGTGGTGCATGGCCACCTCTCCGGCAAATTCAGGATATTTGTTCATCAATCTTTGAAACCAGATCTCGCACTGCGACCGCGTATTCGTAAAAAGCAGGGTGGTTTTAGAAGCATTTATGATGGGTACAACTGCATCGATTAAATGTAATCCGAGATGGCCCCGCCAGGGAAATTTTTCCATGGTTTCAGGAATGATCGAGCGTACTTCAATTTTCTTTTTAAGATTCGCTTTGATCATTACTGAATTTTCCAAAGCCTGGGAGGTAGGGCCAAGCAAAACTTCACGAGCCTGTTGAAGGTTCCCGATCGTTGCCGAAATTCCCCAAATCCGCAGATCTTTAGAGATCGTTTTTAAACGGGATATTCCCAGTTCGATCTGTACACCTCTTTTCGTTCCCAGCAGTTCATGCCATTCATCAACAACGATCGCCTGAAGGTTTTTAAAGGTCTTTTTGTAATCTTTTGAAGAAAGCAGTAAATGCAAAGATTCCGGAGTGGTGATCAAAAGATCTGGCATGGCTCTTTTTTGTGCCGCCCTCTCAGCCTGGGAAGTGTCTCCCGTCCTGATGCCTACCGTAAATTTTGTTCCCATTTCTTCAGCAAACCTGCTCGTGGCCTGTTCAATTTCTACGGAAAGTGCCCTCAACGGAGTGATCCAGATCGCTTTTAAGCCATTTTTTTGCTTCGTTTGATACTCTGGATTTTTCCTGATATAATCCAAAACGATGGGAACCCAAAGGGCGAAGGTTTTCCCACTTCCGGTGGGGGCATTTAAGAGCCCGTTCTTCTTCTGAAGATAAGCCGTCCAGGTGTCCTTCTGAAATTTAAAAGGTTTCCAGTGCTGATTGGAAAACCAATCTTCTGCAAGCCCAATAAGTTCAGTTCTTTTCATTTTTTTTACTATGATTTCAGATGCACCTGAAAATTTAATATGCTTATCTGTTTAGACACCTAATATAAGTTTTTGTCACCTTGCGCGCAGTCGAAATGCTCGACGTAAGAATTTTAGTCATGACATGATTTGTTTATTCGGTACTTTAGCGGGCAAACATAAAATTTAATTAAAAAATAACCTTCAAAGCATTGTCTTTGAAGGTTACTCTTGAAATGTGTTTTAAGATTTTAGATACTTTTCTCATTAGGTCCTTTTTCTCGCGGGATCCTTTTTTTACTTTCACCGCTAAACTGAGGATAATATTGTTGTAAAAACTGTTGATGAATAGAATCCATTCTTCGAACCTGCTCCCGGAAATCTTCAGTTCTCATATTATTACTAAAAAAGTCGTCCTTAAAGAAATTACCGGAAAATAAACTATCATTTAAAAACAAATTCATCATCTCATCAGGAGAGTTCATTCCTTTTCTATTGAAAAACTGGCGAAAGTTTTTCTGGATTTCTGCCTTCTCATCAGTAGATATCGTATCACCATCTATCGTGCTGTAAGAATACACATAGGTTGAATCATAACTTATAAGGTTCCCATCGTCATCAAATTCCCGGTTCACTGTCCAGCTTCCTTCCGGGCGTACAGTGTCCTGGTTTTTTTCAACTTTCATTGCGCTATCCATCTCTTTCTTTTCTTGCGCATCACAGCTGTTCAGGCTAGAAATAAAAACCAACAGCAACAGAACATTTACTTTCATCTTACTTCTGATTTTAGTTAAACGAAATAGTTAAATTTACTGTAGGGTTCCGCAATATAAATACCAAAACACCTGCTGTCATTATTAAAAAACTCTAAAAATATTTAGGGGATCAAAGCTTTAAGATCTTCTAAAGTATTCGCCTCTTCAATTTTTTTATCTTTTCGCCAGCGTAACATTCTGGGAAATCTTGTGGCCACACCACTTTTATGCCGTTTTGATTCTGCGATTCCCTCAAAACCAATTTCAAAGACATGATGCGGAGTAACACTTCTTACCGGCCCAAACCGTTCCAGCGTATTCCGTTTAATCCAGGCATCCAAAGACCTGAATTCCTTATCAGTTAAACCGGAATAAGCCTTGGCGAAAGTGACCAGTTCCTTTTTTTCATCATCCCAAAGTCCGAAGGTATAATCTGTAAATAAATTACTTCTTCTCCCATGACCGCGCATGGCGTAAGTTAACACGGCATCGATCGTGAGCGGATCTACTTTCCATTTCCACCAGTCACCTTTTTTTCTTCCCACTAAATATGGCGAATCCAGTCGTTTCAGCATCAAACCTTCAGACTTTACCTCACGCGAATTTTCCCTTTCCTGTACTGCCTCATTCCAATTTGAAAATTTCATCGTTTCTGAAAGGCGTAAAGGCAATTCATGTGAAATGATCGAATGATAAAGATTCTCCAGAATTTTTCTTCTCTCTGAAAATGGCAAAATTCGAACATCTTTTCCCTCCCATTCCAGAACATCATAAGCCTTTAAAATCACCGGCACTTTTTCCAGTAATTTCTTCGAAACATTCTTTCTACCTATGCGGGTTTGCAGATCATTAAAAGTTCCAATTTCATTATCGGGATAGGGTAAAATTTCCCCGTCAAGCACAGTGCCATTGGGAATCACCTCCACAAATTTTTCAAATTCCGGATATTTATCAGTTACCAGTTCTTCCCCACGGCTCCAGGTAAATAATTCATCATTTCGAATAATCACCTGCGCCCTGATGCCATCCCACTTATGTTCCGCGCTCCATTCTGAAATATCACCAAGATTCTCAGGTTCATTTTCGATAGCATAGGCCAGGTAAAAAGGGTAAGGTTTGGAAAGATAATCCTCTTCATTTTCTTCCAGGATCAATTTATTATAACTGATTTTAGAAGGATCCCAATTCCCCATCAATTTGTAGGCAAGGATATCTTCATCAATTTCGGTAGCCTTGGCCAGTGCCCGCGTCATTAACTTCTGGCTTACCCCAATCCTAAAACTACCCGTAATTAACTTGGTAAAAACAAAGCGTTCGTAATAATTAAGATGTAGCCAGTTTTCAAATAGATATTCCTTTTTAACCTGATCTGGCATTTTCTTGAGTGCAATGATTTCTTCCAGAAACTGATTCAGACTTTTTTCTGAAGATGCATCAGAAGGAGGAATCACTAAAGCAATGGTTTCCGCTAAATCACCTACAATATGATAGGATTCTTCAAAAAGCCAAAGCGGAATATTAGATAATTCTGAGGCCCATTCCCGCATTAAGGTAGTGTTTACCGGTCTTGGTGGGCGACGATGACTAAGGATCGCAATCGTCCAGACTTTATCTTTTGGAGCGGCCTGGTTGAAATATTCGGTAAGCGCGGCGACCTTTAAAGTTGTTTTATTGGTGCTGTCCAGTTTTTTAATAAGTTGGGCAAATGCTTTCATTCAGATTCCTTTTCTTTATCGGCTTCCAATTGCCCTAATTCCCCTTCATATTGCGTTTCTTCAGTTCTTGCATCATAACCCTGTTCTCTTAAATATCTGGAGAATATATCAGAATAACCATGGGTACAAATTACTTTTTCGCAGCCTGTTGCTTTTATAGATTGTAACAGGCCCTGCCAGTCACAATGATCGCTCAGGACAAAACCTTTATCAATCGCCCTTCTGCGTCTGGCCCCACGAAACGTCATCCATCCACTCGCTGAACCTGTAACATATGGTACCATTTTCCGGATCCAGGTTGAACCATGGGCACTTGGCGGGGCAATGACGATATTGCCTTTAATCTCTTCCTTTTTAGTTTCACGGGTAATTCTCGTAGTGGGCGGCATCACTACCAGTTCACGCACAACTTCTGTCATATTCTCTATTGCACCATGTGTATAGATCTGGCCAATGGAAGTATCTAAATATTTCAGCAAACGCTGAGCTTTTCCCAGGGAATATCCAAAGAGAATAGAAGTTTGGCCATTATCCCTGTTTTCCTGCCACCAGTTATTGATATCTTCAAAGACCTTATCCTGCGGAATCCATTTAAAAGCGGGCAACCCAAAAGTACATTCCGTAATAAAGGTGTGGCATTTTACAGGTTCATAGGGCACCGCGATGCCGTCATCTTCAGTTTTATAATCCCCGGTAAAAACCCAGACTTCACCCTGATGTTCCACCCGTATTTGAGCGGAACCAATAATATGCCCGGCCGGGTGAAAAGAAAATTTAACCCCGTTAATAGTGAAGCTTTCATTCCAGCCTTTTCCGGAAACCTCAATTTCGCCTAAACGATGTTTAATGAGAGGAACATTGCTGTGATGAGTGATATATTTTTTGTGCCCATAACGTGAATGATCTGCATGACCATGAGAAATTATTGCTTTATCTACTGGCTTCCATGGATCCAGATAGACATCTGCAGCTTCACAATAAATGCCATTTTGATTAAATGCCAGTAGCGGTGGTCTCATAAATCCTGAAATTAAATAAATACTATAGTATCCAAAAGTGATTAAGAAAAGATTATAGATTGATTGAGTTTTATTTTAATGTATTTATAGCCCCAAAAAGTTGAGTGATTATTTATATTTGTACTTTAAAATTTAAATAAATGTCTTTTTCAGATTTATTCGGCTCGGGTGAGCATTTAAGAAATTTAAGCCACTTCGCTTCTATCGTGAATCTCGCATCTATAGATGGGGATATAAACGAACACGAGGAACTGTTGCTACAACGATTTGCCAGAAAATTGGATATAAGCGAGAGCGAATATGCCAAGATTTTGGAGAACCCCAAAGCCTTTCCTATTACCGGTTACAACAGTGTGGAAAAAAGACTGGAAAGACTTCACGACCTGTTCAGGATCATCTTTGCCGATCATAATATCGACGATGAAGAAGCGGAATTGATCAAGCGCTATTCTATTGGCCTTGGTTTTTCAAGCCAGGCTTCTGAAGGTATTATTAAAAGATCTATCCAGATTTTTCAGGGTCAGTTGAATTTTGAAGATTACCGTTATTTATTGGAAAAGGATAACTCCTGAGCCTGATCTTTTTTTGTTTCTTCTGAAACTCGCATAAATTCTTCAGCTTTTTCTACCATTTTTTTGCTTCCGCAGAAAAAGGGAATCCGCTGATGAAGCTCTGTAGGTTTTATATTCAGAATCCGCTGAAATCCATCACTGGCCTTCCCGCCGGCCTGTTCCACAATAAAAGCCATAGGATTGCACTCGTATAGTAAACGAAGTTTTCCATTATTGGCTTTGGAACTTTTTGGGTACATAAAAATGCCCCCTTTAATCATATTTCTATGGATGTCTGAAACCATCGAACCAATATATCTTGAGGTATAAGGCCGGTCATCTTTCTCCTCCTGACAATATTTAATATAGTCTTTCACACCCTGCGGAAAGTGTACATAATTCCCCTCGTTAATAGAATAAATAGTTCCGCTTTCAGGAAATTTCATATCTGGATGCGATAAATACCAGGAACCTAATGCGGGATTCAGGGTAAATCCGTTTGTTCCATGACCGGTAGTATAAACAAGCATGGTGGAAGTTCCATAAATAATATAACCTGCCGCCACCTGGTTATTTCCCGGTTGAAGAAAATCTTCCAGCTCTACCGGGGTACCAATAGGCGTTACCCGTCGGTAAATAGAGAAAATAGTTCCAACGGAAACATTTACATCAATATTGGAACTGCCGTCCAATGGATCTATAAGTACCACATATTTGTTCTGATGATCCCCTTTATGACCTTCAATTCTTATAAAATCGTCATTCTCTTCGGAAGCAATCCCACAAACAATTTCACGATTGGTAAGCGTTTGAATGAATTTGTTATTGGCGTAAACATCCAATTTTTGCTGATCTTCCCCCTGAATATTTGTTTCCCCATAGGCCCCCACAATATCCACCAGGCCGGCTTTATTTACTTCATGGTTTACAACTTTCGCGGCAAGCCGAATAGAATTGATCAACCTGGAAAGCTCCCCTGAAGAATAAGCAAAATCTGACTGATTTTCAATGATAAATTCTCCCAGAGTCTGATTTGGTTTAGACATGCTTTAGTTTGTTTTGATAAGCAAAAGTATCAAAATTTCAACTTACTACAACGATTTCGTAAAGAATCTCAGCATTCCTTAAATTTGGTAAAAAATCAGTATATGGAATATATAATCAGAAAAGCTACAAAAGCAGATATGCCCGCAGTCTTAGAACTTATAAAAGAACTGGCAACTTTTGAAAAAGAACCTCAGGCCGTGATAATAGACGAAAATGACCTTATTCGGGATGGTTTTGGGGAGAATCCGGCATTTAACTGTCTTGTTGGTGAAATTGAGGAGAAAATTCAGGGCATGGCGCTCTTCTATTTTAGATATTCTACATGGAAAGGGAAGACCGTACATCTTGAAGATCTTATCGTACGTGAGAAATTTAGGGGCGTAGGTTTAGGCTCGGCTTTATATACCGCGGTTATAAAATTTGCTGCGGAAGAAAAAGTGAAGCGAACCGAATGGGTGGTTTTGGACTGGAACAAAACAGCCGCCGATTTCTACCGCAGAAGCGGAGCAAATGTCCTCGCAAGTTGGGATACAGTACAAATGGATGCTCAGGCCATGCAGCAATATCTTGAAAAGAAAAACCTGGTATAAAAATTTCTTGAAACCGACTATTCCCAAGGCAAGCCGTAGGGTATTTCACCGGTTTCATTTTGGCCTCTGGACCAAAAACCGAAATTTTGTATTTCCCCTCACCCAGAACTGCGAAAAAGCAGTTCTGAACTCTCCCTTGGGAGCGGTGAAAGGGAAACCCCGAGGCTAAGCCGTCGGGGAATTATATAGATTAAAGCTATTTTAATAATGTTTTAGTTCGCAATTCATATTTTTGTTAAAATGACCAACCAATGAATTATACAATTAGGGAAGCAAAAAGAGAAGATATGCCTGCAGTTCTTGAGCTTATAAGAGAACTGGCAGAACATGAGAATCATTTAAGTGATGTTGAAGTAAGCGTGGACGATCTTGAAAAAGAAGGTTTTGACCACAAAAACTTTAAATGCTTCGTAGCCGATGTGGAGGGGAAAATTCAGGGAATGGCGCTGGTGTATTTTAGATTTTCAACCTGGAAAGGAAGAACCGTCCATCTGGAAGACCTTATTGTAAGAAAGGAAATGCGGGGAACCGGTTTAGGAGGTGCCCTTTACCAAAGTGTCGTAAAATATGGACATGAAAATGATGTTAAAAGGATTGAATGGGTTGTTTCTGAAGGCAATAAAAATGCCATAGAATTCTACGAAAATACGGGAGCACAAATTAAAGAAAGCTGGAAAACCGTGCATATGGAAGAAGGCGGAATTGCTAAAAATGTAAAAAAAGGTGCTTAAAGTCTTCAAATTTGGGGGAGCATCAGTAAAAGATGCTGAGGGAGTTCGTAATGTGCTAAAGGTTTTAAAAACGACGGGAGACAGCGATAAACTTGTGGTAATTTCAGCAATGGGGAAAACCACGAATGCCCTGGAAATTGTGGTTCGGGATTATTTGAATCAAGCCAGTTTCGCCAATAGCCTGCAAATTGTAAAGAACTACCATGAATTAATTTTAGATGAACTTTTCGAATATAAACAACATCCAGTTTTTCTCAAAATTTATCAATTATTTGAAGAATTAGAAAATTTTTTAAAGCACAATAAGTCCCTGAAATACGATTTTGTCTACGATCAAATTGTGAGCTTTGGAGAGTTGGTTTCCACGACCATTGTAAGCGAATATTTGCAGGATCAGGAATTAAAAAATACCTGGCTGGATGCCAGAAAACTAATAAAAACCAATAGTACCTACAGGGACGCGCACGTAAATTGGGAAAAGACCCAGGCAATTATTCAGACTGAAGTAGAAACCAATAAACTCAATATCACCCAGGGTTTTATAGGATCTGATCCCAATAATTTTACCACTACTTTGGGTAGGGAAGGTTCAGATTATTCCGCGGCAATTATCGCCTATTGTTTAAATGCTGAAAGTCTTACGATCTGGAAAGATGTGCAGGGGGTTTTAAATGCCGATCCTCGGTATTTTACCAAAACTGAGTTATTACAGCAAATCTCCTACGAGGAAGCCATTGAACTGGCATTTTATGGCGCTTCGGTAATTCACCCAAAAACCCTGCAACCCTTGCAGAGAAAGGAAATTCCGCTTTTTGTACGATCTTTTATAGAACTGGATAAAGAGGGAACGGCAGTTAGCAAAGGCCAGAAAATCGTACCGAATATACCCTGCTTTATCGTTAAAAAAGAACAGGTCTTAATTTCCCTTTCTTCGCGGGATTTTTCATTTATGGTAGAAGAGAATATTTCTGAAATCTTCAAATTATTCCATAAATATCAAATGAAGGTAGATCTCATTCAAAATTCCGCGATTAGTTTTAGGGTTTGTGTGGATAATAAATTCAACCATCTGGAAAAACTGCTGCAGCATTTAAAAGCCAGGTTTAAAGTGGATTTCAAAACCGGGGTTTCCCTGTATACGATCAGGCATTTTGATGAGGCAGCTATAAACGAGCTTGAAAAGGATAAAAGAGTACTTTTAAAACAACTCACCCAAAATACTGTGCAGCTGGTAACCGAAAATTAGTTTTTTCAGACTAATTCAGCATTTGAAAATTTTCGGTTTAAAATATATCTGGAGGATTTTAAGTAGAAGAATTTAACTGAGCATGATGGACAAATTTTTAAAGATCGTTCCGTTTCTTAATCTTGCTACAGTACTTTACTTTGTTTTCTTCCTTACAATTTCCCATTTAAAAGTTCAGTCACAGGTTTTGCAATTTTTCACAGAGCTTACCATGGTTCCTATGCTTTTCTTGTGTTTTATACTTGGCCCGGTCTCCATTTTCCTGTTATATAAAAAACCCAATCTCCTGTTGATTATCAGTTATTTATTTCTACTGGCGCTACATCTCTTTATGTTTTCTGAATTTTATTAAGCTGAATATTTGTTAAGATACTGTTATTCCACGTACTTGCGTGTGAAGGTTTTTAATTCCTTCTTATCTTGGGAAAAACTGAAAATAATTATGGAAAATATATTAATAGCGGGAGCGACCGGAGCAACCGGAAAACGCGTCATCGAAATTCTGAATAATTCACAGGCATTTAGTCCGCTGGCCTTGATAAGAGATGAAGAGCAGCGACAAATGTTTGAAGATATGGAGGTTGAGGCGGTGCTGGGCGACCTCGAAGGCGATGTGAGCCACACCATGAAAGGGATCGATAAAGTGATCTTTGCTGCAGGTTCCGGCGGCAAAACCGGAAAGGAAAAAACCACAGCGGTCGATCAGGAAGGAGCTAAAAAATTAATTGATGCTGCAAAAAATGCGCGGGTCAAAAAATTTGTGATGCTCAGCTCAATGGGCACTGATGATCCTTCGCAAAACAAAGATCTGGAACACTATTTAAAAGCAAAAAAAGAAGCTGATGATTATTTAAGAAATAGCGGGCTCGATTTTACCATAGTACAACCCGGCGCACTTACAGATGATATGGGCCTTGCCAAGGTAAAAGTTGCAGAAAAACTGAATGAAAAAGGTGAAATTTCACGGGATGATGTTGCCTTTCTACTCGTGATGAGCCTGGCCGATCCTTTGGTTAAAAATATGTCTTTTGAAGCCCTGGAAGGCGAAAAGTCTATTAAAAGTGCCCTCATAGAAATATCAGATCTTTAAGATTTACTGGAAGGCAGCATCTATGGGTTCCCACAACTCGATCTTGTTGCCTTCCGGATCTAAGATCCAGCCAAACTTGCCATAATCATAGGTTTCCATTTCACCAACAATCTGCACACCTTCTTCCTTAAGGACTTTTAATAACTCTTCCAGATTTTCCACTCTGAAATTTTGCATAAATTGCTTTTCAGAAGGTTTAAAATAATCTGTTTTTGCATCCATGGGGCTCCATTGGGTTGAAGCATCTTTCCCGTCCTTGTCTTTCCACCAGAAGGTACAGCCGTATTGATCTGTATTTAAACCCAGGTGATTTTTATACCATGCTTTGGCTTTATCGGGATCTTTAGATTTGAAAAAGATTCCGCCAATTCCTGTAACCCTGTTTTTCATTATATTAAATTTTAGAAAGTTCCAAATTCCGCGATAATCTTATGGGCAATGGTTTCAGCAAGTTTGAGCTGCGATTCAAACGTCCAGCCGGCCACATGAGGGGTGAGCAACACATTCTCCATGTTGATCAAATCCTGAAGTGCCTGGGGCATTTGATTTTTTTGGTCATTTTTACTGAAAAGGTTCTCAAAAGAAGATTTTTCATACTCCAGAACATCCAGGCCAGCACCTAAAATTTTACCAAATTTCAAGGCTTCCACAAGATCATTGGTGACCACACTTTTACCACGTGCTGTATTGATCAACCAGAATGGTTTTTTGAATTTTGAAATAAATACGGCATTTACCATTTTGTTGGTTTCCGGTGTCCAGGGCGTATGCAGACTTAAAACATCAGCTTTTTCAAAAATTTCGCTGAGTTCCACCTGGGTGGCATTTTCATCTGCAATCCCGGTTTTGATATCATGGAAAATTACTTCCACATCGAAACCCTTTAGTTTTTTCGCGAAAGATTTTCCCATATTTCCGTAGCCAATAAGCCCCACGGTTTTTCCACCCAGTTCATGGCCGCGGTTATCTTCCCGGTTCCACTGGCCCGATTTTACCTCCGCATTTGCCTTGTTCAATTTATTAAAAAGGGATAAAAGCATTCCCAGAGAATGCTCCCCCACCGCATTTCGGTTTCCTTCCGGAGCGGAGAATAATTTGACACCTTTTTTTTCAGCATACTCAATATCGATGCTTTCCAGGCCTGCACCAACACGGCCAATAAATTTCAAATTTGGAGCTTTCTCTAAAAAACTGCTGTCGATCTCAAATCTACTCCGAAGAATAATTCCATCATACAACTCCTGCTTATCTAAGATCTGTTCGGGAGACATTGTATAGCCTTCAATATTGGAATACCCGGCTTTTTCCAGGAGTTTAATGAGTAAAGGATGATTAGCATCGGCATGTAGCACCGTCATATCTTTTATTTTAGAAGCCTAAAATTGCTTTTGCGATAAGGAAATAAGTCAGAATTCCGAAGACATCATTACTGGTCGTTATGAACGGACCCGTGGCCACAGCAGGATCTATATTATTTTTACTTAGAATGATGGGAATAAAGGTGCCAATCAAAGCGGCGAGGACAATCACCGAGATCAAAGCGATCCCGATACTTATGGATTCCAAAGTCGTGGTTCCAAAAATATAATTGCTGATTATAAAAACAATTATAGCAATAGAAATTCCATTCACCAAAGCAAGTCCAAATTCCTTTAATAAGCGGTTTATGATATTGCCACGCAAACTATCATTAGCCAATCCCTGTACCACGATTGCGCTTGATTGTACCCCAACGTTTCCTGCGGTTGCCTGAATAAGCGGCACAAAAATTAAAATATTCGGGAAACTTGTGAGGATCGTTTGAAAGCCGGAAATAATACTCGCAGCTCCAAGACCTCCAAACATCCCGATAAGCAACCACGGTAATCTGGCACGGGTCTGTTTAAAAATGCCATCATCTGCCTCAACATCTTCCGAGATACCTGCAGCCATCTGGTAATCCTTTTCAGCTTCTTCCCGAACAAAGTCCAGAATATCATCAACGGTAATCCTTCCCACGAGACGATTCATTTCATCTACCACAGGAATCGCTTCCAGATCATATTTTTGCATCACCCTGGCCACTTCTTCACCATCAGTATGCACATTTACATAATCAACCTGGGGAATATAAATATCACTAATATTCTCGTTGCTAGACGCTGTTAAAAGATCCTTTAAAGATAAACGGCCTTTTAATTTATTCTTTTCATCCACGACATAAATAGAATGAACACGGGTCACATTTTCCGCCTGTTTGCGCATTTCGGCCATACAGCCCGTAACACTCCAGTTCTCATTCACCTTTACCAGCTCTTTCGCCATTAAACCACCGGCAGAGTTTTCATCATAGCGCAAAAGTTCCACGATATGATCGGCATGTTTTTGGTCTTCAATTTCCGCGATTACATTTTGCTGGAGTTCCAGGGAAAGTTCTGAAATGATATCGGCGGCATCATCGGTATCCATTTCATTAAGCTCCGAAGCAATCTCTTTGGGCGAAAGGTTATCAAGAATACGCTCCCGCACATTCTCTTCCAGCTCCATAAGAGCTTCGGCAGTTTTTTCGCTATCCAGAAGTTTAACGATATAAGTTGCTTCTTCCAGACTAAGTTCCGTGAGAATTTCAGCAATATCAGCGTGATGCACATCTTCCAGATGCAACAAAAGTTCCTCATCGTTTTTCTCTTCGATAAGGAATTGGATTTTATCTATTAATTCATCACTTACTTGAAACTGCATATGGTTCTATCATTTTCGTGAGGTCTATAAACTGCTGAAATCCCAATTGTTCCGGGCGCTTGTCAAAGATAATATCTTCCCTTAAATTACCTGGAAGATTTAAACTTTTTAAGCTATTCCGAAGTGTTTTTCTGCGCTGATTAAAAGAAGTTTTCACAACCCGGTAAAAAAGCTTCTCATCACAAGCTAAATGAAAATTTTCCTTGCGCTGAAGTCTTAAAACCCCGCTATCTACTTTCGGCGGCGGACTAAAAACCGAAGGGGGCACGGTAAAAAGATATTCGGCGGTGTAAAACGCCTGGGTAAGCACACTTAGAATTCCATACGCCTTACTTCCTTCTTTTTCACAAATGCGCTTAGCCACTTCTTTCTGGAACATCCCCGAAAATTCAGGAATTTGATCTCGGTGTTGAAGCACCTTGAACACAATTTGAGTTGAAATATTATAAGGAAAATTTCCAATGATGGCGAACTCTTCAGCACCAAAGAGAGATTGAAGATCAACTTTTAAAAAATCTTTTTCATGGATTCTATCACGAAGGTGAAGATAATTACTTTCCAGAAATTCAACACTTTCCCGGTCGATCTCGATCACGTGGATTTCAGCATCTTTTTCCAGCAAATATTTAGTTAAAACGCCCATCCCGGGACCAATTTCCAAGACTTTATAATATCCCGAATAACTTAGGGTATCCGCAATTTTCGAGGCGATATTTTCATCTTTCAGAAAATGCTGGCCCAGATGCTTCTTGGCCCTCACATCCCCGGAGGTATTTGGTTTATAATTTTTCATGTTGAAATATTCTGAAGATTATAATTCAGTGATTACTTCTAATTCCGTTCGAAAAGAAAGTATTTTGTCCCCAAAACGCTTTGTTTTCTCTCTTAGTTTCGGAGCATTTTCAGCATAATAGCTTTTTAGTTTTTCCTTATTTTCCGCAGTATATTGAACAGAATAAGTGATCCCGCCCATAGTTTCCTGCTCCATGACCCGTGTCATTAATGCTTTAATAAATTTTCCTGTTTTCAACATTTCAGGAATATGCTCGTTTTTCATCCATTGCAGCCATTCATCATGAATACCTTCCTGAACGTTAATTGTAACGTTATAAATTATCATTATTTTCTTTTGAGATTATTCTAAAGTATCCCCGCGCAGCGATCGAAACTTTTTGCGTGCATCGGTAAAATAGATACTGTCGGCAAAGTTAAAGATAATTTGCTCGTAATAGTTTTTTGCTTTTTCAGGCTCGTTGAGCTGATTCGCATACAATTCTGCCAGAAAATAATTGGCATTATCGGCCAGGATTTCCTGGCCAAAAGCAGCTATGATCTGGAGATAATTAGATTCAGCTTCTTTAAAATTCTTTTCTTTTTCGAACAATTTTGCCTGGGAATACAGCGCCTCATCTTCGATTTTTTGCCCCGAATAGCTAGCGATCACATCTTCCAAAGCTAAAATTGCTTCACCGTTTTTTTCCTGAAATGCCAGTAAATCTGCCCTCGCATATGCCTTTAAAGCAGCCTGGGTGGTATCTTCCAGGGAATTATCCTGGATCAATAAACTTAATTCCATCGCATCATTGGCGATAAGTTGTGAAGTTGATTTTTTAAGAATATCCAGTTGGGTTTTAGCCCATTTAAAATCTCCCTTATAATAACTGGTCTTGGCCACTTTAAATCTCGCATCCTGTGAAATCTCATCGTTCTTGACCAGGTTCTGAATTTGGGAATAATAGATCAAAGCTTCATTGAATTTTTCTTCGATCACCAAAATATCGGCAAGGGCCATTTTTACTTTGGCCAGTTCAAAATTTGAAGAAGTGGTTTCAGCGGTATTTTTTAAGATTACCACGGCTTCCTGTTCTTTTTTGAGGCGGAAGGCCAATAAATTAGCATAATCGATCTGAACATCGATCGTTTCAGGACCGTAACCATATTCTGCTAAAAGCGTTTTAAAACCCTCTTTCACTTTTTTCAAATGTTGTTTCTCAACCGTTTCCAGTTCAAGGTTCAATAAAAAATGCCGTGCCTGTAAATTAAAAGTCCTGGAAGGTGACTCTTCAATGGTATAAGCGATAATTTCTTCAGCATCTTCATAAGCCTTCGCGTTTTTTGCCATGACAGCCAGGTTCAATAAACCCTGAAGATCGCTTTCGCCGCGTTTATACACCGCCCGTTCCTGGGCAAAAGCTTTGTCAAAATCATTTTGCTGCACAAAAAGCCAGCTTAGCATTTGATTATATAACACAGAAGGATTTTCCTGAAGCCGCTTCAATAATAATTTTCTAAAAATGATATTTGCTTCATTCCCGGGATCATCAGAAATATAACGGCTAAATTCGCGATTAGCGATGCCATAGAATTTCATGTCATCTTCGATGAGGTTCAGATAATTTCCGAACATTTTTTCAACCTGTCCCTGTTCCCCGTAAATTTTGGCAAGCTGAAGGTTATAGTTTTTATCCGGGCTCATTTCCATAGCGCGTTCATAGGCTTTGGCGGCATAATCCAACAGATTGTATTGCTCAAAACTTCGGGCAATTCCATAGGCATAATTTGGCCTGCCTTCAAGGGACTTTAAGGCTTCCTCGTAGAATTGAACAGCTCGCTGCTTTTTTTCCTGAACTTCGAAATTATGGCCTAATTCTATGAGGATAGTGGGATTATTTGCTGAAGAATTCAGCCTTTCCATTAATAATTTTTCGGCTATATCAAAATTTTCTAGTTGCTGGTGTGTGGAAACCATCGCATTGAAAATAATAGGATTCGCGGGATTCTTTTCGTGAAGTTTTTCGTAGATATTTAAGGCCTTTTCATATTCCCCCTGATCATAGAAATTCCTGGCCAGTTGCTCACTTTGTCCAAAAAGTTGCAATCCAGCTAAAATTAAGAAGCTTATGAAAAAAATAAAACGCATCATGTAAATATAATCATTTACATAAATAGACCTCCCAGGTTTTAAAAACCTGGGAGGTCTGAAAATTAATTAATTATATCAAACCCGCAATAAGGCCTAAGCACTTCCGGAATTACAATTCCATCTTCGGTTTGATAATTTTCTAGAATTCCCGCAAGCACTCGTGGTAAGGCTAAAGCGCTTCCGTTAAGCGTGTGGGCAAGTTCTTTTTTATTCTCTTTATTCTTAAACCTCAGTTTTAAACGATTTGCCTGAAAAGTTTCAACATTCGAAACTGAACTAATTTCCAGCCAGCGATCCTGAGCGGTTGAGAAAACTTCAAAATCATAAGTGAGGGCGGCAGTAAAACCAAGATCCCCTCCACAAAGCCTGAGGATGCGATAAGGTAATTTTAAATCCTTAAGTAACGCCTTGATATGATCTACCATGCTATCAAAAGCCGCATAGGAGTTCTCCGGAGTTTCCAGTCTCACAATTTCCACTTTATCAAACTGATGTAAACGATTGAGTCCGCGTACGTGAGCTCCATAAGATCCGGCTTCTCTTCTAAAACAAGGCGTGTAGCCGGTACACATTACCGGAAAATCACTTTCGTTCATTAAATTCTCACGGAACATATTGGTCATGGGCACTTCCGCAGTAGGGATCAAATAAAGGTCATCCCCGGTCACATGGTACATCTGGCCTTCCTTATCTGGCAACTGTCCTGTTCCAAAACCTGAAGATTCATTCACCATTAGGGGCAATTGATATTCAGTATATCCTGCTTCAACCGCTTTATCTAAGAACCAGGTGATCAAAGCACGTTGAAGCCTGGCGCCTTTTCCTTTATAAATTGGAAATCCCGCTCCCGTAACTTTATTTCCTAACTCAAAATCTATAATATCATACTTTTTCGCCAGTTCCCAATGCGGTAAAGAACCTTCCGCTAGAACCGGAATATCTCCTTCTTTATAAACCTCTTCATTATCTTCTTCACTTTTTCCCGCCGGGACCGATTTATGTGGAATGTTGGGAATGGTATAGAGTAATTGCTGAAGTTTTTCTAAAATTTCCCCAAGCTCATCAGAAAGTTTTTTTGATTCTTCCTTTAAATTACTGGTTCTCTCTTTCAGCAAATTTGCTTTTTGCTGCTCCCCATTTTTAAACATCGTTCCAATCTCTTTGGAAAGTTTGTTGGAAGTTGCCAGGGTTTCATCTAATTGAGTTTGCGTAGCCCTTCTTGATTCATCCAAATTTAGGACTTCATCAAAAATAGCTTCAGCATCAAAATTTCTCTTTTTAAGCGCCTGGATATAGGCAGCTTTATTTTCGGCAATATTAGAAACCTGTAACATGCTTGCGGTTTTACTTAAATTAAAATTAAGCCGCAAATGTAACAAAAGCAGGGAAGAAAATTAGTCTTGCTTTGAAGGTAATATCCAATTCTTGTGACGAAAATGTGGCCATTTTTCTGCAGCGAGATTTACTTTGGGATCAATAAAGGGTTGGTAAGGTCTTCCGTTTACGCTAACTTTCGAGTTCACATAAACCTCAACCTCTTTTCCTTCTTTTTCATATTTCTTTTCCAGACGCTGCGCAAACTGCCAGATCATGTCTGGTTTGGAGCCAATGGCGCGAAGTTGCTTTCTGCCTAAATAGGCTTTATTATCAATAAAAATAGTATCTGAAGTTCCTTTTTCTACCACTTTAAATTTTACACTTCCGCTTTTGCCCCGCAGCATCATTCTCCAGCTTAAGCGATGCCCTTCTTCCGTCCAGAGCACGTCGTCCTTAAAGAACCAGTGCCGCAAAGGCAAACCAATCTGGATGATAAACCAGATGCTCATGGCGGTAACAAGAAAATTTCGGTACGACGGAACAATTATTTCATCCCCGTCATAATGCTCTTTTTTATTCCGAAGAAACCATTTATTGATCTTTTCAGTAGGGAAAAAGAAGATGCAAAATGCCAGGGACATATAGGGAAATATGCCAATATGAAAAATAAAACTATTGAAAAGATGGAAGAATATTGCCGCAATGAAAATGGGCAACCTGGTGGGTTTCCACAGTAAAAGCGGAATGATCAAAAGGTCAAATAACAATCCAAAATAGGCAATGGCATAGCGGATCCAGGATTGCTGAAGAAATTCCCCAACCAGCCAGTAATCTGCTTTTCCTTTCATTAAAATTGCAGGGAAACTACCATCCAGCCAGTCCGGATAAAATTTGGCTACGGAAGCATAGGTGTACACAATAAACAGCTGTAGAACGATCACGATCCAGACCCAGCGCGGCATGGAAATCTTACTAATTTCAGGGTTTAATTTTGCATCGATAGAAAACCAACGATTTGCAGGCAAAAAACTCATGATCATACAGAGCAGCATGAGCAAATAATAATGGTTGTTGTAGGAGGATTTTTGCATGAGGTACACGCCAGACCACATAATCCCGTAGCAAATAATGCTCATTCTATATTTAAAACCGAGCATAACAAAAATCCCGAATATTCCCATGACACCATAATACCAGAGCATTCCGTTGCCCGGTAATGGCTGCAAAAATTCAAAACCTATAAAATTAAAAGTGAATTGAGGCTCGATGAGTGTCCTCTTAATCCAACCGGTGAAAATTGCCCCGAAAGCTTCTACAGAAATTAAAAATCCGAACAGGGCGCGAAATACCACCAGTGCAGCATTATCCACCTGTTTGAAAAGCAACCTGTTAAGCATAATTATCCTGAATAAACTGCCTGCTAAAAGCCTGATCCTGTTTCATGGCGGTTTTTAATTCTTCAATAGAACTGAATTTTTTTTCATCGCGAATACGCGTGAGCATTTCAATGGAGAGATAAGAACTGTAAAGATCCTGGTCTATTCCAAAAAAATAGGTTTCTATTGTTTTCTCAGTTCCACCCACGGTTGGGTTGGTACCAATATTCATCATTCCATACACCATTTCCTCACCAATTTTTGCCCGTACTACATATACCCCGTTCCTTGGGACCAGCTTGTAATCTTCTTCCAGGAACAAATTAGCGGTAGGAAAGCCAAGGTCTTTCCCCATTCCTTTCCCACGTACAATTTTTCCGGAAAGCGTAAAAGCCTGTTCGAGATAATTATTGGCTTTTTCAACTTTCCCTTCTTCCAAAGCTTTTCTAATTTTTGTAGAACTCACCGCCACTTTTTCAACTTCCTGCTGACAGATCTCTTCTACTTCAAAATTAAATTCCTCGCCAAATTTTTTCAGATCATTGATATCTGCAGAACGATTTCTTCCGAAGCGATGATCGTAACCAATTATGATCTTTCTGGCGTTTAGTTTATGCACTAAAATATCCCGAACAAATTCCAAAGCGGTCAACCTTGAAAATTGATGCGTAAAAGGATGAATGACCAAATGATCTATTCCTGTCTTTTCCAATAATTGTTTGCGTTCCTGAATGGTATTAATAAGCTGAATCCCACTTTCCTTTTGTAATACCATTCTGGGATGGGGGAAAAAGGTAAGCACTACAGATTCCAGGTTATTTGCCCTGGCTGAATTATTTAGCCTTTCAATGATCTTGCGATGACCTGCATGAACACCGTCAAAAGTTCCAATGGTTACTACAGTTGGTTGTTCAATATTAAAGGCATTCGCGCCCTGGTACACTTTCAAATCCTGCTATTTTCCGTTAAATGTATTCATTGTGTTATTGATTCCGGCGGTTCCAAAAGAAAGTATTACTTCAGCAGATGTCTCTAAACGTTCCGTCATCGTATCCAGTTCATCATTCCCCCATTCTCCCAACACATAATCTATTTGCCTGCCTTTAGAAAAATCGTCACTTATTCCAAATCGAAAACGGTTATAATTTGTGGTATTCAATTGTGTTTGAATATCTTTTAAACCGTTATGCCCTCCATCACTGCCTTTGGTTTTAAGCCGAAGCGTTCCAAATGACAAATTAAGATCATCGGTCACCACCAGCAAATTTTCAGGCTGAATTTTCTCCTTTTGCAACCAGTAATTTACTGCCTTTCCGCTAAGGTTCATATAGGTGCTAGGCTTCAGCAACACAAAGGTCCTTCCTTTGAATTTGAAAGTAGCCACATCACCCAATTTTTGGGTTTCAAAGCTGATTCCCTGTTTTTCAGCTAAATAATCCAGGATCTTAAAACCGATATTATGCCGTGTATTTTCGTATTTCTCCCCGATATTACCCAAACCGGCGATCAAAAATTTTTTCATGGGATCTATTTTGTTCCCGGCCTCCTTTTTACCTATTAATCTTCCGAAGAAAGAGAGCATGCAAATTGTTTTCGTAAATATAAAATTTATAGAACAATTCCGCAGAAAAAATCGGGAAGGCTTCAAATTATCTAAAATAAAAAAGCATCCAAATCCTGAAGTTTTCAGAAATAAGGATGCTGCCTCACCCGAAACTGCCTTTCAACAGTTTCGACCTCTCTAAAAGAGAGGTAAAAAGAAAATTCCCCGAGGACAGGGCCATCGGGGAATTTTTACTAGTTAAAGAACTATTCTTGTTTTTTAGTATCTTCCCCGCCTTTTACTGCTGCCTGGTCATCAACTTCAGTAGCCGGTACTTCATCTGCTGCAACTTCATCTTCATCTTCCTCTTCAAGTTCCACAAGGTTACGTGAAGTTCTTACCTGACAGATTACCGTGTTATCTGGATGCTGAATTTTATAATCGTCGCTTTCAACCTCAGTTACATAAAGCTTTTGACCAATTTTGAGTTTAGTAACATCTGCGATGATATAATCTGGAAGATCTCCAGGTAAACCTCTTACCTTAAGACGACGTAAGTTGTAACGTAAAACACCCCCATTTTTTACCCCACGTGCAACACCTTCAGTGTGAATAGGGATTTCCATAGTGATGGGTTTATCTTCAAATATCTGATAGAAATCTACGTGAAGAATGGCATCGCTTACAGGATGAAATTGAATATCCTGAAGAATCGCGTCGAAACCTTTTCCACTTTTCAGCTTGATTTTTACCGTGTGTACATCTGGAGTATACACTAAATCTTTAAATGCTAATTCCTCTGCTGCAAAGTGTAGCGGTTCACCATCTGTCCCGTACAGTACGCAAGGAACCTGTCCAGCATTACGTAGGTCTTTGGTTGCCTTCTTGCCCACGCTTTCTCTCTTAGATCCTTTGATCGTAATTGATTTCATTTGTTTTTTATTTGTTATGACAGCTGTTGTCAAGTTCGCTCTGAACCGCCTTCAACTGTTTAAAAATTTAGGCTGCAAAAGTAATAAAAAAAATTAATGTACCAATGTACCAATGTGGAAAGCGGATGTTGGATGTTGGATGTTGGATGTTGGAGGTTGGAGGTTGGAATATGTGATAATAAAATTTTATGTATATCCGTTTATTGTCATAAATATTTATTTCGTCACCCTGAATTTATTTGACTCCGTCGAATTTTCGATTTCAGGGTCTCTATTACTGTAATGATTACAGAACTATAAGATTCTGAAACAAGTTCAGAATGACGTCTCTTATCCCTTTATGACACTTTATGGACAATAAAATTAAATATTTAGTTTCAGTTTACATGCAAATATGCGTTGTAACTATATCATCTACCATTTCCCTGCAATCTTCTAGCTTCAAGCTTCAAGCTTCAAAATTACATCACAAATTTAGAACTGATGGATTTATTTTCCTGAACGCTTCTCATGACATCAGCAAACAATTCAGCACAGCTTACCACCTTTATCTTTTCGCATTTTTGTTTCAGCGGAATAGAATCGGTTACAATTAATTCCTGAAGTTTGGATTTTTCGATCCTTTCATAAGCATTCCCTGAAAGGACCGGGTGGGTACAAATTGCACGAACACTAAGTGCCCCGCGTTCCATCATAATATCTGCCGCCTTGGTTAAAGTTCCGGCGGTATCTACCATATCATCAACCAATACCACATTTTTACCGTTTACATCCCCTATTAATTCCATATGGGAAATAACATTTGCCTTGGCCCGTTGCTTATAACAAATCACCACATCACTCTCCAAAGCTTTAGAATAGGCATAAGCTCTTTTAGAACCACCCATATCTGGAGAAGCAATGGTAAGGTTATCCAGATTTAATTTATTTAAATAGGGAAGAAAAACTGTGCTGGCATACAGATGATCTACAGGTTTTTCAAAAAATCCCTGAATTTGATCGGCATGCAAATCCATCGTAATAATTCTTGTAGCACCAGCGGTTTCCAGGATACTGGCAATCATTTTTGCCGCAATGGGCACCCGCGGTTTGTCTTTCCTGTCCTGTCTTGCCCAACCAAAATATGGCATTACTGCGGTGATATGTCTTGCTGAAGCCCTTTTGGCGGCATCCAGCATTAAAAGCAATTCCATAAGGTGATCTGCTCCCGGATTTGTAGATCCAATAATAAAAACCCTTGCTCCACGAACCGACTCTTCGAAGGAAGGCTGGAATTCGCCGTCGCTATAGGTTGAGGTAATCACATTTCCGAGTTTACTTCCGTAATGTTCGGCGATTTTTTCTGCGAGTTCACGACTCTGATTACAGCTAAAGAGTTTGGCTTCTATGGTCTCAGGCATGGTTGGGATATTTGTTGTGTTTGTAGTTTACAAATTTAGAAATATTTCTTTTGCTGCAAGGAATATTCTGTGAACTCAAAATATTTACCGGGAAGATTTAATCTTCAATGCATTTCCGGAAATTCTAAATTATAACTGTGAATACGGCAGGGTTTTTAAAAAAACCCTGGTAATATCTGAAACCGTATTAGTATATTCATCAAGTTTTGAAATACGTTTCCACTCAGGGTTCTTGCCGAAACCGGCCCAGGCTTTTTCATGTTCCGCTTTGTCCTTAAACGCGAGCATATAGGTTAAAGAAGGCATTTGCCCTCCCGAGATATTCTTTCCGAAAAATACGGTGTGTAAACCAACATTCTCGAAAATTTCAAATTCATTTTCATTGAACATTTTTAATTTCCTTCTTAATGCATCTTCATTAGAACTTTCATAAATCCTTAATTCAAATTGATTCAAGGCATCATCAGGTTTCACAAGATTAGGAAATCCCCAGGTAGATCTTATGAGCCTGCTTTCATACCTTTCAAAAGGAATCTTATCTACAGGGAGATTACTAAATGCTTCAGAATCGGATAAAAATTTCCCGTCCTGTTCAATTTTATCGTTAATTTCCGCATATGCCTGCATACTTTCATAGGGGATAAGGAGATATATTTTTTTAGGCAAACTTTCCCCACTTTCCTCAAAAGCTCCCACCTTATTTAGTCCCTCACGATTGAGGGCCGGAATTAGCGCATCCTTAAAATAATCATGCAAAGTAGCCTCTGAAACACCAAATTTCATATCATATACCCTGAGCTCATAAATTTCAGACTGTGCCAAGGATGACATATATAAAAATAGGCTGCAAATAAAAAAGATAATTTTAGAATTCATGTTTTTATGATATTTATCCTGGAAAGATACAATTATAAATTTTGCTTTAGCCCCAAAAGAGACCTCTAGACCAGTCTTAGTATATGATTATTTTTTACATCCTTTAAACTGGTTCAATAAAAAATATGACTGATATATTATAAAAATACTCATAGTAAAATCGGATAAATTTCATTTTTGAAAGCAAATTTTTTTATACTTTTGCCCTCCACTAGCTCGAGTGGCGGAATTGGTAGACGCGCTGGATTCAAAATCCAAATTTGAGAAAGGAAAAAAAGTATGCCGAAGTGGTGGAATTGGTAGACACGATGGATTCAAAATCCATTGCTCACAAGGCTTGCGGGTTCGATTCCCGCCTTCGGTACTAAAAAAGCTGAGATGAAAATCTCGGCTTTTTTTATGACTTGGTACAACATAGGTACAACATTTTGTTATTTTGAAGACAACATTCTTATTGATATTAAATCGTTTCATTTGTCATTTATCTTTATGAATTACCAAATAGGATAATAGATTCTGCCAAATCACAACCTTTTTTCTTCGGAAGGGAAGTTTATTATCATACAATATACACGCAAGGTAAACTCGCAAAATACTTCCATCAAAAGACTTCTATATAACTCCTTCTTAAATATTTGATTATCAAGCTGCTTCTTCGAGTTCCTTTTGTATGTGGGCAACCTTTTTCTGCAAGTTGTCGAGCCTCTTTTGTTGGCTGTGCCTTTTCATTTTTACTAAAATGGATTCATCGTATTCAACCTGTTGTGTTACCATGGTGTAGACTATGGATGCCAGTTTGTTCCCAGTTGCAATCGCGGCCGCCTTACCGCCATTTTTAGCCCTTTGGATTCGGTAATAATCACCCAAAGGTCCCTTGCTTTTCCAGAGACAGCTGCCAGATTTCCTGAAGATATGCCCCGCAGTGTTCTTCTTGTTCATCAAATGGCTGCTTATCAGCTTCCCTCCAGATTGTTTGTTGTTGGGCACGAGGTTAAGCCAAGAGAGGAACTGTTTCCGTGTCGGCCATTTACAGAAATCGCTTCCCATTTCCCCCAGAATGTTCAGACCACTCAGGCTATCTATACCGTCTATTTGGGTAATGTCCACACCCAATTGCGTTTTTAGGTAACTGTCGACATCAAATTTTGGGGTGTTCTTGTTTTTCGTTTTTCTGCGTTTCTTAATGGGGCTTTTCTCCTCGCCCAGAATTTCGATTGTTTCCCTTTTCTTTAATGCCTTTTCTATTTTTTCATCGCACTGCCGTATCTGTGCGTGCACGAAATGGAAGGCATCGTACGCCTGTTGAAGGGTAAAAAGGTATTCTTCCCGCCATGTCCCTTCCAGGGATTTCATTATGGTCTCCTTGCTCGCCCTGATGCACCTGTCCCTGAGTTCCGCTAATATTTCCGTATCCCTTTCCCCGTTCAGGATTGCGCTAACGATGGACATGCCTGTTTTTCCTGCAAGATCCCTAATCACCTTGTGCAGCTTTATGTTCATCTGTTCCATGGATTTCTGCATGTGCTGGAGGTAGCGGCTCGCCTGACGGATCAGGTTCTGCCGGTGCCTGGTGTAAGTGCGCAATTCCCGAGTATAGTTGTCCGGCTGGAAACTGTTCGACAAAAGCCCGCAGCTATGTAGCTTCTGTATCCATTCGGCATCGCTCATGTCCGTTTTCCTGCCGCTTACGTTCTTGACGTTTCGTGCGTTTACCAGAAACACCTCGAAACCGTAGTCTTCCAAAAGAAGGAAAAGATTGAGCCAATAGATGCCCGTTGATTCCATGGCGATAGTTGTAATACCACATTTTTTAAGCCATCTCGCTATTTGGTGCAGGTCGCAAGTGAAGGCGGTGAATCGTCTTACTCTTTCATCGTCCCTATCTTCAGGGACTGCCACCCAATGTTCCGTGCTACCGATGTCGATGCCCGCTGCATTTGGGTTCAACATGGCCATTTCGACCACTTCTTTTTTTGTCTTTTTCATCTCAGTACTGTTTTAGGTTAAACAAAGAGCCTCGGGTCCGCCCATTTTTACGTTCTGTAATCTTCTATAAGGGATTGCTGGGCATCACCAATGAAAAACCTACAACGGGAGGGACCAGACTACGGCAAGGGTTTGAAAACACCAATTTCTTTTAGGTCTTGACTACCCGAAGCTCCGTATGTAAAGTTATTGAATTTTAAGACCCAAATACTTGTTTTGGAGGTTACTACGGCATAAAGCCAACGCAACATCCTACGCTTATTTATTCCGTTTCCTTTTGAGCTGAGATTTTAGCTTCCGTTTGGGTACTGCTCAAATATTGTTTAATCTAAATTCAAAAGCTATGTATTTACAAAATTTGCAACAGGATGAAATCTTCGTACCATCAGAAATGAAATCCTTAAAAAGTCTGACCCAGATGGAATCCCGACGAGGGCTTGAAAATGTCATCATCTCTAATGGCAAAATCGTCAATGTTGTCTCGAACAGCTATGGCCATATTCCGAATCAACTGTTCTTCAGGAAAGCCGAGGAAATGCTGACCGATGCACATCTGAACTTCCACAAACGCACCATCAACAAAAATGATAGGTCGTTCATTACCGACTTTATCATCGACGACAAAAGCCAGTTTACAGTTAAGAACCATAAAGACTTGATACTACCGATGCTTCGGTTCAAAAACTCGTATGACGGTAGTGAAAAGACCTCTGGTCACTTTGGATTTTACAGAGAAGTATGTTCCAATGGCTTGCACGTCTCTCAAGCGGAAATTGAGTTTTCCATCAAGCACAGTAAGAACAATACACACCTGATAATGCCCAGGTTAAGCAATCTGTTCGATAAGTTTCTGGACAATGAATTCTATACCATTACCAAGAAATTCGACAAGATGAAGGAATTTAAAATCATCGATACACAAGAGTTCGTAAGGGCAATTCTTGACAGAACGAAACTGTTCCG
The DNA here is from genome assembly GCF_023718305.1 of Gramella sp. AN32. Taxonomy (GTDB): domain Bacteria; phylum Bacteroidota; class Bacteroidia; order Flavobacteriales; family Flavobacteriaceae; genus Christiangramia; species Christiangramia antarctica. Next base: position 174,633 of record NZ_QEYO01000007.1, read on the forward strand.
ATACGAATGTAGCGACAAGAATAGCGACCCGTCGAAAAAATCTCGTGAGGTCATCGAAATCTTGAACTATGAAGCGTTGTTGCTTAATGAACAACCTAATCTTTGGCTGGGCTATAATGCCTTTAATTCAGTACTTCATAATGTTTTAAAGAAAAGTTTTGGCCAACAAGAGCGGTTGGACAAGAAATTGTTCGATGAAGTTTATGAAATGGCCTAAAGCCAAAAGGTTCATCCAGTACCTCAAACTGGATTTTTTTGTTCTTGCTCTTTAAAGGTTCAATAGTAACACCACTCAGCCCATTCCCCTACATTCCGTAAAAAACTTCATTTCGGGAAAAGCGCTTCACTGCACAAGGTCTTGGACACAATCCCAAAGATTCCGATTTCCACTACGCTAATCCCGCCCAAAAGCGGGAAACGCTTCATTCCCAATCTACATCTTTGAAATTAAGTCCGCTTTAAATTCTGCTAAAGAGGATAATTCGTTTTAATAACCCGCTAAGCACATTTCCCTTCATTCCACGCCTGCCTGCTGAAAAAGCAGGTAACCACTTCATTCCGAGAAAAGAGCTTCTCTACTAAGGTCTTGGGCACAATCCCCAATTTCAGCTTTCCATTCCGTTAACCCTTCCGCTATGCTGGGAAGGGACACTTCATTCCTATGCCAAAATTGTGAATCAAGTCCGCTTTTCATCGGAAAGTCATCACTTCGATTTTCTTAACAGGATTTTCGGCGCGGTCTTCTTGAGCCCTTACTCGAAAATCCTTAAAAACCGAACCGCTGCCTTACACATTTTAAGGGGTTTATAATGGATAAAGCCTTTGTTGTTTTTCGGGGCGTCGAAAAACAGGCACGACATAACCAATTCTAGATTAAACCCAGCTGCTTATTTCGCTTAACTGTCGGTACGCTCAAACGCAACTGTGTTTAAAAGAATTGCTAATGCCCTTATGGAACTTGTCAAGACTATACAAGTTTTAGTGAAAAATAAGGCTTCTACTTCCTTGAAAACCCAAGGGTTTTACTACGTCGCAAACACACCTGATTTGTTCCCTAAAAGTCTTGACAAAACCCACTCTATCCATTGTGCTGTGCACAGAAGAAAAGAACAAACACCCCTTAAAATTTAATCTGTTTTAAATCAATAGGGGAAATATAAATCACTTAAATATTTAGTTATGAGTACTATTAGAAATCACGTACAGTTAATTGGAAACGTTGGACAAAAGCCAACCATTACGAACCTTGAAAGCGGTAAGAAAGTTGCCCGCTTCTCACTCGCTACAAACGAGTATTACAAAGACGGCAAAGGCGAAAAGCAAACGGACACCAACTGGCATACCGTAGTGGCTTGGGGCAAGACCGCTGAAATTGTAGAAAACTATATTGTAAAAGGAAAGGAAGTAGGAATTACAGGGAAACTAAAGACCCGAACCTACACAACCGATGATGGCAACCAACGCTATGTTACGGAAGTCGTAGCCGATGAAATCCTATTGCTGGGGTCAAAAAATGACAAGTAGCATCTAAAAGTTAAGAGGGCGTTATTCTCGAAAGTTGCGCCCTCTTTTTCATTATTAACTCTTTAAATCAAATTAAAATGAAAGCACAAGTTAACGAAATCAAAGAAAGATTACAACATTTTCACGGAACGGAAATGTTCTACCAAATCCCATTATTGAGAACACGTTTTACGGACGGGCTAAAATATCTTGCCAATGTAGCGGACTGTTTTTGGCTCATTACGGACACTTCCGTAATAGCAAAAAGTCTAATGAACCGAAGCGAATTTGTAACCATAGACTTCAAAAGATTATCCGAAGAAAAACAGGATTATTCTGGTTACGAAGCCGAGATAATTTACAGCGATGGTAATGATAATATTTTGGAAAAACACGGGTATCGGGCAACCGATTTTCCACTCGATGAACTGCGGTTATTTTTTGTAAATGATACGCTGATGTTACCAAGCGAATATTAAAATCGGACGTTATGATATATCTAAATTTTACCGATTTGAACGAGGAAACACAAGAGCGATTAATTGCCAGTTCCAAAGAAGATGTAAAGGAAAAATACGGCAAGGATATAATGAATTATACAACGAAGCATAATACCAATTTGGACAAGATGTTGGACGAAGAAGCGTTGCGGAATTTGTATTCCTATAAATACGTATTCAACATATAATTTATCAATTTTTAAATCGAACACCTCTGAATTTTTAGAGGTGTTTTTCCTTTCAATTAATATCAAGTCAAGAAAAAAACGTATCTTTATTTCGCTGAAATTCAGCATTCAAATTTAAGTAGGGTTATCCACTTTTCGACTTTCGCCGATAACCTTACACATCGAAAAATAACATATCGGAAAATCATTTTCCCTGAAAATGGCAATCGGCTTTTTAGCCGGATTGTATGGATTTTCGTCCCGCGTGCGGGACGAAAAGGAATAGCAAGAGGGTAACACGCTGCGCGATGTTTCGGATTCCTTTTTGTTTTCAAATAGCTGATTACCAGCGATTTGAAAATATTTTAATTTCCTGACAATCAACGATTTGCGACAAACGGGCTTGAAACGCCCATTTTTAGGGAAGATTTTGCGACAAATCGGCGAAATATGGACTCATTTATCGGAATTAGATTCAAAAAGGAAACCGCAAAACGTTTCCAAACATTCTCACGTACTTACTTCAAATCGCACACCGAGGCAATGTCAACGATGCTCGATTTTTTCTTCTACAATGAAATATCCCCAAAGGAAAAATTGGGTCCAACAGGGCGAACCATCGAAGCAAAACTCTTAAAAAGAATCAATGCAGTTATAGCCATAATGAGAGACGTCGAAAAGACACAAACCAAACCTACGGTGGCTATGATTCAATCCCTTTTTGAAACAGAAGAACCAAAGAAAAAATCGCTGATTGTAGAAAAGAAATACGCCAATGAAAAAAAGGAAGTACGCTTTCGCGAAAAGCAAAATCCAAGTAATCAACTATAAATATTTGAGCTATGTACATCACAATCACACCTCAAAAATTGGGTGCAAATTACTCACAAAGTTCAGGCGATTTTGTTGGCTATTTAGAGAAAGAAAATCAAGGTTTGGAACAACAGGATATGGAACACTTTTTTAATCAATATGGCGATGAGATTTCCGCTGAAGAAGTGGTAAAGGAAATTGATGGAAACACCGCAAAATTGAAAAAGAAAGAACCCAAGTTTTATTCGATTACGGTCAGCCCGTCAAAGTATGAATTGCGAAAACTTCAGAACAGCAGCGAAGATTTAAAAAAGTACACCCGTGAGCTGATGAAGGATTATGTGGCATCTTTTAATCGGGAAATCAACGGACGACCCATAACCATCAATGATATTAAATATTATGCGAAAATTGAACATCAACGAACGTTCAAAGGCACAGACATTCAGATTAAAGAAAACCAACCTTACGCTACAAAAATACTTCAGCTCAAAACTGAAATACGAAATATCCAAGAAGGAAGAGCTGAAGGGAATATTAAAAGGATTAAAAAAGAAATTGCCAAGCTGGAACGACAAGCACCACATCAACAAAATGGAAAACGAATTGTCCAGGGAATGTCAAAGGCAGGAAACCAAAGCCACATCCATATTATTGTAAGCAGAAAGGATGCTTCAAATTCTATTAGTCTTTCGCCAGGGAGCAAGCATAAAGCTTCCGAAGTTGAAATGCACGGCAAGAACGTAAAACGTGGCTTTGACCGAGATAAATTTTTTGAAAGCGCCGAGAAAAGGTTTGACAAGACTTTTGGCTATCAAAGAAACTTTGCTGAAACCTACAAGGCAAGAAAGGATTTCATCAAAAATCCGAAAATCTATTTTGCATCGTTGATGAAATTGCCAACCAATGAAAAAGCGATTGCGTTCAAATTAATGCGTGAAAGTAATATTCCAATAATGCCGAGTATTCCGGTCACGCAAGCACAATTGGCAATGAAAATATTTAATAGGCTACGACGTGGTGCGGAAGTGGCCATCAAATCAAGTTCCATAGGAATCTAATGAGTATGCTGATAAACGACTTTATAACGATACTTTCAATTATTGGTTTGGCCAGTACTATTTTCTATGGAATGTATAGAGTAAGCAGATATGCATTCATCATTAATTTTCTGATGCTTGGTACTCTCGTGTTTTATTTAAGCGAAGAAACCCGATTGATTATGGTAGCACTCTATTTGGCTTGCCCTCTCATACTAATTAATATAGGAATGTATGTTTTCTTGCATAAAACGGACAAGCATAAAAATGGAAATGCTAAATATCAGGTCAACTTTGCTACCACAAAAGGAAACTTCAAACTGGATAACATCAAACGTGGTGCATCAATCATTGGTTCTGCCGGAAGCGGAAAGACCGAGAGTGTTGTGTATGGATTCCTGAAACACTTCCAAGAAGAAAGTTTTTGCGGGATTATTCACGATTACAAAGATTTTGAATTGACCGAAATGGCTTATCCACTTTTTAAAGATGGTAATATTCCTTTTAAGGTCATTTCTTTTGATAAAATCATTGATAGGGTAAATCCTATTGCGCCACGTTATTTAGAGAACGAGGAAAGCGTAAATGAAGTGTCACGGGTGTTGATTGAAAACCTTTTGGAACAAAGAGAAAGTGGAACTACAGGAACAACAAAATTCTTTAATGATGCTGCGGAAGGTTTGATAGGTGGATTGATTTGGAAACTGAAAACCGACTATCCACAATTTTGCACCCTTCCACATTTGATTGCAATTTATCAATATCTGGACACGGAAAGCCTTATCCAGTTTTTGGAAACCAATACGACATCGAGGGCAATGGCAGATGCTTTTATCAGTGGTAAGGATTCTGAAAGACAGACCGCAGGTGTAAAAAGCACCCTGGCAAATGCTCTGAAACGAATTAGTACCCAACGGATTTTTATGGCACTATCTGCTGATGAAGTGCCACTCTATATAAATAGCGAAGAAAATCCAGCAGTGATTTCAATCGTGAACAACCCCAAATTCGAAACCTCCTATTCGCCTGTAATTGCTATCATTATTCACACCATTACCAAACAAATGAGCGTGCGAAATTCCAAACCTTCATTTTTGTTGATGGAAGAAGCGCCTACCATACGATTATTAAATATGCACCGTATTCCGGCAACGTTGCGTAGCTATGATATTGCTACTATTTACGTAATGCAGGATAAAATTCAGAATGATATGATGTATGGAGATAAAGCAAGCAAGGCGATTTTGAGTAACCTGTCCTATCAGTTTTTTGGGAAAGTCAATGACCCTGACACGGCTAAATATTACGAACGCTTTTTTGAGATTATAAAAGACCCAACTAAAAGTATAAGCCGAGGTCACAATCTGGATTTTGATACAAGGATTACAACTGGAGAAAAAGAAATTCCAAAGATAAGAGCCGATGTCTTTTTTAGATTGAAACAGGGCGAGTTTATTACCTATGCTGATGGGAAGGATAAGAAGGTGCAGTTTAAATTAGCCGTTATTAAAAGGGAACTTCCCAATGAAACCAAGCAATATTCTCAGGCAGATTTATCGGCAAATTTTGAGCGAGTTTATGAAGAGGCGAAGTCGATATTTAGTTGAAGAATGACAAAGTTTCAATCAAGATTAATGATTGAAATATCTTGCCCGAACTTTTCAATCAACTGCTTATCACTAATTTTGTGAGGAAACGCCATAGCCAAAAGGTGTTTAGGTCTTGACATTGCCACGTAGATGATACGTTTCTTTTCTTTTATGAATCCGTCAGCATCAGGCTCTAAATCTCTAAAATTAATATTACTTGCGTGGTTTTTTTCATCAAAAAATATTAGAATAGCATCCAATGTTTTTCCTTTAACTTGATGAACTGTGGTTAACGAGCTTGTTTTTTCAATATCTACCCGATTGAAATGAGCCGAGACAGCCTCAGTTCTCGTAGCCTTGTCAAAATATCTGGAAGTTTTCTTCATTCCAAAATCTATGTCATAATCGAGATTTAGAGCTTTCTTTACGTAAGCTGGGCATAGTTCTGACCAATCCTCTACTGTATTTAAAAGTTCTGGTAATCCTTCAACAAATTTTATAATACGGGCGTTGTTTAGATAATCTGTTTTAAGTTCAGCTCGCAAATGTCCAAAATCAACGAAAGACAATGCTCTATTTTCTAAACGAATTACAATGTTTCTTGCTATGTTAATGGCATCTTTCAAATTTTTATCGTCGAATTCAATTTTGGCAGCAATAAGGTCGTAAGCTAATTGGTTGTGCCAAGGGCGTTGTTGTGCATCTCTACCCAACATTTTGTTTCTTATACTATTACCTCGAACAACTACCTTAAGTTTTTTTAAATCCTTACTGATACAATATTCTTCAAAATGATTTATGATTTCGCCTCTATCGCCATCCTTGTATTTGTAGATAAGAATAGATTCTTTTAAATCTGTTTTACAGGCACCCAATATAGTTCGTTCATCTTCGGGTCTCAATAGAGAAAAACAATCTATGATATGTTGTGGCGATCTTCTGTTGTTTGATAAATCTAAACCAACATAATCATCGCTATTATATTTGTCTAAAAATAATTGTGGGTTAGCGTCTCTAAATTCGTATAAGCTTTGATAAGGGTCGCCAATAAATTCTATATTCTCTAATCCTTGGCTATTTAATTCTTCAAAGATCTGATGTTGCATAAGTGAGTTGTCTTGTGCCTCATCAACAATTATGTGTGGAAACCTACTCGCCAGCCATTTACATATTTTTGGATTTTTTCTCAATAGTCGTAATGCGATATATGCCGAATCATTAGTGGTTATAAGCCCATTTTCAAACTGCCATCCTTTTATATATTTACAATACTTTTCAAAAGCTTTCAAATCGACTTTGTCTTCAGACGGTGCGTTTCCGTTTACAGAATAGCTTCCATCTGGTTCTAATCTTATTGTAGATGGTAAATATTGATAATAGATACTTCTTCCGGACTTAGCTTTTAAAGAATTCATCGGATTTTTGAGTCCGTCAACCAATTGACCTTTCTTATTTGTGTATTTCGTTTTCCAAAAGGAATCTAAACGTGCATTACTTTCCAAAATTTGAGGCCTTGCAAAATTTCTCTCAAGAAGATAGTAAAATGGCAAAGTAATGTAAGTATTTATAAAACTATCTATTGTGCTAACTAAATGTGGGTACTGCAAATTAGCACCGCAAAGTTGATTATAAGTAAGACTAAGCTCATCCTTTGCTGCATTGGTAAATGAGATGCAAGCAATGCCTGAGTGATTACCATAAGTTTTTTTATACTCATCTTCAAGATTGATAATCTTTTGAGCAATTGCAGTTGTTTTACCACCACCTGGGCACGCATTTAAAACAACTTTGCCTTTAGCATCAAAATATGCTTGCAATTCGTCTGTAACATCCAATTCCATATTTACCCTTTTAAATGCTTTAGACTTTTTCGAATGTATTTTGGAATTACGAATTCCTTTCGAGCTCGCCGTATGTTTTTAAGAATGTATAGAGAGAAGTTTTGAGAAAACTCGCCTTTAGCCGGAAACGACTTCCACAATAGTATTGCTACTTTTCTCTGTTGTTCCTCTGTAAGTTCTTCGTCAATCACGGCATCCACATATTCAAGGATAGCTTCAGCTTTTTTAGGCCTTATTTTGTTGATATACTTAAATAGAAAGTTGTTTTCAATTCCCTCTTTTGTGTTTGGAATATTTGCAAGTGCCAATTCATATTCAAGAGTTTTTTCAGCAGAGAAAATTTTTATGGTGTCTTTGCCATTTATTGCGGAAGTGATATTTGGAATTCTCGATGATACGTCCGCCGCCTGAATTGAATCATCCAGTTCATCCAGTTTTTCATAATCTGTGGCAAGAAGTTTTTTAAAAGAGTATTCTTTTTTCTTTGAATCGGAAAACTTGTCGTCGTCCGTTAAAATGGAAACTGGTTTGTCAATGGATTTGTATAGTTGACTCGAATTGAACAAATGTATAAAGGGATAAAAACTTGTGCCACCAATATTGACCAGTTCTATTCTGTAATCTTCCAAACGATATTTCTTTATGGCTGTAAAAGCTGATATTAAAAGTTCTTCAGAAATACCTTCAACAAATAGTACTGCTTTGGCAAACAGTAATTGAGATTTTGTCACGTCTATATACCTTTCCAACTGTCTTTGTCTGAATCTAAAATTTGCTTGGGTTAATTCCTTATCCTTAACGGTGTCTTCTATAATCTTTTCTGAAACCCTATCTTTAAACTGCTTGCTCAATTGAAAGGCCTGACCATCCAATAATATTAGGTTCTTTAAAGGTACTTTAGAAGTTAAAGTGGGGGAATGTGTTGTAATGAATAATTGACTGTTTTTGGATTTGCTGGAATCTCTCAAAAAACTATAAAGACTTAGCTGAAGTTGTGGATGCAAATGTGCTTCGGGTTCTTCAATAAGCAGGGCGAAGTGAGGTACCTTATTATCTTTTATTTGGTCCTTAATGTCACCAAGAACTGTTGCTATGTAGATGAGATTATTTTGTCCTAAACTATTCTGCCAAAGCGAAAAGCCATCGCCTGCCAAACTAACCCTATCGTGCGGTAAGAAGGGTTTTATGGCGTTTACGATATATTCGGTTTTTGATTGCTCAATTTGAAGTCCAATCTGGTTATCTTTAAAGCGCTGATAAATTCCAGCGAGATTATTATTTACGCCATCACGGGTTTCCGAAACTTCAACTTGGGCTAAAAGTTCATCATTAGCTGTACGCATTATGCCCTCGATGACATCTTCTGTTTCATTTTTTTCAACTCGCCTTTTAATAACGCGACCTAAAACATTTCCTCTATTGGTCAATAAATCTCTGGTGCTATCCCTTAAACCACTCAAGTAATAATGCTGAAAAATTGCGAATGTACTGTAGTCTGCTTTTTGACCTTCAACATTCCCAGTATAATAAGATGAAATAGGATATTTTCCGCCTTTATCCTCGTAAGTTAGCGCAACTTGTGCATATTCATTTGTATCGTCTTCAGGGTCAATTACCATATACTCATACAATGCACCTTTTTGTGACGCCGATAAACCTTTGAACTGAAAAATTATGGTAATTTTATCTGCCCGCATTATCGTTAATTTACCCTGAGCATCTGTTTTTATACTTTCGTGAAAATCAGGAAAACCTACAGAAATATCTCTAATGGGTTCGCCCATATTGTAGAGCAATCTAATAGCATCAATAACTGCCGATTTGTTACTTCCGTTTTCCCCGATTAATATATTAATGCTACGATTAAAGTTGAGAATCATTTCTTTGATTCCTCTAAAATTTTTGATTACAAGTTTTGATAAATACATAAGCAAGTGGATGGTTAGTAAACTTGTAAATTTAACAAACATTTTCCTGCATTCGGAATTACTATAATTCTATTGTGATTTTTTTAAAATCATTTCTCACAATTTAATATCATTATCTTTACTGTCAGATTTTGATTAAATAATGACCGAAACAAACCGCATAGAATACAAACGTGAACTGTCCGATGGACTTGAAAAAGAGGTTGTTGCTTTTTTGAACTATCGTGAAGGTGGCATTATCTATATCGGTATTGATAAGGAAGGGAACACTTACGGTTTGCCTGATGCGGATGGCGACCAGTTAAAGATTAAGGATAGGTTGAAGAACAATATTCGTCCTTCTGCATTAGGTCTTTTTGATATTGTGAGCGAGGAACGAGAGGGCAAGAACATCTTAAAAATCATCGTGGCGAGTGATCCTGAAAAACCCTATTATCTCAAAAAGTATGGGATGAGCGAAAAAGGTTGTTTCATTCGCTTGGGTTCAGCAGCTGAACCGATGCCACAAAAAATGATAGACGAGCTTTTTGCCAAACGTACCCGAAATTCCATCAGCAAAATTAAAGCGGGTCGGCAGGATTTAAGCTTTAGTCAGTTGAAAATCTACTACGAAGAATCGGGACACACCCTTGGTAAAGCTTTTGCAAAAAACTTGGAACTACTTACCGAAGATGGCGCATTCAATTATGCCGGCTATCTTTTGGCAGATAAGAATAACACTTCTATTAAAGTGGCCAAGTATTCGGGCAAAACCCGAACAGACTTGATAGAAAGCAACGAGTATGGTCACGAATGTTTGGTCAAAGCCACCAAGCAAGTGATAGATAAAATTGCTGTCGAGAACCGAACCAATACAAAAATAACGGCTAAGGAAAGACAACAAGCCAACCTTTGGAATCCCATCGCCTTACGCGAGGCCATTATTAATGCCTTTGTGCATAATGACTACACCAATGAAATAACCCCAAAGTTTGAAATCTTTAGGGATAGAATTGAAATCACTTCGTCTGGTGGTCTTCCGGAAGGATTAAGCGAACAGGAATTTTACGAGGGCTTCTCAGTCCCGCGCAACAAGGAACTGATGCGAATTTTCAAGGATTTGGAACTGGTAGAGCAATTGGGCTCTGGCATCCCTCGTATTTTGGAACACTATGGGAAAGAGAGTTTTAAATTTTCAGACAACTTCCTTAGAATGACTTTTACAGCTAAAGAAACTGCTGTTGAAGAAGGTGGTCAAATAGGTGGTGTAATGGGTGGTGTAATTGATGAGACTGAAGCTCTAACTAAAAGACAAAAAGAAGTTCTTAAACTTATTGCTGCTAATACTTCAATAACCTATAATGAAATAGCTGAAGCTTTAAGTATTAATGAATCTGCTGTTGGCAAACACATTATAGCTATCAAAAATAAAGGTTTGTTAGTGCGTCAAGGCGATACACGAGGCTATTGGGAAATCAATCTCGATAAAAAACTCTGAGAATTGTTTTCTTCAACAATTTATATATCATATAGATATAAAACAATAAATTGATTTTTTGTTAAAAACTTTAACAATCTTACTATATTGTCGTTTGAATAAATAATGACAATATATGTGGTCTGATAATGAAACAACTGAAGACCTTTTAGGGTTTAAAGTACACGCGGATTTGATTGCCGAGGTAATAAATGATTCTGACTTATTGCCGATAACAATGGGTGTTTTCGGCGATTGGGGTAGTGGTAAATCCAGTATACTAAAAATCTTAAGCGAACAATTAAAAGAAGAGGAGGATGGGACATTTGTACTCTACTTTAATGGTTGGCTTTTTGAAGGTTATGATGATGCTAAAGCCGCACTCTTAGAATCTATTATTAAAGAGTTCGAAGAAAACAAAAGATTTGCCCCTGAAGTAAAACAAAAGGCCAAGAAGCTAATTAAGTCAGTTAATTGGATGCGTATTTTAGGTTTGGGTTTTAAGAATATTGCATTGCCAGTTGCAAGTGCCTATTTAACCGGAGGAGTATCAATATTGCCTTTTTTAGCGGGAAAGCTTTCCAAAATTGATAGTTCTGATATAATCGATAAACTTAAAGGAGACGAAGCGGAAGGATTTTTGAAATCTTTGGTAAAAGATTTGCCAGAGGAAGACCCGTCTATGTTAGTTCGAGAATTTAGAGAAAACTTTAAGGAATTAATAAAGGAATCTAAAATAAGTAAGCTTGTCATAATCATAGATGACTTAGACCGATGCCAACCAGATAGGATTATTGAAAATCTTGAAGCAATTAAGCTTTTTCTCAATGTGGAGAATACTGCTTTCATAATAGGTGCAGACCCAAGAATAGTAAGAGATGCGATTTCCCATAGGTTTAAAGTTAGGGATGTTGAGCCAGGGACGGGAAATAGAATTGTTAGTGATTATTTAGAAAAGCTAATTCAAGTACCCTATAATTTACCCAAGTTGTCAGACTCTGAGGTAGAAACTTATATTTCTTTACTTATTTGCAAACGAGAACTAACTACCGAAACATTTCATACCGTACTGGAAACATTCTACGCTTATCGAGAAAATGATAGATATAGTGTTTTTGGACTGGCAAATATTAAGGGCGTAATCGGAACAGTTGAATTTGAAAAACTATCGAAGAGTCTGGGCTCACTTCCCGCCCTATCATCAATCATAACACAAAGTTTATATGGCAATCCAAGGCAAATTAAGAGATTTTTAAACACTTTTATTTTAAGGAATAGACTGGCCAAAGTCGCAAACATATCTGGATTTGATGAATCTATTTTGGCGAAATTAATGATTCTCGAATATACGGAACTTCCTTTGTTCGTCAAGTTATATGAATGGCAATCTACCAAAGACGGTAGACCGAATCAAATTTTAGAGTTGGAAACCGAGTGTTCCAAATCGTCTGAAGCGGATTTCAAAGAGTATTTGGGCAAAAGTGATTATAGCAATTGGAATAAAGATAAAGTAGTTAAATGGTTAAAAGTAGAACCTGCTTTATCAGAAATAGACTTACGTGATTATTTTTGGATTTCCAGAGATAATATCTCGTCTACTATTGCCGGCGCAAGCCTAATTCCGCCTATCATCAAATCCGCATATAATAAGCTGAATCAAGAAGGTCTGCCAGTTAAAGCAACAAAGGCAATAATCAAGAAAGATGTTATGTTGCTAAACGAATCGGAATTAAATCAGTTCCTTGAGTTCTCTGTAGCAATGGCCCAAAGAAATCAAGAAAGTCCCCTTTCGTATAAGCTTTTTCAATTTATGATAGAAGAAGGTGTTAGAGGTTCTGATGAGTCATATAAATATTTACTTAACCTAGTAGATTTAGCAAAAATACCACCTGCCATTGGCGTTGATTTGAGAAGTTTTAAAGAGAATCCAGTTTTGGGAGACTTTCTTTCAGAATTATTATCAACATCTAAATCTAAGGTAGCAAAGGCATTTAATAAATAAGTATGGGCACATCCAAATCATATTCAGCTTCGGTCAAAGGTCAACCCCAATGGGGCGAACTTAGTAGTGAGGTTACACGAAATTGCACAACAGCGAAGATACCAACGGACAACCTTAGAAATATAACAGGGAAATTTGTCCGAGTGGTTGGCGGTTCAAAACGAGCAGGAAGAGGTAATTCTCGAATTGCAGGTCGAAGCGGTATTAGAAATGCCAAAAATATCGGAAGATTTTTAGGTAGCTTTTCATCTAATGGTGGTAATCTTTCAGAAGCTCTAAAATCGATTGGTCTTACTGATTTAAAAAGTAAGTCAGCTGAAGATATTATTAACCATCTCATAGAATACTGTAGTGGTCCCGCGTCTACTATTGACGATAGTGCTGCCAAAGAAGCCACGCGAAGATTATTGGAAGAATTAGCTGCAGGGACTGAAACCGCAGAGGATTTAGAAACATCGTTAAAATCAACCCTTGATAGTGAGTCTCTGGAAGAAGTAATAATTAAATATTTTAGCTATTATGTTTTAGAACATCTGTCAATAATGTTTTATGAAAAGCTTGTAGAAAGTAAAGGTAAAACGGAATGTTCAAGTCTTTTTAAGCAGATTAAAGACTTTATAAATTCTAGCTTAGCTGAAATGAATAAAACGAATTCCTTAGACAAAATAGATTGGGGTGGCGATGATGGAGATAGGGTAATAAAAAACATACAAGAGGATGTTTTAAAAGTATTTGAAGATGAGAATTAAAATAGAAGTTAATCCCGCAAAGGATGGGCAATTTTCGGAGACATTCTTATGCCAGGAAATAGACGGAGTGCAGAAAAAAGCACAATTGAATATTGCTCATTTTCATAATTTATATGATTTTACAAAGGAGACATCATCAGTAGGGTTTGATTTTTTTCTTATTGCTGCAATCGTATATGGCACAGACGATTTACTTTCACGAGAACTGTACTCGTATAATGGTTGGACTAGAGAGATTGAAATTGAATTTCCAGTAAAGAATATAGATTATTGGAAACTTGCTATAACTGAGCTCGAAGAAACCCTTGGCTTTTTAACAGGAGATGTATGGTCTATTACATTTAGACAATTGGAGGTAGAAGTGCTTTATTTACCTAGGAAAAACCGCAGGAAGGGTAACATACCAAAATATAATTATCCCAATATTGAGTTCGTCAGTCTATTTTCAGGCGGTCTTGACTCATTGATAGGGGTTATCAACAAATTGAATAGTCTAGATAATGGTAAAATAGGATTGCTGGTATCTCATTTTGACCCTACTTATACTGGTCCCAAAAAAGACCAAACTCTTATTTTGGAAGAATTTGAAAAAAGCTTTGAGAATAAATACAAACATATTAGAGCAACCGTTGGTCTTTCCCAGAGATATATTAACGGAGATAAGATAACAAAAGATGCCAATCAGAGAAGTAGATCAATACTATTCATTGGAATAGCGGCGTATCTCTTGAACAAAGTACCAACCTCTAACACAATTTTAATTCCAGAGAATGGTACTATTTCTTTAAATCATCCTTTGACCAAATCAAGGACAAGTTCATTGAGTACTAGAACGACACACCCTTACTTTTTTAGAAAACTGCAAGAATCATTAGAAATTGCTAATTTGAATATTTCTTTAATTAACCCCTTCAAATTGGACACTAAAGGGAAGATGGTTGTTGATTGTGATAATACAACTATACTTCAGAAAACATATCCACTATCAGTTTCTTGCGGTAAAAGAGGGCACAAAGTCCATTGGGAAAATCGCAATGCCAAACAATGTGGAATTTGTATGCCTTGTATTTATAGAAGGGCAGCATTACACAAAAACAATTGGGATACGGACACTTACGGAAATGACCTATTAACGTTAACAGATATGAACAAAGCTAAGCCTGATGTAAAAGCTTTATTTGATTACCTTGGAACATCTATCAGTCTAAAAGAAATTAAACGGAATCTGCTTGTAAATGGTAGCATTGAGATTTCGAATCTGGATGCATATGCAAATTTAGTACATAATTCAAGGGTCGAAATTTTAAATTGGATTAGTGATAAAGGTAATGACCAATTGAAAGAAATACTTAAAATCCAATGATTGATGCTCATTGTCATATTGATTTATACCCAAATCCTGAAAAACTTCTCAGGGAACTGGATAAACAGGGAATAACCGTAATCTCAGTAACTAATCTTCCAAGTCATTTCGAGATGGGATTACCACATTTCAAATCTTTAAAGAAGATAAGGTTGGCATTAGGAATGCATCCACTATATGCAGAAAACCATTCCGAAGAATTTTCTGCATTTTTAAGATTGATTGATGTAACTAGTTACATTGGCGAAGTTGGTTTGGACTTTTCCAGAGAAGGGCTTTCAACTAAAGATATTCAGGTTATCAGTTTTCGAAAAATTTTAAAAGCGCTTCAAGGCAAGAAGAAAATACTTAGTATTCACTCAAGAAAGGCTGAAAGAGAAGTACTTAATTGTTTAATCGATTTTCAAGCAAAAGGAGCAATATTCCATTGGTATTCAGGTCCCATTAAACTTATAGTAGAAATCGCCAACGCTGGTTTTTTCTTCTCTATAAATAATGCAATGATTAAAAGTAAAGCTGGTCAAGCTAGAATTTCTAAAATTCCTCAAAATAAAATTTTGACCGAAACTGATGGGCCTTTTATAGAAATCAAAGGCAAGCCTGTTAAATCTAGTGATGTCAAGGAAATAATTATTTATCTATCTCAAATCTGGAACTGTTCCTATTCCAAAACAGATGAAATCATAAATAATAATTTTAAAGTTTTGCTATCTAGTATAAGGTAGTTATAAGCTAAAAGGGCGATTTATCCTTTGAGCCTCTCGCATCCGCCAACCACTTGCCATTTTGTTTAACCAGTTTAAAAAGGCCTGGTGTCTTATCATAGGCTGTTGTATATTTTACCCAAGCCACGTCACCCATAATCGTATCTTGCAAAACAGTAAAGTTGGAATCATCCTTTACCGTAGCATTAAACATATTTATAGTATTCATATAGTTAGAATATGCTTGTGGTGTAGAGTTGGCTTTTAGAGCTTCCTCATCCTTTTCATAAAAGCTTTCAATAACAATTTGGGCTGTAATACTTGGTCCTGAAGTTTTAGTTTCAGAATCAGCGCAAGAAAGGAATAGTACTATGAGCGAGAAAACGACAATTTTTTTCATAACAGTATTAATCTGGGTTATTAATATATCTATGTGATAGTTTCATTTCAATGTTTCGTTCGCCATCTTTCTCGTTCAATTCCAAAATTGCCCTACGGTCATCGGATAATGAAAATTTGGATATCACATAAACAAATCGAGCCTTTTCATTTTCTTTAATCTTAGACGGCATATTATGTTTATAAATTGGTCTTTGATAGAGCCGTTGCAATGATTTTCGCTTTCCTTTTTGCCGAGTTTCAATCGAAAGGTTCAAGAAATTCAAATCGTAATCCAAGGTAGAATTATTCTCAATCTGGATAACGAAATAGAGTTCTTCTTTATCAAAAACAATATTCTCAACACTCAAAACGATACCTTCATTTCGATTTTTAATTCGACCGATACGCTGATTTCTATTAAGAAGATACGAGCAGAATTGTTGGTAGTAATACGTTCTATTATCTACACGTTCTTCAGAGGATTCAGCAAGAATAGAATCGACTTTAATCGGTTTCTCATTCCCTATACTATTGGATAGCGGAATGAAATAATTGAGCTTAGATAGCTGTTTTTTATATCTTACAATATACGAAAAAACTGAACCATTTCTATTGACTACCAGTAGATTACTTTCTTTACCAGGCTTTGCTTGAAGAAGTCCAAAATACTGTTCTTTTTCACGATTGTAGGTAAAAACAAAATTATCTGAACCGGTTATGCCTTGCCGAATAGGTTCAGGGAAGAATAATGCAACGTTTTTGGTGTCGTTGGCATATATGGTATCGAGAACTGTAGTTGTTTGCGCTTTCGCGAAAGCGGAAATCAGTATCGCAAATATTAAAATTGTTGCTCTCATAATTTAGGTTTTAGAATTAATTTATAATTATTCAATACCGTAACTTTTACGTTTCGGTTGTTACGTCTGAGTACTTTGGATATACCACCAACTTGTGGTACGGTAGGAATGTTGATATCGCCAATAATATCGTCCAAGACTTCGGTGGTGGCTTCTGCCCGAAAATTGTTCTGTACGTAAATACCTTCACTACCATCAGATAAATCAAAAGCTTTGAGTTTTGTAGGATGATGCTTTATGTTTTCAATTTCAATGAGCGCACGATTAGGTTGAAAGCTTATAAAACCGAAAATAGTTGTGTTCTTTGGCATCAGCTTACCATTGATGGTAGCTGTTTTGGTAAGGCGCATTCGTAATCTGGTATTCGCTTTGACTATTTGGTCGCCATCTACTACCACGTAAATTGTTTCATCGGTATTACCAATGATTGAAACCTCGTTCGGTTTTGGCGAAGCAGCAAAGAACAATTGGTGTTCCAAGCCTAATTCTTTGGCTTCAATTTTTTGTTCCCGCTTTACTTCAGCAGAATCGATTGTTGATACCGTTTTGCGAACAGTTCTTTTTTGTCCCAAATTCTGGTATCGCTTCTCTGAATACTGAATCTTACCAGCCTCATAGATGCTATGTACGATACGCTCTTTTTCGCGTTCTGGAAGATCTGGGTCGTAAAATCCCAAGGAATCGATTAGTTTTTCATCGTAGATGCTGGGTGCATTGTTTTCACGTACTTTCTTCAAGTCGTTAATCGCATCCAGTTTGGAATCATATTCTTTTTGGTCTTCTTCCAAATCCGGCACTAAGGTCTGTTTAAGGTTTTCTGTTTCACTTTCATCATCGCCCATAACCATTACAGAATAGGAAATCAGGAATATGAAAATCACGGCCAACACCGCTGCAAATACTATTTTGTTCTTTTCTACTTTCATAATCGTGGTTTTTTAAATGCCGATTATCGGCTCAATTTTCATCGTTTAGTTTTTTTAAGGTGTTCTCGAAGTAATTCGTAATCAATAATCCGTGTGGATTGTTTGGGAAGTTTCGGTCAACCATAATTAAGTTTCCGGTGGAAACCAGTTCATAAGTGTCGATGATTGAACCTCTATTGATTTCAAAAATGGTGGTGGTTGTAAAACTATACGAGCCATTATTTTCGTTTATCCTTGAGTCAACACTCAATACTTTTTGAACCAATGAATACTGAAGCAATCGGTTATAAACGCCATCAGCTTTCTTCTGACGGTAAAGATTGTCCACAGAACTATTGCCTAACCAAAGTGCTTTTTCCAAATTCCTTTCATAGTTACTGGCATCGATGTTATAGAAGTAATTGTGGAACAAATCCAAATGTGCGAGAGCTTCAACCCTAAAGTTTTCTTTTTGCGTCACGAGTTTCAGCGGAATGATACTGCCATCTGTATTGATTGCAAAAGCACTATTGAGCGCTTTTTGATTTGTATTGAATACCATCCAAACTGAAAAGGTACTGGACAGTAAGGCACAAACAACAACTGCCAAAACGATAAACCGATTCAATTTTAGGACGTTATAAATATTCTTGTATGGTGTTTTCATATTCTTATTTTTAATCTGCCTTAGGCAGTAAACAATCTGAGCGTAAAGGACGTTGCACGTTTGTACAATTTGAATTTCAGGAAAACAATAAATGCAACAGAACCTAATTGAACCACAGGCGCAAAAAAGCCTTGACCTGTATCGGTACCAAATAAGTTGACCCAAAAATTGGTGTTGATTTCCGTATAAATAGCGTTAACAAATACATTGACTAAAAAGAATGCCGGCACTAACATATATACAGCAGCATACAACTTGAAGAATGTATAAGCAAGTGAACGGAATTTTTCAAATACTGCAAGGCTAATGACCAAAGGGAAGAACGCTTGCATTATCCCCAAAAGGAAAAAACGCTCTGCCAAAAACAACGGATAAATGAATAGGTCAAGAATCCAAAGTATAGTGCTTAGAATAAATGCCAATATCTTAAACCCATACAATGGTGTTACTAAAGCTTCGTATAAAAGGGTCATAGCTGAGCTTGCAGCATCAAAAAGACTTACGTCTTCCTCTAAAGGAATGTCCTGCATTTGTAATGGTAATAACGCAGGTGCTGTGCCCCTATACTGCCCCTCGATGGCTACCAATATCCCATCAAAGAACCCTAACACCTGCGTTGAGAAAATTACTAATATGACAATAGCAAAATTCTTCATCAAGTCCCCTGGGCTCAATCCCCAAGTATAACCGTCTTTATCCGCAACACCTTCATTGTACTTTTTCAGGATGTTAACCAGAAAAAATAGGACAGCGAGCGTTTTCATTCCGGCAATAGTGTATTGCGAGAAGTTGCTGCTCTGTATGGTCTGGAACACCGCATCTATGTATTCCAACCCAATCCCTAAAAGTATAGTTGCGGTCATTTTAATATCCTGTTTCGCGGTTATTTACCTTATCCTGCATTTTTCTGAAGGAAATGATATCACGATAGCGTTTTGTTTTAGTGGTTATGCTGGAAACCATTTGCTTTGATTCCAACTCTTTTGCTTTAAGAATTTCGGCACGTTCGGCATCGCTCATTTTTAGATAGTCGCTGGACAGGATTTCATCAATAAAATCCACCGTGTCCAATGAATTTTGAACTATGGCATCGAATGATTCCACAACTCTTGAAACTTCATCTGGTTTGATGTAAGGCGAGTTTAAAATATCCTGTAAATCATTTTGCATTACATTGATAAGGCGTTGATTGTTGTCTGCAATTTCTTGAACTGCTCTAAGTTGCTGAACCACACTTGAAACCTTTTCGATGGCCTCTTTTGCATCTTTTAAAAATTTTACAGACTTAATCATTTGAGCTGTCTGCTTGCCAGATTCTAAGAGTTGTTTTACCAAGCTGATAAAATTGGTATTGTCATAAGTGGGCATTCCCTGTGCAGTAGCGTTACCCGACATAAATAAGGTCAATGCTACTGTCATTAGTAAAATTTTGATTTTTGTCTTCATAATATTATGTTTTAGATGTGAATTGAATTATTGCTTTTTCCATATCGTGATGCTCGTTGTAGAGCTTCATTATTTCTTCGTTTTCCTGACCATCGGTTAAGTAAGCCGCATAGACTTCCTTCGGAACTTCAAGCCTAAAAATGTTACTTTCCTTGCCAATTTTGATGAACATTTCGGTGTACTTGCGTGGACCAGAAAGATTGTTTTTAATGGATTTTAATTGGTTCAAATCGTGGCTGGAAAGGTTGAGTCTTTTAACCAATTCGCCATAGCCTTTTTCATTGTTTAGGCTATAAATGACTTGTGTGTTTTCAAGAATACTTGCTGAAGTTGAGTTGTTCGGAAGCTGATTTATGGACTGAAGAATGATGCCGATAGCACCGTTTTGTTTACGGATAGCTTGATAGTAGAACTCGACGCTTTCCAGTACGTTTTCAAACTTTAGTTGTTTGGCAAACTCATCAAAGAGGATAATACCCTTTTCAGCTCTGTTTTTCCAAATGGTTCTTTGGATGGCTGACTTTATCAGCTTTAACATTACGGACAGGATTTCTTTATTGTCCTTCACTTCATCCAGTTCAAAAACAATCAATCGTTTGTCCTCAATTTTATAGGTTTGGTCTTCACTCACTTCAAACAGAAAGCTATATAGACCATCGCCGACATATTCTGACATTACGTGTAAGAAGCTCGTAACGTTGAAGTAGTCGGGATGGATTTTTAGGGTGTCCAGAAGGTCTTTCTCATTCCTTTCTATAAAGCTGTAAAAACCATCTAAAGAATGATTTTCTGAAGTGCTATCGTAATAGTGGCGTAATATCTTTTTGACCGATACCGATTGTGCTTTCGTAACCTTTAAATCTGAAGCAAATAACTCAAACAAGAAAACCGACAAGTCTTCCAAACGTTCAGGTGTGAGGTCATTTGTGTCACTTATGTAAAATGGATTGATACCCAAGTTCTTTCCACTTTCGTAGCGAAGCACCGTATATTTTTCAGGATAGAGTTTTGCAAACTTGGTGTAAGAGCCACCTAAATCAATGATGACCAAACGTACACCACTTTCAAAATATTGGCGTAAGATGTTATTGGCCAAAAAAGATTTGCCTTCGCCAGTTGGCGCAAAAATGGCAAAGTTTCGTGCCTTGATGCGTTTCTTCTTTTCATCCCAAACATCCTTCAGGACAGGAATGTTATGTTCACGGTCGTTAAAGATGATTCCGGTGTTATCAGATTTATAGTTTGTATTGTTGATGAATAGGCAAAGTGCGTGCTTTAAATCGGTTACATACAAATCATTATTTGAGAAATTAGAAGAGAAACAGCAGTAGCTATTTAGGATGTAATTCTTACGTTCTTCGCCTCTTGGATAATACGGGATGATGTCCAATTCCTTAAATTCAGTCTTTATTTTTGAAGTTATTTTGTCGAGCTCTTTGGCATCTTTAGACCAGTACACTATGTTCAAATGACCACGAATGATTCTGGCATTATCATCGGCATTAATTTTGTCAAGAATGTGCTGGATTTTACCAAGTACCACTTTATTTTGCGAACCGAAATTTGAACTCTTATTGAGTTCCTCAATTTTCTTATCGAGCATTTTGCGCCACTTTTGTTTGTCGTCCAAATAAATAATCTGATTAACAATATGATTCTCGTTAAGCGTAAGCCCTAAGCCATCAACAAACCCTTGATGAAATACAAAATCGTCAGAAGTGAATTTCTCATTGGTTTTGCTACTCTGTACACTTTCGCCAAAGCACAGTTCGCTATTGATGGCAAGGGCATCAAAATGGTTTTCGCCAATATTGACGCTTTTCTTATCAAGTAAAATATCAGTATCATAGCCTTCATTAAAACCGTTGAAGTAACTGTTTGTCAGTTGCTGTATTTCTTCCGCTTTAAGCGAAATAAATTCCATCTTTCGGCTATTGTTGATGAAGGAAACCGAATCACTAACCGAGTTTGCGAAGCTTTTAATATTGTCATCCAGTTCCTGTACTATACTCTTTGATACTTTTCGGAATGGATTGACATATTTTGGATTGTTAAGCGCCTTGTTTTTGGTCAAGATGAAGAACAAATAACATTTGTGCTCGATATGTCCACGCCCTTTAAAATGCTTGTGAGTAGCTTTTTCGAGAAAAGTTGTATTCGGAAGTTGTTCTGAAGAATATGATTTTTTAAGGTAGATATCCTGTTTGTGAACCACAGTACCGACAGGCAAAGATTTTAAAGCTTGAAACCAAGCACCGTGCATATCCTCAAAATCCTTTTCAGAAAGCGAATAGATTTCTGGTAGATTACCTTTATAGCACAAGACTACGTTGCCATTATTAGCAAACACGATATTGTCCAGAATATCTACAATAGGTTGATATGCCGAAAGGTTAATCTTGTTCATAATCGAAGCCAGAATTTCTTTTGTTACTAATGATTTTGGGGAAAGCCTTTGCCATTCGGAATAGCTGTGGATTGTGGGTAATTCTTGTCAACGCCACATATAGCGCAGCGTTAAAAACGAGAATACCTATAATTATCCCGAAGCTGAAAGAGAAGATTACTGTGAGCAATGATGCCAATATGGAAACCATCATTAAGGCAAACAGGGAAATGGGCAAGCCAAAAATGACTGCCCTTTTCCTAATGTTTTTATAGACCTCGAAGCGTTTCATTACACAACAATTCCTATGAGGTAAGTAAAGATGCCGACTACTGCGCCAGCAATTAAAACAAATACAAGTACTCTAGTAATTCCTTTTTTAAGGTCTGCATTTTCCCCAAAAAAGTGTCCTGCATTAAACAGGAAACCAACTAGAAAAATCACACCAAGTAGAATTGGAAAAATGGTACGTATGGTATCGCCCACATCGTTAACGGAATCTTCAATTCCCCCAATTTGAGCAAAAAGCGAAGTGGACAATAGCGAAAGAATGGATGCTAAATAGTGTGATTTTTTCATAACGGAAAAGTTTAAATTTTTAGTTCATTTTCGTTATTGGAAATTTACATATATTTGAATATAAATAACTGAAAATCAAATATTTGTGAATAAAATATTATTTGATATTGTTTGAATTCCGTTGTTATTATTTGGTATCAAATTCTATGGTATTTTGAAGGGAAGTTGTTGATAAACCGAAAATTGAAATTGAAAAAAGTGCTCAAAAACGTCAGTTTTGTGATTTTGGTTCTAAAAATGTGCTTCATTTTTGGACAAGAAACGAGTGCTCAAAAACGAATTGTAATTGATGTTGGACACGGCGGAAAAGATGCTGGTACAATCGGAATAAATGGCATCCAAGAAAAGGATGTGGTACTATCTATTGCAAATGAGATTTTAAGCATAAATCAAAAGCCAGAAACACCTTTAGATATTTATTTGACTAGATATAAAGACACTTTAATTTCATTATCAGACAGAACCAAACTGGCCAAAGCCTTAAATGCTGATTTGTTTGTGTCTTTACATTGTAACCATTCTGATAATCCAGATGCAAGAGGTATTGAGGTTTATACTTTGAGAAAACAAGAAAGGTTCTCGAAGGAATCGGTATTTGCAGGCTATAAAATTGAAAGAGCCCTTTGTAAAACAATAGGCTATGAAAGTAGAGGTGTGAAGTTTGCAAACTTTCAGGTGCTGAGGGAAACATCAGATTATTGTCCTGCGGTACTAATAGAATTGGGTTTTTTAAGCAATGTAGATGAAGCTCAGTATTTAATGAGAAAAGAAAATGTGCTCGCCATTGCGCTATCTATTTTAAAGAAATTATAACTTAAAAAATGAGGTTATGAAAGAACTATTCATCGAAATTATTAGAAGCATAAAGCAACTTATTTTTGCTTATTTCAGAGAGATTAAGAATTTAATGCGATAAAATAATTTTGACGATTTAAAAATTAATCGTAATATTGCAATGAATTAATATAATAACGAAATGGGATTGGCGAAAACCGAAATATTTACAGATGAGCAAAACCAAATATCGGTCTTTGCGAAAGCATTTGGTCATCCAGCAAGAGTAGCCATATTACAACACCTTTTTAAAATCGATACGTGTTTCTGTGGCGATTTAGTAAAGGAAATAGGTTTGGCACAACCCACAATTTCCCAACACCTCAAAGAATTAAAATATTTAGGTCTTATAAAGGGAACAGTTGAAGGTACAAGTGTTTGCTATTGTATAGATATGGACAACTGGAAAGAAATGAAGGATATTATGACAGTATTTTTAGGACAAGATTTGTTGCCAAAAAATGAATGTTGCTAAAAAAATTTAAACCATTTAATCGTTTTATTGCGATAAAATTATGAAATTATCACAAATTAAACAAAAGCTTACCCAATTGGACAGGATTGCTTTCCAACTACCTAATGGCGATTTAGTACCCAACCATTTTCACGTTACCGAAGTAGGTAAGATTACAAAACACTTTATCGACTGTGGTGGAACGGTACGTAATGAAGAAGTTGCCAATTTTTAACTGTGGAATGCAAACGATTATGACCACAGGTTGCATCCAGAAAAACTTGAGCATCATTGAACTTTCAGAAAAAATATTGGGTATCGAAGATTTAGAAATTGAAGTGGAATACCAAGCCGAAACTATAGGAAAATTTGGACTCGATTTTGACGGAAACAATTTCTTGTTGACATCTAAACAAACCGACTGTTTGGCTAAAGACCAATGCGGTATTCCAACGGAAAAATCAAAAATGGAATTATCGGAAATTCAAGCAACTAATTCTTGCGCACCAAGTAGCGGTTGTTGTTAAACTTAAAAAATTTAATAGTTATGAAAATTATTCTGTTTAGTGATATTCACTCAAACTTACCTGCGTTGCAGGCCTTTTTCAACGATGTGGATAAAAGGAATGCAGACGCAATTTATTGTCTTGGCGATTTAGTGGGCTACAATATCTGGCCAAATGAGGTTGTCCAAGAAATAAGAAAAAGAAAAATTCCAACAATTGCGGGAAACTATGATTTTGGTATAGGCAGAAAAAGTGATGATTGCGGTTGTGCCTACAAGACAGAGGAAGAAAAAGCCAATGGTGCGGTTTCTATTTCGCTAACCAACGAATTGATAAACGATGATAACAGAGCCTATTTGAGAACGCTACCAGCTCATATCAAATTGGAATTTCAATTAAATGAAGACCAGTTGAATGTGCTACTGGTACACGGAAGTCCACGAAAAATAAATGAATATCTCTTTGAGGACAGGGCAGAGAAAAGTATGATACGGATAATGGAACAAGCCGATGCTGACATTATGTGCTTTGGCCATACTCATAAACCCTATCACAGAACATTCAATTCGGCAGATGAAAACACCCCACATTTTAGACACGCTATCAATATTGGTTCAATAGGCAAACCAAAGGACAGCGATAACCGAGGTAGCTATGTTATTCTGGAAATCAACGAAAATGCTTCTGTTTTGGACAAAGACAGTATTTCGGTAGAATTTGTAAAATTTGAATACGATATTGAAAAAGCAGCAAAAGCGGTCGAAGACAGTATTTTGCCAAACAGTTATGCAGAAAATTTGAGAAACGGATATTAAAACCTCGTAAAAATGGAAACCTCTAATAATATATATTTTTCCAAAGAGCACACTTGGATAAAAATTGAAAACGAAACAGGAACAGTTGGGATTACCCCTTTTGCCCAAAGCGAGCTTGGGGAAATAGTTTATGTTGACCTGCCCAACATTGGCGATGAATTTAAACAAGATGAAGTATTTGGCTCTGTAGAGGCACTAAAGACGGTTAGCGATTTGTTTATGCCCTTAATGGGCGAAGTGATGGCCATTAATGAGGATTTACTCGAAAATCCCACGCTTGTAAACGAAAAACCTTTTGATGAAGGATGGATGATTAAAATAAAAATTAAGGATTTGGAAGAACTTTCAAATCTTTTGAGCGAAGAGGACTATCAAAAAAATATCGAAAAATAATATGGCCAATAAAAAATTAAGCTTTCTCGACAGTTACCTAACATTATGGATTTTTATAGCAATGGCATTGGGCGTGGGTATCGGCTATTTTGCGCCATCCTTTCCAGAAATAGTCAATTCCTTCAGCAGCGGTAGTACAAATATCCCTATTGCCATCGGTTTGATTTTAATGATGTACCCACCTTTGGCAAAAGTCAATTATTCACTTTTACCAAAAGTTTTCAGAAATACAAAAATCCTTTCCATTTCGCTTATACTCAATTGGATTATTGGACCTGTTTTAATGTTCGTTTTGGCAATCACGTTCTTAAGAGATTATCCCGAATATATGGTCGGACTGATTCTAATTGGTTTGGCTCGATGTATAGCTATGGTTTTGGTTTGGAACGACCTTGCGGAAGGAAGCAGCGAATATGGCGCGGGATTGGTAGCCTTGAACAGTATTTTTCAAGTATTTGCATACAGCTTTTATGCGTGGATATTTATTACCGTTCTTCCGCCTTATTTTGGATTTGAAGGTGCTATTGTAGATATTTCGATAGCCACGATTGCCGAAAGTGTTGCAATCTATTTGGGAATCCCTTTTGTTATGGGAATTTTGAGCCGACTGATTTTGGTAAAACTTAAAGGCGAAGAATGGTACACCCAAAAGTTTATCCCGACAATTTCACCAATTACATTGATTGCACTTTTATTTACGATTGTAATAATGTTTTCTTTAAAAGGCGAGCTCATTGTAAAAATTCCGATGGATGTCGTGATTATAGCAATTCCCTTGCTTATCTATTTTGCCTTAATGTTCATTATTGGATTTTTCGTTACCAAGGCAACAGGTGCAGAATATGACAAGACAACTTCCGTAGCTTTTACCGCAGCAGGCAATAATTTTGAATTGGCAATTGCAGTTGCAATCGCCGTTTTTGGACTGAATTCAGGACAAGCATTTGCAGGAGTAATTGGTCCATTAGTTGAAGTTCCTGCCTTGATTTTATTGGTTCGTGTTTCCTTTTGGTTGCGGAAAAAATATTACGGAAAGGCCCGAGCTCTAAACGAATGTTAGCTAAAACTGTTAAAACACTGGAAAGAATTGATGTACAATTCTCTTTCAGCAAAGTAATTTTTTTCTTTTTAACCAGATGAAATATCCTGATATGGATAAAAAAGGACCGGAAAGCCCAACGAAACAGTACAAAACTTTACTGATCCAACCTCCATATTGTCCAAAATGAAGGGGCAGGATGCTACTATTGAACTTAGTGATAAAGCTAGCCTCATTAATTTTATCGATACTGACAATAGCTCCAGTTATATAATCAACGGAAAACTTATTGTAATATTTACTTAGGTAAAACGCATCCTCTTCGAAAGTTCCATTAAAAACTATTTTACCTTTTTCTGAAGAAGGCAATCGTATATAGGTGGCTTTGAAGTTGGGTTCTTCTTTTTTGATTTTAGTTAAAGATGCCTCTAAAGATGTTTTTAATATGGGAGGCGAAGGTTTTACACCTTCCCTTAATCCTGAATTAACAACTTTATACGCTAAGAAAATACCCGTGAATACAATTACAAGATTCAATAATAACGCCCAAACCCCCACATATCGATGTAGGGCTGAGTAGAAAGTTCTTTTATTGGTGCTTTTTAATTTTACTTGAAATAAAAGTGTTTTGACAATCATTTTACGATAAAGGATAATCCCTGTAAGCAGAGATAGAAAAAAGGCAATCCCTGCAAAGAACACTAAAAACCTACCAATAATCCCGGTATGTAATGAATAATGGAACTTTAAAAGCCATTTGGTAAAATGGGTGTTGGCATTTATAGTTTTGATAATATTACCGGTACTGGGATGAACAAAAACATATTTTCTTGCTTCCGGTCTTCTTATATTGAATAAAATAGTTTTGCCTTTCTCAAACTTGATTATCCTGGTATCCCAATTAGGAAATTTATCCTGAACCGTTGCTGTGGCTTTGTCTAATTGTAAGTCGGTAGTATTGATTTCAGCCTCATACTTATTAAAAAGCAGATGGTCTATGTCTTCAGTAAAGATTAATACAGAGCCCGTAATACCCATAACGAACAAGAATACACCTGCAACGATCCCGAAATAGGAGTGGTATTTTAATAGGGTTCTGTTGTTCATTAAATTACTACTATAAGTTTACAGTAAGAGATACATTAAATTGCGTCCCATTTGCCTTAATGTAATTGGAATCCCTTGCATTCCATTGAGAAATTGGGGGATAGTAATCTTCATTCAATAGATTTCTAACTCCAACGCCTATTTCCGTAGTAGGGGTAAGTTGATAATTTGTTGTAAGGTTAAATATATTAAAGCTGTTGACCGGGCCTTTACCATAAGTATATCCTCCATTTTCATTAGGATCAAAGCGATTTCTGTCGCCACTGTAAATATGTGTTAGGCGTGCATCGAATTTATTTGCCAACTTGTAGGACAAGTAAGAAACTAGTTTTAATGGTGGAATTCTATCGCCCCCTATAAAAGTGTTATAATCTCCATTGTCCTGAGTATCTATTTTCCCTTCTGTGTATGAAACCGATGTCCCAAAATTTATATTTCTTGAAAGTTCGGTATCCAAAGAAAGTTCAAATCCATATACCTTTTCCGGTTGCCTTAAGATTTCGAAGGCACCGCTTGGAGTTTCGCTATAAGTAGAACCTAAATTGGAGGTACTAATAAAATATGCACCGCTCAAACTGGTTCTTCCTAAATGTGTATTGAAACCAATTTCATAATTATTTGCAATCACGGCTTCAGAATTAATCTGGGTAACGGTATTTTCCGTTGCCGAACGCAATGTTCTGCCTAAATCGGCAATGGAAAAACTTTGGGAGAAACTAACAAAAGGTTTAAAAACCCTCCATTTGTTATATCGTACCCCAGCATTAAATACCGTGGCATTGTAGTTCAGTTTTCCCCCTGTTATAGCTATTCCCCCGCTATTAGGAGTTGTTTCACCTAAATTATACCTGGTAAGTGTAGTATAATCTGGAATTTGAATATTGATATTTTCAAGTCTAATCCCCGCTTTTAAAACAAAATTTTGATAAAGTGTTTTCAACTGTGCATAAGGCGCAAAATTCGTCATATCCATTTCGGGTACCCACTTCCGGCCATCAACTAATTCTTGAGAAGTCTTATCATTTAAAATATCAACTCCATAAAGAATATTTCCATTTACTTCACCGAAGGAATATGGTGTTTTAAAGTTTAGTCTTGCTCCTTTTTTGACAGATAATATTGAGGACTGTCCACCATCAAAACCTAAGTTGGGATCGTAAAAACTATCTGTATAACCATAAACAGTTTTAAAATCTTGCAAAT
Organism: Gramella sp. AN32; assembly: GCF_023718305.1. Lineage (GTDB taxonomy): Bacteria > Bacteroidota > Bacteroidia > Flavobacteriales > Flavobacteriaceae > Christiangramia > Christiangramia antarctica. The sequence goes on from NZ_QEYO01000007.1 coordinate 203,860, forward strand.
AAAGATTTGACCTAAAATCGGTATTGCCAAAAATATCATCATAATCGTAGATTACTTGTGCATTATGATTATATCTATTTCCCTGGTCTTCCCCTAAATCATGGCCAAGAACCCCGATAGTGGGAGTTTCTCCATATACGCCTACCTCGGGAATGTAATCGGAATCTTGATTACTGCTAAAATAGTTGTACATTAATTCCACCCGTTGTTTTTTGATAATTTGATAATTCAATTTACCAAATAGGCTATACTGACTGGTTTCCCCTAAGCCATAAAATGGCGATAAGACCACACCGTTCGCATCTTTGTAGACACCTGTTTGTCTAAAGCTTCCGCTGGTCACATATCCTAATTTATTAAGTTGCCCAGAGAATGTTTGGGATACGTTAGCACCAACGGTTTTACCAATATCTACCAAAGCTCCTTCTGCCCCAACAGAAGTTGTGCTTTCTAATTTTTTTGTGGTATTGGGTTTTTTTGTAATGTAGTTTACAATACCTCCATCGGCACCGTTCCCATAAATTGCAGTGGCACCTTTTATAACTTCAATTCTTTCTAGGGTACTGGGATCAATTGTATTTACATCTCTTCCGCCCTTACGAAGCGGAGTGGATTGTGGAATTCCATCAATCAATATCAGCATATTTCTTCCTCTTAATGTCTGCCCTGTACTGCTAGTGCGGTTAGAACTTAATGCTAGGCCTGGTACTTCAGTCAATACATCTGCAACAGAATTGCTTGTTTGGGCCAAGTTTTCGATTTGCCGAGAGTTTAATACAGAAACGGAAGAGGGTACTTCGTCTAAAGTTTCACGTGTTCTGTTGGAAGTGATTACCACTTCACTCAACTGTTGGTTTGATCCAGAAAGTACAAAATCAAGAGTGATAATTTCTTGACTGGAAACGTTTACCGCCTTGGTCTGTGATTTAAACCCTATAAAGAAAACTTTTACAGTATAATTTCCTTTTTCAATATTGGAAATAGAATACTTTCCATCAATATCTGTAATAGTTCCCCGCTTTGAAGTTAAGGTTATATTAGCACCCATAAGAGGTTCACCGCTTTCATCTTTGACAGTACCTGTTAATGTGGTTTGTGCGTATGTAATAGAGCTAAGTAAGCTAAGAGTGGCAAACAATAATTTTAAGTTGATTTTCATTGGTCAATGATTTAATTTTTGCCAAATATAAAAATTATTTTTATTTAGACTTGTTATAAATAGTAAAATTAATTCACCTCCTCTTATCCCCAGCTTTAGTATCAAAAGCAATTAAATTAAACAATTCCCGCATTCGGCTGCGTACTCGGTTGCCATATCGTTCTTCTAGTTCTTCAGCATTGAGATTAGTGGTGGCGTGGGTTTTACTTTTCTTTTTGGTTTGCAGAAATAATTCGTAACGAGACAAGAGCACTTCTCCCATCACGTTGAGATCCTTGCCATAAAACCTTCCGGCTGGTTCAACACCTAAATCGTCAAAGCAGAAAAATTTCGTGTTACCATATTCCTCAATAGTCTTAAATCCCAAATGATTAAAACTAAACGCTACATTCCGGCACGGAATCATTTCATATGGTCGTTGCATTGGTACGATATGTCGCAATAGTTTCATCAAAGTGGTCTTTCCACATCCCACAGGTCCGGAAAGAAGAATGCCCTTGTCAGGATCGATATCATCTTTCAGGCAATTTTCTTTGTCCTTGATGAAATAGTAGCATAGTTTACGAATGATAACCGTGTCCTCATCATAGATTCTGAATTGTTTGCCAAAAAGTAACTTTCCCTTGGCATTCAGGTAAATCAGAATCTTATCAAAATCGTAGAGAACGCTTTTGCCATCAAATCTCCCGAGCGAATATTCCACACCACCTTCGATAATTTTAGAGGGGTTGTCCATAGTCTTTGTTTTTAGTGGTTCGCAAGTTGTCCTTGATTTGGGACGGTTGTTTTTTGTTTGGTTTGTTTTCCTCGGCATATAACTCTGTTCTGTCCATCCAGTTTGTGGCCAAGGCACGCCAATCTCTAATTTCATTTCCATCACTTGTTTGCCAGTTCCGAGTTTCATAATGCTCGAAGAATTTTTTTCCTTCATTAGCATCAAAACTTTTTTCAATAAAAAAATCAATAACGGCCTGCCAGCCCTTTGGTTGTTTTATATTGTTTACTTGTTTGGTATTGTTTATAGTAGATACCAATGCTTGTCCACTGGTGGGACGGTGCGGGTCCACAGCTTGTCCATTATTGGGATGGTGTTGGTACACAACTGGTTCACGTATGGGATGGTAGTGTTCCGCAAGCTGTTCTAATATGGGATTGTACTGTCCCGTCACTGGTTCATCACTTGTCCCTATAATGGACATCTTAATTTTACTGCCCTTATATGGATTATTGGAAGGGAAATAGGAAAGGTAGTTCCAAGAGTCTAAATCGGTAATACACCTATGGTACGTAGATTTTGAGCCTATTTTTGCACATTGCATTAAATCCCTTCGGTTGACGTAGAACTCACCTGCAAACCGACTACTGTTCCATTCCTGGAACAGTGCCATATAAAGGCTTATGTGCGTTGGATTGAGGCGGTCATCAAAAAAGAACTTTTCAAAAGCCGCATTTAGTAGCTTTATATAGTTCATCTTTTAAGAATTTTGCTTGTGCTGTACTCGATTCGAGTTCATTACACCTTGAATTTCCTCTACATCATAGTAGATAATACCGCCTACTTTGGTATAGGGCAATGTACCATTGATACGAAGATTCTGCAATGTACCTGGACTGACTTGAAGCAGGTCCATTACCTCTGAAGATTTTAGATATTTCTTGAGTTTTCCAGTTGCTTGTTTAGATAGAAGATTCTTAATGTCATCGAGCAATTCCATTTTAAATTCTCGAAGGTCGTCGGTGGTAATAATATTTGCTGGCATAATAGAACGGTTTTAAAGAAAGGGGTTATCGTATCGATTCCAACTAATTTGATAGCCCCTGACCTGATTTGACTTTCGTTCTACAAATTTGGGATGGTTTATTGGATTTTAATCCCAAGTTGCACCCAAGTTGGGAGTTTTATTTGCTCATTTTCAATGGTTTAAATTAGTTTGATTTAGAGATGTCTCATTAAATCATCTATACCAAATGATGATAACTAAAATTAATTTTATTTTTTCCCAAGTAAGACCCAACTTGGGAAGGAATTTAACATTTAAACTGAAAATACATTATCCGTCCGTTTCTTCCATTCGCCTCAAAAGTGTTGTTTTCAGTCTATCGATAAACTTGGTTTGGTCGATTTTCCGCTCTCTTATTTCGAGAAAAGTTCTATATACATTGCCAAGTTTAAGTTCAAAAATGTCTTCACAAGCTGAAGCCATCTCTTTAATACCAGCCGTCCCACTTTTTATTGCACCCGATGCTTGTAAGGCATAAATTAATTCAATCAGGTCAGTTTTTGAAGCTGTCCAGCCAAGGCGCTCACCATTGGCTAAAGTGTTTAATTTATTGGAAATACCGTAGGACTGATCTCTTAAATAACTTAATTCCTGAACGTAGTGATTTATCAAGAGGTCATAGGCCATAATTTTAGCAATTGCGTTATCGTGACTCGTAGAAAATTCAGCATCAGTATAGAAATGGGAAGTATCTGAAACCAGACTGATTTTATCTTTACCTCTAATAAAGTAAAATTCATCTAAAACCGAAGATTTTTCCCTGTAATATTTAATAAAGTCGATATTACGGCGGTTACTTTCTTGAAGCTTTTTAATTTCTTCATCTATAAAAATCTGTTGAGATTGGATGGTTCCAGCTGGTCTATTAATCAAAAAATTGTACAGTTTAGCGTAGAATTTCAATCTACTATAAACATAGGGCTTGTGTTTTTTAAAGAATCTTATTTCGCTTTCTTTATTAGTGAAATCATTATCTCTAATACATAACCGTAGTTTTTGTAAATATTTTCTTGATATTGTAATTCCTTTTTCAACAATATTGAAATCATTGAGGTTGGATTCCTCTACATCTAATATCTCATTCTTGTAATCATCTATTATCTTAAGTAAATGTTTTTCCAAATCATAGGTTTTATTACTATATCTAAAAACCCACATTGATAAAAATTCTAGTTTGGGTTCATAGATAATTTTTTATTGTATTTCAAGCTTTTAAATGAACCCACCTTTTAGCTTGTGCTTTTTCTATTACCTCAAAGAATTTAATTTCGGATCTATAAAATTTCCTTGCTATTATCCGCATATTTTCTATGGATTCATCGCGACAAACAATTGCTATCTTTTTAATATTTTCTTTAAATTTTAAACCGATTTCCTGCAATAGTTCATCTCCTACAAATTCATTTACTTCCAGATATATTTTAATATCTCCACGTACTTCAATCTTTGATTTTAAAAAGAATAGTGCTTCTTTACAATCTTGAAAATTAAGATTCTCTTTTACAATCATATAGACAGTGTATTATCTGAATAAAGTAATATTAAAACTGGCTCAAGTTTAAAAGTTCATTATTTTTTGGTTGTCCATTGGCCACACCTAACGGTATAGGGTAGGGTTTGGTTCCGTTGAAATGCGTTTAATTATCATTTTCAGTAATAATTATTACTGTTGATTTATTCAAAATCACAACTGAAAATTATTTCTAAACTGTAATTTGTGCCTGCTAAGCTATTTCAATTGGGCGTAGAAATTCACCTACCATTGCAGGACTTAAAATTATAAGGTATACTGACCTTTCAGTCTTAAATTAACCGTAACGTCCTCATTACCGGTATTTCTAAAAAACCACCCGTGTTTTCCTTCATATGGGGCCAAAAAAGTACCCACCATATTGTTGGAATTGGCAATTGTATAGCTTTCGAAATAAACTTCCTTTACTTCTTTTTCTTGTTTTACCTCACCGTGAAAATCGAAATAGAGAACCTCACCATTAGCGGTAGTCCATTCATATTTCATTTTCCCGTATTTGAGCATATCTATTTTAAATTCAATTCCTTTTCCTGCTGGGACAACCACTTTGGTTTCATCTTCACGTAAATTTAATTGTGTAGGTGGGGGAGGGTTATCGGCCTCTATGGGTCTGGCCACATCAGGTCCTGAACCTGCCTTTTCAAGTTTGATTATTGCAGTAGAAGGATTGGATGCCATAATTCCCAAACTAGATGTGCCGGCTTCTTCGGGAACGTAAAGTTTGCTAAATCCCAATAATTTTCCCGCACCTGTGGGATCCCTTCCGTATTCCGCTGGCAAAACAGCTATAACCAATAATAACGCACCGACGATTAGTGAAATGACGGTAGCTTTTATAATTTTACTTTTTTCCAATACTGGATGTTTCATTTCTGACATAGTTGATTTTTTTTAAGATGTAAAGTAGCCTGTTAATTGAAAGCCGAGCAATAAAAACCCGGCTGCCATTAAAGCTGTATTGGTAATTGTTGAAAATTTCATAAAACTGGGTTGTCTTCTCCAAACCGTTATAAGTATCAATACGACCGCTAAAGCAATAAATTGTCCTATTTCTACACCAATATTGAAGCCTATGAGGTTGGTAAACAATCCTTCTCTATCAAATTTGAATTCTTGCAATTTACTTGCGAGCCCAAAACCGTGGAATAATCCAAATATCAAAACAGCTGCCTTGGTATTAGGTTGTTTGCCGAAGAACCGTTTAAAACCGCCTAAATTATCAAACCCTTTATATACAATGGATAACGCGATAATCGCATCGATTAAGTATGCATTAATATTGATGTCGGCTAATACACCTAATAATAAAGTGGTACTATGACCAATTGTAAAAAAACTAACATATAAGAGCACTTCTTTCGGTTTATACAGAAAGAAAATAACACCGACCAAAAACAGTAGATGGTCATAGCCTGTAATCATATGTTTAGCTCCTATATAAAGAAACGGTCCAAAGGCCACGCCGCTATTTCCCAATAGAAACGTTTGTGTGTTTTCATCTACTCCGTGCGCATATGCTATTGAACCAAATGCTCCGCATAGAAAAAGAAAGAGAAAGGCATATATTTTTTTAATTTTCATAATAAAATTGATTAAGTCCCATTGCAGATGGTGCAATGGGACTTTGATTATTAATGGGCGTGCCCGTGTGACTTAACCTGCTCTAAACTATCCATTGTTTTTTTGCGGGCCATTTGAATGCTGTCTTGAGTTCTAACCATTTCTGCATTATTGTCCTTATTCACATTGGGACCAGTTTCTTCCTTCTTAGTTTCCTTACAGGATACTAATAGTGCCAAAACAACTATGGTGGTAAAAAAAACTTTTTTCATAATTTATTTATTTTGAGATTTACTGCTTTTTAATTTTTGAGATACTCTTCCCATAATTGAATTAGATACAGTCTAATTGGATTTTTTATTCAAAATATACCTTTTAAAGATCGTTCCTAAATCTTTTTCTGAAAACCATATATCGCTTGGATGAAGATGAAGCACAGGAGCCTGTTGGCATCTATTATTGCAATCCATTTTTTCAACTTCAATTTTATCTTTTAGGTTATATTTTTTTATATAGTATTCTAAGCGTTTTCCTTTTTTCTTTCGGCAGTTTGCACCGTTACACCTATAAATAACGGGCTTATTGTTTTTGTAATCTTCCATAATACCAATGCTCTTAGTTGGGGCTTAACCTATTTTTCTCCAGTTTAAAAGTTTTGATCCTGCAACACTTTCCTTTGGCCTAAGAAACAGAAACACCATTAACAACAATGCTAGTGAAATGATGCCGCCATAGAGAAATTCTTTTTCGGGGAAATTGGTTCCCAAAAATCCGGCTATTGGATAAGCGATAGCCCACCACAAATGTGAAAATGCAAAATGCGAACCATATACTTTTCCCTGTTCACTATCAGATATATTTTCTCCGATAAGCGTTTCCGAAGGAATTTCTGCAAGACTTTGTCCCAACCCTGCAAAGATCCAGAACACAAAGAGCAAAGAGAAATTCAAGTAATTTGCGGCACTAATTGCCAAGCCTAACACTAAGGCTCCCAATAGCAAGGAAACCTGCCTCGATTTGGATTTATCAATGGCTCCGGAAACGAATGCGGCTACTGTTGCACCAATTCCGAAGGCGGCCATAATCAAACCATAATCACTATCGGTAAGGCTCAATCCCCCTTTGACAAGAACAATTGTATTTACTAAAATGAAAGCTCCGGCCATCGCCGACACCAATTCAATAAATAGCGCAAAACGTATGTATTTGTTTTGAAACAAAAGCTTTGCCCCTTTTGTAACATCTTGCCAAGTGGTAGGGTGTTTCTTCGAGACATCTTCCTTAGCTGCATTCAAGAAATCTTTTGGAAGGGTTAAAAGCAAAATGCCCGCGACAATAAATGTAGCTGCATCAACCAAAAATATTTCGCGAGCACCCAACCAAACTGCAAGGATACCTGCCAATCCTGGCCCTAAAACTCCCAATAACTGATACGTGGCAGCGGATAGACCAATAGCTTGCCGATATAATTTCTTGTCAACTATCTGTGGAATTATAGACCTATAAGTAGGACTAAAAAAAGCATTGAAAACATTCATAAGGAATACCAAGACATAAATTTGCCATTCGGTGGTAATAAACGGTAGCAAGGCGACAAGTCCCATCCTAATAAAGTGGGTCGTGTACAGGATCTTTTTTCGGTCTATCCGGTCTGCTAGTACACCTGCAAAAGGTGAAAAGATGATAAAGGCGGTTACCCGCAATGTAAGTGCCGTAGCCAAAATTATAGCTGCCCTTCCTTCCCCAAATTGATAGGCTAATAATGCCAATCCAACCCAAGTAAAGGCATCACCCAACAGGCTAATGGTCTGTGCGAGATACACTTTCGCAAACAACTTATTTTGCAGAGCCTGAAAGGGTTCTGTTAATCTGGATATTACCTTGTCAATTTTCATCTTGGTATCACAAAATTATTTTTTAAATTAAAACTATTCCTCTTCTTCAGAATTTCGCAAAGCAGACAAGATGGAATAAGCGTTTTTTACCACTGGCTTAAAATTGTTAACATCAAAACTTTCGGCAAAAGTTATAGCTGTATAGCCTTCTTGTTCAATTCCTTTTTTAACCTGTTCCAATATAAATTTATAACCACCTTCAGTTTCTTCGGTTTGAAGGATTACAAAATCTTTTCCTTCGTATTGAACGATAGCTTCAGAGGCAATTGCATTTTGCTTATTGGTACCGCTTTCTATCCAAGCTTTTACGTACATACCGGGCAAAAGGCCTTTCTCGTCCCCTTCATTTATATGGGAATAAACCGGTGTCATACGGTCAATACCAGTGGCTTTTCCAATTAAGAAAACCTCGGCAGTGCGGTCAAAAGTATTGTCATTGGAAAGGGAAAACTTAACGGTTTGGCCCACTTCTATATTCCCTAAATCCTTTTCAAAAGCATTCAATGCCAAATGAACATCGTTTAAATTAACTAGTTCAAATAGAACATCCTGTGGCGATACATAATCACCAATATTTACATTGCTTGCCTTCACAAAACCTGTAATTGGAGCATAAAGGTTTGCAGTTCGCGATATATTGCCGTTTTGTACAGAATTCTTACTGATTCCCGCAAGCGCAAGTTGTTGTTCATATGCCTTAACCCGCCCTTGTGTTATTCTATAATCTGAAGAAACCTGTTGAAACGTTTTTGCAGAATTTATGTCTTCTTCCCGCAATTGTTTTTGGCGGTTATATTCTTCTTTAAGAAATTGGAGTTTGCTTAAACTTTCCAAATAATCCTGTTGGATTTGGATAAATTCAGGATTTTCAATTGTGGCCAAGACTTGGCCTTTTTTAATCTCTTCACCAGGTAGTCTCCCTGCAGTTTTTAAATAACCTCCTAAAGGTGCAGATACAGAAGCCATACTTTCAGGCTCTACATCAATGACTCCATTCAGTTTGATAATATTACTAAGATTTCTCATTTCAATCTCCCCGGTTTCAATTCCGGCAAGATTGTATTGGTCTTTGGTAAAAGTGATTTGTTTGGATCCGTTTGCAACTGGCTGTTCTTCTTTTATCGAAGTTTTTTCGGAAGATTCCATTTTTTCGGAATCCTTGTTGCCACAAGCCAATATGAATAGGCTAGATAAAATGAGCAGCGATATTTTTGTTCTAAATTGAATTTTCATTTTTATATATTTTAATGTGAAATCACTTTTTTACAAGCCCAATAAGGCTTCGATTACTATGATAGACTGGTTATATTGATAAAGTGTGTTTAAATAATCTGTTTGAATACTATTCGCCAAAGTGAGGTTTTGCAGGTATTGCGTGTAAGAAACATCTCCACTTTTAAAGCTCTTTTCTGAATTGTTAATAATAAGTTCCGCCTGTGGCAACGCTTCATTTTGATAGTAACTCAAAGTTCCCTGAAGTTTGTAATATTCTTGTAACAAATTTTGTAGTTCCCCTTGTAACTGGGTTTGGTTCAACTCAATTTGAGATTGGGCGATCTCCTCTTCAATTTTTGCTGCCTTGATCTTGGAACGATGCCCCCCAGGAAAAATGGGAATTGCAACCCCTACCTGAAAGGATGAAAATAAGTCATCATCACTAAAATTTTGGTTTGCTAACCCGCTACTTTGAGCACCATTAAAGGTTTGGCTGTTATAACCGAACATAATATCAGGTAAAACTTTGTTCCTTTCCACATTTGTCTCCCGTTTTCTTACCTCTAATTGTTGTTTTAGATAGGCGTAAAACGGGCTTTGTTCTATAGATTGACTTTCAATATCGAAATTTATCTCACTAGGGATTAATTCAGTGGATTTAACACTAATATTCTCCTTAGTGTTCAAGACTACTTGTAGTCGGTTTTGTGCGATTCTCAAATCGGCTTCGTTCTGTTGAAGCTTATTTTTTATTTGCATCGATTGAGCTGCTGAGGTTACGCTTTCCAATTTTGTGGATTCTCCTGTTTTATAACGCATCAAACTTGACTTATTCAGATTGCCGTAAAGGCTATCTTGACGCTGTAATAATCGTTTATTTTCCATTAAAAACACAGTTCTTAAATAGGCAGCTTTTACATCGGCAATTAGTCTATTTTCTTCTATAATTTTCAGTTGCTCACTACTATTGACCTTAGCTTTCGCAAGCTTGAACTGACTGGTATAAACTGTAGGAAAATTGATTCGTTGCGTAACACCATAAAGATTATCTTTTACCGCAGGCGTATTAAATTCGCCGCCTGAGTAGGAAAATTCTGTTTTAGGAATGCTTATCGCGCCATACTTTCCTGTTTCTTCAACATCTATTTCATATTGCGCAATCTTAATTCGGTTATTGTTTTTAAGTGCAAGTTCAATAGCCTCAGGTAATGTAAGTTCACGCTCCTGTATTTGGTTAATTTCTTGTGCTTGAAGCTGCATTGCCGGAAAGAATAAGCCACCAATGACGATTAAAGTAGCTAATTTCTTTCTTCCGAAATTGAATTTAGCTTTTCTATCAGTAAAATAAATGTACAGAACGGGTAGAACGATTAGCGTTAATGCAGTTGCCGTAATCAAGCCACCAATAACCACTGTAGCCAATGGCCTTTGTACTTCTGCACCGGATGAATTTGACAATGCCATAGGTAAAAACCCTAATGCTGCAACGGTAGCAGTCATTAGTACTGGTCTCAATCTCACGCGTGTTCCTTTAAGGACACGTTCATAAATATCAGTTACACCTTCTGCATCTAGCCTGTTGAATTCTGCAACCAATACGATACCGTTTAAAACGGCCACACCAAATAATGCAATAAATCCGATTCCAGCCGAAATACTGAATGGTAAATCTCTTATGATTAGTGCAAAGACACCTCCAATAGCAGATAACGGGATAGCCGTAAAAATGAGCAAACTTTGTTTTATTGAGCCAAAAGCAAAATAGAGCAAAATTAAAATCAGCAACAAGGCTACTGGTAAGGCGATCATCAATCGTTGATTGGCCTCTTGCAGGTTTTGAAATTGACCGCCATAGGTTACATAATAACCTGCTGGCATATCAACATTCGAAGCCATAATTTGTTTGATATCCTCAATGATACTTTGTACATCCCTATCACGTACATTGAAGCCAACAATAATTCGACGTTTTGCATTATCTCGCTGAATTTGTACAGGTCCGGGTTCAAAGGAAACGCTTGCTACTTCACTTAGCGGAATTTGGCTTCCTTCCGGGGTGCTCACATATAAATTCTGTACATCGGTAATATCAGTTCGGTAATCTTTATCCAATCGAACCACTAGATCAAAACGGCGTTCTCCTTCATATACAAGTCCAGCCGAAGTACCCGCAAACGCAGTTTCAATAGCATTGTTTACATCCTCGATATTCATCCCATATTGAGAAATCTTATCACGGTTCATTTGAATATTGATTTGTGGTAATCCAGTCACTTCCTCAACATACAAATCTGCAACTCCATCTACCGATTTTATTTTGCTCCCAACATTGCTGGCTAGATCTGAAAGAATATTAAGATCCTCGCCATAAATTTTGATTACAACATCTTGTTTTGCACCTGTCAAAAGTTCATTGAAACGCATTTGTATGGGCTGTTGAAAGCTAAAAGTAGCATTAGGGATTATTGACAGGGATTCTTTCATCTCTGCTGCCAGTTCTTCTCTTCCGCCAGCTTTTGTCCATTCCGATTTTGGACTCAAAATAACCATCATATCTCCTGCTTCAATTGGCATAGGATCCGTTGGTATTTCTCCTGAACCGATTTTGTTCACTACTTGCAATACTTCATCTGGATATTCTTTTAATAGTATAGTTTGCGCCTTCTGAGAAACATCAATCATTTGGTCGATGGAACTACCAACAGGAACTCGTGTCTCTACTGCAAAATCCCCTTCGTCCAACTGCGGAATAAACTCGCCCCCCATATTGGCAAATACAACTAGTGTAATAACAAATAACCCTATTGCCAATCCAATTACCAAAAGTTTTGCGTGAAGCGCAGCTTTTATAATAGGATTATAAATGCGCTGAAAGAAATCCATCATTTTATCAGAAAAATTTCTTTTATGTTCCGTCTTTCGACCGAGTACCAGAGCAGACATCATAGGAACATAGGTAAGCGATAAAATTAATGCGCCCAGAATAGCGAACATTACCGTTTGCGCCATGGGGTGAAACATTTTCCCAGCTACCCCAGTCAATGCTAAAATAGGTAGATATACAATTAGAATAATTATTTGCCCGAACGCTGCAGAATTCATCATTTTTCCAGCAGATCGTTTCACTTCGGTATCCATCTGTTCAGAAGATAACTTTTCCACTCCGGCATACTTCTTTTTACCCGTATGGATCCCGAACATTACAGATTCAACAATAATTACCGCTCCATCTACGATAAGACCAAAGTCTATGGCACCCAAACTCATCAGGTTCCCCGAGACTCCAAAGAGTTTCATCATTGATATTGCAAAAAGCATTGAAAGAGGTATGACAGAAGCCACGATCAATCCACCCCTTAAGTTCCCCAGAAAGAGGATTAACACAAAAATCACAATTAACGCCCCTTCTGTAAGGTTTGTGGTTACCGTTCCTATCGCGCGATCCACCAATTTTTTCCGATCCAGATAGGGCTCAATGGTTACTCCTTCTGGTAAAGTTTCCTTAATCTGTTCAATTTTATCCTTAACAGCATTTATAACTGCAGAAGAGTTTGCTCCTTTTAGCATCATCACAATCCCCGTAACCACTTCTCCTTCTCCATTTCGGGTTGCAGCTCCATATCGAACTCCGTGACCGAATTGAACTTTAGCAACATCCCTAACAAGTATTGGTGTTCCATTACTCACTTTAACAACTATCTTCTCTAGCTCTTGCAAATTATTCACGAGGCCTTCAC
>NZ_QEYO01000008.1 GCF_023718305.1 Gramella sp. AN32
TCCCGCCTTCTGCTTCGGGTAATAAAGGAGGTGATTTACTCGGCTAACCCCTATCTTTCCATTTCCGATGGTGGATCCGGAGGAAAAATAAAGGTATTAATTGTCTTGATAACATCCCAGAAAATTTTCCCGCCACGGTAGTAATTATATATTGCTATTCTGAAATTACCTCGAACTTGCCATCGGTACTTATATAAATGATACTTTCATTGATAGAAACATCTGGTTCAAGGAAGCGGCTTATATCCTCGAACTACAACCAATTGCCCGGTGAGATTATCAAAAACGAAGTGGACCGACAGCATCTGGAACTCATAGCCATGATACTTCAAGAATCGAGAGGGTATGGAGAGGAATCGATTATGCTTATAAAAAGCCTGATGACCAGTGTCCTGGAGATTTTAATACGAAATATCAAAAAAGGAAGCCATTACGAGGTGGCCGAGACCAATGCAGATGACAGGGCCACCAGGATGCTGACCTATATCAATGAAAATATCAACCAACCGGAATTATTGAAGGCTGACCACCTTGTCAGCACTTTTGCCATGTCACCCACTTCTGTCAGCGAGTTTTTTAAAAAACAAATCAAGATGTCCTTGCGTGAATACATTATAAAGGCGAAGCTAAAATTAGTAGAGATTCGCCTGCTTAAATCTGATTATACCCTTACCGAAATCACGGATGATTTAGCCTTTACGGATGTAAGCCACCTCTCTAAAACCTTTAAGCGATATGTGGGCATGTCCATACGTGAGTTCAAGAATAATGGGGAGTATAAACTTCTAAAAAAAAGTATATGTGAGACCAATAAATGAATGGATAAAATGCAACATTGTTAACCATATTATACTGAATCAAAATTTACTTTACCGGCAACCTCCTTTTTGAAACCATTGTAATCAAACTACCATATTAAATTATAATTTTCTATATTTATTCTTATGCGCGATCTTTAAATTTCAGATCAATTAAATTGATATTTTGAGTCCGATTCGGTGACCTTTTAAAAGATAAATTTTGAAATAGCACTGTTAACAAGGCATATGGGAAAGAGTGTGCGTTCTGCCACCCCGACTTTTTAACATTTCATTAAGAAATAAACAATAGGGTAATTATATGATTTTCATGTAATTACCCTTTTTTTATGCATTAAATTAACACAATTTTACACAAATAAAACGTGAGTTTTTAGTGAGTTCATGTGTCAATCGTGAGTCAATCGTGAGCTTATTTTTTGTATCTTGATAGAAGTTGGATGGTCCCATCCACGTATTGTTGATTTGACTTTCGTACCCAGAATTTTTTGTCTCATTAAAGTCAAATCGTTATGCGTACTACCCAAACTTTTTCTATTTCTTTTTTTACCCGCAAAAAGAAAAACCAACCTGAATCAGCCATCCTTTATGCCCGAATTACCATTAATGGTAAAAAGCTTGAAATTAGTCTAAAACGGACCATTGCTGTGGACAAATGGAATCAAGCCTCTAGTAAAATGATGGGAAACAGCCCGGAGGGTTTCCAGATCAATAAGAAGATTAACGAGGTCAGGAGCCAGTTATTTAAAATCCATGATGCTTTACAAAAAGAAGATAAAGTGATTACCGTAGATTTAGTAAAATCCAGATTTCTGGGAACTGACCAGGAACACACAACCTTGTCCCAGCTGATTGAATACCATGATACGAATATGGGCAAGGTCTTAAAGTATGGCACCATGAAAAATTATACGACTACTGGTGCGTATTTAAAAGATTACCTAAAGACAACATACCAGAATAGTGATGCTTATCTAAAGCATATCGACTACCAGTTTACCCTGGGTTTTGAGAGTTATCTAAGAAATTTGGAGGGATTGCATAACAATGGACTGATGAAGCATATGGAACGCTTTAAAAAGCTCATGCGGTTAGCGGAAGATTTAGACTGGATCGAAAAGAACCCCACCAAAAGATTTAAACTGCGTTTTGATTCGGTGGATATGGTTTACCTCTCTAAACAGGAGCTGGAAAAACTGAAGGCAGAAGAACTGGAAAATCCAACCTTAAGGTTAAACCGGGATATTTTTATTTTCGCTTGCTATACCGGACTGGCTTATGCCGATGTAAAAGCCTTGAACAAAAACCATCTGCAGTTCGGGATTGATGGCAAGAAATGGATCTATACCCGCAGAAGCAAAACAAACACTTCGGTCAGAATTCCGCTATTAGAAGAAGCAGAGAATATATTGGACCGGTATAAAGATCACCCAAAGGCAGAGCAAAACAATACCTTGCTCCCCGTATATTCCAACCAGAAAACCAATCATTACTTAAAGCAAATCGCCAAAAAGGCGAAGATTAATAAGAAACTAAGTTTTCATACGGCCAGACATACATTTGCCACTACCGTGACCCTGGCCAATGGAGTGCCCATTGAAACTGTATCCAAATTATTAGGTCACCATAAAATTTCCACTACCCAGATCTATGCCCGGGTGATTGATTCTAAAATAGCAAAGGATATTGACGGCCTGAGAGGAAGATTGTAGTTTTAAAAACAAGGTTTAAAGCAAGCAAAGCAAGATGTGTCATTGTCATGACAATCTTGCTTTGCGCCCGGAGGTTGCAAAGTTCTAAAAAGATTTAACTTCTGAATTATTTTTTATAAATTAGAATAATCATTTTTACAGTCCTATTGAAAATGATGAAGAGGGAAGTACAGGTAACAGCGTACTTCCCCCTTTTAATTTACAGTCAACTGATGAACACCCCAAACACTTTATAGTATTAGTTCGGTAGATATGGGGGCTTTAAGTCTGCTACTATTCACGATGCTGTTTTCGCCATAAACATCTCTTTTTTCATTGCGACCATCGGGAGTAATCAAGATTGTGCCCACAGGCACACATCTTGCATTATTTTTTCTTTATGGAATTATGAAATAGAAATTACTGCTGTTGAGAAAAAAGAAGTTCTACTCTCCTCAATTATTTAGATCCAGAATTAAATTCCTATGCCAAACCCTGGAAATTTAATTTTGAAAAGTTCTAAAATTCAAAATCTTTTTTATCCAATTACCCAGCCCAGTAGGAATAGGTGTTTAGATCATAATTTGATTTATTTTCTAATTACCCAAAAGTTCAGGTGGGGTAATTAGAGGGTAATATATTTAAACTCCTTAACTACCCAGTTTGAATGGACTGATAATAGGACTTCGGAGCTATTTGGGTAATTGGGTAATTGGGTAATTAATATTATATATATTTTTATTTCATGAGCATATAAGGGAACAATACGCAGCAAAATAATTTGTACCTTTCACTTGTACAGAAGTATCAAATTACTTCAATACGTTCTATTGATGTTGTGAGTTAATCGTGAGTTTTAAAACTTGGGATTACGTGAAACCATATAAATACTGGGTGTTTCAGAGCTTTAAAAGCATTCTGCCGCCCCGACTTCTGATGTTTTAAATAACATTAAATAATACCTAAACAAATGATTTTCAATACTTTAATAGAATTGAGGGTTATTTGTTTTTATTTAAAATTATCCTTAAAGTGACCTAATCGGTCACCTTTAAGGATGGTTTTTTCTTAACTTCAACTTACCGGACTTTTCAAAGTGATTTGACTTTCGTTTATCCCAATTATCAACTTTTAAAAGATGAAGAGCTGGTGTTTTTCAACTATTTTATTGTAGATGTCCTTACTAAAAATATAGAGCTGAGCAGGTTTTTTAGAGTTTCCCTTCCTTTTTTCATCCAGAAGAACAATATATTTTTTTCTAAGAACCTTTTTCCGGAAATTTCTGTTATCCATTTTAATGTCTAAGATGGCTTCAAATGCAATCTGGAGTTCATTTAAAGTAAATTTATCTGGCAAAAGTTCAAATATCAAAGGCTCAATTAAGACCTTCTTTTGCAAATATTCGTACGCATTTTTTATAATGTCTGTATGATCAAAACCTAATTCGGGAAGTTGGTGGATAGGGAACCATTCCAGGTTTTCATCATTTATTTCAAATAAATTCGCTGTTAAAAGGGATATATAGCCTACGGAAAGTATCCTTGGGTTAACATCCAGTTTTTGCATCCATAATAAATCTTTTTCATTCTTAATACGGTCTGGATCCCCAAATGCATTAAACTGTTCCTGATATGCTTGAGTTAATATAACGTATCGCTTGAGAATTCTTTTTGCTGCTTCCCGAAGTGTTTCGCTTTTCTGAACATAATCACCAGTGATCATCCAGTCATCAATAGTGGTTTCTCCGAGATTCATTTTCAGTTTCCTTTTGGATAGAAGAATTTTTAATTCCGAATCATCCAACCCAAAAATTACACACTCTAAAGAAACATTGGGGATTTTTCTGAAATCCATTTATCATGCTTTTTGAAAGACAATCATAGATAGTCTTAATTGTGAACGAAAATACTAATTGAAAACTTTAATCCCAACTAAAAACTTAAAAACAAATATATTTAAACGTGTATACTACGCTTAATAGTGTCATTTTAAACAATTATATTATTGGAATTATAAGGCTAATTTATTAGCAATAACAGCTATATAATAGGATAAATTTACAATTATATAAAATAAATCATGGTGTTTTATGAAAATTTGATATATTTGAAAATATATAACGTCATATAGACGCTTTATAAATTTTATTTTAATGTATTAAATATATATGATGAAGCCTGATAAAAACTATATAAAACAATATTTCCAAATTGGCTTATTTATATTTATAGTTTTAGGCGTTGCTCGTTTTTCCTATGGGCAAAGAGAAAATAGATCGTTTTACGAAAACGTTTCCTTAAGTATAAATTTAAAAAATATGCACACGTGGCATGGATTCGTGGTTACTCCCGGGGCTATGGTAGCCTCCAGCTTAGATTATAGCTTTTATAATAATAAATTTA
The DNA here is from genome assembly GCF_023718305.1 of Gramella sp. AN32. Taxonomy (GTDB): domain Bacteria; phylum Bacteroidota; class Bacteroidia; order Flavobacteriales; family Flavobacteriaceae; genus Christiangramia; species Christiangramia antarctica. The sequence goes on from NZ_QEYO01000008.1 coordinate 4,912, forward strand.
AAATTGGTGCCTGGGGTGGTTCAAGTTTTAATGGAGAATATATCGAGCTTTCCTATTTCTTAACTTACAATACGGGCAAAAGCTTCAAAGCTTCCTTAATTAGTCACAATAACTATAGTGGGTGGGAAAATCCAAATATTTTTAGTTGGAATAAATATAATTCTCCAAATTTTCTAGATATCGTAGTAGAAACCTCAATCTCAGAAAAGTTTCCTTTAGATATGTACTTCTCAACCATCTTATTTGGTCAGGGTGGTGATTTCCAGACTACTCCTAATGGAGAAGTAACTAATTCTTATTCTAATTATTTAGAATTAAGATATCCGGTTGTTATTAATGATAGATTAAAAATAACGCTATTTGCCGGAGGGGCTTTCTCCTTCTTTACAGAAAAAACATTCTACACCAGGCACGATAATCTTGTGAATATAGGCCTGAAGTTACAAAAGAATATTTCCATTTTAAAATATTACAGAATCATTAAAGCAAAGGCATTTTGGAATCCCGAAAGTAAAAGAGCGGCTCTGGAAGTAAACATTGCACTTTTATAAACCCACTTTTAAATATAAACCAAGCATGGAAAATACATCTCAGCAAAATTTTGATCATTTAAATGAGGAGCAATTACCTGTTCCCAAGTCTAAACTCCATGGCGGTAAGTACTTTGCGGGATTATACGCAGGAGAACATGTTGCCGCGACCGAGTTTGTTATTGGTGCTACATTTGTTTCGCTCGGTGCAGGCGTCCAAGATATTATTCTTGGATTATTAATAGGGAATATTCTGGCTGTGCTCAGTTGGACATTTATTACCGCACCCATTGCGGTACAAACCCGGCTAAGTCTTTATACCTATTTAAATAAGATTGCGGGAGATTCTATGACAAAATTATATAACTGGGCGAATGCAATAATATTTACGGTGATATCGGCCGCAATGATTACTGTATCTGCTTCAGCGGTACGCTTGTTATTCGATATACCTGCACAATTGCACTGGTACTCCACTAACCTGGGGTTTTTATTAATTGTAGTAGCGGTAGGTGCCGTGGTAGTTTTTGTGGCGATTTACGGTTTTAAAACAGTGGCAAATTTTTCTGGTATTTGTGCGCCATGGTTATTTGTTTTATTTGTGTCTGGAGCCTTACTCCTATTGCCTGTATTATCTCATGCAGTTCTTGGGGAAACTTCCGTGGGAAGTTTCCAGGAGTTTTTAAAAATTGGGAGCGAATCTATTTGGAAAGGCGTTACTAATACGGGAGAATCGGGTATTGGACTTTTAGAGGTAATTGGTTTTGCCTGGGCGGCAAATAGTATTACTCATTTTGGATTAATAGATATGGCCCTTTTTAGGTTTGCAAAAAAACCATCTTATGGGTTATATACAAGTTTTGGGATGTTATTTGGTCATTACATCGCCTGGATCGCGGCCGGGATTATGGGAGCTGGTGCGGCAATTTTATTAAAACAAGATGTAATTGCTTTAGATCCTGGTGATGTCGCTTTTAAGGCACTGGGGGCCTCCGGCTTCATTATAGTTATCGTAGCAGGATGGACTACGGCAAATGCTAATCTTTATAGGGCAGGACTCGCAGCCCAGGCTATTTTCACAAGCTGTTCAAGAAGAAAAGCCACGATCATAGTTGGTATTTTCACCGTGATTATAGCATGTTTCCCATTTGTATTTTCAAAAATTTTACCTCTGCTTACTTATGCCGGATTATTGGTAGTTCCTGTGGGCGCTATTGTGTTTGCTGAACATTTTATATTTCCCAAAATAGGGCTCAATCGATATTGGGCGTATTATAAAGATTTAACTACCAGTAAACCTGCAATAATTTCGTGGATTGTTGGCCTTGTTTTCGGTTTTGCCTTAAATGCGCTAGATATTATGTCATTCTATTATTTGTTTATTCCCACCTGGATTTTTACCATAATTTTGTATACCGTATTAGCCAAATTTAATGGTGCTTCTGAAGATTTTACTGAAGAAATTCAGAAAGAAAAAGAGCTTCAGGAAAATATAAAAAGTTATCAGGAATCTAAATCCAGAAATGATAAGGAACATGTTGATGATACTTCAGTTTTTTCCAAAATCTTGAAGGGTTTATCAATAATATTTTTACTCATTATTGTAATACTGGCAATAAATACTTTTGTAAACAGCGAGAATCTGGATATTTACTACACAAACAAAAACCTCTTCAATACATACGCTTTTGTTGCAACTCTGGGATATTTTATAACTGCGTACTGGGCGTTGAAAAGATCACAAACCTTAAATAAGAATTAAAATACATTATACATATCTTATGAAAACATCAGTAATATTAAATCAGGAAAATTTAGGTAGCGTGCTTTCGAACGTGAAAGCACCTACTTACGATCGGGATAAAGTAACTACCAGTATTGTGCATATTGGCGTGGGAAATTTCCATAGGTCTCATGAAGCCTATTATACAAATGAACTTATGGAACATTTTGGTGTGCTGGACTGCGGAATTTGTGGCATTGGATTACTGGATTATGACCGAAAAATTTATAACATTCTTAAAGATCAGGATGGACTGTATACCTTGATGATTAAGGAATTAGACGGGACTTATACGGCAAAGGTTATCGGCTCTATTGTTGAATTTATTTTTGCCCCGGAGAATCCCTTTGCGGTTATCGAGAAAATCGCCCATCCAGATATAAAAATAGTATCCTTGACGATAACGGAAGGAGGGTATAACCTGAATGAAGCGACCGGTAAATTTGATTTCAGCAATCCGGTGATCATTGAGGATATGAAGAATCCCATGTCGCCAAAATCTGTATTTGGCTACCTTACCCAGGCTCTAAAATTACGAATGGAGCGTGGAGTTGGGGGAATCACTATTCAATCTTGCGACAATATTCAGGGGAATGGAGATGTTGCAAAAAAAGCGCTTACAAATTATGTGAAAGAAGCAGCACCTGAATTACTTTCCTGGATCGAAGAAAATGTATCCTTCCCAAACGCAATGGTAGATAGAATAACCCCTGTAACGGTTGCAGCAGATAAAGAAATCCTGAAAGAAGAATTTTTAATAGAGGATCAATGGCCGGTAGTTTGCGAACCTTTTATTCAATGGGTGATTGAAGATGATTTCAAAGCTGGACGCCCGGCCTGGGAAAAAGTAGGAGCTCAATTTGTTGAAAATGTGGTTCCTTTTGAGAACATGAAGCTTCGATTGTTGAATGCAGGTCATAGCTTACTGGGAATGCTGGGTGCACTTCACGGGTACAATACGATTGATGAGGCGGCAAATGATCCCGATTTCGAGCAATTCTTAAAAGATTTTATGGATGTGGAAGTCACTCCAACCTTAGGGGATCTGGGAGATATCAATCTTGATAAATACAAGAAGAGTTTAATAGATCGTTTTCAGAATATTTATATCAAAGATCTTATTTCAAGGATATGTTTAGAAAGTTCGGCAAAAATCCCAATTTTCCTACTTCCCACCTTAAAACAACAATTAAGAAATGATGGGGAAATTACCCGAGCTGCATTTGTAGTTGCGGCCTGGTGCAAATATAACGATGGCGTTGATGAGAATGGTAACACTTACGAAATTAAGGATGCAATGAGCGATACACTAATTAGAGCTGCGGCCTTGTCACATAAAGATCCTATTGCATTTCTTAAAATTGAAGCTGTTTTTGGAGAACTTGTCAATAACAAGAGGTTTGTTGAAACTTTCACCAACACATTGAATATGTTACGGATTAATAGTGTTAAACTTTGCGTTCAGAAAATAAACAGCTCTTCTACGAGTGTATAATGGCATCCGATTTAACCAAGTGGCAAGTTTACACGAGTTCATTCCCTCTAACGGCACTTAAAACGTTTGGGGGATTTTAAAATCTTAAAAAATTACCAGTTCTAAGTAGTATGTTTAAAAATAAAAATCTCAAGTTCATCAGTTTCGGGGAAGTTTTGTTTGATGACTTCGGAAAAGACAAAAAAATAGGAGGAGCTCCTTTAAATATTGCGTTGCGTATTAAGTCTTTCGGCTTTCCGGTAGCGATGATTAGTGCTGTTGGGGCAGATGAAAGCGGAAAAGAAATTCTTGAATTTATACAGCAGAAGGAAATTCATATGGCTTCAGTTTCAATTGTTCCTGAATATCAAACCGGCCTGGTGAAGGTGTCTTTAGATGAAGAAGGAGTAGCCGACTATGAAATAGGCCATCCAGTAGCCTGGGATGCAATTTCATTATCTGATAATACCAAAAAGATTGTGAATAATGCCGATGTGATTATTTACGGCAGCTTAGCTAGTAGAGATGAGGTTTCCAAAGATTCGCTTTTGCAAATACTTAAGAAATCAAATGGCATGAAAGCATTTGATGTAAACCTTCGCCCGCCACATTATAATGTGGAAACCTTAAAAGAATTAATTCAGCAGGCTGATTTCATTAAATTTAATGAAGAGGAATTGTTGGAGATTTCAGGTTTATTGGGTTCTAACGACATTTTGATAGAGAAAAATATAAAATTTATACATAAAATCACCAATGTTCAAACAATTTGCGTAACGCGGGGAGGTGCCGGAGCAGTTCTTTTTCATAATAATCAACTTTACTACAACGGTGGTCATAAAATTCAAGTGGTAGATACCGTAGGAGCAGGAGATTCATTTCTGGGATCTCTTTTATGTCACTTGTTAAGCAATGGAAATCCTCAAAATGCCCTCGATTTTGCCTGTACCGTAGGAGGAATTGTAGCCAGTTCCGCCGGAGCGAACCCCAATATTGATCTTGGAGAAACAGAAGCTATACTAAACAGGTCTAAAATATTTGCAACTAAATCTTCATTTTAGCCGTAACTGACTATAATTATAAACATCTCTCTGGAATAAAATTCCCGGTCAGAGCGGGAATTAATAGATTATTAGTTCGAAACAATCTAAAAAAGAAAGATTTCTAATTCCCATCGATATCGATAAGGTTTGATACAATTTTCTTTCTATATTTTATGAAGTACTTAGAGTAAGGATTATTCCAGATATTCCTTTATCTGCAAAAAGTTAGAACGATCTTCGGTTAGGATTAATAAAATATCGTTTTCCTCTACTACGGTATCTCCTTTAGGTGTAATGAAGTTATTGTTCCGCGTAATCATCGCTATAATGGCGCCACTTGGAATTTTCAGATCCACAATGCGTTTTCCTATTGCAATACTGCCTTTCGGAATTTCAATTTCCTGTAAATGGGATTTACTTTCATCCATCAGGATCTTATCTACCGGAGATAATTTTTTTTCAGAGCTTGGCAGCGATACCCGAAACCAATGTGCAACAGCAGCCAGGCTGGAACCTTGAATCAATACCGAAGTAAGCGAAACAAAGAAAACAATGTTAAATATCAAATTAGCCTTTTCGATCCCGGCGATAAGTGGATATGTCGCAAAAACAATGGGAACAGCACCTCTTAGGCCTACCCAGGAAATGTACAGCCTTCTTTTCAATTTCATTTTAAAAAAAATCAAACTTAGAAATACTGCAATTGGCCTTGCCACGAATATGAGAACTGCTGCTATCGCCATCCCAATTCCTATCACGGGGACCACCTGAGAAGGAAATACCAGTAGTCCCAAAGTTAAGAATAATACTATTTGCATAAGCCAGGCCAGCCCGTCAAACATGCGAATCACTGTATTTTTATGGATTAGGTTCTGGTTTCCAAGATAAACTCCACATAAATAGACCGCTAAAAACCCATTTCCACCAATGGCATCTGTAGCTGAAAAAGTGATGAACATGAGGGATATAACTAGCACCGGATAAAGCCCTTCAAATCCAAGCTTAATTTTATTGATAACCAGTTTACTTATATGTCCAAAGGCAAATCCGGCAATTGTTCCAATTATTATTTGCAGGAAAAAGATAGGGATGATACTCCAAACTGAATCTTCAGGATTCATTACTAAACTTAAAAAAGCAATGGTCAGGAAATAAGCCATGGGATCGTTACTACCACTTTCTAATTCCAGGGTTGGCCTTAAGTTGGAGCGTAAGGCCAGATTCTTAGATCTCAAAATAGAAAAAACCGCGGCGGCATCTGTAGAAGAAATTATGGCCCCTAATAATAACCCCTCCATTAAAGTAAAATCTGTAATCTGCCAGGCAAAAATTCCAATACACAAAGCTGTTATCAGTACACCTAAAGTTGAAAGCGATATTCCCTGCCATAGCACAGGCTGAATACTTTTCCAGCGAGTATCCAGACCCCCAGAAAATAAGATAAAATTGAGGGCTACAATCCCAATAAACTGGGCAATTTTGGGCTCGTCAAAATAGATCCCCCCAATACCTTCGGAACCTGCAAGCATTCCAACTGCCAGGAATAATAGCAGGGTGGGTACTCCAAATCTATATGAAGTTTTACCCGCCAAAATACTGATGAACAAAAGAAGTGAACCAATAAGTAAAATATTCTCAATAGTAATATCCATCAGGGCCGTAGCATAAAGTTTTTGCAAAAATATTGTTTTAAATACAAATCAACATATTAATATTTTCGTAATCCTTTAAAATAGAAATTTGGTAGGTATGGAAAACTATGAGTGCTATTCCTTCTTAGTTTAGCTCTATGATTTACTTCATTCTCTGATATTATTGGCTTAGCCATAAACGCACTACGTTTATTAATTTATCAATTTTAACCGGTTTGGTAAGGTAATCATTGGCACCTGCCTCCAGGCTTTTGGCTTTATCTTCCGGCATTGCTTTCGCGGTTAATGAAATTATTGGTAATTTTTTATAGGTTGCATATTTCCTTATTTTTGTCGTGGCTTCATACCCATTCATAATGGGCATCATTACATCCATTAGGACAATATCTATATCTTTATCCTCTTCTAATTTTTCAATTGCAACTTTTCCATTATTTGCGACTATCACCTTCATACCTGAGTCAGATAAAGCTTTAGAAAGTGCATAAGAATTGCGTTCATCATCATCTACTATCAGTACTTTTCTGTTCTTCAAGACATGTTTCGGATCATGCAAGTCAGATATTATCTTTTTTTGCTTAGGCGATAATTTAATTTCGTTAAAATGTATATATAAAGAAACCTCATCTAAAAGTAACTCCGGTGAAGATGCCCCTTTAATTAAAATACTGTCTGTAAATTTGTTAAGTTCTACGTTTTCTTTTTTTGTGAGTTCCTTTCCGGTATATACCACTACCGGAATATGATCTGCTTTTTGACGGGATTTCAGCTTTTCCAGTAACTCAAATCCGGTAATATCCGGGAGTTTAAGATCAAGAATTATACAATCGAAGCTTTTGGATTTTAGCTTTTGCAATGCAACTTTCCCCGTAGTTGCGGTAGAAATTTTAACCTCCTTATTCTTCAGGATACTTTTAATTGCCTTTAAAGTTGCCTCATCATCTTCAATAATAAGAATCTCCCTAACCGGTGTGTTATCTATTTTTTCCACCTTTTGAATGACATTCTCAACAACCTTGGCACTTATAGGCTTTAGACTAAATCCCATTGCTCCTTTACTAAGGGCCTCACGACTTTTATCTTCATCTGCCATGAAATATACCGGTATATGTCTGGTTTTTAAATTAAATTTTAAATGATCCAAAACACTTAGCCCTTTCATATCAGGTAACTTTTCATTCATGAGGATACCCTTGGGTTGATATTGCTCTGCCAGTTTCATTCCTTCTTTTCCATCCTTTGCAAAAAGTAACTTAAAGCCATATTTCTTAACTAGTTTTTTTATTGTCTGCGCTAGATATTGATCCTGATCAATTATCAACAGGGTGTATTCCGAAACTTTTAAATTCTCTCTATCATCAGGTATATAAGATTCTATAGTATTTGTAGTTTCACTTTCTGTCAACTCCCTCCCCTTATCTCTAGAATGAATTTGATTTGACTCACTATAAGAAGAAATGGCATCATCCATTTCTTTTATAGGCGCACTTGGTAGGTCCATAGGAATATATACTTTAAAGTCGCTTCCTTTTCCTTCCTTACTCTCTATATGTATTTCACCTCCTAATAATCGTGATAATTCCCTCGAAATTGTCAATCCAAGCCCTGTGCCTCCATATTGACGACTGGTACCTCCTTCCGCCTGTTGAAAGGCTTCAAAGATCATCATTCGCTTGGCTTCAGGAATTCCAATTCCTGTATCTTTTACTGAAATTTCTAATACTTCAGATTTTGAGAGGGTTATTTCACTGAATTTAACGCTTGCATCTGGTTTACAAATCATAACATTCACCGATCCTTTTTCTGTAAATTTAATGGCGTTTGAAATAAGGTTCTTAATAATTTGTTCCAACCGCTGCCCATCGGTTACTATCCTTTCAGGTGCATTTGGTTTAGATTGTATAGAAAACTTTAGCTTTTTCGATTTTGCCAGGGGCTCAAACTGGTTTTTAAGGTTATTTACAAGACCTTCTATTACGACTTCTTCTGGATTAATCTGTAGTTTTCCTGCTTCTACTTTTGAAAGATCTAAAATATCGTTAATAAGGTTTAACAGGTTTAATCCTCCTTCATATATAATGCTAGCGGACTTTTGTTGATCTTTAAATAAGTTCCCTTTATTATTATCACTAAGGTCTTTGGAAAGGATCAGAAGACTGTTTAATGGTGTTCTCAATTCATGAGACATATTGGCCAGAAATTCTGATTTATATTTACTGGCAAGTTCTAATTCTTTTGCTTTGCGCTCTACCTCGACTCTACTGGATTGTAAATCCTCTTTCTGCATCTCTAAATCTGTAGTCTTAGTTTCAAGATCCTCATTGGCCATCTGTAATTCCTGACTCTGAATCTTTAATTTTTCCTGTTGTTGTAATAACTCTTCAGATTGTCGCTGCGACTCTTCCAGGAGGTCTTTCATTTTTTCCCTATCCAGGGCAGAGTTGGTAGTAATAGCTATATTTTCTCCTACTGACCGTACTAATTCCAGCTGATTATCATTAAAAGACTTGAAGGAACCAATCTCAATTACACCTTTTACCTCACCATCAATGATGAATGGCTGAACCAGAATATGTCTGGGTTCTTTTTTTCCCAGGCCTGACGATACACTTATATAATCTCCGGGTATACCTGAAAGAACAATGGCTTCTTTCTCCATAGCAGCCTGACCCACGAGTCCTTCGCCAAAATCAAAAGTAGTTTTAAGGGATTTTCGGTGGGTAAACGCATAGGAACCTGTCATCCTTAGTTGTTTCTTCTCTTTATTTTTTTCAGACAGATAAATTACTCCTACCTGACCATCAAGGTACTTAGTTAAATAGGAAATAATATTCTTCGACAAAGTCAAAAGATCTTGTTCGCCCCGCATTCGGTCATTAAGCCCGGCCTGTCCGGTCTTAATCCAGGCTTCATTTTCGTTTTCCTCTGATATCCGTTTTAAGTTCTCAGTCATTGAATTCAGGGCAATACCCAGCTGATCAGCTTCACTTCGAAGGGGCATCTCTATTGCAAAGTTCCCTTCAGCAATAGTATTTGCCGCCTTCACAATAGTGGTGAAACTGTCTACCATTGCATTAATGTTATTTTTTAGTTCCTGAACTTCACCTTTTACTTCTACATCAATTTTTCTGGAGAAATCACCCCTGGCAAGGGCAGTAGAGACCCCGGCGATATCCCGTACCTGCGACGTTAAATTGCTCGCCATTTGATTTACATTATCGGTAAGGTCTTTCCATGACCCGGCCACATTTGGCACCTCGGCCTGCCCGCCAAGAATCCCTTCCGTACCCACTTCGCGGGCAACATTGGTCACCTCATCTGCAAAAATGTTAAGAGCATCCACCATTATATTAATGGTAGTAGAAAGTTCTAATACTTCGCCCCCTTTTCCCTGTTCTGAAATTTTCTGTGAAAGATCTCCGTGAGCAACGGCAGTGGTCACCGAAGCAATCTCTCGTACCTGTGTGGTCAAATTACTGGCCATGGTATTCACGTTATCGGTAAGCCCCTTCCAGGTACCTGCAACATTAGGCACCCTGGCCTGGCCCCCAAGCATACCTTCAGTTCCAACTTCCCTCGCCACACGTGTTACCTCCGCTGCAAAGACATTCAGCGAATCCACCATCTGATTAATAGTGTCTTTTAATTCGGCTATTTCACCTTTTACATCAATAGATATCTTTTGGGAGAGATCTCCGTGTGCTACCGCTGTTGCTACATTGGCAATCTCCCTCACCTGACTGGTAAGATTACTAGCCATAGTATTCACATTACCGGTAAGGTCCAACCAGGCACCTGCAACATTAGGAACTTCTGCCTGACCTCCCAACATACCTTCAGTACCTACCTCACGGGCTACACGCGTTACCTCATTAGAAAGTATGTTCAGGGAATCCACCATCGTGTTAATAATGGTAGAGAGTTCCAGTACTTCTCCTCCTTTTTCCTCTTCAGAAATCTTTTTAGATAAATCCCCATTGGCAACGGCTTTGGTTACCGATGCAATTTCCCTTACCTGTGTGGTAAGATTTGATGCCATGGTATTTACGTTATCCGTTAATTCCCACCATGCGCCACCTACGTTGGGAACTTCTGCCTGACCACCCAGGATACCTTCGGTACCTACTTCCCGTGCAACACGGGTAACCTCATCAGAAAAAATGTTCAGAGAATCCACCATCGTGTTGATGGTTTCTTTTAGTTCGGCTATTTCACCTTTGGCCTCAATACCAATTTTTTGTGCCAAATCACCTTTTGCCACTGCGGTTGCTACATTTGCAATCTCCCTTACCTGTGTGGTAAGATTCGAGGCCATATAATTCACATTATCGGTAAGGTCTTTCCAGGTTCCGGCCACATCGGGCACCTTAGCCTGTCCGCCAAGAATTCCCTCTGTACCTACTTCACGGGCCACACGCGTTACCTCATCAGAGAAAATATTAAGGGAATCCACCATCTGGTTGATCGTATCCTTAAGTTCCGCTATCTCTCCTTTTACATCAATCGTTATTTTTTGTGAAAGATCACCATCGGCTACTGCGGTTGCTACGTTTGCTATTTCTCTAACCTGGGTAGTAAGGTTGCTCGCCATGATATTAACATTATCAGTAAGATCTTTCCAGGTTCCGGCTGCACTTGGCACAGTTGCCTGGCCTCCCAGTTTTCCTTCCGTACCCACTTCACGGGCCACACGCGTTACCTCAGCGGCAAACAAGGTTAATGAATCAACCATACTGTTGATTGTGTTGGAAAGAATTAATACTTCTCCTCCTTTTCCTTCTTCAGTAATCTTTTGTGAAAGGTCTCCCTGCGCAACCGCGGTTGTGACCGAGGCGATTTCCCGCACCTGATTGGTCAGGTTATTTGCCATGGTATTTACATTGTCTGTAAGGTCTTTCCAGGTTCCGGCCACATCGGGAACTTTGGCTTGTCCTCCCAGTTTTCCCTCTGTACCTACTTCCCGTGCCACACGGGTAACCTCATCGGAGAAAATGTTCAGCGAGTCCACCATCTGGTTAATCGTATCCTTTAGCTCTGCGATTTCTCCTTTTACATTAATAGATATTTTCTTTGAAAGGTCACCATTTGCAACTGAAGTTGCCACTCCGGCGATCTCCCGCACCTGAGCGGTAAGATTGGAAGCCATTGTATTTACGTTTACCGTAAGATCTTTCCAGGTTCCTGCAACGTCCGGCACATCTGCCTGGCCTCCCAGTTTTCCTTCAACCCCCACTTCCCGGGCAACATTTGTTACCTCTGCGGCAAAAATGTTCAGGGAATCTACCATTCTATTTATGGTGGTGGATAACCCAAGAACTTCCCCACCCTTTCCTTCTTCCGTAATTTTTCTTGAGAGATCTCCATCAGCTACCGCTGTGGTTACTCCCGCTATTTCACGTACTTGCTCCGTCAGGTTGCTTGCCATCTGGTTTACATTATCTGTAAGATCTTTCCAGGTCCCCGAAACGTTCGGTACACTTGCCTGTCCTCCCAGTTTTCCTTCCACTCCCACCTCACGGGCCACTTGCGTTACTTGTTCTGCAAAAATGTTCAGACTACCTAAGGTTCGGTTGATTACATCAGCCATGGCTCGAAAATCACCGGTTACCGTCAGACTAAATTTATCTTCCAGCTTTCCTGCCGCTATACTATTAAGGATCCGACTTACTTCAAGTACAGGTTTGGCTATCGCTTCAATAAGGATGTTTATATTGTCTATCATATCCTTCCATACCCCACTGGAAGCCTTAAATTCCGCCCTCGCGTCCAAATTACCTTCAATTCCCCCCACACGTGATATACGTGATACTTCAGTACTAACCCCACCAATCATTTCAACCATGGAATTGTAAGCTTCGGCCACATCCGCGAATTTATCATTTCGCTCCTTTGATAGCCGAACGGAAATATCCCCTTCCCTAAACGCCTCCAGTGCAAATATCAGTCTATCCAGTTGTTCATGCATATAATCATTATCCTTGAACATATCTTTATCTGGTACGCGTTTGGCCTTTTTAACAATTTGGTCTTTTGCCGGGATAGTTTTACGGGTAGAGGTTTTACTTTTGGTGTTAGGGGAAGTGGTCTTTTTGGACATTCTAATTGGCTGATTTAAATTATTTAAGAAAAATAAAAATGAATGTTTTATTAGGAATCATTAAAATTTCGAAATGTAAAAAAAGCTTTTAAATCTAAAAGTTGTGTGAAATTTATGTGAAAAATGGAGAAAAATATATTTCTAAAGGTATTTTTGATAAAAGAAAATTCGTTTTCGCCACATATATTTTTCTACCCTCTATAGCGGGCAAAAACTACAAATTTGACAAAAAGTCTCAAAATGAATAAAATCTTACTGGTTGAGGATGACGATCACCTGGGTTTAATACTCAGAGACCAACTGGAATTGAATGGTTATGAGGTGCAACTATTAAGGTTACCCTCTAAAACGGTCGAAAATCTCTTAAAAGATAAATTTGATTTGGTAATAATGGATAAGTTATTGAGCGGAATCGATGGGACGGATATCTGTGCCGATATTAGAAATACAGTGCCTATTTCAACTACTCCCATTCTTATGATGTCCGGATGGGATGGGGCTGAAAAAATATGTATCGCCGCCGGGGCTACAAATTTTATTGCCAAACCCTTTGATGTTAATAGCTTCCTAAGGCACATTGAAAGTACCCTAAATAAGGCCAAGGATTTTCAGGATTGAATTGGTTTATTTTATCATTGGGTTAATCCATAATTATCAGGAAAAACCAAGTTTTATCTTAAAACATTTGAGTCCAATTCAATGATCTCTTATTATTTTGGACTGATTGCCCCAACAGAAAATTCTTCCACGAGCTTCAAAAAGAAAATAATGAAGTGTTGGCATTTTTTATCAGTGAAAGGGAATTTAGAGGGAAGTACGTGTTACCTGTAATTCACTCTTGATCATTTTCCAATAGTACTGAAAAATGACTATTCCAATTTATAAAAAATAATTCAGAAGTTAAATCTATTTAGAACTTTGCAACCTCCGGGCGCAAAGCAAGATTATCATAACAATGACACATCTTGCTTTGCTACTCAAAAATGAATTCCTCCCTAGGAGAAATTACTGGTCTATTTATATTTCTCATATGAAATTAATTTTTCCACTTTACTACCTTTTTTTAAATTAAATTTCCAATAACAGCTCCAATTAAAATTCAGGTAGTTTGTCTATACATCTTATATATTTCGTCGAAAAACAGGTCTATTAAGAAGATAATTACCTCAATTTTAAAGAGAAATTAGAGGTAGTTAACTAATGACAAAACAATTTCCTATTTCTATTGTCTCCCAAAATTATTAATAAAAATAATTCAGATGAATAGTATTACTATATTTAATGACATGTATACGGGAATGCTTATAAAGGAGTTTTCCGATGGTATGGATTGCCTAACCTCCATGGAATATTTTTCCAATGCTATGGATGCAATAAAATATGTGAATGAAAATCCAGTTGATCTTATTTTATTAGAGCTTCACCTCCCTGAATTTATGGGATTAATTCAATCTTTAAAGAAAATTCCAAAAATAATTATCATTATTTCAGATTTGCCATCCGTTTATAAAGCCTCTGGATTTCCTTGTGAAGTAGAGTATTTGATAAAGCCTTTTTCCAAGGAAAAATTCGATGTAGCATTACATAAAGCTCACAATTATAAATCTATAAACAGCAATTCTTTTCCAATTGGATTTGCAGGGAAAAATTAAGAATCTAAAAGGCCCTACTGGCAGACTCTAATCTAGATGATTGTTGTTTGGTTAACTTCTTGAAGAAACGAAATGCCGGTAAAATTACCGGCATTTCTATATTGAAAAGGTTAAATGCGCAGGTATTGAATAACCATCCTTTTATTACCTGTTTTAATTGAATTATCTTGAATGAGAGATCAGGAAGTTTATATTTGAATTAGATAACCCAGTGTTCTAAAAAAGGTATATAAGACAGTAAGTATAAAATTGAATTGTAAACCAACACGTTACACTTTTTTATATGCCAAATTTGAAGAACATTATAACATACAAAAAGTAACTACTAATAAGCTTAAAAGCTTTTACATTAAACTTCCAACAACGGTATAATAAATATCAAAGTTACTAGGCGTGCCGGGAACCAAGGCACTTGCTTTAATTTTGAATTGAATAGGAATATCAGTTCGGCAACCTGTAAACTCAAATATTTTTATAGCTTGGGAACCGCTATTTGGAACGGTAATATAAGATCCTCCATTATTTGGCGTAAGGTCTCTAGGCCCAAGTGGTTGTATGGGAAGTGAATCATAAGTGCTAACCGCTGGAAAACGCAGTCCGCTATTAAAAGTTGTTTTCGCTTCAAGTATTAATCCTACTGGAGCATTGGTCGTATGAATATACACACTATATCTAAAAACGTTTGCTTCACACATTATTTCTGAATTCAGGAGGAGCTGAGGATTTAAAACAAAACCAATTAGAGTTGCATCAAAATTACTTTCAAAGCCAATTGTAGTATCATCCAGACCTGCTTCCATTACGACATCATCTAAAGATTGAATAAAATTTGGCATTCCTGAAACATCTAATGTTCCTGGTAATAATTGCGAATATGTAGTTTGTGTTAAACTCAAACAGATTATAAAGAGGATTAGCTTTTTCATATGTAGATATTTATTGTTTTTTATTTGTCATATGCAATTCGCATATCTTCATGGGTGTTTGTATCTTATTCCCGTTATGCTCATTTCATAATATAGAGATTTATCTAATTTCAAAAATTATTTCAAATCCTGTTGGTAAGGATTTAAAACTTGGGTTTTCTATTGTGTATCTTATTAAGTACCCGGTGTTTTCTCCATCACCTGTATAGCCACTGTCAAAATCATTAACAATAACTTGGTCAGAAGTGGTTAAGGTTATTGGATTGGTATTAGGATTGGCATTATATACCCCGCCAATATTTGCGGTAGAAATTATTTGAATAATTACATTTATGCCTTCAGGAATGGGTTGATTTGATCTAGTGAATATCCTGGCATTTTCATTATTTATGGATCTATAAGTGAAATTAAGCCAGAACTCATCAGTTGTAGGGCTTCCTGTATTAATATAAGGCTTTCCCGCTTCTATAGGTGTTGCATTGGAGGATAATCCTGTATATAGATCCGGTTCAATATCTGTAATAGCAATTCTCTGCAAATCCATAAATGCAGTATTGGTTTCTTGGCCTCCTCCTAAAATAAATGTATCTGGATTAGAAGCGTCAATGATTTCCTGAGAGAAGCAATTCCCTATAAATAATGAGAAAATAGCAATTGATATGAGTTGTGATTTTTTCATGATTACTGTCCTATTTTAAAATTCTTATTGGTAAATTTCACTTTTCGTTCCTTAGCGATTATAACAAAGGGAACATCCATTGTTTCTCCCGCCCCCACAGATATCTGTATATCCTTTTTTATTTCGAAGTCATCATTTTCTTTGAATCTTATTAAATTGAGGGTGTAGGTGCCAGGTACAATATCTTTGAACTGGAAGATTCCTTCTTTGTTCGACTCTACATGATAGGTGAAATTTTTATTTTCTATTTTGAAATATTTTTCAAGCATATTGGAAGCGGTTTTATTACCAGCAATGCTAATTGTTCCATTGATGTTGGCAGATTTAATAAGTTGGAGCGTAATATCGCTTTCTCTTTCTTGACGGATTTCTACTTCTATAGATGTTTTTTGCGAAGAAACTATGCCCATGGGAAGGGATGATTCATCGATTAGAACGTAATTTTTTCCTAGCGGAAGGTTATTCAATTGAAATCTTCCATTTTTATCGGTTAGTATGGTTTGCCCCGCAGCGATTATTTTAATTCCAGATACTTTGATGGATTCATCTTCTGCATAAATAACTCCTCTTAAGCCGCCTTGTTGTAAAACTCTTTTTAAGGGAACTCCAAAAGAATAGGTGTATTTACCTAATGCTAATAATTCCTTTTTATTAACGCTCCCGGGATTTTCATAATAATTTGCCCTTACCTCAAATTGATGGTTTTTGTTGAGATGTACTAAAAGATTGGCATTAATAAAATCTCGTTTTAAATAATTTTCTTCCGGACTAAACCCGCTGTTATATGATGCATTTATGCGTAAAGTTTTATTCATATTATAATTAAAACCTAGGCTATATCTTAGATAGTTCATATTAATATTAGAATTACCATACCTGTTACTGTAATTATGATTGATGCTTCCTCTTAAAGTTAGTTCATCCAAAATTCTGTAAGAAGAATTTAAGTTATGGGAAAAGGTATTCCTATATTTTAAGCTTTCACTTAATAGGTTTTTGGTCCTGGATAACCTTCCGCTAAAGTTTAATACAAATGCTGGAGAGGAATAAAGGTACCTATAGTTAATACCATGTTCTTTATAATAATAGGATTTGGGTTCCATTTGATCTTCTCTCGTTCTTTGTTCTAAACGAATATTTACTAAATGACGATTTTTAAATCGGTAACCAAGCATCCCGTAATAATTTTCATAATAAGGTTCTGCAGCATAAAATAAAGGATCCAAGCGTCTATTAACTTTGGAAATGGTTTGCCCTAATGCAAAATTCCAACGATTATTTTTATAATAGAAGTTATTGGAGTATTGTAGGCTATTGCGTATACTTCCAAAATAATCTTTTCCTGCAATGGTAAGAGTT
The DNA here is from genome assembly GCF_023718305.1 of Gramella sp. AN32. GTDB lineage: Bacteria > Bacteroidota > Bacteroidia > Flavobacteriales > Flavobacteriaceae > Christiangramia > Christiangramia antarctica. The sequence goes on from NZ_QEYO01000008.1 coordinate 22,107, forward strand.
CCTGAATATGTTAAATTTTTATACTGCTGTACCAAATTGATATAATTGGCCAAGGCAGTAGCTTCATTAGTCAAACTAACCGAAGTTTCTGCATCTATATAAGTACCCTTATTTCTATAATTTAAATTAACAGTACCTATTTGGCCAGATTCGTTTGGATTAGCTTCAATATTACTGTTTACGCCTTGGATGGTTCCCTGTGATCTTTCTATAGCAAGACCAATTTTTAAGGAATCGCTAACATTATACACCGATTTTACACCATAAAGAGCTGAAGAGTTAAAGCTGTATAACCTAGGTTTAGAATAAAAAGTTGAAAATGTCCATTTTTTTATATCCTGATCTATTCTAAAACCCATACCATATCTACTATCAAAACCCAAGCGGTTAATAAAATAAGCATGATCCCCCACATAAATGTTCGTTTTGTTATTGTACCTGTATATAAAACTATACTGATCTGTTACTCCAAATCGTTTTAAATTTTGTTGTTGAGGGGCTCTTATTATAAAATTTAAATGATGCTTTTTATTTAAATCCAAGTAACCATCTCCCATAAGCTCCGAAGAGATTGTAGAAAAATGATTGTTTTTATAGGTATGACTGTTGTAATTTAAACTAGCTCTAATTGGAAATCTAAAAAAAGGATCTTTTTTCTCAATTTTACTAGGAAATATTTGAGTACTGGTATACGCTCTATAGGTTTGTTTAGAAGTTTTACTATAAACATCTAACTGAGAACCTACATTTCTCAAAAAGTAAACTTTAGAATCTGTTTTCTTTGAAACTTCAATTACAAGCGTGGAATCTGGAGCAATAGAATATTTTTTATCACCGGTTATTGTTCCTGTAGAATTTAACTCTATTTCTTGTTTGATATTTCCATTGTTTTGGATACCAAATCTGGCATTTATCGTTTCTCCGGCTTTTAAAGTTTGTGGAGCAGAAATATTATATACCTGAAGTTCATAATTTTTATCTACTTCAAAATCAACCTCTAGAGTTTTTACAATAGTGCCTTCGGCGTCAACCAAATTAAATACCGCATTAGATTTTCCAGATTTAGCTTTGGCAGGAATATTAAAGCTTACAAGAACAAGTTTTTTCTCATTGGGTTTTAGGTTTTCAATATCCCCAGCAGATACTAACTTCCATGATTCAGGTAAAGTTTCATTTAGAAATAGATTTTGTATGGTGTCAGTTTCATTGGTGATTTGTAAAGTAATAGTATGGTTAGAGGCGGTTTTATAAATTTCAGATGGATTAAGAATCTCCATTTTTATTAGGATGTTCTCTTTCTGGTTTACAGAGGTATTTATTTGCGATCCGTTATTAGATACGGTAGGCGAATTTCTTTTTTTATTTATTCTCAGTGCAGTTGTATTTTGTTCATATGAGGTTTCTCCAACATTTACTATACTGTCCACCTTATTGTTTGAAGTTTTTACAGAAGGTCTTTTCTTTGAATCTTGTCCTTGCTGAAAATTATCCTTAGAATTTTTATAAGATATGGTTTTTACAGTCTTATTAGGGGCATCTGAAAATACCGTTAAATCTTTCACACTGTCATTTCTTGCTTCTTGCTCTAAAAAGATGGGCGATGGTGTGTTGTATATATCACTAGGATTTGCATCAAAACGTTCATTTTGCAAATCTCCCTCGCATCCCACTATTAGGACAACAAAAAAATAGCTAAGTTTTAATACATTCTTCATGAGTAATGGTTTTATGTGAGAGGTATTTTTTTATTCTATAGTAAGGCTAACGTTAGTGGCTACAAATTCCTTTCTAGCATCGGCAATTAGAATACATTCATAGTTCCCATTTTCTAACTGTGAAATATCAATATCATATTTTTTACAAAATCCAGGAAAGACCATGTTTCTCTTCGTGCTAGTTTCCAGAACTTTTTCTCCATTTTGATTGTATACTTCTAAAGAGAGTTTTACACCTTCTATAAATAAACTTTCATTTATTAGTTTGATAAAAAGGCTTTTTCCACCCGTATTGGTATTTTGCTCCAGATCCAATTTTTGAAAATCTAAATTAACCTCGCTGTAATTGTTTACATTAGTAAGTAATCCTATAGCATATCTTATTTTAGTGTCTAGATCTATGTTTTGGGTAAGTCTTTCTTCTTTAATGGGTTTTTCAATATCAAGCATTAATGCTGTCCAGAAAGAACCTCTTAATGTTGGATCTTTAGGAATATTAATAGAGAATCTGTATACATATTTTTCTTTTGGTGCCAATACTTTATCCATAAGGCTTCCATCAAACCATTTATTTGAAGACTGACTGTGGGAAATTTCTTCAGAGAAAAAGCGATCGCTATCACAAGAAAAGATAGCATCGTTAAGTTGAAAACTTACTCTTTGTTCAAATTCGGTAGTATTAAGTAAAATAATTTCACCTTGCAATTGATCTCCAGAAGCTCCAGAATAAACATGGGTCAATCCGTTGATTATAACTACACTTGAATAACTTTGGTTGACCATTAGTAATAATAAAATACTAGTAAAAAAAATATGTCTCATGGCAGTAAAATTTAAGATTTGATTTAGATAGACTTTCTATACAAGTAAATTTAAGGGGATGTAGGTGCTTTAAATAGTAGTATTCGTTGGGGAGTCTGTTTCTGTAGATAAGAGGTGGATAATCTACTTTTAATGGAAAATGATATAAATCGATGTTTATCATCATTTTTATAAAATAAAAGAGGCTCCTTATAAGGAGCCTCTTTTGATGGAGCAAAAAAAGAATTAAAAATCTGTAAGGGTGTACTTCACAGTAGATTGATAAGTTCCGGCATAGTATCCGGCAAAATTTCCATTTTGCTCTAGTGTATAAGTTAACCTTACACCATAGTTCTCATCTCCAGTATATACACTTTCAATGCTATCTACCAATAGAGCATCTGTACCAATAGGAGTAGTTGCACCTAATGCAACACCACCTGGCATTACAGTCCCTGCAGAGTCAGCAGTACCACCATCTACAACAATCACCGGTGCTTCTGGCATTATTCTAAGGTCTAGGTTCCCTGGAAATGTGCTTCCGGCTTCAAATTGAACGTTTATTTTTCGATCCAGATCGTATCCACTAACATTGGCAGCTCCTGCTACAACGCTGGTGTAATTCAAATATAAATCTGAATAACTAACATCCTGAAAGGCATATAAACCAGCCTCTGCATTTGTTCCTGAAAGCGTGACATTTGTCATATCAAACATTATGGCAGCGGCTTCTGTTCCGGTATTGGCATCAAAAATATCCAATAAGGCTACTTCAGGAACATTCACATCCAATATATGCGTTGCAATATTGGTGTCATCATTGTCTTGGGCACTCAGGCTTTGTGAAAGTACAATTGTAAGTGCAACAAATAAAAGTTTTACATTTTTCATAATAAAAGGGTTTAAAGATTAATTTTGAGTAAATTTAATTTGAAAGGAAGCATTAGGATTTAATTTTTCGTTGGATGGTACATAAGTGTAGGTAATTGAGCAATAAGCTTGGATAATTATATTTGAGTTTATATTAATTTGAATACATACTCTATTATTGATTGCCCGTAAAGTATCATAAAGGAATATAAGGACGTCATTCTGTTCCCATAGCTATCGGGATGTTTCAGAATCTTTAACATTGTAAATCTTTACAATAATAGAAGACCCTGAAATCAAAAATTCGACGGAGTCAAATAAATTCAGGGTGAAGAGATAAATATTCTGACAAAAACAGATATACATTAATATATTATGTCATTATGAAAAAAGGGTTCATGAAGTAAAATTCATGAACCCTTTTTAGCGATATGATAGCTATTGCCAACTAGCCTTTAGTACGACCTATTACTAAGCAGCTTCTACAAATATTCTTTTAACTCCTGCGATAGACATTGCGGTTTTAATAACTTGGTTATCTAGACCATGAAATAAAATTTCTTTCTTTTTTTCTTTAGCTTTTACAATAAGAAGGTACAGCATAAATATGCCTGATATATCCATGGAGCTTACAGAATTTAAGTTAATGATTACATTATTGAATATTTCTAAAGCATATTCAATTTGTTGTTGTGTTTCAGTTACATTTCCACAATAAAGTTTTCCCTTTATTTCTAATATTTTTCCAGTAGAGTTTAGTACAGACATCGTAAACAGTTTTAAAATTATAGATGCAAAGTTGGTATTCAATTCAAGAAAAAGGGAGTTTTTTCGATAGATGGAATCTTGGTGTAGATGAATAGCAATAAATGATTATTTGACATGAAAATTTTATATCCTGCACTAATACATCTGCAAATAAAAGCCTGCTATTTAAAATGAAGATACTAAGGCAGAAACCTTGCCTTGGTAAAATAAAACCCACAACTATTCAACTAATGAAGTAAGATTGAAATGAAATTTTGATACGTTATTTATAATAATTTCATAGAACCGATATTATCCCATGTAGTAAATACAAAATAGATAAAATGGTAGATTTTTAATGTCTGGTACCAGGCTTTTAGTGTTGGTGGATGCCAACATGGTTTGCGATGAATACAAAAAGGAAATTATAATAAATTAAGTTTTTTCATTAATTCGCCTCTATTCGATCTGCTTATTGGAATAACATCTTTTTCAATGAGCACACTATTATCTTCAATGTCAATAATTTTTTGAAAATTAATTACATAAGATCTGTGAACTTTTAAAAACATATTCCCAGGTAGCTTGTCCTCAATTTTTTTTAAAGTAGAATGTACGGTATAATTCTTTTTTTCCGTTTTAATCAATATATAATCACCTTTAGCTTCAATAATATTGATAGAAGGAAGATCAATTTTAATAAGTCTCCTATCTATATTAACATAAAGGATTTTATGGGTTTCCTCATCTAAGGATTCGGCCTCACTTGGTATTACGGTATTATTAGAAGAGAATGCTTTTTGAACTGATTTATTGAACCGATCTATAGATAATGGCTTTACCAAATAATCTACTATACAGTCATATTCAAATGCGGTTATGGCAAAATCTTTATCTGAAGTAGTAAGGACTATTTTTGGTGGATTTTTTATAGTTTGTATAAAATCAAACCCGGTAAATCCGGGCATATGGATATCTAAAAAAATAAGATCGACCGCATTTTGGTTTAAGAATTTTATAGCTTCTATTGCATTTGAGAAACAACCTACTAACATTACCTGGGGAGTATTCGAGATCATCCCTTCAATAATAGTTCTTGCCATTTCTTCGTCATCAATAATAATACAATTCATATAAATTATGTGTTAAAGATCCGCAGTAAAAGCAAGCATGGAATTTAGTATCTCATCAAATTCAACTTTCCGTTTTAAGTTAGATTTTCTTAAGTCTTCCTCAAAAAATACTGCAATTTCATAGGACTTCTCAAGGCCTAAAATACTAATTTTATGCTTCAGTTTATGAACATTTTCTGCACATTCGATATAATTGTTCAAAGAAAGATTTTTTTGGTAGGTATCTATTTCTGAAATAAGTTCACTCTTAAGAATATATATAAGCTTTGTTTTAAAATCTATATTGCTTCCGCAAATTTCGTTTACTTGTATGAGGTTAGGATGCTCTTCTATCATCTCGACTATTTTTGGGTAACATAAAGTAAAAGGTACTTCCTGAATTGGGCTTACTCTCTAACCATAGCTTTCCATTATAAAAATCTATGATTTTTTTCACTATGGAGAGGCCTATTCCAGTTGCTGCTTGATCATTTTCTATTTTTTCAAAAATTCGAAAGATCTTTGTATGATACTCCTCAGGGATTCCTATTCCATTATCTTTTATGGAAAATTTCCAAAATACATCATCTTCTACTACATCGATTTCTATTTCGCCAAAAGGTTTATCAATACTTTTTATCGCATTTTGAATTAAATTTTGGAATAATTGCTGAAGCCTAAATTTGTCTCCTTTAATAGTAGGTAAAACTTTGTTAATAGTGAATTTTATATTTTTTGGAATATAGAGTATTTGAATGATGTCTTTGGTTAAGACATTTAAATTTACAGGATAGCTGTCTATTACGGCTTGGTCTATTGTAGAGTAATTTAAGATTCCATCAATTAAGGCATCCATTTTTTCTACATTTAGTAATAGGAGTTTAAAGTGGTGTATACCTTCTTTAGTAAGCTTTTCTTTATTGTCTTGCAAAATCCAATTCGCCAGGGAATCTATACTTCTTAAGGGAGATTTTAGATCATGAGAGACCATGTGGGCATAGTCTGATAATGCTTGATTTTTTTTCTCTAAGTTTTTTAGCAATTCTTCTCGTTGAAATTGAATTTTATGAATCTCCTCAGACTGCTCTTCAATAAAACCCGTCAAGTCTTCAATCTCCATTCTGTTTTCTCCATTTGTTGGAGTTTTTAAATTTAGTGTGTTTATGCAATTTTTAATAGTATCTATTATCCTTTGCTGGTTATTCGCTTCTAAATTTAATTTTTTATTAGCTTCAAAAAGTTCATCTGAGCTAAGTTTCATAGCTCTTTGAATCATTTTTAAATGTTCATCATTATTATAATATGATTTCTCTACAGCCTCTAGAAAAACTTTTAAGTTTTCATTTGCATGAAATTCTTCAGGTAAATATTTTCGTATCTGTCTTTGAAGTAATAAGTTCACATTTCGCTAATTAAAGTTAGAGTCATTGTTTGATTGTGTAATTCACTTACATATTGATCTTGGAGAGGAGCCATTTCACCATAAGAGTAAAAACCGGCTATATTTACTTTTTCGCCAATTATATGATTTATTTCTTCTATTTCTTCCTCAACTCTTTGATCCATCACCAATTTCCGTCCAATACAACTAACCAAAAGAGCGAGCTGTGGTTTCTGTTTCCTGTTTTTCATTGCAATGGTGGCCGCTTCTGCTGCTCCTTGTACAAGCCCATCTACAGAAGCCATCATTAGTTGGACTTTGGAGTTTAAGGGAACATCCCCAGCCAAAATCATAGAATTGTTGGTATTATCAATATTTAAAATTGTTCTAACAACAGGTTCAGTCTTCCCCTCGGCAGTAATATTTAGTGGGTAAAAAAGGGAAGCTTTTGGGAGTTCTTTAGCTTTATCACCTAAGTATTTTGAATATAAATCCAATGCAGGCAACTTATCTATCTCATATAATATATTTCCTTCAGCTTTGGTAATTGTTCGTTCCGGTCCAAATGGAATCCATCCGCCGGAACTTGCACAGGTTACTTCGAGCTTCTCACCGTATAAACCAATAATAATAACTTCCCCTTCCCTGGGTTTATCTTTATATGAAACCAAAGTTTTTTCAAACCTGTCATTGTCCCCACACATCCCTCCAGCTAAAATGACACTTGAGTCCAGATGCTTCTGTAGGCCTTCAATTAACTTACTTCCGTTTATGTAACTGCCTTCAGAGATAACAAAAACATGCTTGAGCTCATTCTTTGAGAGTGATTTCAATAAAGCTTCTCCAAGCTTATTAGAATCCTTATTGAAATCAAGTATGTTGGCACGTTTTATCTCAAATTTACTTTTTTCAAATTCTATGGCTGTTATTACAGCTGAATCTTCATTAACACAGTTTCCAATAATTTCACCAGAGGTAGATCCAAATATAAGATGCTCATATGGAAAGTTGTTTTTAACATCATTATAGAATGATTCATTTTCCAATAACATTCTATCCGCAAAAATGAATACTAAAGGATTTTGTAGTCTTAAATTGGGGGTCAGGTATTCCCATTCCTTATTATTAAATTTTTGGGCTTGAACTATTTTCATTTTCTATTTTTTTAAACTGAAGTAGAATGTGGTTCCATTTCCTAAAGTGCTTTCCAACCAAATATCACCTTTATGTAAATCGATAATCTTTTTAACTATACTTAATCCTATACCTGTTGATTTATCATGATTCCCGAGTGATTTAAATATGGTAAAGATCTTTTTATGATCCTCTTCGGCAATTCCAATTCCGTTGTCTTTTATCGAAAAAACATAATGAGATTCATTTTCTAAATGATCTATCTCGATGAGCCCTTTTTCTTTATCAATATAATTTACCGCATTGCTTAGTATATTTTGAAATAGTTGTTGCAACCTGGTAGAATCTCCTTTAATGGTTGGAAGTTTTGAAATGATTTTAATTTCAATATGCTTTGGAATGTGTATAGAGTCTATAATATGATCTATAATATTATTTAAGTCGACATCGTGTGAGAGTTCTATATTATTGGAAATGCTGGAATACTTTAAAATGTTTTCTATCAGGTAATCCATTTTTTCTATTCGGTCTTGCATTAAATCAAGATTTTCCATGCTTTCCTTTCCTAATTTTTCTTTGAAGTCTTCTTTTGTCCAAGTTAAAAGAGCAGAAATATTTCTTAAAGGAGATTTTAAATCATGAGAAACTATGTGAGCATACTCATTTAATTGATCATTTTGTTGTTCTAAACTTTTTAACAACTCTTCTTTTTGCAATTCTAGTTTTTTCTGATCGGTAATATCAAGATGAATCCCTATAGAACCAATTACCTTCCCGTGAACATCATAATTCGGTGCCCCACTTAATAGCCAATGTCTAATTTCATTGGTTTTAGTTCGAACTGTAATTTCGTACGAATCAGAAATTCCCTTATTACGTTTATTAATAATATCTTGAGCTCTTTCTTGATCTTCAGGTAATAGCATTAAGCTTTTAGCCTTTTGATTTAGCAGTTCTTCTTCAGAAAAACCACTAATTTCACAAAAGTTTTGATTTACAAATCGAATTGAGCCTTCAGTGTCAATTTCCATTAAGCCCAGCTTCATATTAGCAATAATATTGCTGTATTTCTCCTTTTGAGCCTTAAGACTTTCTTTATAATTTTTCTGGATGGTTACATCTTCATAGCTCCATAAATGCCCTTTATAATCACCATTATTGTATATAGGAATATAATTACGTTCATAAATTTTCCCATTTACCAGTTCAAGTTCGTCGCCAATAACGATCTCCTTTTTCTCCAGTAATTCTTTTATTCTCTTTACAAATGCTTTTGGATTTTTAAAGAAGTGTTTTGAGTCTTCCGCAGCATTTGAACAATCACTTCCTATGAGATCATTAGGAGATACATTAATGGAAAACATTTTACAGAATTGTTTATTGGTAAGTGTTATTTTTCGATTCTCGTTTTCCAGTAAAACACCTATTTGTAAATTACTTATTAAAGTTGAAAGTCTATTTTCAGACTCCTTTAGTTTTTCTTTTGCAACTTTTTCTTTTGTGATATCTTGTATAGTAGCTACTTGATATTCTATGTTTCCCTTTTCATCCCTAATTGCTGTCACAATTGTTTTAGCCCAAATGATGTTATTTGTTTTTGTTATATATCTTTTCTCAAGGCTAAATGTATCTATTTCACCGGCATATAATTTTTTTAGGAATTTTTTAGATTCAGTTCTGTCTTCGGGGTGCGTAAGGTCCTGGAGCCTTAAATTATTAAATTCTTCCTGAGAATATTCCAGTATGTTACAGAGTGCATTGTTGGCAATAAGCAATCCAAGTTGATGCTGAGTAGAAAGGGAAATTCCGATTGAAGAATTATCCATAATTAATTTTAACTGCTTTTGCTGAGCTATCACCATCTCTTTATTGGCTGTTTCTTCTGTGATATCTCTTGCTATACCTTGTGCTGCTATTGGTTTGCCCTCACTATTATATATTAAACATGCATTTATTTGAACAATTTTTTCTTTTAGATCTTTGGTGATAATAACTGCCTGATAATTGGAATAAGATCCTAATTCAAGCAATTCTTTAAATGCACGTACAGTATAATCTTTATAACCTTTCTTTAATAATTCAAACAGGTTTATGGCTTCCAGTGTCATATTGTAGCCTATTAAATTAATAGCTGCATCATTCATTTTTATAACATTTCCGGTAAGATCCATTACTATATAGGCATCTATAATATTTACAAAAACCCCTTCAAGTTCAGAGGATTTTTCATTAAGTAATTCTTTTAGTTGATTGTTAGATTGGGTTAAGGCATTAGAAATACTATAAAGTTCACTTGATTTTGCTTCAAGGATTTTTTCTGCTTCTTTACGAGCAGCCTTTTCCCGTTTAAGAGCCCTTTCTAAAATTTCATTTCTTTCGGTTAAGTCCATGAGGTTATGAAATTAAAAATTTCACTTTAGTGCCATCTTTCTTTAATTTTATGTAGGTAATATTTGAATCCTGATCATAATATTCAAATGTTTTATCCATCAAGGCCTTGGCAAACATATACATGGCATTATTTGAATGATAAATCATTTCCAGGTAATCATCCTTGAATTCTATAACTTCAAAAGTCGGAAGGTCAGCACCTGGATAGAGTTTTTTAACTTGAACGTGAATATGATCTTCTACGGAAGCAAGCATTGCAAATGGCGAAGAGTAATGTTTAAATATATCTGGATGGATTCTTACAAGCGTATTAAAAAAATAACAACCATAGGTGTAAATCAAATCTTCTTTAGAAATATTTGTTTTTTCACTTAGATGTATAATTAATTGTTGCATTTCAAAAAAATCATACACTCCCACAGCGGTATATGCTCCCTGGGACTTTAATTTTGATTTGGTAATTATAAAATCTACGGTTTCTAAACCAAATGAAGTTTCTACCATTTCTAAAAATTCTGTAAAAACAATTCCTTTCATTATTTAAATATTTATCAATTCATTTATTCTCCAATAATCGAAGACCACTCTAATTTTTTCTACATAATCCTCATATTTTAAGGGCTTAACTATGTAGCCGGATATCCCAATTTTATAACACTCCATCAAATCTTTGTGATTTTCGGAGGTTGTTAGAATGATTACAGGAATGTGTCTTAACTCAGGTTTGGATTTTAACATTTCTAGAAACTCTGTTCCATTTATTTTAGGCATATGTAAATCCAGCAAAATAATATCGGGTAGTTGACTGGTTTGCTGTAAAACTTCCATTGCTTCTTGCCCATTGGTTGCCTCAATAATATTATGGGGTAAATAGAGGCTGGTAATTGTTCTATTCATTTTCATAACCTCTATAAAATCGTCTTCAATAAGAAGAATATTTAATTTCTTTTTCATTTTAATAAGATAAGTTATAAAAATCTATATTTAATAATAAAAACTATCGTCTTTATAGTTGAAACAATGGTTAAGTGTAGATGAATGATCCTTCTCTGTCGATGAATGTAATTTCATCTTTGGATAAATTTTATTTAGTTGAATTGTGGTAAAAAAGAAAACCTTGAGTAAATGATGATTTACATAAGAATGATTAATTCAAAAATTGAATAAATTATAAACTTTCATTCTAATACTCTCTTTGATTTTCATTATATAATGTATATGTGTAAAGCCACCTACACTAAGATCAGGAAAAACATCTGCAATTATACCCCAATTGTGATGGCAGGCATTACAGCGAATGCATACTAAATAGATACCAATTACTTTTTATTTTCTTAATCATTCAGCAAAAAGCTGACTTGACACAATTTAAAAAAGAGAAAAAAAGATTTATATTAAATTTAGTGTGAATAAATAAAGGCTGAGTTCAACGAATATTTATAATATGAGTCTGATTCGGTGACCTTTCGAAAACAAAAAATTAAACATCACTATTAACAAGGCATTTAGCATTAAGTATGCGTTCTGACACCCCAACCAAGACCAGTCTATTAGGACTGGTTTTTTTTGAACAACAGTTTCAAAGGGCGAGAAATTTATTGGGTGTAAGTAATGAAGAAATCGGGAACAGCGGCGGGATTTGTGCCAGATCCATTAATTTTTACTTATAAATATCAAAGCCGTTTCTGTTTTTTCAGCGAGGCTTAGTGCCAGGTTCCCAAATGCTTTCTGATGTTTACCGGCTTTGCCCAATCCCATTATGACCAAATCATGCCCAGACGCCTGTTTAATTATTTCAGATACTACATCATCATTTGAAATAATATGCACCTCAGTCTTTCCAGGGATTATACGACCCGCAAAACGTGAAAGTTTCAGTTTATTCTTTTGAAGTGTTTCCCGGGGGGTATTGTGAGGCAGAATTTGGATAAATGTGATTTCCGGTTGTGAGGCGCGCCACAGGCTGGCAGCAACCCGTGCCCGAAGCGGATCATGACTTTCAAAACCTGCTACCGGAATTAGGATTTTTCTGGCTTCATTTATATTCCAGCCGCTGTAAGGCTGCCGGAAAACAACCACATCTGCTTTAACATGTTTTACCAGTTTTTCAAGATTTTGATTGGTTTGTAAATCATTCAGATCGCTCAACCCTAACAGCAAACTCTGGCAGTTGTGTATTTGGACAACCCGTTCGATCTCTTCCCATGGATGGTCTGCAATAGTGGTGAGGGTTTCCGGTCTCAAGCCTGCTTCAAAGGAGGCTTTAAGGGCATATTGTGTAACATCACGGCTTGACAACAATCGTTTCTCAAGGTCATCCTTTTTGGTGCTTGGGATAACGATGGAATGAAGCAGGATTCTGCCAATTACCGGAGGTGCCAGTGCATTTGCCAGGAAAACCATGGATTCCGCATTTGCCGGATTAGAAATGGGGAGCAGCACGAGTGGACTTAACCCCCTTAACCGGACCAGATCCGGATTCAGGGCATGTTCAGACGCTTCAATAGCCCGGGCTTTTTTTACAAAAAAAGATACAAAGAGGACGGCACCTATCAAAAGCCATAACAGGGCAATAAAGCCGGCAGCAGGCACCACAATAGCCTGAAAAATTGCCAGGCCTAAACAGGTTATAATTCCCACGATGGGAAGGGCAGGAAAAAAAGGCGCTCTATATGTTTCACTCTCTTTATATCCCCTATTTCGCATTAAGATCATGATGAGATGTGCCAGTGCGAAGGTGATCAAAAAGATCAAACTGGAAGCCGCACCGGCTGCCGCTAGATCTGGCAGGATCAATACTAGAAATGCCACGATTCCACAGGTGACCAATATGGAGGTTACGGGAGTACCAAATTTTTCATTGATATTTGAAAGGTAATGGTTTAAGGTACGGTCTTTCGCCATGCTCAGGGAGATGCGCGAAGCGGCAAAGAGGTTGGCCTGTAAAGCTGATAACATTGAAAATATACCCGCTACCAAAACCAGCCAGAACCCAAAGGCTCCCAGGTAGTTTTGTGCCGCGACAGCCAAAACGGTCTCGGGATTTTCCCGGCTCATTTCTGTTATTGAATCCCCCGGCAGCACTCCCACGGTGGACATTATAAATAGCAACGGAATATAAACCGCCAGTCCCACGGCAAGTGTCCCTACCATTGCTTTCGGGATTGTCTTTTCCGGATTTTTGATTTCCCCTGCGGCCGAACCAATTAAATCAAAACCCTGTAGGGCGATAAAAGTATAACCCATTGCCGCTACCACCCCACTGAAGCCCCCGGAGAAAAAAGGATCTAAGCTCTGGGTAATTTGGCTGAATGGCGTTTGTACAAAAACAGCGAGTCCGCCGGCAATGAGAATAGCGAATACGGCAAGTTTTCCAATGTTGATAACGGCACCGCCATCACCGGAATTTCTGGTAAGGCTGAAAGTGAAAAAGGCTATGGCAGCCAGGGCCAGCAAAACCGGAAGCATTCCAAACTCCAGGATTTCGCTGAATTCTCCCAGCGGAATTTGCTGCAGGGCAAACACTGCAAAGGCCCCAAAGCCAAGTGCATACAAAACGGCCGCTACCAGAGAAGCAAACCAAACAATCCAACCTACCCCAAAAGCTACCTGAAGGGATAGCGCCTTTTTGGCATAAGTATAAGTGCCGCCCGACTGCGGATTTGCCGAAGCCATTTCGGCAAAACTTAGAGCAGTTATAAAGGCAATCAATCCGTTTAATGCAAAGGCCAGGATGGCGGAAGGTCCGCTCACCGAAAAGGCCACCCCGGCCAGGGCCAGGATTCCGCCGCCTACCATGGCACCAACGCCAATGCCTAAGGCCCCAAAAAAACCGATGGTACGTTTGGCTACTGAAGAGGATGGATCTGGATTCATATTAGCTCAATATCTGGAAAATAATCAGGAGTTTATTTGGGCTAAATTTAGTCAATACTAGCCCCCCTGCACCAATAGGAAGAAATTTTTTACGTGCGGATAACTCAAAGTCAGTAAATAGATGATTCGGCCATATTAGAAAACTGTTTTTTTAAGATCCTCCAACATTCTTAATACTAAAGGCTTAGTAAGGAATTTCTTTACGAAAGGATATTGAAATGAGCGGTCAATATCTTTTGGATCATTGGAGGAAGTTAGCATGATCACCCTACATTGATTTTGAATTGATTCCGAAAATTTCTTGAATTCTTCAAGAAATCCAAACCCATTCATTTCAGGCATCTGGATGTCAAGAAAAATATTATCAGGAAATTCTTCAGGATTGTTTTTTAATGTTCCTAAAAATTCCAGTGCATCTATGGCAGAATTTTGAACATTAATTTTTTGCGCCATTTTACTTTTGGTGATGATATGTTTGGCAATGTAACTGTCAATTTCATTATCATCAATTAATAGGACGTGTTTCATAAATGGATTTTTAATTAAGTACGGGCAGTTGATTGGGAATGCTTACAATAAATCTTGTCCCTTCGCCCAGTTCCGATTCTACCTTAATAGTGCCTTTAAGCTTATCAAGGGTTTCCTTTACAATATACAATCCAAGTCCAGAACCTTTAGAAACCTTGGTGGCCCTGTAAAACATTTCAAATATTTTTTCCTTATCCTTTGGGCCAATGCCAATACCGTTATCTTTAACACATATAGTGGCCTTGTCTTTATTATACTTAATTGTAACAGTTACAACTTGATTTACTTTTGAAGGGTCTTTATATTTAAGAGCATTGACGAGGAGGTTGTTCAAAACCACAATGATCCTTTTTTTATCTGAAATAAACTTCCTGTCCTGTGATATGTCTCCTTCTAGTTTTATTTCCTTAGCTCCATCTAAGTACTCATGCTTTTTAAGAATCCCTTGAAATATTTCTTTAAAATTCATTTCTTCAAGTTCTACCTCGGTACGCGCATTGCTTGAATACAGTAATATATCTTCAATAAAATTATCCAGTTTTAAAATACTTTTTTTCATCATGTCCATCTGTTCCAATTGAATAATATTATCCTGATCCATATCTTCTTTTATCAAATCTGATAGGCCGAGCAATGATTTTAATGGGGACCTTAAATCGTGCGATGCGCTGTAAACAAAACGGTCCAATTCGTGGTTTGTTTTTTGGAGCTCTTTATTGGTAATGTTCAACTCTTCCGCGCGTATTTCAGTCTCGTGGTTTTGAAAGGCAAGTTCTTTATTGGCAATTATCAACTCTTCCGCGCGTTTTTGTTTTTCCCCATTTTGAAAAGCAAGTTCTTTATTTGCAATAATTAACTCCTCGGCTCGTTTTTGTTTTTCCTCGTTTTGAAAAGCAAGTTTTTTATATTGTTCTTTTATCTTCTCACGTATTTCCTTTCGTTCAGTAATATCAACAATGCTGGCATAGATTGTTGGGGTTTTAGATTCGGGCATGGAGGCAAGGTGCACTTCACACGAAATATTCTTTTTGTTGGCATCACAATGCATCCATTCAAAACTTACTCTTTCGCCCTGCATAGCTTTTTCAATATACCTCTTCGCTTTTTCTTCTGAAAGACTGCCATCCGGCTGAAACTTCGGACTAATGTCTACAGGTCCTTTTTCAATAAACTCTTTTGCGGAATATTTAAACAATTTTATGGCATTTTTATTGACTTTTTCAAATTTGAAAGTTATCAAATCAAGTACAAGGCTACTTTCAGGGGCATTCGCAAAAAGATTTCGAAACCTGTCTTCGCTTTCGGTCAATTCCTGGGTCCTTACTTCAATTTTTTGTTCTAATTCAATATTAAATTGTTTGATTTGATCTTCTAATTGTTTTTTTTTCGTAATATCTTCTCTAATCACTAAATACTGATAAGGCTTGCTCTGTTCATTTAGGAAAGGAACAATGGTGGTATCTACCCAATAAATGGAACAGTCTTTTGCTTTATTTTTTAATTCCCCTTTCCACACATTTCCCCCGGCAATGGTGGTCCATAAATCCCTTATAAATTCTTTGGTATGAAATCCTGAATTAATAATTCTGTGATCCTGCCCAATCAATTCCTCACGGCTGTATTTTGAAATTTTGCAGAAGTTATCATTAACAGATTTAATAATGCCCTTTTGGTCGGTAATAGCCACTATGGCCGATTCGTCCAAAGCGTGTTTATAATCAGAGACTTCTTTAATATTAAGTTGGAGACTGTCTTCTTTTTGTTTGATTTTCGTAATATCCCAATTGGTTCCTATCATCGTTATGGGCTTACCAACTTTATCACGCTCTATGATTGCAAGTCTCCGGATATGATGAACAGACTTATCTGGCCAGATAATCCTAAATTCGGTGTTGATATTCTTGTTACCAAGCATAGCCACATTCACATCATCATTGCAACGCGCCCTGTCTTCAGGATGAAGTCCCTGCTGCCACAATTCGTATACGTTATCAAATGTTCCGGGCGTAAGACCATAAATATTATACATTTGATCGTCCCATTTCATTTCATTAGTAACAAGGTCATATTGCCAAATGCCAACCCCTCCCGCTCGAACGGCAAGCGACAGTTTTCTGTTGACTTCAGAAATCTTTGCTTCACCTTCTTTTACCTCTGAAATATCAATCCAGTTACCTACCATTTCAATAGGTTTTCCTTGCTCATTATATATAAGATGTAACTCATCGCTCATCCAGTGATATTCCCCATTCTTATATTTCCAACGATATTCATGCTTGTGGTGACCTTCTGTAAAAAGCTTGGAAAGTCCACTTATAACCCTCTCTTTATCGTCTGGATGAATGTTACTTGCCCAAAAATTAGGGTCCTGGATATAATCTTTAGGGGTATAACCTGTAAGTTTATTCACATTTTCACTGATGAAGATTGCCCCATAAGGTACTTCTGCTTCACAGGTATATGTAATAGTGGTGGTAGATTCGAGTAAAAACCGAAATCGCTTTTCCGAATCAAAAAGAGACTTTTTCTCCCGTTGTGTAATTTTAAGTTTATCTGTAGTTTCTTGTAGGTTTTCCAGCGTATCCTTGTGTAGGCTAATCTCATTTTCTAATAGTTGGCCTTGATGCTTAAGCTCATTATTAGCCATTAAAAGCTGGTCTGTTAGTTCTTTGTTATTTTTAATGGGGAGGTCGTTCTCCATATGCTGCAGCCTAATTAGTTTAGATAAAAATTTTATGGATTTTCATCTACATTGTATGATTTTAAAACTTTGATCATTTCACTAAAATCTGATTTATAAAAAAATGGTCTTAAACACAAATATCCCTATAAACTTCGGAAAATCAGATAAATAGAATTTTTTAAATCTATTGAATCATTTTCAATTCCCGGCTGAAAATGTTGATGAGGTATAATAGCTAAAATACTATTTTCTATTTTAGGTCAATTTAGAACTTAAAAAAGAATCCCTCCAATTTTTCATAGTATTAGTATGATAGACGGAGGGGAAACTCGATATTTTCTGAAAATAATTACAAAAGAAAAAATAATCCTACTTATTTTCCAAGGGTTTTGAGCATTTTTAAATGGTCACCAAGAGCTTCTACAAAGGTAGATTTTTCATTGTAGGCGATTCCATATTGTAAGGCTATGTCTTTTACAATGGGTGAAATATGGCGATAGTGTACATGACAGATATTTGGAAATAAATGATGTTCAATTTGATAGTTTAGGCCCCCTATTAACCAAGAAAATAATTTGCTTTTAGGTGAGAAATTAGAAGTCGTTAATAGCTGGTGAACTAACCAGTTGTTTTCAATTTCTCCTTCTTCATTTGATGTGGGATATTCTATTCCAGGCATAATATGGGCAACTTGGAACACACAGCTAATCACTAAACCTGTAACAATATGCATACTTAAAAAAGCTAATAAAACTAAACCAAAAGAAAAGGGTAAGAATACAGCGGGTAAAATAAGGGCATAAGTATAATAGAGTATTTTCCAAAAAATAAGTTTTATTAGGCTATCCCGAAATTCTGCCTTACTGGGAATCATCCCCATATTCCTATATCTGAAAAGCCTCACAAAATCCTTCATAGTGATCCAGGCGATCGTTGAGATAGAATAAAAAAACCAAACATAGATAAACTGAAATTTATGGATTTTATATTTTTTTGCATGAGGTGAAAAACGGAGGAAAAAAGGCATATTAATATCGTCATCAGATTCTTGGATATTTGTATACGTATGATGAAGGACATTATGTTGAAGTTTCCAAACAGTCGCGTTCGCACCAATTAAGTTCATCGTATACCCCAGAATTTTATTTAGTTTAGAACTCTTAGAATAAGATCCATGAATAGCGTCATGCATGACTCCCATACCTATACCCGCCATACCAAACCCACTTAAAATGTATAAAGTAAAAAGCATTCCTGTAGAATTGATAATTCCCAAAGAAAGGGTGGTGAGAGGAATGAGAAAGAGCGAAAGCATCAGGGCAGTTTTCAACTTCATACTTATATTAGCATGAGTAGAAATACCATTGTCTTTAAAGTACCTACGTACTCTTTTTTTTACTTCGTTGGAAAAGTTTTTATCTAGAGATCTAGAAAATTTGGGATGTTGCAAATAAGATAAATTAGAAAAAATTTAGTAAAACGTTACTCGGTCAGAAGGAAATCCTTATAAAACGTACACTACTACCTACTTTCAGTTAATAAAAAACTTTCGATTTTATGGAAAGTTGTGAACTTTGTTCTTATAATATCGTCCAAAGACCGTGCCTTTAAATATTTCTGCAATGGATTTGAGATAAGGGATGGGTAAGAAGTATCAAATAATTCCAATACTTTCTAATAAAGTGGCCAACCAACCCATAAGCTTAAAAAACTCGAAATTACATAAAACCTTGGAAATCCTGGTCTCTTAGAACTTTTAAATTATTCTGCCAACGAGACAAAAAAAGCCAGCTATTTTGCTGACTTTTTATTCAATAAACCGGGACTTAAAATATCCTAATAAATAATATTATCAAGGATACGCTCCATGTTACGCTCCATCAATTTATAAATCCTGTCGCTAAAGAAAATTTGCTGCATCTCACTTTTTAACTGATTAATTTCCCTTTGAGAAAATTTAAGTACCGCAATGGAGTCCTGGATTTTTTCCAGGCTCTCCTCTTCAGAATCATCTCGAAATTCCCCATAAATTTTCTCGAATTTCTTTTCTTTGAAACGGCTTTTAATCATGTTCAATTCCTCTTCGGTTTCTTCGGAATCAACATTTGCACATAGAAGGAGAATATAAATTTGAAGCTCCTTTTTCGACCAGTAATCTTTTTTACTTTTCATTTGGTTGTTTTTTAATGTCGCTCACGTAATTGATGAGTAGTAAAAAGGGTCTTTTTTATAGTTTTATTTAATTAAACAATTTGTTATTAACCTAAAATTTGTTTTGAGGTCATATAGGGTTGATGATAATGTCTTTCCCCGGTGGCCTTATATAATGCGTTTGCCAGAGCTCCCATAATTGGTGGGAATGGCGGCTCCCCAAGACCGGTAGGATCAATTTTATTTTCTACAAAATAAACCTCGATAGATTTTGGAGCTTCACCATGCCTTATTAATCGATATTTATCAAAATTGGTTTGATCTGGAACTCCTTCTTTTAAAGTTAATTCGCTGTACAACGCGTGTCCAACTCCATCTACAATTCCTCCCTGGGCAAGATTTGTTGCGGCATCTGGATTTACAACAATTCCACAGTCAATTGCACAATGCACTTTTTCAATCACCGGCTGATTATTTTTCATGGTCATTTCCAAAACCTGTGCTACATACGAATTATGGCAAAAATAGGCAGCCACTCCCCTATGCGCCCCGGAATCATTTTTAACCCAGTTAGATTTTTCCCTGACCAGTTCTAAAACACCGGCATATCTATCCGCTTCATAATCGTTATTTTCACCTACAGGATTCTCTTGAGCTTTTTTCAGCAATTCTAATCTAAATTCTATAGGATCTTTACCTAATTCTTCAGCTAATTCATCTAAGAAGGATTGCTCGGCACCAGCAATAAAATTAGAGCGCGGTGCTCTAAATGCCCCTACGCTAACATGGGAATCTATCGTCCATTCTTCAGCTAAATAATTTTCCAATGCCCCGGCAGGGAAACGATTGGCCGCAAGCGGACTTTCAGGAATACCTCCGGCAATTACATGAAAGCCTGTAAGATTATTATTGGCATCTAAAGCTGCTTTATAAGTGGCATAATATGCGGGACGGTAGGTTCCCTGAGTCATATCATCTTCCCGGGTGTAAACCAATTTAACCGGAGCACCCACTTTTTGAGAAATAAGCGCTGCCTCTACAAGGAAGTGGCCATAAAGCCGGCGCCCAAAACCACCGCCCATCCGGGTCATTTGGATATCTACATTTTCAAGTGGAATTCCCAGTCTTTTGGAAACACTTTGTTCCATATATTCTGGAGTTTGTACAGGCCCTACCAGCAAAGCCTTGTTATCACTAACATTTGCAAAGAAATTCATGGGTTCCATAGTGTTATGGGCCAAAAAAGGGCAGGAATAACTTCTCTCTACGATCCTTGCCGCATTTTTAAAAGCTTTTTCAGGATCACCATCTTTACGCACTACTTTTGCCCGATCTGAACCAATTTGCTCCATCAACGATTTATGGATTTTGGTAGATTCCAGGCCACCTGTAGAACTAAGATCAGGAGTTTTATCCAGAATTATTTGTTGCTCTGTGATATGTTTGGACAATTCCCATTCTACTTTTAATTTTTTCTTGGCCTGCATCACTTCCCAGGTAGAATCACCGGTAATCACCGCCAGCTTGCTAAATGCGTTTACATCAACCCAACTCTTTTCAAAATCTTCCGGATAGGTTTCAATTTCAAAAACGTCCCGTATTCCCGGCATTTCTTTAACTTCGGAAGCATCTATAGATTTTAATTTCATTCCAAAAGCAGGCGGGTGTACCATCATGGCATATATCATCCCTTTTTCTTTATAATCCAATCCAAAAAGCGGCTTTCCAGTTACTATTTTTTTTCCATCTACATTTTTCCTGGAGGTGCCTATAATTTTAAAATCCTTCGGATCTTTTAATACAACTTCTTCCGGAGCTTCAATTTTAGCTGCGGCAGATGCAATTTCACCATACCCCATAGAACGGTTTGAACCCGCATGTATAATTTTGCCTTCGTTGGTGCTTAATTCCCCAATAGGGACTTCCCATTCCTGGGCTGTCGCCTCCAATAACATACACCTGGCAGTTGCCCCTGCCATTCTTAAGGATTCCCAACCCTGTCTTATGGACTGACTTCCCCCGGCAAGCTGACGTGTAAAAATATCAATATTTAAAGGTGCCTGTTCTACGATCACATCATTCCAGTCCACATCCAGTTCTTCAGCAACGAGCATAGGCATGGACGTTTTAACATTCTGACCAATTTCAGGATTTGGGGACATGATCGTCACCATCCCATTATCAGCAATTTTTAGAAATCCGTTGATCTCAAACCACTCTTTGGGCAGGTTCTCCACTTCTTCTTTGCTCATATTACATGAAGCCAGCCAGCTAAATCCTACTACCAGCCCACCACTGGCTAATGCGGAAGTTTTAATAAATGAACGTCTTCCTATCTTTGTTTTAATGATCTTCATTTTATAAGGTTTTGAATTGAAATGCAGAAGGTTTTTTCTTCTGAAAAGTTAAGCAACTGGACTATTTTTTCCGGCAGTTTTGATTGCTTCCTTAATTCTAACATAGGTTCCGCAGCGGCAAATATTACCATTCATAGCCCTGTCTATCTGATCATCACTGGGATTTGGATTTTTTTTCAACAAAGCTGAAGCACTCATGATCTGTCCTGCCTGGCAATATCCACATTGTGGAACATCATGCTCCAACCAGGCCTGCTGTATAGGATGATCCCCCTCTTCTGAAAGACCCTCGATAGTGGTGATCTTTTGATCTCCTATAGAAGATATAGGAAGCTGGCAGGATCTTACTGCTGTACTTCCCAAATGAACGGTGCAGGCACCACATTGAGCGATTCCACAACCATATTTTGTACCTACTAAATTTAGGTGGTCCCTTAAGATCCAGAGCATTGGAGTTGTTGGATCAACGTCCAATTCTTTTTGCTCTCCGTTTACATTTATTTTAAAATTTGCCATAGTGATAAAAATTCATAGAAATTTAAGGAATAATTTCCACAATCACGTAGACTTCACAAGATGTAAACATCTGAAAATACAAAATTTAACTATTAGTAAATTTTACTATAAAATAGTAAAGTCAGAAAAGATTAATAATATTTGTAAAGTTTGCTTTACATTTAAAATAATACTTATATTTGTCAAATAAACTTTACATTATAAATAAGATTCAAAATGAAAACACGATCAAAAACAAAAAGTCTCGCTATTTGGACTGGTCTCTGGACCTTGAGTATTGCCCTGGTAACTTTTGGTTCGAAATTTATCTGGGATGAAAACACAGCTATATCAGCGATAGCAATTTTATTCTCTACGATTATTGGATTGGGAATGATAAGAGCTAATATTAAATACCTAATGTCTATCGATGAATTACAACGAAAGATAATGTTGGACGCTATGGGAATTGCCCTTGGCACCGCTTTAGTAGGCGGCTTAAGTCTTGCAATGCTGGATAGTACCAACGTGATTTCTTTTGATGCGGATATTTCTTATCTGGTCATTCTTATTAGCTTAACCTATTTAGGCGCTGTTATAATTGGAAATGCCAGATATCGATGAAAAACAGGCTTAAAGATTTACGTTCAGAAAACAACTGGACCCAGGCACAACTTGCTAAGGAAACAGGGGTTTCACGGCAAACCATTAACGCCATTGAAAAAGGCAAATTTGATCCCAGTTTACCTCTAGCATTTAAATTTTCTAAACTCTTTAATCTAAAAATAGAAGATATTTTTATTAGTGAAGAATGATTTATAAAAGCTTTGTTCCAATAATCACACCGGTAGACCAGTTTAATTTGGTGAAGACGAGATCTGTTCGGGAATCAAGGATTTCTATAAGAGAATTCGCTTTTTCGGCATGGCCATCAGGCCAGTTGGGCTGTTCTTTCATATCATCGATCATGTAGAAGCCACCGGGATTCAGCATTGCCAGGGTTTCATCTAACAGACTATATTTTCCGGGCCAGGCATCAGCGAAGATCAAATCAAATTTTAAATCATTCTGAACGATCCATTCTTCTCCATTAGCACAAATAAGTTCGAGCCTTTGATCATTTCCGAAGAAGGAATTTGCAATTTCAATAAGTTTAGGATCATTATCTACGGAAACCATCCTGGATCCTGAATCCATCCCGGAAAGCATCCAGGAAAGGGAAAGACCGATCCCCGTTCCCAGTTCTAAAAAATTTGAATTGGGCTTAGAAGTTATCAGGTTTTTTAATAAACTTCCTATGTAAAGATCTGATGGCATATTAAAACCAATCTCCTTCCCTTTTCTTTCTAATTCTGCAAAAATTGATGGCTTATTAATATCTTCTAGTTTCATATAATTTGCGTAAATAAAAAAATGATTAAAACTATTCCCACAATGACCATAACCGGCAAAAGAAGGTTTCCAATAGCTCTTAAAGTACTAAAATTTTGGATTAATTTAACCCCAATAACCAGCAAAACAAATGACCAAATACTAAGGACTAGATGAATCCCGCCAAAGATAAAAAATACGATCATGAGGGCGACATTTGTTTGATCTGTCGAGCTGCTAAACCAATCACTACCAAAAATGATCAATTCGGGTACTAAAAGAATTAGTGTGGCGATTTGGGGAATCATCGAACAGGCGAGAATGGTTCTATGTCGTTCAGATCCCGCTTTACCACCCAACCAGTTCCCGGTAACACTTAAAGCATAGGAATACAGATAATAACCAATAATTCCTGCAATTCCTCCCAAAAGTGACAGAAGAAGTATGGAGGTTAACGACTGGCTATCCCCAGCATCTTTTTGTACTGCACGATCCAGATAATTCACAATCCCAGCGAGATAAAAAAGAAGCAGGATATTTTTTCGGGGATCGGTTTTTAAAAGATATTGAAATACTTCTTTTGGTTTAGTCCAAATATCAATTAGCAGTTCTTTATTCTCCCGAGAAGAAATATTGTTGGCTTCGGTCAAAATTTAAGTTTAAAATAGAAATAAAAAAATTAGTTATTAATTGGAATTAAGCTTCAGTTTTTAAATTTTTAATAAAAGAGGCGTCTGTTTTTATAAAATGGTTCTCTCCTAATTTCCAGAATTCAAACAAACACTTCAGATTATATTTTTTATCATTTAATCTTCTACTGAACTTTGCTATAATCGATTCAGAAGAAGGAATAAAAACAATATTGGCTTATGCATAGGACTGGCTACTATCAGCACTTAATTTTTTAAATAGAAATTAAGCGAGCTGTTTAAGCGGAGTGAAGTTAATTATTTTTTGAAAAGTGAAAAGAACATATTTACCGGAAAGACTAATTGCCCTAATCAAATAACTAAAATAGAAACAAATTGATAATCTGGTTTATTTTATTTCTAAAAAGAATTAATGATATCATTTCTCAGGTTTCCTTTTCTAATGCTGAAAAGAAATTGGCTATAAAAATCCTTCAGAATTGAATAGCCAATTAAACAATAAGAGAAAATTTAAATGTTTACCGTCCGGAAATACTCAGAGCTACGGAATAATCATCCTGCATAATATTTTCCGGAGTTTCCGGATATGGCGAAACATTTAATAGAACTATTTTCAGGCCATCTATTAAAGTATCTTGTGGAAAATTTTCATTGGTATGCAATAGGAAATCTTTTTCAACTGTTGCAGATTTTAAACTTAATCCAACAACTGCATCACCTTCCCAAATACAAACTACCCCGGTAGGGCATCTTGAATCCTCAACAAAATCGAGGCAAAGTTCAAAAGCGGTTTCTTTAATATCCAAGCATTCACTCACTTTTAAAGTTGCATTTTCATCAACTTGCAGATCATATTGCCGGATATCACTATTATCTTCTTCACTACATCCTAAAATAAGGATCGATATCAAAATAACAAGAGCTCTTTTCATAATTTCAAATGCTAAATCATATATATAATCAGATGCGAAAATGGGGAAAAGGTTGCGTAATTTATAGGCCGATTTTTTCAGAAAACTACCCATTTATTCCTGGTATAAAATTGGGCGGTTTTTTTTATTAAAGCAGGAACGCTAATCCCCAAAGCCTTACCAATAAGCTGTTTCAATACCACAAACGTTTATTTAATTGTATATCACCTCCTACCTCTTTGTAAAAAAGTTTATCTACTGGAAGAACTATAAACAAGATAAAATTGCGGTTCCAAAATTTGAATGCACCCTTACCTTCAATTATAATGATCCTATATCACTCTTTCGTAACCAATTCATAAACACACGGAATTACAATCAAATTCAAAATAGTAGCCGACAGTAATCCACCAAGGATCACTACCGCCATGGGACTTTGAATTTCACTTCCCGGCTCCCCTCCTTTTAATGCTAAAGGAATAAGTGCCAGGCCTGTGGTAAATGCCGTCATCAAAATAGGGTTAAGCCTGTCCAATGCACCTGTCCTTATAAGTTCAAAACCTCTCATCCCTTCCTTGCGAAGGTCTTCATATCTGGACACCAATAAAATTCCGTTACGGGTCGCGATCCCGAAAAGGCTAATAAAGCCAATGGTCGCAGCAATGCTCACTATTCCTGAAGTAAAGTAAACGATTAGGATTCCCCCAATTAAAGCCAGCGGAAGGTTAATAAGCACTACGAATGCTAATTTAACATTCTTAAACTCAAAATAGAGCAGCAAAAAGATCACGAAAATGGCAATTATTGCGGTAATAAGCAATAATTGTGAGGCTTTCGATTCACTTTCAAATTGCCCGCCATACTGCACCCGGTATCCTTCGGGAATATTCACCGAATTACTTACCGTTTCCTTAATTTCTTCCACGGCACTGCGCAAATCCCGTCCCTGTACGTTCGCAGCAACTACAATTTTGCGTTGTACATCTTCGCGGCTAATGGTATTCGGACTACTAACCGATGAAACTGTCGCCAGTCTTGTTAAAGCAACCTGGCTGCCATTGGGCAAACCTATAAGTGCAGACTTTATATTTTCTATAGTGTTCCGGAAACCTTCACCATAGCGCACCACCAGGTCAAAATACTTCTGGCCTTCATAGATCTCACCTACTTCTTCCCCGGCAAAAGCGACATCTACCTGTCCCATCAAATCGCCAACCGTCATTCCGTAGGCAGATAAGATTTGGCGTTTCGGGGTTATCTTTAACTGCGGAACTTCAATTTGTTGATCAACTGCTACATCGGCCAGGCCTTCGATAGGCTTGATACTTTCTTCAATCGCTTTTCCGGTTTCGTATAACTGCTGAAGGTCCGGACCAAAAATTTTAATGGCGATATTGGCCCGTGTCCCTGAAAGCATATGATCTATCCGGTGCGCAATAGGCTGGCCCAAAGTGATATTCACCCCGGGAACAATACTCAGTTTTCTTCTTACTTCTTCAAAAAATTCCTCTTTCGATTTATCTTCCAAAATAAAAGGAACGTCAATTTCGGCAGCATTCACTCCCTGGGCATGTTCGTCCAGTTCTGCCCGGCCAGTCCTCCGGGTGACCACTTCAACTTCGGGCATTTCCATCAACAATTCTTCCACCTGCCGGCCAGTTTTATTGCTTTCTTCCAAAGACATTCCCGGAGGCCCTACCACACTTATTACCAGGGAACCTTCATTAAATTCAGGAAGGAAACTTCGACCTAATTGGGTAAACACAATAATACTTAAGAGGAATGCGACCACGGTGATGCCAATCACCGTCTTCGGAATACGCATTGCCCGGTTTAATACATCGGAATAAGCTTTTTGAAGCCAACGTTCCACCCTGGTGCCTTCCGATTTTTTCTTCAGCATTTTTTTATTCCGAAGAAGATAAGAACACAACACCGGGGTTACCGTTACTGCAACAATCAGGGAAGTAAGCACCGATGTCACAAAAGCAATTCCCAGCGGTTTTAGCAACCTGCCTTCCATTCCGCTTAAGAAAAACAGGGGAACAAAAGAGACGATTATGATCAGGGTGGCAATGATAATGGAACTTCTAATTTCCACCGAAGCGTCCTTTACTACCGTTAAAACTGGCAAACGCTCTTCTTTTGGTTTTCTAATGTTTTCCCGAAGGCGTTTATAAACATTTTCCACATCTATAATTGCATCATCCACCAAAGCCCCAATAGCGATGGCCATTCCTCCCAGGCTCATCGTATTGATCGTGTAACCCAAAAGTTTCAGAACAATTATTGAAACTAACAGCGAGATAGGGATTGCCAGTAAAGAAATCAGGGTAGTTCGCCAGTTCATAAGAAAAATAAAGAGGACTACCATCACAAAAAAAGCGCCTTCCAGCAGGGTCATATTTAGGTTGCTAATAGAGGCGTCAATAAAATCGGCCTGCCTAAAAATTTGACTTTTGATCTCCACACTTTCAGGTAAACTGGTTTCCAGTTCGGCGATGGCTTCATCCAGCCTTTCAGTGAGTTCTAAAGTATTTACATCAGGCTGTTTGGAGATCGTTAAGATCACGGCCGGTTTCCCATTTAAAGAACCATCCCCTATTTTATCGGCAGCGCCAATTTTTACACTGGCAACATCTTTTATTTTGATACTTTGGCCGTTAACCTGCTTGACTACGGCCTCTTCGAGATCTTCTACGGCATAAGCCCTTCCGTTCCCTTTAATGATATATTGATTGCCGTGCTGATTTAAAAATCCGCCCGGAGCATTGGTATTGGCTTCCTGCACTTTTTCCGTGAGTTCCTTGAGGCTAACATCGTAATATTTCATCTTGCCGGGATCGGCAAAAACCTGGTATTGCTTATAATCCCCACCAATCACAACTACGTTGGCAATCCCACCAATTGCTTTGATCCGCGGACGAATTTGCCAGTCAGATAATGTTCTTAGCTCCATTGGATTCAGGCTATCTGAAGTTACCCCCAGCAGCATGACTTCGCCCATTATTGATGAGATTGGGGCCATTGTTGGAGATCCTATTCCGCTGGGCAGGTTTTCCCTAACTATGGGGATTCGTTCGCTCACAATTTGCCGGGCCTTGTAAATATCAGTGCCCCATTCAAATTCAACCCACACAATGGATATTCCGGCAGCCGATGAGGATCGGATCCTTCTTACATTTGGAGAACCGTTCATCGCAGTCTCCAGCTGGTAGGTGACCAGTTTTTCAACTTCTTCAGATTCCATACCGTGGGCTTCCGTAAGGATGGTTACCGTTGGTGCGGTGAGGTCTGGAAATACATCCACGTTCATGCTCCGTGCGAGATAAAACCCCATAACACTAAGCACTACCGCCGCTAACAGTACCAAAAGCCTGTTATGGAGTGATATTGATAATATTTTATTTAACACGTTTTTTTAAATTTTGAATTATTAATGCTGAATTTTGAATGTCAAATTTTGAATGTTATTCCAATCCATTTTGGGAAGTCTTAATTATGGAGGTCAAAATCCGGATAAGTTCTTCTGATTTTTCAAGTACCACTGAAATATCAATTTTAACTCAATAATCAGGAATGCAAAATCAAAGGCCTTCACCCGAACTAAATTTTCTTTTACTTCCTTCATAATTAAAAATTCAACATTCAAAATTGTCTAATGGTCATGCCCATGTGCCGGAGTTTGTCCGGACATCGATGACATTTTAACCTGGTACGCACCAGTAGTTACCACAACTTCTCCGGGTTTTAAACCTTCAACAACTTCCACATTCTTACCATTTCGTTTTCCAATTTTAATTGGTCTTCTTTCAAAACTTTCCCCACCTGCTTGAACAATTACTGAATAATTTCCGTAATCTTCCAATAATGCGGCTTCCGGTACTAAAATGCTTTCTTTAGCTTCACCCAGGGCGATTTGTACTTCGGTAAAACTGCCTTCAGGCATCTCTACAACTTCAGTAACCTGTACGTACACAGGAATCATCGGTTTTTGGTTTTCAACCTCTTTTCCTACCGAAATTACCGAGCCACCAGATTCTTTTATCCCTTCCCAATTACCGCTATCGGTTTGATACCATACATTATGGATAGATTCAATGGAAGGGTTATAAGACGGACTTATCTGGGTCTCCAACAGTCGGGAACGATCGGTTCCTATAGAAATCAAGGTTTTTCCCTGTTCTACATAGTCACCATTCGAGGTATTGATGGATTTGATAAAACCATCAAATGGCGCACGTATTTGCTTTCCACCAGCTCCATAGCCCGAGGCCAGGGTTCGATAATTCGATTCGGCAACCTTAAAATTGCTTTCTACCTTTTCAAATTCAGCTTTGGGAACGATTTTGTCTTCATACAATTCCTTTTTCCGCTCATATTCCGCTTTAGCTTGGTCATACCTCGCACGAGCCTGGGCAATCTCCGCCTGAATATTATTCGAGGAAAGGCCTTCACTGCTCAGGTTCATCAATAACTGCCCTTTTTTAACCTGGGTGCCTTCGGTAAGGTTTTCAGTATCAAAATCCACCATTCCGTTGGCATTTGCCGCAAGCGCTTTATAAGTGCCGGGAGCCGCTTTCCAAATTCCGGAAGTATGCACAATCTCAAACACCTCCCCTAGGGTGACCGGCTGGGTCTGGAAATCGATTTTCCAGGCCTGTTCCTTTAGGAAACTAATCCCACCGGCTTCTTCTTCACCACCCAGAGCCTTGATTGCGGCTTCAGGATTGGCGTAAACCTGCACATTTTCAAGCACAATCCTGTCTTCATAATCAGGGGTGTTTAATTCAAAAACCAGATCATAAATTCCGGGTTCTTTGGGTTGCAGTGCCGGGGAAAAAATTCCGGGAGATGAAGGCGTTTCTACGGTATGACGGATGCCTTTTCCCTTCTTTAACAGGCTCACTGTAACTGAACCCTTTCTTACGGGTTGATGTTTATCCAGTACCGTAAAATGTGCGGCAAATTTGCTGGTATTTCCTTCCACTAAAGCCGGAAATTCCACAAAAAGTTCTGTTTTATCGGTCCAGACCGTATGGCTTAATGCTGGGATTTCACCTGCTAGATGGTTCCCTTCCGCATCATGGGCATGATCTTCTTCACTACCCGACTGGCAGGAAGCCATGATCAATACCATTAATATTATTAAATATCTCATTTTATGTATTGTTAATTTTAATGTTCGTATTACAGAATAATGTTTGTTCATTTTTTCCATTGATGAAAAAACGAACCAAAAAAATCTAGGCTTACGAAACTTTCTTTAAATTTTTCGTTCGGCGCCTAAATTTTAGGAACTCGCCATAATATAAATTATACAACGAAAATTAAGGAAGCTCAAACAGCCTAAAATTTGGCGGCGCTTTCACTTCAAATTTTACTATAAATTTTCGATAGGCCCGAAAACATCAAAGCATCTAGTTTTAAAAAAGATGTGGAATTGATACCCCTCTCTAAATTTTGAAAACAATGCTTTATTCATTATCGAAATTTTTTTTAGAATATTTGTTTTTTTAATGATCGTCATGTTCACTTCCGTCGGCATGGGTATGATGGCTCGCTTCTTCTTTGTGCTCTAGAGAATCTTCCCCCACGGTAAATTCCTCCTGTTCAGGATGATCCTCATGCGGGTGGCCGTGTTCAGCTTCTTCTTCATGGGCATGTTCCCCGGCTTCGTTACCATGCTCATGGCCGTGGTCATTAGATTTGGTTTCCCGACAGGAAAAACTTAAAAAAAGAAGGCTGGCGAATACTATATGTTTGAAATTCATGATTTTATGTTTTAAAAAATTATTTGATTGTCTGTTTAGAATCACGTATTTATAAACTACGTTATTCTGAACCTGTTTCAGAATCTTATTATATTGTGAATCAGTATAATAGGATAAGACCCTGAAATAAATTCAGGGTGACGTTCTAACTATATGACAAAAAGCGGACATATTTAAATATTTATAATTGATGTTTTAATAATTCTGCTTTTAGCTGGAAAAGTTCTTTTTGCATTTCCAGCATATTATTATATGCGCTTCGGTAGAACTGAAGCTCCAGATAATACTCCATATAAGAAATTTCACCCAGGTTATAGGCTTTGTACAATAGGTCTTCCGTATTCAGATTTCCTAATGTTTCCTGATATTCCTCCAATTTTTTCAGAAGGAGAACATACTGGTTATACCGCGTTTGGAATTCAGTAAAAAATTCTGCGGTCATGGCTTCCGTATGGGATTGCTCATAATCGTAGTTGGCCTGGGCAGCCTTTACCTTGTTTTTACTGTTCCATAACGGAATGGAAATTCCGCCCAGAAAGCCGGAATAATTTTCAGAATTTATCCCCTGATAATTATAGCCAATATTTAGATCTGGCAAGACTTTGTTCTTTTCCAGTTTTACTTGCTGAAGTGCCACTGTTTTCCTGCTTTCCAACATTTTAACTTCAGCATCACGGGCTAGTTTCTCTTCCCAGATAATTTCCATGGAAGCAATTTCAGGTGAGGGAAGAAAATGGATTTCCTCAACAGTAATAGATTTTCCACCGTTCAATTTTTGGAGGCTAAGCAATACATTGCGCATCTCAGTTTCCAGTTGTTCTACTTTGAACTGGTCCTGAAGCCAGGCCACCTTGGCTTTAT
This sequence comes from Gramella sp. AN32, assembly GCF_023718305.1. Lineage (GTDB taxonomy): Bacteria > Bacteroidota > Bacteroidia > Flavobacteriales > Flavobacteriaceae > Christiangramia > Christiangramia antarctica. The sequence continues at coordinate 53,915 of NZ_QEYO01000008.1, forward strand.
TCAGTTCCAGGATTCCCAGCTGTTCCGCATCAAACAATTTCTGAATCTGATCGTACACTTTTTTAGCCTGTTCGGCACGAACATGTTCTACTTCTTTTCTTCGTTTCAGGAAATTTAGCTCCAGAAGCTGTTTTTTCGCCATAAGCAAAACTTCCTGCCGTAATTGGGAATATTGAAGTTCCAGAAGCTCCTTTTGCCTTTCAATTTGTTTTCCCCTGGCCGTATAAACCGTGGGAAATTCAAAACGTTGCGAAATTTGATATTCTGAATAATCCCCGGTAGCATGTTCCCCGTAAGGCAGATAAAAAGCCGAAAGCTGTGGGTCTGGCAGATTATTCTCCGTTTTATTCATGAGTTGCCTGCTTCCTATATAAGACTGATAGGCCCGGAGCTGTTTATCGTTTTGCTCAATTTGCTTTAATAAGGTTTCTTCCGGTGCATTTTGTGCAAAAAGACCGAATGTAAGCAGGCACCCGCAAATAGCGGATACGATATTTCTATACATTTAATTATTTTTTAGATTAATCTTAGTTAAAGAGGAAAAGCCTGACTATAAAAACTATAGCAGAACCATCCTGAGATTAACCTAAAGCTGGAGGTCCCCGTAAGGAAAGGTTGGAGAGGTTAGGATTAAAATAGAGCTGGGGAGGCTGATAAACCAATGGTTTTTCAGGTTCTGGGTATGCTGTGAATAAAGATTTTAAAGAATAGGACTTATCTAAGGCTTTAGAAAATTCCTTTTTCTTATGATAATCTGAAACTGCATTTTCAACGATAAGTACTTCACTGGCGTTCCCAAGATGGGTATGTGTTGCTAATAAAAGTGATAGAAAACCATCTTTTTCGTCATGATTCTTATTGTGCTTGTGCTCATGGGAATGACCATGCTCCGTTTGTGCTATCTCATGATTTGTTTTGACATGATCATGATGTAAATGTGGAAATACCTGATGCAGCAACAGCATACTGAATATGCCGAGAAAGAAAAAAGCTTTTATTTGGTTTTTTAATTGCACCGATTACAAAAATAGTAATTTATTACAGGGATTTATGTAAAAATAAAATAAACCACGAAAACTTCCGCTCTCATGGTTTATACTTGAACTAATTAAATATCAAATCATTTAAAGTTCTATACTCAAATAGCCTTTCTTCTGAAGTTGAAAATCGTGTAATATACCATTGTCCACAACTTCAAGTTCCTCAGGGATATCTTCTTTATTGACTTTGAATTTTTTTAAAGAGAATCCGCACACCACAATTTTCACGTGGGATTTTTCAGCTTTTTCAATAAAGCTTTTCATCATTTCCTTATCAGTGAGGTCTTCAACAGTTTTTCCACAGATAATCGTCTGAAAATCACCAAAACTCACTCCATCTTCTTCCGCCAGGGCCTCCGCCGTTAAAATAATGGGCTGAAGTTGGGGGATCTTTTTTGTGAGCACTACATAATTATGTGAGTGATGCTCTTGTTTAGAGGTTTGTGCATTTAGAGTATTTGTTAATGTTAGTGCTAGGATAGTTAAACCTAAAATTAGTTTTTTCATAGTTCTTGTTTTTGAAACGTTTGAATATCATTTAATATAAAAAATAGGAGCCCTCCTAAAATTGCTATATTTTTAAAAAGAGGGCCTAAAGTGTGAATCTGTCCAACCTGTACGGTTAAGGTTATTGGGATAATAACTGCTGCCAGGGCTATCGCAGCCCATCTGGTTTTATAACCGATTAGGAGACAAAAGCCTGCGATCATCATCACCACTCCAGATATAATTACCAGGTACTCCGGATTGCCAAAGAAATAGGCCATTCCTTTAAATCTCGCCTGGTCAATCCGCGTTAGTGTCTTCTCCAGGTTTAAAATATGGTTAAAACTCGCTACTAAAAATATTCCGCTGAGTAAAATGCGAAATAGCTGTACCGATCTATAGGATACAGAGATTTTTGCTTTCATTAAATTCAATAAGTTATCGTTAATAATTTGATCTGGAAATAACATACAGATCCAAAACCAGTTTTGAATTATATTGCTATTGAATATTTTGGAGGCGGGTATAATTTTCTCGAATAATTATTATTTATTCGAAGTTTTTTATACACAAATTGCTTATAATCGGAAGGGAAGACGATAGGGATTTCTTTTCCTGAAATCAGCTGATAATTATTGGAACAGGTCCTGGCCAGTTTCAATATTTGAACCGGAGAGGAGGTTTTAAAATGATCACCCGTTTCCTTAATATTATTGCTTTTCTTTTCACAAAAGGGATTTAGAAGCACTACCTGATTAGCTTCAAGTATAAAACTGAGAATATCAGTATCCACAGTGATTAGTTTTCCTGAAAAAACCATCACTAGAAATATCGCTATGTATTCTTTTCCCGGCATAGAAGTTTTCAAATATATAGGATTTCAAACCCTTTCATTGTAACTGTTGTTACACATGATTTTTAATAAACTGAGTTGCAATAAGTTAATGCGTCATTTTATATCGCCTTATTTTATGAGTAAAATTCTAAAAAATTAAAGACGAAACCCAAATGATTAAAAGTACGGCCTATGAAGATATTAGTTCTTACGTCTTAATTTACAAAGCTTATGCCTCCTTAAGGCTATTTTATAAAATAATAAGTTCTTTAAAACAATACTGCCAAGTGCATTATTGTCCGCTACATTTTTCACAGATTCCCGTTAATACTAAATTTGCATCCTCTGCAATGTATCCATCCGGAAGGTTGATATGCGGTATTTTATGGGCGGTCAAACAAACCGTTTCATCACAATGATTGCAATGAAAATGTAAATGCAAATCCTGGTCAAGTTCACAATTGCAACCAGGTTCGCATAAAGCAAATTTTGAAATGTTCGTACCATCATCTATCTGGTGAACGATTCCCTTTTCCTCAAAGGTTTTTAGGGTTCGGTAGAGGGTCGTACGTTCTGCTTTGGCGAAGGTCTTCTCTATATCAGTTAAGGCAACCGCTATTTCCTTTTCGGCCATATACTTATAAATCAAAATACGCATTGCCGTAGGACGTATTCCATTGTTTTCTAAGGTTTTCTCTATCTCTGTCATAAATCGTATTATTTTAATCATGATGCCCACCTTCAGCTTTGTTCATAACGGCTTTAAGCATTAGTGCCCCATTTAGGACAATCGAGGTAGTGTCTTCTATTTCATCAAAACTACTAATTTGAACAAGTTCGGCCGATTTTATGCCCTGTTCAAAAGCAACTTTCTCAAAACTGATTTTGTTTTGTTTATTTTTGGTTTTAATAAAGAAGTAGGAAATACCCTTATCGGAAACAACTGCCGAAGCTGGTAATACCCTAAGCTTTTTGCTATCCTGCATAATCTTTGCTTCCACGTAAAGTCCTGGTATCAACATTTCGTTTTCTTTAAAGTGGGCATGTACCCGGATAGTCCTGGATTCCATATTCAGGTTTTTACCTACCAGGGAAACTTCTCCTTTAAACACAGGACTATCCTCAAATGCCGGAATTGTAAAAATCACATTTTGACCCTTTCTTACCTTCGGAATGTCTTTCTGAAAAAGTTGAAGCTCCAGGTGCATATGTTCCCTATTGATGACCTGCATAATTTCCTGGCCAGACGGTACCTTCTCCCCGTTATTTGCTGAAACCGAAGTAACCGTTCCGCCAAATGGCGCGCGCAGATATACCCGGTTTTGAATCTTGCCGTTTTCAATAGCGGTGGCACTAATCCCCACGTAATTCAATTGCTCTTTCAAAGCTGCAAGTTCTGCTTTTTTTGCGGAGTATTCAGATTGTGCCTGTTGAAGGTTTTTCTTCGCTCCAACATCAGCATCGTTTAAAATCTGTTGACGTTCCAATTCTTGTTCTAGATAATTCAGGCGACCATAAACGCTCAAATATTCCTGTTGAAGCTTTACATAAGCAGGGTCTTTCAATTCTACCAGAGCCTCACCCTTTTTAACCACATCGCCTTCCAAAAAATTGATTTTGACCACAAACCCATCCAACAATGAAGAAATTGAAGCTATATTATTTGGAGGAAGTTCTATGCTACCGTTGACCTCAATGGGCACTTTGATTTCCTCCTGTCTAAAGGTGCCATAGACAAGCCCGGCATCTTCCGCCTGTGATTGTGTTAGGCTGATATGTTCTTCTTCGTGATGTTCTGTTTCAGAATTTTCTGACTTTATTTTAACAGTATCATTTTGATTTTCCTTACAGGCGGCCAACGAAAAAATTGCAAGTCCCAATACCGTTATTTTTGATAAATATTTCATTTGTATATATTTTAGATGCCCATCCGCCTGCCGTTGGGCAGGTTATAGGCTCATTTTTATTGCTTTTTCGCAGTTAAATATTCCAGTTCGATCACAGATAAATTGTAGTTCAGCAGGGCATCGAACCAGTTGGTTTTTATAGTGGTCGCTTCCGAAAGACTCTGGATGTATTCGATATAATTGATACCGCCCACACGGAAGGAAAGAGAAGCCCCATTGAAAAGTTCCTCGCTCATCGGCAGTCCGGTTTTCCTATAATATGCCACTTGCTCTAACCATTGTGCATAATTTGCTGTGGCCGTGGCAAGCCTTTGGTGTATGCTTAGTCTATCATTTTTCAATAATTCTTCCTGGCGCAACCTATCGATTTTCAGCGCCTGTACATTTGCCTTCTGGGAGTTGAAAATCAATGGAATGCTGATACCTGCCTGAAAACCATAAAATCCGCTTGTACCGTCAACAGTCTGCAAGGAATACTGTAAGTTGATATCAGGCAACCATTGGGTTTGCTGAAGATAAGTCTCTTCCTGGGCAAGATTTACCAACTCGTTTCTATAAGCAAGGAAGGCATTATCCTCGGTAAGTTCTTCATTGTTCCCAGAACTTAAAATGGATGTATGTTGTATCTCTAAGGGATAATCAACCATAGAAATTTTAGAGGCCGTCAACTGTTCGAGCTCCAAAACTGCAGAATTGTAAAGAACCCGGGATTCCTTCAGTTTCAGTTCGATCTGTTTTCTCTTGCTACTGGCATTTAACTGTTCCAGTTTGGTAGTCTCACCTGTCTCGTAGCGGAGTTTGGCCGCCTTCTCAAAATTGGCATATAGACTGTCCAGTTGGTTATAGAATTCCACTTTCTGCCACCCGTTTACCCATTTATAATAGGCCGTTGCCACCTGCTTTTCCAGTTCGTTTTGCTGTAAGCGATAGCTATTTTCGGCAACTTTTGTACGTTGTTTCAATACTTGCGAACGTTGGATATAAGTGGTGGGAAAATCGAATTTTTGGCCTATGCCATAGCTGTTGATACCGCTACCTAAATTGGATTGATCAACACCGTTGCCCGGCACTTCTTCCTCGGAATAGAAAAAATTTGTATTCGACGGATTAAAGGCCGTTCCTTGCAGCTTTCTGTTTTTAGTGATGTTCAAACTATCTGCCCTTAGCATGGGATTGTTGCTCGTCGCTCTTTTCTGAAGTTGGGTCAGGGAAATTCCAACCCTATCTTTTGTGGTTTGTCCTTTCGCGGAAAACGAAAAAACTAAAAGCACCAGGAATGTTGCTATTATCGGATTTATTTTCATTTTTTTGGGTTTTTCGAACCAGCTATATAAAACCGGTAATACCACTAGCGTAAGTAGGGTGGCCGTAAACAGCCCGCCGATGACCACGGTCGCCAAAGGCCGTTGTACTTCCGCGCCCGAGGAGCCGGAAAGTGCCATGGGCAGAAAGCCTACGATATCAGTTACGGCGGTTAGAAAAATTGGACGTAAGCGTGATTTGGTTGCTTTTCTAATTCGGGTCTTTAGATCGGTTACACCATCGGCTTTCAATTCGTTTAAGCTGCTTATCAAGACGAGACCATTGAGCACCGCTACCCCGAATAAGGCTATAAAACCTACCCCTGCAGAAATACTGAATGGCATTCCCCGCAACCAGAGCGCGAACACGCCGCCCACCGCTGCAAAAGGAATGGCAGTATAGATTAATAAGGACTGCTTCAATGAGCCAAGGCTGATGAACAGGATGACAAAAATGAGCACCAAGGCCAAGGGAACGACGAACGAAAGTCGTTTTTGCGCCCGCTGCAGGTTCTCAAATTCCCCGCCATAGGTAACCGAATAGCCCGGTGGAAGGTCGAGTTGCTGCTGAATGGTTTTCTGCATTTCTTCGACCAGGGATTGTGTGTCCCGGTTGCGCACGTTCACCCCGATAACGATGCGACGGCTCGTATCATCACGGGAAATCTGGGCGGGGGCGTCCTCAAAACTGATGTCGGCCACTTCCCTCAAAGGAATTTTTTGACCATTGGCAAGCGGGACGTAAAGATTCTGAATCGATGCAATTCCATCACGGGATTTTTCCTGTAACCTAACGCTAAGGTCGAACCTCCTTTCGCCCTCAAAAACTTTACCTGTGGTTGCCCCGGCGAAAGCGGTACTGATTATTTGGTTAAGTTCTGAAATAGTAAGTCCGTACTCGGCTATTCGGCTACGTTTAAAGTCGATAACGATTTGAGGTAGGCCAACGACCTGTTCCACGCGAACATCGGCTGCGCCTGTAATGCCCCTAATAATTTCCGCAGCTTCGTTTCCTTTTTCCTGCAAAAGATCCAAATCCTCCCCATAGATTTTTACGGCGATGTCCTGTTTTACTCCGGTCATCAGTTCATTGAATCGCATCTCGATGGGCTGCGAAAATTCCACCTCCACGCCCGGTAGTACAGAAAGGGCTTCCTCCATCTGTTCGGCCAGCTCTTGTTTGCTTTCGGCAGACACCCATTCAGACTTATTTTTAAGGCTTACCATAATATCGGCACCTTCTATGGGCATCGGGTCGGTAGGGATTTCTCCCGCCCCTATTTTCGTAACCACGGTCTTGACCTCCGGAAATTGATCTAATAGAATCGCTTCCAGTTTGGTCATATTTTTGGTCATTTCTGCTAGGGAAGTACCGGGGGCCATACGCGTTTCCAGCGCAAAATCGCCTTCATCCAGTTTTGGGATAAATTCACCACCCAGTGTCGAGAATATGAAAATGGCAATCGCTAAAAGAGCTATAGCTACTATGACCACAAGCTTTTTAGCAGATAATGCCCAATCCAGCACAGGTCGATACTTGCGCTCCATCCATCCCATAAACTTGTCCCCCCATGTCTTTTTATCTAGTTTTTTTGAATACAATAAACTGGAGGCAATCATTGGAACGTAAGTAAGACATAGAATCATCGCGCCAATGATGGCAAAAATAAAAACAAGTGCCATTGGACGGAACATTTTCCCTTCAATACCCGTGAGTGTTAAAATAGGGATAAAGACAATCAGAATAATAATCTGACCAAAAATTGCAGCGTTCATCATCTGGGAAGATGATTTGAGAGCTAATTTGTTTACCTCAGATTTTCGTTCTTCTTTGGAAAGCTTTTTGAGCTTGGCAAGCCTTGCCACCAGGAGAACGACCATTGCTTCGATAATAATTACCGCTCCATCGACGATAATCCCAAAATCAATAGCACCCAGACTCATTAGGTTGGCCGAAACGCCAAAGGTGTTCATCATACCTAATGCAAACAACATCGAAAGCGGAATCACAGAAGCCACAATAAGACCGGAACGCCACGTTCCTAACAGAAATACCAAGAAAAATATCACGATAAGCCCGCCGATTATCAGGTTTTCTGAAATGGTGGAGGTAGTTTTCTCTACCAGTCGGGTACGGTCAAGGAAAGGCTTAATGCTAATGCCTTCCGGTAGCGTCTGTTGGATTTTTGATACATTTTCCTTTACCCTCTTAATAACATCTGCAGAATTGGCATCTTTTAGCATCATTACGATTCCGACTACGGTTTCGCCTTTTCCGTCCTTTGTGGCAGCTCCGTATCGCGGGGCTTTGCCAACGCCCACTTTTCCTATTTGTCCAACGGTAAGCGGGACACCGTTCCTATTTGTAATTACGGTTTGGCGGATATCGTCAAAATCTCGGGCCAGTCCTTTGCTACGTATGTAGAACAGTTCCGGCCCTTTTTCAATATAGCTGCCCCCGGTATTGGCGTTGTTCTGTTGTAGTGCATTAAAAACTTCCGGTAAGGTTATGTTATAAGAATTGAGAACGGAAGGGTCAATGGCCACCTCGTATTGCTTGATGTAACCACCCCAGCTACTGATTTCAACTACGCCGGGCGTCATACTCAACTGGCGTTTTACGATCCAGTCCTGAATACTTCGCAACTTAACGGCATCGTATTGGGATTCATAGCCGGGTTCGACTTCTAAAGAGTACTGATAAATTTCCCCCAGTCCTGTAGATATAGGTCCGATGGAAGGGGTCCCCAAATCCGAACCGATATTTTCTTCGGCTTCCTTCAGTTTTTCATTGACCAGTTGGCGGGGTAGATAAGTGCCCCTATCTTCTTCGAAAACTACAGTAACAACCGAAAGCCCAAAACGGGATATCGAACGGATTTCCAGCACCCCGGGAATATTGGCCATGGCCAGTTCTATGGGATAAGTAATGAATTGCTCCACTTCCTGGGCGGCAAGGTTCTGGGAAGTCGTGATAACCTGTACCTGATTATTGGTAATATCGGGTACGGCATCTATGGGAATTTGATTGAGCGAGTATATTCCCCAGCCCACAATAAGTAGACTAAACAACCCAATAATAAGTTTGTTATTGATTGAAAAATCAATGGTTCGGTTAATCATAAAAATGGTCTAAATTCAGTTAAACTAGTATTGAAAAATTTCACACAGGGAAAGTGAACGATATTGATGTTTCCAAAAAGGAAATACATTAAAAAAGGATATAATTAATTATCCTATAAAAACTGAATTAAGCCCGAGGTGGCTGGAAAGGGGATTCCAGATATCTGGAATTGAAATTGAAAGAATAATTATCAAATTTATTCCTGTTTTCCAGTCTTATCACTTTAAAATCAACCCACTGGGATGAGGCAAGAAAGACTACGGGATGGCAACATTGATTAGAAGTATGCGAAGGTATCTTCTGATCAAAGCCATTGTGATGCCCCTCTTTATCACCGTTATCATTAAAATAGTCTTCAACCACAAAATCTATAAAAGAATCTCCATCGTATTCTTTGTGGTCTTGATAATGGGAGATAAAATTTGAGATTTTTTCACATAAATCCATATCTAATACCAATCCCTGAAGTAGGAAAACGAAAGACATCAATATGGAAATGAATATTTTCATATAAAATTCAAAGATAAAAGAAATTTAATGCAACTGGAATGCAAAACCAGAAAGGACAATTGATTATACATGCCCATCGCGATAAAGGGCAATATTCATATCATCTTTCTAAAATTTTGACTTATATATAAATGTCTTCACAAATGAGTACCAGTCTTGTGAACCATAAAATTTCGATAATTTGAAGAAGCCTGATAAAAATAGTGTTGAATTATATGGGGACAGGTCCAGAAACGAATGGCTCGTAAAACAAAATTAACACATCGAAATGTACCCCCAACCCCTTAACTTAGGAGAATTGCTTTTAGAATTAAATACCATATTGTTATAGTTGTTTTAAACTCCAACCTTATTTCCTAAGAATGTTTTTTATTTGTGCCTAGATTTCTAAAATGATTCAACAATTTTTTTTCATTAATTATTTCCTAAACCCGTCAACTGGTTCTCCTGAAATTGACACATGGATTTGGGTGGCCTTTGCCGCATTTATTGCTATTTTGTTATTAGTGGATCTTAAACTGGTCATGAAAAATCCTCATGAGATCAATACTAAAGAGGCTGCCTGGTATAGCGCGGGATGGATTAGTTTAGGAGTTGCCTTTACCGGAGTCATTTATTTTTGGATGGGTGCACCTGCGGCAGGAGAATATATCACCGGTTATTTGATTGAAAAATCGCTTTCCATGGATAATGTTTTTCTATGGGCAGTTTTATTCACCTATTTCAAAGTTCCCAAGCAATATCACCACAAAGTTCTTTTTTGGGGAATATTCGGGGCACTGGTACTTAGGCTTATATTTATTTTAGGCGGAATTGCCCTTATTGAATCAGTACACTGGATTATTTATGTATTTGGAGCTTTTCTTCTCTTTACTGCCTACAAGATTTTCCGAAGTAATATTTCTGAAACCGATCCTGAAAATAATAAAATATTCAGGTGGGTCAACAAAGTTATTCCGCAAACCAAAGGCTATCGCAAGGATAAATTTTTCGTTAAGGAAAATGGTAAAAAACTGGCCACTCCCCTTTTAGTGGTTTTAATTATCATTGAACTTACAGATATCATTTTTGCTTTGGATTCCATTCCGGCAATTCTGGGTGTTACCAGGGATAAATTTCTGGTGATTAGCTCTAATGCCTTTGCCATATTAGGTTTAAGAGCCTTATATTTTCTTCTGGCAGATATGAAAGACCGATTTATTTTCCTGAATGAAGGCCTTGCAATCATTCTCGCCTTCGTAGGGGTCAAGTTTTTAGTAAGCGAAGTTTATGAAATCCCCATCTGGATTTCCCTTAGCTTTATCGCCCTGGCACTAGCTGCATCAATATTTTTCTCCCTAAGACACCAACCAAAAAAGGATAAACATTGATTTAAAGCCGTATTATAATTGCCAGTTGCCATATTATTGATTTATTTTGCAGGCTACAGAATAATCATTCTTAATGAAAGTATTGGTTACCGGCGCCGCCGGTTTTATTGGTTCTCATTTTTGCGAAGCCTTGGCGGAGCAGGATCATGAGGTTATAGGATTAGATAATTTTTCCAACTATTATTCTGTAGCATTAAAAAAGAAAAATGCGGAAACCTTAGAAAAAAAAGGGATTTCCATGATAGCTGCTGATCTTTTAAACCCTGAATTTTCTGTAGAAATTCCTGAAAACATCAATTATATCTTTCACTTTGCAGCCCAGCCCGGAATCGATAGAAACACATCTTTTGATGCTTATTTGAACAACAATTTCATAGCCACTCAAAATCTTTTAAAGTTTGCTGAAAAACTGCCAGACCTAAAAATGTTCGTGCATATTAGCACATCGTCTGTTTATGGACAAATGGCAACTTCAGCAGAAACTGAAGTAACTTTACCCGTTTCAGATTATGGAGTAACAAAACTTGCCGCAGAACAGCTGGTACTTGCCAGAAGCCGGCTGGGAATTCTCAAAGCTACTTCCCTTCGACTCTATTCAGTTTTTGGTCCCCGGGAACGTCCCGATAAACTTTTTACCCGTCTTATTGATTGTGCTCTGAATGATAAAGAATTTCCGCTTTTTGAGAATAGCCTAAAACATATACGCAGTTTCACTTATGTGGAAGATATCGTAAATGGTGTGTTGGCGGTAATGGGCAAAGAAGAGCAGTGCAATAATGAAGTTTTTAATATTGGTTCTGAGCATGAATATACCACCCGGGAAGGTGTGGATTCCGTAGAAAAAATTACCGGAAAAAAAATTAAAATGAAGATTCTGGAACCCAGACCCGGTGACCAGTTGCGCACCAATGCCAATATTGAAAAAGCTCGAAAAATCTTAGGATACCATCCAAAAACGAGCTTATACAAGGGATTGGAAAAGCAGGTAGCATGGTTTAAAAATTGCTAAGATTTTAATTTGTCTACCAACTCCTGAAAATTAAGCTGATCCTGTTCTCCAGATTTCATATGCTTTAAGGTATATTTTTCCTGTTCCATTTCTTCCTGGCCGGTTAGCACGGTAAAAGGAATATCACGTTTATCGGCATATTTCATTTGTTTTCCCATCTTAGCATCGTCTGGAAATAATTCTGCCGCAATTCCTTCTTTTCGCAGTTTTGAAACTGCCTTCATTGCATACAGGGATTCCCTGTCTCCAAAATTGATAAATAGAACTTTGGTCGATGCTTTAATTTGGTCAGGAAATAAACATAGTTCTTCCAGCACAAGATAAATGCGATCCAGTCCAAAAGAAATCCCAACCCCGCTCATATCCTTTAGACCAAAAATTCCTGTAAGATCATCGTATCGACCACCTCCACCAATAGATCCCATTTTTACACCCTCCGGAGCAGCAACTTCAAAAATTGCTCCTGTGTAATAATTGAGTCCGCGAGCTAAAGTAACATCCAGGTCTAAAGTTGCGGTTTGCAAAGGCATATTCTGAATAGCCTGCTGAATAAATTTTAGCTCTTCAATCCCGGCCATTCCTGTTTTCGAAGATTTTAAAATGTTGCTTATCCCTTCAATTTTTTCTGAAAAGTTTCCGTTCAGATTAAAAATGGGCTGAATCTTTTCAATTGCTTCCGGAGAAATACCTTTTTCCAGCATCTCTTTTTTCACGGCTTCTTCCCCAATTTTATCCAGTTTATCCAAGGCTACTGTAAAATCGATTAATTTATCCTGGGCACCGATTACTTCAGCAAAGCCTGAAAGCACTTTTCGATTATTGATTTTAATGGTAACGCCCTTAAGATTCAAACTATTAAAAACGGCATCATATAGCTGGACAAATTCAACTTCCTGCCACAGGCTTTTACTTCCCACCACATCGGCATCACATTGGTAAAATTCCCTAAACCTTCCTTTTTGAGGACGATCTGCCCGCCAAACAGGCTGTATTTGATATCGTTTAAAAGGAAATTCAATCTCATTTTGATGCTGCACCACATACCTGGCGAAAGGCACGGTGAGATCGTAGCGAAGCGCTTTTTCACTAATGGAAGAAATTAAGGCGGTGCTATCCATTTCTTTTATAGCATTCTTATCGGCCTTTTTCAGGTAATCGCCTGAATTCAGAATTTTAAAAATAAGCCTGTCCCCTTCTTCCCCATATTTGCCCATTAAGGTCGCTGAATTTTCAAAACTTGGAGTTTCAATAGGTTGAAACCCGAAATTTTTAAATTCATGACGAATGGTCTCCATAATATAGTTCCTCTTTAAAACTTCTTCCGGAGAAAAATCTCTTGTGCCTTTTGGAATAGATGGTTTTTGCGCCATATTTTTCTTTACTCTATAATTTTTACAGGAGTGCAAATATCATAAAAAATTTATTGAAACTGACCATCCCAGTGCTTTTCATAAGACTTTTGAACATTTAAACAGATCGTAAATTCCAAATATGAAATTTTTCATTCCCCTCACCCGGAACTGTTAAAAAAAGTTCCGACCTCTCCCCAGGGAGAGGTGTAGCGTAATCCATAGCTAAACCTCAGAGAATTATTTATCTCACAATTTATAAAACACGAACAAATTTCAAATTTTAAGTAACATTCGGGTAATTTTGTAGTCTAACCAGTAACCTCTAATTTCAGTATATGTTCTCATTGTTCGGGGAAAATATTAGAATCGCCCTTAGTTCTATAAGGAATCAAGCCCTTAGAACCATTTTAACTATCTTAATTATCGCCATTGGAATCACCGCTTTGGTGGGTATTTTAAGCGCGGTTTCTGCCCTTGAAAATACGATTAGCAAGGATTTTGCTTCCATGGGCGCCAACACTTTTAATTTACAGCGCTATGAATTTAGAACGCAAAGTTCTGGAGTTGAAGAGCAAAAAGTGAATCCTATTATAAGTTACAGGGAAGTCCGGAAATTTGAAGAAGAATATCACTATCCTACCACGCAAACAGCCATATCATTTGTGGGAACAGGTGGCGCAGAGATCAAATACAAAAACGAAAAAACCGATCCGGAAATTTCTGTATCGGGAATTAATGAGAATTTTTTAACCAATTCAGGATTGAGTGTTGAAGACGGGCGTGAATTCAATGTTTTTGATATCGAGAATAATAATAATGTCGCGGTAATTGGATCAGATTTTAAGAATGGTATCTTTAAAGGAACCGATCCTGTAAATAAAACGATTAGTATTCGCGGTGCTAAATTCAAAGTAATTGGTGTACTGGAGTCAAAAGGAAGTACTTTTGGAAATAACCAGGATCTTCGCGTTTTTATTCCCTTACAGCATGCCAGATCCTTATTTTCCCAACCGAATATAAACTATAGTTTAAGTGTGAAGGTTTCTGATAAGGAACTTTTGGAATCTGCACAGGATGATGCTATAATAACCTTCAGGAATATTCGCGGACTGAATCCTATTGAGGAAAATAACTTTGGGCTGGAACGCAGCGATGATCTTATAAACCGTATTCTCTCTATTACCGGAGCCCTAAACATTGCCGCATGGATCATTTCAATAATTACCATTTTTGGATCTTCTATTGCGCTAATGAATATTATGCTGGTAAGTGTGACGGAAAGGACCCGGGAAATTGGCGTACGAAAAGCGCTGGGTGCCAAGAAAAATACGATCGCCACCCAATTCTTTTTAGAAACACTGGTCATCGGTCAGCTTGGGGGAATTTTGGGAATAATATTGGGGATTTTAATTGGGTTCGGAATCTCTTCCGCACTGGATTTTGAATTTACCACACCCTGGAAAGCGATGATCTGGGCAACGCTGATCACCATAGTTGTCGCCATTCTGGCAGGAAGTTATCCTGCGGCCAAAGCTGCAAAACAGGATCCTATCGAATCGCTGAGGTATGAATGATTTTGGAAGTTGGTAGTTGGTACAAAAGTGAAAGCTTGATGCTGGATGCTGGAGGCTGGAGGCTGGATGAGTGAAAAAAATTAAAATTTGACAGGTTAAAGACAATAAACTCTGAACAACAAACAACAATATTTTAAATTCGAAATTTTGAATTTTGAATTTTGAATATTGAATATTGAATATTGAATCTTGAATCTTGAATTGAAAATATTAATCCTGAACCACTTCTTCAAAATAAGTATAAAGATCTCCTTTGGTAATATTGGCACCCTGTTGAATTAGAGCAAAAATATCTTTATTTCGATCTTCCTGTATGGTTTTTGTAGACGTATAAATATCTACAAGATCATCCATCAAATTCTTCTGAAGCCAGGTATAACCCGATCGAGTGGTGATATCGATATCTTCATTTAGAACTTTTATCGCAATCAACTTCATATCATTTTCAGTAATTTGAAAAAGGAACATTTGATTTTGTGAAAAATGCTCGAGATATTCCACTTTGTTTAAAACCCCTTCCCAAATAAGATCGCTAAAAATATCCAGTTCTTTTTCAGCAATTTCAGGTTTTGAAGCTTTGATCTCTTTCCATTCTTCCGCAGTTATAGATTGTGTCGCCAGGAAATTGATGAACTCCTGATGCATTTCTTCAAACTGCTCTTTCGTTAATCTTGCGTACTTCATTTTATTCTAATAAAAAAGCCTACTCCATAAGAGCAGGCTTTATTTTAATAATAATATAGTTTAAGCTTCACCAACTACATCAAACGTTAGGTTAGAAACAACCTCGCGATGAAAACGCAACGTAGCATCATATTGTCCTAAACGCTTAATGTTTCCACCAGCGATGCTAATATATTTTTTATCGATCTCCACTCCTCCTTTAGAAAGGGCTTCAGCTAAATCTCCATTTGTAATAGATCCAAAAAGCTTATCACCTGCTCCTGCTTTCGCCGTAAGTTTTATTTCAAGGTTATTAAGTTTTTCAGCTTGTTTTTTAGCTGCGTCGATATTCTTTTGCTCTTTATAGGCTCTCTGCTTCAAAGTTTCAGCTAAAACTTTTCTTGCAGAAGGAGTTGCTAATTCAGCATACCCATGAGGAATAAGATAATTTCTACCATAACCGTTTTTTACAGCTACAACATCATCTTTAAAACCTAAGTTGTCTACGTCTTTTTTAAGTATCAGTTCCATGTTCTGCCTATTTTTATTTTAATAAATCACCTACATAAGGCATTAATGCTAAATGACGTGCACGTTTTACGGCGGTAGCCACTTTTCTCTGGTACTTTAAAGAAGTTCCGGTTAAACGACGGGGCAATAATTTCCCCTGCTCATTTACAAAGCCCATTAACCAGTCCGGATCTTTATAATCGATATATCGAATACCAGATCTTTTAAACCTACAGTATTTCTTGGCCTTAGTCGTTTCTATATTAAGAGGAGTAAGATACCTGATCTCACCGTCTTTTTTTCCTTTTGCTTGTTGTTCAATAGATGTTGCCATGCTTACGCTTTTTCCTTGTTACGTTTTCTTCTTTTCTCAGCCCAGGCGATCGCGTGCTTATCTAACCTCACAGTTAAATAGCGCATCATACGCTCGTCCCTTCTGAATTCTACTTCCAGAGGGTTAATTACCTCTCCTTCTACCTGGTATTCAAATAAGTGATAAAAACCACTTTTTTTGTGTTGGATCGCATAGGCTAATTTTTTTAAGCCCCAATCTTCTTTCGCAACCATCTCGGCACCTTTAGAAACAAGAAAATCTTCGTATTTCTTAACTGTCTCCTTTATCTGCTCATCAGATAAAACGGGATTCAAGATGAAAACAGTTTCATAATTATTCATAAAAATTTACTTTAAGTTAAATCGGGTGCAAAAATAGAATTATTATTCCGAAAATCAAAGCTTTAAATAAAGGATAAGATGTAACATTTACCGATGAAAATCTTTTTAACCTTGTATTTGTGATTATTAATGAGTAATATTGTTTAATTCTAATCCTATTAACTAACCGTGGAAGAAGTATTACTCAAATGTGCTGTTGTAGACGATTCAAGCCTTCAAAGGCTATCTATCGTAAAGATGATCAAGGATCATCCCAACTTAAAACTAGTAGCCGAATATAACAATGCCATCGAAACTAAGAATGGACTTTTAGATATTGAAACCGATCTTATTTTTCTGGATATCGAAATGCCGATTTTATCGGGTTTTGAATTATTAGACAACTTACCTAATAAACCTCAAATTATATTTGTAACCGGTAAAACGAAATATGCTTTTAAAGCTTTCGATTACGATGCGGTAGATTATATTCACAAACCTGTAACGAAAGATCGCTTTAATAATGCCGTAACCAAAGCAATTAACCTTTATAGATTAAAAAATCAAACTGCCGCTCCGGAAGATGAAGATTTCATCTTTGTAAAGAGCAATTTGAAGAATAGAAAAGTATTTTTAAGTAAATTAAAATACATTCAGGCTCTTGGGGATTATGTGAAATTTGTAACCGAAAAAGATAATTTTGTGGTACTTGCTACCATGAAATCTTTTGAAAAGCAACTGCCTAGCGAACGTTTCCTTCGAACTCATAAATCTTATATCGTAAATCTTGATAAAATTGAGCGTTACAACAGTAAGAATATTGAAATTGAAAAAGAATTACTACCCTTGAGCAGACATAAGAAAAATGATCTGGTAGAGGCGCTTGCTGCGATACAGGAAGAATCTTAAAATAAGATGATAAAGTTTTACGGAAGCCATTCGAAATGAATGGCTTTTTTTATTGGGGATCTACATTTGGGATCACCCTAACCGATCGAAAAGCCCCAATAGCATTGAAAGTGTTCAAAATTTTTCTCACCACTTCTTTGGTCTTTCCCAAGGATTGTTTTTGCGGAATTTTGATCATAATATTTTTATAATATTCATTTCTTATCCTGGACACGGGCGGAAACTCAGGTCCCAGCACGTATCTTCCAAAAACATTTTCCAAAGCTCTGGCCAGCCAGTCTGCCGCTTCATTTGTCTTTGAATAATCACGACATTTTAGGGTTAACCGTATTAATCTGAAATAAGGAGGATATTGATATTGATAACGGTCTTCAGCCTGCTCCTTATACATATTCTTATAATCTCCAACCGAAACCTGTTGTATGATCTGATGATGTGGGTTATACGTTTGAATTAAAACCTTTCCCCTTTTCTGGGTCCTACCAGATCTTCCCGCCACCTGGAGCATCAATTGAAAACTACGTTCGTGCGCCCTAAAATCGGGGAAATTTAAAAGATTATCTGCATTCATAATACCTACAAGTCCTACATTTCTAAAGTCGAGACCTTTTGTAAGCATCTGCGTTCCAATCAGGATTTGCGTTTCCTGATTTTCAAATGCCTCAATAATCTTTTCATAAGAATACTTTCCCCGGGTGGTATCCTGATCCATTCTGCCAACATTTACCTCGGGAAAAAGGGCTTTAATTTCTGTTTCAACCTGTTCGGTGCCAAAGCCTTTCGTAGAAATCTCATTACTTCCGCAAGCCATACAACTTAACTGCATAGCAATATGGTAACCACAATAATGACAGCGCAGTTGATTATTCCCGCTATGATAAGTGAGGCTTACATCACAATTAGGACATTGGGGAGAATGACCGCAAGTGTTACATTCTAAAATTGGTGAAAAACCACGACGGTTCTGGAAAAGGATTATTTGCTCATTTTCATCCAAACTTTCTTTGATTCCCTGCATCAATCTTTCAGAAAAATGTCCGGTCATTTTTTTCTTACGATGGGCCACTTTAATATCCACAACTTCAACTTCAGGCATTAAAACATTTCCGAAGCGTTTAGAGAGTTCTACCAGGGTATATTTATTATGAAGGGCATTATAATAAGATTCCAAAGAAGGCGTGGCCGATCCCATGATCACATTCGCCTTAAATAAAGCAGCTAAAACTACCGCAGAGTCTCTTGCCTGGTAACGGGGTGCAGGATCGTATTGTTTGTAAGTAGATTCATGTTCCTCATCGATGACGATCAAACCAAGGTCCTGAAAAGGAAGAAAAATACAGGAACGGGCTCCAATAATAATTTTTCCTTTTTCTGAATTTTGCAAAACATGACGGTAGACTTCCACCCGCTCATTTACGGAATATTTACTGTGATACACCAGCACTTTATCCCCAAAATAATTCTGAAGCCTTTTGATTAACTGCGTGGTTAAGGCAATTTCGGGTAAAAGATACAGCGCCTGCTTTCCTTTATTAACGGCTTCTTCAATAAGCCTGATATAAATTTCAGTTTTCCCGGAAGAGGTGACACCATGTAGCAGGCACACCTGATCCTGGTTAAATTCAGATTTTATTTTATTAAATGCTTCCTGCTGAATTTTATTCAGGTTTATTTCAGGATTGGTAATTTCGCCTTCAAATCCTACCCTTCCAATTTCTTCATAGATTTCCTGAAAAACATTTTTCTCGATTAGGCTTTTTAAAATTGAAGAAGAAGCACTGGCGGCTTTCATCAATTTTTTCGCTTTTATCTTTTTCTTTTTCCCAGCCGTTTGGCTGAAATATGCCATCACAATTTCCCTTTGTTTGGGTGCATTGGAAAGTTCATCCAACAGCCGATGCATCTCGGCTTCAGCTTCATACAGCGGATTTAACTGAACGTACCTGCTTTCTTTTGCCTTGAATTGCTCATAAATTTCCTGATTAAGGTTTATAAGATTTTTATCCACTAAAACATTAATAATAGGCAAAACCCTTTTTTTGTCCAGCAAAGCTTCAATTTCCTGAATTTTCATGGACGACTGGCTTTCCAGAGCTTCAACAACGAGGAATTGTTCATCACTTAATTCAGATTCGTTGATTTCTGAAGATTTATTTAGGGAAACAATACTTTCACTTTCTAACATAAATGCTCCCGGAAGTGCTGCACGCATCACATCGCCTTCCGTACATAGATAATAACTGGCGATC
The DNA here is from genome assembly GCF_023718305.1 of Gramella sp. AN32. Classification (GTDB taxonomy): domain Bacteria; phylum Bacteroidota; class Bacteroidia; order Flavobacteriales; family Flavobacteriaceae; genus Christiangramia; species Christiangramia antarctica. The sequence goes on from NZ_QEYO01000008.1 coordinate 73,408, forward strand.
CATTTCCAGAATTTGAGCTGATTTTCACTTAGCAAAGGTTTTTCATCCAGGATTTGATGAATGGGTTTCGCTTCATAAATTTCCGGGGGGCTTGTATGCATATGGGCGACAATCCCGGTATAAATCTTAGTTTTTCCAAAGGGCGCCGCTACCCGCATTCCCAGCTGTAAAAAATCGGCTTCTTCAGAAGAAATTGAATAGGTGAATCTATTGTCCAGCGGAATCGGAAAAATGAGATCTACAAACTGCTGCATTAAGTTGATGGTATTTGTCTAAAATAAAAAAGCTGTTTTCAAAGTTAAAACTTTAAAAACAGCCAATCTATTTATTGAAATATTTTATTCTGCCCGTTGCCAGGTCTTGGTCCTGTAGAAAAAAGCCAAATATCCCCTAATTTTTAAAACATCAGGATTTTCTTCATCTATCCAGATTTTACAGCGATATTCTTTTCCCGTTTTAGGATCTACAATAGTGCCGCCCTCATAGATATCACCTTCCTTTTCAAGTCCCTGCATTAAAACCATTCCCTCAATGGGCTGGTCTTTAAGCTTCCCTTCACAATTAGTACAAATTTTTTCACGGTCTTCCTCTTTCATGATCTTATCCACTTTCCCGTAAATCTTATCCCCTTCGCGATAAATTTCTATAATCGAATTTACCGTGCCTTCTTCATTTCTATTTTCCCACTTTCCCACAACATCCTGTGCATTTACAGAAATACTAAAAAAGAGAATAAAGGCTAAGTATGCAAAATTTTTAATCATCTTAGTTACCTAACATTGCTTCTTTTAAGTCATCATCTGCCGGCCTATTGGACAACCAGATCCCGAAAAGTGCTTTTTTAAATTCCATTCCATCGATAGAACCTTTTATTATACCATTCTTATAAACGTTTACACCTTTTTCAGGTAAATAAACTAAATCGAAAACATCATTCTTTTTAATCTCTTCTAAAAACAGACTTCTAAATTGCTCAATTTGAGTTTTGATGTTATTCATATTTCCTCCAGTAGAATTTTCAAAACCTTCATTTACCGCATCGATCATTTTTTCGCTGGAAATCAGTTTTGAGACGATATGTAATTTAATAGCCATGGGAGAATTCCCGGAAACAATGCTGGCCGCGTTCGATGACTTTTCAGAAAGGTATAACCCACCTGCATAAAGATCGATCCACATTTTCTCGCGAACACCTGCTCCATTCAAAACCAGGTTTTTACCTTCAAAATTCATGGAGTTCGGTATCTCTGCACCACCAACTTTAGTCTGCGCCGGCATTAAATTTACGCTGAGAACAGCTATCAAAATAAAAATTATTTTTTTCATCATTTTTGGTTTTTGTGTATTTAAATTTATTTAAATTTTCTTCTAAGATTCAATATTGAGGCATTTAATTCAAATCCCAATAGTAAAATATTGGAATTCAGCCAGATATAAAACATTAAAATTAGCAGTGCTCCAATAGAACCATACAATTCATTATAATTTGAGAAATTGGTAATATAGATACTGAATAAATACGTGGTTAGTAAGAATAAAATTGTAGAAAATAATGCTCCTACTGAAAAGAACCTTGCTTTTCTTGCCTCCCTGGTTCCAAAATAATATAATATCGCCACCGCCGTATAGATCAAAATTATAAAAGCAATATACTGGATCACCTTTCCTCCAAAATCATTTGCAAGTCCTAAATCTTTAAGGTCATCGATAATGTAAATGATGTATACTGCTATTATTACTGAAATAAGCAACAACAATGCCAATATAATTGCAATCCCTATGGCTACTGCATATTGCCGGGGAATTGAACGATTATTATTGGTATGATAACTGAACTCAAAACTCGTAAATATGGAGTTAACTCCGTTGGTCATCAAAAATATGGACAGAAGAAAAGAAAAAGAAAGCAAACCTCCTCTGGGATTCTTGGCAATATCCAGGAAAATTTCCCCAAAATAATCTCCAGTATTGGGTGGCAGTAGTGTTTCTACAAAATATAAAAAGCGTATCTGGAAATCATCAATAAAGGTCACATAGGGAATGAGGTTCAACATAAATAAAAGGAAAGGGAAAATCGCAATAAAAAAACTGTAAGAAATTGCACTTGCCCGTGTTGAGAAAGTTCCTTTAATTATCCCCCCACTATAAATCACCAAAAGATCATAAAGGCTTAAGCCTTCCAGACCAGGTAGAATCACCTTTCTGGTTTTTCTCTCGACCCAGTCAAGAAACTGCTGCCATTTAGATTTTAATATATTTTGGGGAGCCATTTTAAACGGCTTTTAGACTTAAGTCAAGGTTAGATACCGAGTGGGTCAAAGCACCACTGGATATAAAATCAACACCACATTCTGCATAATTTCGTGCAGTTTCTATAGTGATACCTCCACTAGATTCAGTAAGGCACTTCCCATTAATTAATTTAACTGCCTTTCTAGTATCTTCATAATTGAAATTATCGATAAGAATTCTATAAACACCATCACATTTTAAGATCTCTTCGATTTCAGTGAGGTTTCTGGCTTCTACAATTATTTTCAGCTTGAGATCATTTTCCTGTAAATAATCCTTCGTTTTTTGAATAGATTTGGTAATTCCGCCAGCAAAATCAATATGATTGTCTTTGAGCATGATCATATCGTATAGAGCAAATCGATGATTTTCACCGCCACCTATTTTCACCGCCCATTTTTCAAGTGCCCTAATGCCCGGAGTTGTTTTTCGGGTATCCAAAATTTTGGTTTTGGTGCCTTCTAATTGTTTGGCAAATTTTGAAGTAATGGTAGCGATGGCACTCATTCGCTGCATTCCGTTAAGAACCAAACGCTCTGCCATAAGAATCGATCTGGATGAACCTTCAACATAAAAAGCGATATCTCCATTTTTTATCTCTTCCCCATCATTTATTTTGATTTCGACCAATAATGTATTATCTACATATTGAAATACCTTTTTTGCAAAATCGATCCCGGCCAAAACCCCTTTATCTTTTACCAGCAATTTCGCCTTTCCTGTTGCTGAAGCCGGAATACATGCCAGGGAACTATGATCACCATCTCCAACATCTTCCCGAATGGCATTCTTTATGATAATGTCAATTTCTTTTCTAAATTGTTCCGGTGAGATCATATTTCTCTGCTTATTTTTGTAAATGTAATAAAGTCTGTACTAAATTCACGGGATGACCATAAAATTAGTCTGTATAGGAAAAACAGATCAACAGGAGCTTGAAGCCCTTATACAGGTTTATTTTAAGAGGCTTCAGCATTATATAAAATTTGAAATTGATATCATTCCAGATCTTAAAAAGCTTAAAAATCTGAATGAAAATCTACAGAAAATAAAGGAAGGGGAATTGATCCTCGCAGATATTCAAACTTCAGATTTTTTAGTTTTGCTCGACGAAAATGGCAAACAGATGGGTTCTGAGCAGTTTTCAGAATTTATACAAAAGAAACTAAATATGGGTTTGAAACGTTTGATCTTCGTTATTGGAGGACCTTACGGATTTTCAGATCAGGTCTATTCCAGGGCCAATCAAAAAGTATCCCTTTCAAAAATGACATTTTCACATCAAATGATCCGCTTATTTTTCACAGAACAACTCTATCGGGCCTTTACCATATTAAAGAACGAACCATATCACCACCGTTAATCAACTTTCATGAAATTAGTTTTCGCCACGCATAATGCCAATAAATTTGAAGAAATTAAAAGTATGTTGCCTGCACACATCGAATTACTTTCTTTAAATGACATTGGTTGCACTGAAGATATTCCCGAAACGGCAGATACCATTGAGGAAAATGCCATTTTAAAAGCGGAATATGTAAGTAGTAATTATAGTTATGATTGTTTTGCAGACGATACAGGTTTGGAAGTGCATATATTAGACGGTGAACCAGGAGTTTATTCTGCCCGCTATGCAGGGGAACAAAAAAGTAGTGAGGATAATATTGATAAATTATTGGAAAACCTTCAGGATAAACAGGATAGATCAGCCAGGTTTATTACGGTAATAGCCCTTCACTTAAAAAACCATCAAAATTTATTTACGGGGATCTGCCCGGGTTATATAGCTGAAAAGCGCTCTGGCGATAAAGGCTTTGGATATGATTCCATTTTTATACCCGAAAATTATAATAGAACCTTTGCAGAAATGGAACTTTCAGAAAAAGCTGAAATTGGCCATCGTGGCAAAGCTTTTAAAGCCCTGATCCAGTATCTGGAAAATTAGGTTATTTGGCAGATAGAATACCTCTCCGCCACCCCACTAGTATATTCAAAAAAATTGAGTACCTTTGCCGCTTCAAATTCCTCAGGGTGAGGATGTGTTACAAGAGGTTTAGGTTTAAGTATGTCGATTCGCTTCTTATGTAACACTTACAGAACATAATCGAATACTTACTTAAGAAACGAATGAACGCATTCCAAAAACTTGGACTTGACGCAGACTTGCTGAAAGCCATTAAAGACATGGGGTTTGAAACTCCAAGCGAAGTACAGGAAAAATCAATCCCCATTTTATTAGAACAGGAAACCGATTTGGTTGCCCTGGCCCAAACAGGGACAGGTAAAACGGCCGCCTTTGGTTTCCCGCTTATCCAAAAAATTGACAGCAATTCCAGAAAAACACAGGCTTTAATCCTATCACCAACCAGAGAACTTTGTTTACAGATCACCAATGAGATCAAAAACTACTCCAAGTATAAATCTATGAATGCGGTAGCGGTTTATGGGGGAGCAAGTATTACCGATCAGGCCAGGCAAATTGAACGAGGCGCACAAATTATCGTTGCCACTCCGGGACGTATGCAGGATATGATTAGAAGAAGACTGGCGGACATTTCAGGAATACAATACTGCATTCTTGATGAAGCCGATGAAATGCTTAATATGGGTTTTTATGAAGATATTAAAACCATTTTATCCCATACACCCAAAGAGAAAAAAACCTGGTTGTTTTCTGCTACCATGCCAAAAGAAGTAGCGAAAATTGCCAAAAAATTCATGACAGATCCTGTTGAGATTACGGTAGGATCAAAAAATATGGGCACCGATAATGTTTCTCATGAATATTACCTGGTAAACACCAGAAATCGCTATGATGGGTTAAAAAGACTTGCAGATGCAAACCCGGATATCTTTTCAGTGATTTTTTGTCGTACCAAAAGAGATACCCAAAAAGTAGCCGAAAAATTGATCGAAGATGGTTATAATGCCGCAGCGATTCACGGAGATTTGAGTCAGAATCAGCGGGATTTAGTGATGAAAAGTTTTAGATCGCGTCAAATCCAGATGCTTGTCGCTACAGATGTTGCCGCACGTGGAATTGATGTTGATGATATTACGCACGTAATCAACTATCAATTACCTGATGAAATTGAAACCTATACGCACCGTAGTGGTAGAACAGGAAGAGCAGGTAAGAATGGTGTTTCTATGGTAATCGTTTCCAAAAGTGAAGTGAGAAAGATTCGTACCATTGAAAAAATGATTCAGCAAAGTTTTATCCAAAAGGAAATTCCTGATGGAATGGAAATTTGTAAAACACAACTTTTCCATTTAGCCAACGATATCAAAAAAACAGAAATCAATCATGATATCGATCCTTATTTACCAACCATCAATGAAGTGCTCGAAGAATTCTCTAAGGAAGAATTGATCAAAAAATTCTTTTCAGTAGAATTCACCCGTTTCTACAATTATTATAAAAGTGCTCCGAATCTAAGTGTGGATTCTTCCGGAGCAAATTACTCTGCTGAAGGCAATACACGTTATTTCATTAACGTTGGTACTAAAGATGATTTCGATTGGATGAGTTTAAAAGACTTCCTTAAAGAAAATCTTGACCTTGGAAAAGATGATGTTTTTAAAGTAGATGTAAAAGCGAGTTTTTCTTTTTTTAATACCGATGAAAAACATAAAGATCTTGTTTTGAAAACCTTTAGTGAATTTCAACAAAATGGAAGATACATTAATGTTGAAGTTACCAAGGAGAAAGAAGGTCGCAGCCGTGGTGGCGGTGGCGGACGCCGAAGAGGAAGTGATTCCAGAGATTCCGGTTCAGATGATCATCGTGGTGGAAGCCGTAGAAGAACTTCAGGAAAAACCGGAGGTTCAGGAAAAAGGTTTTCAGATAAATCATCAGACAGAGGAGAGAGAAAAGGAAAGAGAAAAGGATCCCGTGAAAAGAATATTGAAAATTCTATAAAAAGAAGACGATCTAATAATTAATCCGTAAAATATAGAAATCAATAAGTTTGGCATTGTTTTTTATTAGGATTTAATATTTTAGGCCTCACGTTACTATGAAAAACACCATTTTTATCTTTTTCCTGCTTTTTATATCTGCAGCATCTGCCCAGGATGTCGTATCCGGTACTGTGATGAATGCTGCTAATGATGTTGAAATCGAAAACGTTCACATTGTAAACCTTAATCAGGTAAAAGGAGCGGTAACCGATGAAAATGGTGAATTCAAATTACAGGCAACGGTTAACGACACCCTTTACTTTTCTTACCTTGGGTTTCGATCTATTCGTGTTCGGGTGACCAATGACTGGTTAAAATATGGGAATGTTAAAGTAAAAATGACTGAACTTGGTTTTGCCCTGGAAAATATTGACGTTACCGCTAATAATCTAACCGGTTATCTCGAAATTGACGCCAAGAATATTCCCATTTATGATAATTATCGCTACAGTATTTCGGGTCTCAATTCCGGATATGAAGGTGGGGATGGTTCTCCTAGCGCTGTTACAAAAACATTACGAACACTTTCCAATCCTGCAGATCTGGTGTATAATATCTTCGGAAACAGGCCGCGACAAATGCGGAAACTTCGAAAAATGAAAGAAGATGATAATATTCGAAGTTTGCTTCGAAATAAATTCGACAGGGAAACCTTAATGGCATTGCTTCAGGTAAATAAAGCTGAAATTGATGAAATTCTGAATAATTGCAGCTATTCCGAAGATTTCATGAATACTGCGAATGACCTTCAAATCCTTGACGCGATAAGCAGTTGCTATGAAGAATATAAAGTGCTAAAAAAGAATTAATTGGATTCGAGGATTGTTTTTAGATTTCTCAGTCCTTTTTCAAAATTCTCTCCTAAAAGCTTTTCCGGGGAATAAATTATAGAAAGTATCGTTAAGGGGAATGCAAGATTTCCTTTGGCTCCCCAAACCATTTTAGTTTTTTCAGGTTCAATATCTTTTATCCCAAAATAGGTAAGCACATTTACCTTTACCGGTTTAATAAAAAGCAATCGGGTTTCTAAAATCCTACCTTGTTTTGCCTTTATTATTCGCTGGATCCCCTCACCTACTTTAGAATTTCCTTTCCAATAGAAACTACTGTCCACCTTTCCATCCTGGCCTTTATATTTCATAATGGCATGGTGGTCTCTCTCAAACCATGGATTCCAATAAGGCTGATTTTTTAATTGCCGAACAAAATTATAAACTTCTTCCCTAGGCTTATTGATGACAACAGTTCGGGAGATATCGTACTCCTTCTTCGCCCAGGCATGAAGGAAGGCAAAAAAGGTTATTACAGCAATGATGAGGTAAAAGAATAATGTCATTTTTCTTCGTTAGGGCTCGAAAAGTTACGAATAATTACGAATTTTTATAGCGATGGATTATTTCTTCTGAGTTTTTAATACATTTTTTTGTCCATTGCCATTCAAGTTCTATTTTTTCTTCTTCGGAAAGTTGCCATTTAAGCTTAGATCTTTTCAATTTCTGGGTGAGACTATTCAGAAAGATTGCCGCAGATACTGAAATATTTAAACTTTCAGTAAAGCCTACCATAGGAATTTGTAAAGTATGATCTGCCGCTTCAAAAACCTCATCAGACAGTCCTTGTTGTTCTGTTCCAAAAAACAAAGCAATAGGCTTTTCAATTTTAAAGTCCTCTAATAATCCGGAATTATGGTGAGGGCTGGTTGCTACAATGCTGTAACCTTTATTTCTTAACACGCCGATGCACTTTTTAGTTGAATTATACCTGTTAACATCTACCCATTTTTGAGCCCCCATGGCGATTTCTTTGTCTATCCTCTGGGGTTTTCGCTCTTCAACGATATGAACATTTTGAACCCCAAAAACATCGCAACTTCTAATGACCGCGCTGGTATTATGCAATTGGTAGACATCCTGGGCGACAATCGTTAGATAATTAGTTCTCTCCGCAATCACTTTTTGAAAGAGCGCACGTCTTCGAGGAGTTAAATATTCCTTTAAATACTCTAACAATTTTAGGTCTTGCATATCGTGCGTAAAAATAATCAAAGCATTATTTCCACCGCAATATTTCCGAGCAGGAAATAAAAAGAAATTCAAATCAAATTCTTAACTTTTTAAAAAAATAAAATGTAACTCTGATTTTTAGTGTTATAAGATTCTTAAGCAAGTTTAGAATGACGTCCTTTATTATACTTTACGGACAATCAAAAAATAAAAAATGAAGAATGTAGTTGTTCTAACCGGTGCGGGAATTAGTGCAGAAAGCGGCATAAAAACATTTAGAGATGCCAACGGGTTATGGGAAGGTTATGATGTCATGGAAGTGGCAAGTCCCGATGGCTGGAATAAGAATCAGGAGCTGGTTTTGGATTTTTATAACCAGAGGCGAAAACAATTGTTGCAGGTTGAACCTAATGCCGCCCATAAAGCCCTGGTTAAATTAGAAGAAAAATTTGATGTACAAATAATTACCCAGAATATTGATGATCTTCATGAACGCGCCGGAAGTAAAAATGTCACCCATCTTCATGGAGAATTATTAAAGGCACGAAGTACTTTTGATGATGAATTGGTCCTGGACTGGAAGAAAGATATTAAGCTGGGCGATTTTTGCGAATATAACTTCCAGTTACGGCCACATGTAGTGTGGTTTGGGGAAGCAGTGCCCATGTTCCAAAAGGCTGCTGAAATTTCTGCAGAAGCAGATGTAATTCTAATAATTGGCACCAGCATGCAGGTATATCCTGCAGCGAGCCTGATAGATTTTGCCTCAGATTCTACCCCCATTTATTTTATCGATCCAAAACCGAATGTCTCCGCACGCGGAAGGATAGAAATTATCGAAAAAAAAGCCGTGGAAGGTGTGCCGGATATTGTCGATCTATTACTTCAGGAATGAGCACAGGATTAATCTTTAAGTAATATATTAATAAGTAAAAATTTCAAAAACTCAACTTGCGACTATATCTCCAGGACTTTAAAAAATTCTAAGGAATTTATAAAGATACTTTCCGAAGCGATTCGTAAAAAGTATCTTAGCGCTTTAATTTTAATCATCTAAAAATGACCTCTCTTTCAGCAATTTCACCAATCGATGGCCGCTATAGTTCCAAAGTTAAGAATCTCTCTAATTATTTTAGCGAGGAGGCTTTGATCAAATATCGCATTAAGGTAGAAGTTGAATATTTTATCGCCCTATGTGAGTTTAAATTACCTCAACTTAAAGAAGTTGACAAAGCAAATTTTAAAGAGCTTAGAAAATTATATGAAAATTTCACCCCTATTGATGCCCAGGCAATCAAGGAAATTGAAAAGATCACTAATCATGATGTAAAAGCAGTTGAATACTATTTGAAAAAGGAATTTGACAAACTTGGAATGGAAAATTTTAAAGAATTTATCCATTTTGGGTTAACGTCCCAGGATATTAATAATACCGCGATTCCGCTAAGTATTAAAGATGCCGTAAAAGAAGCCTATTTACCTGAATTAAAGTTGATCATTGACAAGCTTGATGCGCTCAGTGAAGAATGGAAAGATGTTCCATTATTAGCCAGGACCCACGGGCAGCCTGCTTCCCCCACCCGCTTAGGTAAAGAGATAAAGGTATATTCGGAACGGATTAAACAACAATTAAAAAGTTTAAAAGAGATTCCCAATGCTGCAAAATTTGGCGGTGCCACCGGGAATTTCAACGCGCATCACGTAGCATTTCCACAGAAAAACTGGGAGAAATTTGGTAAAAAATTCGTTGAAACGAATTTAGGTTTACATCATTCCTTTCCTACTACACAAATCGAGCATTATGATCATGCCGCTGCCTTGTTTGATGCCTTAAAACGGATCAATACGATCCTACTCGACCTTGATCGCGATATTTGGACGTATGTAAGCATGGATTATTTCAAGCAAAAAATAAAAAAAGGAGAAATTGGTTCTTCCGCAATGCCCCATAAAGTAAATCCTATCGATTTTGAGAATAGTGAAGGAAATTTGGGAATGGCAAATGCTATTTTTGAACATATGGCGGCAAAACTTCCTGTTAGCAGGTTACAACGTGATCTAACCGACAGTACCGTGCTTAGAAACGTTGGCGTGCCTTTTGGCCATACCATTATTGCATTTAAATCTACGCTGAAAGGGCTCAACAAATTGTTATTGAATCAAGAAAAGCTTAAAAAAGATCTTGATGATAATTGGGCGGTAGTTGCCGAAGCTATTCAAACAATTCTTAGAAGAGAGGCTTATCCAAAACCTTATGAAGCTTTAAAAGGACTTACCAGGACTAATGTTGCCATAACGAAATACAGCATTGCTGAATTTATTGAAACCCTGGAAGTTGATGAGGAAATTAAGGAAGAATTGAGAAATATTAGTCCGCATAATTATACCGGAATTTAAACAAAAAGGCCCCGGAAAAATCCGGGGCCTTTTCTTTCAACTAATTAAATATATTAATCCACTTCAAAATTATCAACTTCCTGAATACTGTCTTTCATAAATTCATGGGAAGTTGTGGACGAATCTATTTTCACATTTTTTCCGAAAATTCCGGCAATATCTTTTAATCCGCTAACATTAATATTTTTTCCATCCAGATTTTTAAGCATCTTGGCAATTTTTGCAGGATTCATATCATCTCCTAAAATTCTGGCAATCCCTAAACCTTTTTCATTGTCGTAGCCGTAAACTATTAACTCTTCAATGGCATCATCATCTCCTGTGAAATACAAAGCGGCTTTTTTATCTCCTCCACCGTATTTCATCAATAACTGATACTTTTCATCGGTAAATATCTCATTCAATTTTTCCTTTTCTTCAGCAAAACGAGCTGGATTATCCTCAGCTTTCATAGCAAGAACATTAATTTTCTTGATAGATTCTAACGTTTCCTTTTGTTCTGCATCCAAAGATTCAGCATTGGTGAACATACTTGTGGGAACATCCAGCGCTAAAAAGTCTGAATCTTCCTGATTCTCTACATAATACTTTTGCAAGGATTTATTATCGTTGCATGAAAAAAGCATTAACGCGGTAATAATTACTACTATGGTTTTAAGGTTGGTCATGGTTTTATGATTTTTTATTTGCATTTTTTAATTCTTCCGCACCGGGAACTTTAAGATCGGCCGTTAATTTTGACAACTGGGAAAGATCAATATCCCCGGTAATACTCAAAATAACCGACATGGGTTTACCATCGGTTTCACCGTCCAGGTACATAAAGAGTTCTTTTACATAATTGTCATTTTTGCCAGATACGGTGTAAAATTTAATATTCTTACCATCTTCATTTACCCGCATTAGTTCTTCCAAAGATCCTTTTTGAAGGTAACTTTTTACATCTGTGGCCATTTGTGATCTTACCTCACTATTAGAGGACTTGTAAATCTGAATTCTATCCAGGTTCTCAATTAGCTTCATATATTGCTGAGCTTCAGGATTGTCTTCAGAAAGTTCGACTTTCGCCAGCATTTTAAACATTTTACTGGTCATTACCATAGCATCTACATCCTTCATGTTCTCATACTTTTCAAAATTTTGAGATTGCATGAGAAATGGAGCCAGGCTCATTAATAGGGCAATAATTAATCGGTTCATCTTTATTGGGTTTAGTCTATTTGTATTATTCTATTTTTGGTGTTATTAAATTCCTGTAAATATCCCAGCTCTGCTGCTCCTTCGTTCATGAACGAGGAAACCATATCTAAGGCTTCCTTCGTTTTTTGATAGGTAATTTCTTCTTCAGAAGCGCTTCCCATATCATCACTGGTCAAGGAATAATCTGTCTGGAAAAAATATAAAATACCAAAGGTAATTACTAAAACTGCGGCGATCGCACTCCAGTTAATTGGGGAATTCCTTTTATTCTTTAATCGTAAAGGAGTTTCCGAGCGTTCTTTTTGCTGTTGGGAAGCAAAGGCAAAGATTAATTTATATGCCTTTAAATCTTCTGAAACTTCATGCTCCTGAAAATAAGTTTTCAGGATGTTTTCTTCTTTTAAAGAAGTCTCACCAGCATCATATTTATCAAGTAATATTTTAATTTTGGCTAATTCCATAATTATGTTTTTTAATAAGGCTTTCCCTAATCGCTTTTCTTGCCCTTGATAAAGACACCCGAATAGCCGTAGGGTTCATTTCTACTATTTTTTCTATTTCCTCGTATTCGTATTGTTCTATATCCCTTAGCTGAAAAATAATTTTTTGCTGTTCTGGTAATCCTGCTACAATTTTATTCAGCCAGTTCATCTCATCAAGTAATTCTACTTCCCGATGAACTGAGATATCATTGTTCTCATAGCTTTGATGTACTATCCTCAAATTATTGTTTCGCTTTGCTTTTAATTCATCAAGACAGTAATTCTTTGTTGTCGTCATGGCAAAGGCTTCAACATTGGCATAATCCTTGATTTTTTCCTTGCGCGTCCATAATTTAAGAATAACCTCCTGTGTTGCATCCTGCGCAGCTTCTTTAGAAGAAAGCAATCTTAATGCCAGACGATACATTTTATCCTTAACTGGATTTACAATATTTAAGAAGGTTGCTTCTTTCATGAAAATTGATTGGTTGGTAGTACCTTCACACTTTTACGACGATTGGGAAATAGTTTTGTTACATAAAAAAACCCAAATTTATTTTTAACGTATATATTTATAGAAAATTAATAACGCTAGTACGAAAAAGATTATGAGAAAAATTAAATTTTTATTCCTTATCCTTTTATCTGTAATGGTTTTTACAGCCTGCTCCAGAGAAGATATGGACGATACCATTACTGAAACCGAAGAACTACCTCCAGGCTCTACAGATCCAACTGATGGTTTAAGCCAGGCTGAATTACTGGAACTGGAAATTAAGGATTTTATCTGGAAGGGCTTAAATAATATTTATTTATATAAAGATGAAATTCCAGATCTTGCCGATGATCGCTTTACTACACAATCCCAATTAAACACATTTTTAATAGGTTTTGATTCTCCGGAATCGCTTTTTGATGCGCTCACAACAGACTTTGACCGTTTTAGTTTTCTGGTGGATGATTATGTAGAATTGGAAAATTCTTTCGCGGGTATCACCAAAACTACCGGAGCCGACTTTAGATTATATCGTTATGCCAATGGTAGCGACGATATTTTTGGAATAGTAAGATATATTATTCCTGGAAGTAATGCTGAACAAACCGACCTTAAAAGAGGTGATTTCTTTACCCAAATTAACGGGCAGGATCTTACTGTTCAAAATTATAGTGATCTTTTAGACAGTGATAATGTAACTTTTACCATTGCAACTATAGAAGGAAATACGATCACCCCAACTGGAAATACAATTAGTATTGACACCCAAACCTTAACCGAAAATCCTATTCTTATTCAAAAAGTAATTGAGCAAGATGGTCAGAAAATTGGCTATTTATTATACAATAGTTTTATTGCCGATTTTGATGATGAACTAAATGCCGCATTTGCCAATTTTAAATCTGCAGGGATTACAGATCTTGTTTTGGATCTAAGATATAATGGTGGTGGTCGTGTAAGCTCGGCGACCCGTCTTGCCAGTATGATCACTGGAGGATTTACCGGGAAGATCTTTGCTAAACAGCAATGGAATGATTATTATCAAAATCTATTTTTAAATAGTAGTAACCCCGGAAGACTATTTAATCGATTTGTATCTACTATAGATAATAATGAGCCTATCAATAGCCTAAATCTGGAAAGATTATTTGTGATTGGAACCGCTTCCACCGCTTCTGCCAGCGAATTGGTGATCAATGGGCTTAAGCCTTATATTACTGTGAAAACAATTGGAACGACAACGGTTGGAAAATCTCAGGCTTCAGTAACCTTATGGGATTCAGAAGATTTTGGAGATCAAAATAGAAATCCTAACCATAAATATGCTATTCAGCCTTTAGTATATGAATCGGTCAATGCAAATGATCAGAATGTGCCTTATGATGGGATTATTCCCAATGTAGAAATTTCTGAAGATATTCGTAATTACGGTGCTTTAGGAGATCCAAACGAACCTTTATTGGCGGCGGCAATCGCTGAAATTACTGGAAACAGGGCCTTTATTCCTGCCAGAGAAACCTGGTATGAAGAGTTTAGCGAATCTGGAGTCAACAACCCACTATATCAAAAAATGTATATAGAGTCGGTTCCTTCAGAAGGTGCTCAAAAACTAAAACTTGATTTACCGCTTAAACAATAATTAGGTTCCAAGCATAAAAAAACCTGCCGATCGGCAGGTTTTTTGTTTTCAGAATTCTTATTCCGTAAAATAAATACCATTCGGATTAATTCCCACATTATAAGTATTCACAACGCCTCCACCAAATAGATCATATACAAGCACTTTTCCGTTTCTGGTGAAATCAGCATTTGGTGAAGTTACGTAAGCTTGGCCGCCACTAATTTCAAATCCATATAATACTGCGGCTTCTTCTACGCTAAAAAGGACGTTTCCAGGAAGATTTTCAAATCCAAGCTCGTGTGTATAAACCTGTTTCCCAAGCGTATAATAAAGCTGTCCGTTGCTAAAACTTAAATTAGAAGGATGATTGGTCGTGTTGGCAAATTCTTTTGAAGAAACTTTTTCATTACTTGAAATATCTATTTGGGAAATGCTTCCGGCTGTCTCAGCATCAGCATAAGAAGTTTTTCCACTGGAAAGTACATAAAGCTGCCTCCATTAATGAGACAGCTTCTTTTTTTTGAATAAACTATGTTTAGGTTTCTTAGTTGAAATAAAATCCATTAGGTGCTACTCCGGTCTTAAAACCAGCGATTAATTCGCCAGAAACAGAAAAAATAGAAACGGAACCTGCGGAAGCAAAATCCCCGCCATCGGCTGTATAAATGTATCCATCCTTTACCTCAAAACCGTACATTTTTCCGTATTCAGAACTACTTTCATAAGTAAAAAGCGGCTCGTTTGGAATTTCAAAAACCTGGCCTGGCATACTATATACAGATGTTCCTGAAGTAAAATAAATAATGTTATTTTCTATTTCAAGGTTGGATACACGACCAATGTTTTCCGGTATTTCAATTAAAAATATGGCATCAGGATTATCTATATCAAACTTGTATAGATTTTGGCCTGATAAAGCTATTAACTCATCATTATAAATTTCAAAAGAATTCAATCCTTCCGGTGTATCAGGAGTTATCTCAAATAGTTTGATACTTTCTACGAAAGTCTTTGCTGATGGATCAAACACTTCAATAGAATTTCCAACTCCATAAGCGGCACCTTCAATATAAATCATGTCCTCATAAAGTTGTATTTCCGAGATTCTTGTTCCCGCTGTAATTTTATTTTCTACTTTGAAAGAATCGAGATCTATTATGGCAACATAGTCATCTTCATCAGTACTAAAATCAGCTACATTTGTTACATAAGCCTTCCCGTTCATCACCACACCGTAAAGTGGCACATTTAAATCGGAATCAATTTGATCTTTAAATTCAAGTGAATAACGATCTACTACCGTTATGAGATTAGAGCCACTAGAAATTATGTACGCATTCTCCTCATCAAAGAAAATAGACTGTATATAATTCCCAAGGTTCATACCTTCATTCACTTTCTCAAAAATTTCATTTTCTACGGAATTAAAATCCTGATTGATAAAAGAAAGAGATCCTGCCGATTGAGAGCCTTCATTTAAAACGATAACACCATCTCTGTAATCACTTGCTGCTTCTTCTGGATTATCTATAATTTCCTCATCTTTAGAACAAGAGTTTAAAAAAGTAATAGTGATTAATGCAAAAATAAATAGTTTAAAAATTTTCATACTTTCAATTATTCTAAAATTATAGTGCCACAACATTGTAATCTTTTAATTCATTAAATGAAATACTTTTTACATTCATATTTTCAACCCATTCTGTCATCCCATATGTATTCAATATATAATCATCATGTACAGAAAATGCGAATTTTCTTTCTTCTGAAAATATATATAACATATTATTCGTATTATCATAATTTTTGGACATTTGACTTAAATCGACATCAGCTATCGATGTTTTATACCGATCACTTAAATTGAACCATGGATTATGATCATTACTAACAAAATGAATATAAACTAAATTAAGATCAAAAAATTGATATTTTAAGTCCGCTTCATTTGTGGCATAAGCAAACATTCCATCTCTATCACCGTAACTGAAAACTTGAGAATAATTAGATAGCCTAATTAAATCACCAAACCTGGTTTTAAGAACTAAGACAGCGGGGCCAGACACGTTGGTATGTCGGACCCATCTGGCCTCCAACCGCGGAGTTTGTAAATCCATCAACGGGAAATTCCCTTGTAAATAATTATTCAAATTATGCGAAAAATTATCTTCTATAAGAAATTTTGAGATTGGAATTAAGCCACCATCATTTATATCCGATAAAACAGTCTTACTCCTATCATTTAAAGAGGATGCCCACTGAGAAAGATCTACATTAACATCATCAATATTTTTTGGTATAGTGAACGAACTCGAACCATAATCTCCCCCAAAACTCCTTATAGACGTGTTGAATTCAGTAATATTATTTGATAAAGCTATTGAACTACCATTTTCATTACCTATTCCGAATTCTGCTGATGCTCCAATCTCTTCAAAGCTATAAGAAGCACTTATTGAGCTATCCATAGAACTTTCAATCGTTTCAACAGAGGAACTAGCATTATAGACTCCTGTAAATAAAGCTTCGGCTTTTCCTCCTGAGGTAAAATCCGTAATTACAAAAGTTCCATAATTACTAACAAATTCTTTGTTTGAGGTATTATAAATCTCATCCAAAAAAACTTCATTTAAATAATTTTCTTTGATTTTGTCAAGCGTATTACTACTAGTTAGCAACTCATATGAAGCATCTCGAATAAAAACATTTACTTCTCCAAAAACCCTTTTACTTTCATTTGTCACCTGTGAAGTAAATGCTGATTCATATTTATGTTTAGCTCCTAATTCAAATAGACCTAAATCTATTTCAAAACCTGCAGATATTTTATCCGTATGTCTAGTTTTTTCTTCATAACGATTAAAACTAGAAAAGGAATAGCTTTTCGCAACAGAATTTCTTATTTGCTTCGATAAGTAATAGTCTGGATAATCAGAAATCAAATCTTCAATCTCAATTACAGGGAATTTTATACCATCTGGAGTTCCAATATCTCCTAGGCTTATATTGTATGATCTTCCTAAGTAATATCTTACATCAAGCAAATCAGAAGTAAATTCCGATTTAATATTATTTTCATTCCCTAAAAATTTAGACTTTGTAGAAAGAATAATTTTATTATTGGAACTTCTTTTTCTAAGAACAATGGTATCATTAATCAAAGTCTCAGATTCCTTAGTCCTTATTTCATCTTTGTTACATGAATAAAGAGTAATACAAATTAAAAAAATGGAGAATAATTTTCTCATGGATTAAATATTAAAAATTAAAAAAATTGAATAATTGATTCCCGGCATCCACCGGTCTTCGACGTTTTGATATTCTGTATTAAATAAATTATTTATCCTTGTTCCCAATTCCCAGTCCCAGCGTTTATCTATAGTATAAGCTAATCCAAAATTGGTTAGGATGTAACCCGAAAGTTGCTCGCTATAATCTGTCCTGGTATAAACAGATCCATTATAAAGTACTTGCAAAGAAGGCGTAAATTGACGGAATTGATAACTTAGATTCCCGGTCACTTTATGATAGGGTACATAAATTAACTGCTTATTGGTT
Source organism: Gramella sp. AN32 (assembly GCF_023718305.1). Taxonomy (GTDB): domain Bacteria; phylum Bacteroidota; class Bacteroidia; order Flavobacteriales; family Flavobacteriaceae; genus Christiangramia; species Christiangramia antarctica. The sequence goes on from NZ_QEYO01000008.1 coordinate 91,420, forward strand.
TCAGGATTTTTAGAAATAGTATAGGCATAGCTTCCCCGTGCAGTTAAAATAGTCTCATTAGAAAAAGTTTTTCTCCAGTTAATAAAAGATTCCAGTCCATAAATATTGACTTTATCCTCATTTTCAGGATGCCAAATTCCATCGCTTCCCGGCAACCAGCGAATCATATCTTTAATATCATTATAGTAAAAAATGACTCCTGCTTCTACATTTTGAAAATTGAATTGATTTCCGAGTTCGGCCTGTAAAGATTTTTCTGGATGCAGTTCAGGATTCCCTGCAGAAGACCAGTACAAATCATTGTAAGTTGGTATTCTGAAATTCTTTGAAGCGTTCAATTTTAGGGTATAAAAGTCATTCAGCTTATAGTCTACCCCGAATGAAAATAAAAGCGGACTCTCATAATTTGACGTAATTTCTTTCCTTAATCCTGCTTCATATTGTAAATCTTCATTTATATAGTGTTTTCCAAGAAGTGCTGCTGAAAAAATATTTCTATCATTATCATCAAAACTACTTCCTTCACCTTCGGTATAGGTATTTTGAAGAACGGCATTGAAGAGAATTTCCTCATTTAGTTTATAATCAAGATCATACTTGGCGATAAAATTATTCGCGCTCCCGAAAGAAAAATTCTGAGAATCAATATTTGGATAATACTTATACTCCTCGCCAATGAAAGCCAGGCTTAGGGTTTGTTTAAAATCTATAAACCAACTATTCCACTCTAGTAAATTCCTAGTGGTAAGATCCTGATATTTAGTTCGGTTTTCTGAAGAACGAATCAGGGAGAAGTGGCGCTCTCCATCGTATATCTCGCTAATGATCTTAAGGATATTCTTTGAATTAAACCGGTATCCCAGAGCAATATTTACAACATTATTAAAATATTCGCCATTTAAGTTTTCAGTTCCATTTGGAAAATCATAATCATTGTCACTACTATTCCTGGATAAAGCTAAATTTAAACTCCACTTACTTTTCGATAATTTGAAGTTATACCGGGTGTCTATGGTATTGAAGCTTCCGTATTGTAAGAGCAGATTATGCTCCTTCTTATTTTTGAAGGAGATGGAATTGTTCAAATGCACACTCCCACCTATCGCGCCTGTACCATATACAACACTTCCGCCACCACCCCTAATTGAAATTTCGTTGTACCCGGTTGTATTAATAGTATTAAAATCTACCTGCCCATTCAATTGCGAATTAATATTAATCCCATTCCAGATCACTGCAGTTTGCGAAGCGGTAGTTCCACGAAAGGAAGGAGACGAAACCATTCCGCGCCCATTTTCCTTGAAATATATAGGCGTATTGAAATTTAATACATCTGTTAACTGCTGCTTATTTTTTTGCAGCAATGAATCTGAAAGCTCCGTAATATGCTGGCCTGTAGAGAATTTCTTGAGCTTTACATCGCTCAATCGAACCTCATCCAGCCAGTTAATAGAATCGTTCTGTGCCGTTACATTGAAGCAACCACAAATAAATAAAGCGAATAAAAGGTATATGTTTCTGTTCATAATCTGCCGACCTTTATCCCGAAAGTCACTCGATACTGGTTGAAATTCAGGCAGGTCTCCTGGCTAGCGTGCTGCAATATACCTTCCCGCCGAAATTGGCAGTGGTTGAAGAATTATTGCGGCCTTCCTTACGGAATAAGCTTACAGTTGCGGGAACAGCTCAGGTTTATTGAAGTTAGAAGTACGAGGTTAGAAGTATGAAGTAGTCCTAACTTCTAATTTCACATTTCACATTTCTAACTTCCCCTGATTCCCTTTTAATCCACGTATTTTTTTACGTTGAACCAAAACTTCGATGCGAAAATAAACAAATATGTTTATGGTTCATAACAAAAAACTAATTAATCTTACTTTTGAAAAAAATTAAAATTTTGAAATATTTCAAAGTTGTGGTTATCTCTCTATTTTTCATTTCCTGCGGAAATTCTGATAAAAAAGCTGATGCCCCCAAACCAACCAAGTTCTCCAATAGTATTGAAGATGCCAGCGGATTCACCATTGAACATGCTGAAAATTATACCCTCATCGAAGTGAAAGACCCCTGGCCAAATGCCGTGGAATCGTTTAGGTACGTGGTACATTCGGGTGAAAATAAATTACCTGAAGATTTAAAATTCGATCAGGAAATTAAGCTTCCTATCAAAAAAATTATTGTTACCAGTACTACCCATATTCCGCCACTTGAGGCTTTAAATGAAGAAGATAAACTAATTGGTTTCCCGGGTTTGCACTATATTTCTTCAGAAAAAACCCGTGAGTTGATAGATGCTGGAAAGATTTCAGAAATTGGGCAAAACGAAAATTTAAATACGGAAACCCTACTCAACCTGGAACCGAATGTTGTGGTTGGCTTTGGGATCAATGCGGCAAATAAAAGTCTTAATAACATTGAAAAAATGGGGATTCCGGTGATTTATAATGGTGACTGGACCGAGAAAACACCTTTGGGCAAAGCAGAATGGATCAAATTTTTTGGCACGCTCTTCGGAAAAGAAAAAAAGGCAGATAGTATATATTCAGAAATTAAATCGGAGTATCTAAAAGCAAAAGAACTGGCTAAAACTTCAGAAAAAATCCCCGATGTTATTGGTGGTTCCATGTTTAAGGACGTTTGGTATATGCCTTATGGCAATTCCTGGATCGCTCAATTTATAAAGGATGCCCATGCTAATTATCTCTATGCTCAAACTGAAGGCGACGGTAGCATGTCCTTATCATTTGAAAGTGTATTAGAAAAAGCAGGAGAAGCCGACTTTTGGATGAGTGCCGGGCAATTTACATCGTATAATGAATTACTAAACGAATCTGATCATTATAATCGCTTCTCAGCCGTAAAAGAAAAGAAGGTTTATAGCGTAAGCCTTTCTAAAGGTGAAACCGGTGGCGTCATTTTTTATGAGTTAGGACCACAAAGGCCGGATATTGTTTTAAAAGATCTAATTTCAATCTTTCATCCGGAATTGCTTCAGGATCACGAACGCGTATTTTTCAAACCTTTAAATGATTGATTCCAAACGAAATAAAATAATTTTTATAGTTCTTGGGATAGTCCTGCTCTTTTCAGTTTTCCTGAATATTAGCCTGGGTTCGGTGACTATTCCCTTAAAAGATATTTTAAATGCGTTTACCGGTGGCGAAGTTGAAAAAGAATCCTGGCGTTATATAATCTTAAATTATCGTTCCCCTAAAGTAATTACCGCTGTTTTGGCTGGATCCGGACTTGCCGTAAGTGGACTCCTTATGCAAACTCTTTTCAAAAACCCATTGGCCGGACCTTACGTCTTGGGATTAAGTAGCGGTGCAAGTTTAGGAGTTGCCTTCTTGATTATGGGCGCCTCGGTCTTTGGTGGATTATTCGGAATACTACTACTTTCAAAATGGAGTTTAGTCATCGCTTCCAGTTTGGGAAGTTTGCTCGTTTTATTAGCAGTTGTTATCACTTCGGTGAAATTGAGGGATACCATGGCTATTCTAATCATAGGTTTAATGTTTGCCAATCTAACCGCAGCCGTAGTAAGTGTGTTAGCCTATTTTAGTCCCGCTTCACAACTGCAGCAATATATCTTCTGGTCTTTTGGAAGCCTGGGGAACCTAAGCTGGAACGAAGTTTTGATTTTAGGGATATTCTGGTTTCTGGGTATTATGCTGAGTATTTACAGTATTAAAAATCTAAACTCACTTTTATTAGGCGAACAATACGCGAAAAGTCTGGGTACAAAAATTGGCAGGAGTAGGTTTATAATTATAGTGGCAACCAGCCTGCTGGCAGGAAGTATTACGGCATTTTCAGGTCCTATAGCCTTTGTGGGGCTGGCAGTTCCACATTTGATACGACAGGTAATTCCCGGCGCGAACCATTTAATTTTAATCCCTGCGGTAATTTTTGGAGGTGCGATTTTAATGGTGTTTTGTGATATTGTTGCCCAGCTTCCGGGGATAGAATATAGTTTGCCTATCAATGCGATTACCTCGTTAATTGGCGCTCCAGTTGTAATTTGGATTCTGGTTAGAAAAAGAAAATTTAATTTTTAATTGAGAAAGACCGAACAACATATCATTTTAAGAACTGAAAATCTCTCTATTGGATACAAGCATAAAAAAGAGATTACAGTTATTGCCCGGGATATCAATCTAAAGCTTCCCGAAGGGAATTTAATTGCCGTAATTGGAGTAAATGGATCAGGGAAAACTACTTTAATTAAAACCTTAACTAATAACCTTCAAAAAATTGAAGGTAAGGTTTTTATAAAAAATATAGATCTTGATGAATTAGATAATTTATCCACTTCCAAAATGATCAGTTTGGTTCTTACCAACCAGTTAATTTCGAAGAATTTAACCGCCTTTGAATTGATCGCTTTAGGCAGGCAGCCTTATACTAACTGGCTGGGAACTTTAACAAAAGAAGATCTTTACAAAATAAACGAAGCACTTGAACTTGTAGAAATTTCAGCATTAAGAGACAGGAAATGTCATGAGATAAGCGATGGCCAGTTTCAAAAAGTTTTGATCGCCAGAGCCCTGGCTCAGGATACGCCGCTGCTTATACTGGATGAACCCACCAACCATTTAGATCTATATCATAAAGTATCTATTTTAAAACTTCTGAAAAAGTTATGCGTGGAAACTCATAAAACAATCCTTTTTGCCTCGCATGAATTGAATTTAGCTTTGCAATTATGCGATCAACTCATCATTATTAAAGACAAAAAGCTTATTTCAGGTTCACCTGAAGAATTGATAAATGGCAATGAACTCACTTCCTTATTTAATGATGATCTGGTCTATTTTAATGAATCTTCGAAAAGTTTTCAAATAAAACAATAGATATAATCGTGCTGTCCCTGAATCTAAAATTCTTAAATAAGTATCTTTGAAACAAGAGATCATTTCATGAACGAATTTTTAATCTATTTTCTAATTTTTATAATTGCCCTGGGTTTCGGGATCTTTATTGCGAAAATTATTTTTGAAGCCAAAGCAAAGAACAAATCTGAAATTCTCAAAGAAAAAAACACTCAACTTTTACTTCAAATAGAAGAAAATAAACTACAGTTTTACAGAGAATTAGAAAATTCAAAAACTATTTTATCTGAACATAAAGAAGAAGCTAAATATCAGTTAAATAAAATTGAAATTGATAGAGAAGATATTCGGAAAGAAAAAGAAAAAATCCATCTAGACCTTACCCGTACCATTTCAGAATTTGAAAATTTAAAGCTTAAAAACGAAGAGCAAAAAGCAGAAGTAGAAAAGCTACAGGAAAAATTCACCAAAGAATTTGAAAATCTGGCCAACAAAATTCTGGATCAGAAATCCGAAAAATTCACCAATTTAAATAAGCAAAATATAGAGAATATTCTCGATCCTTTAAAAGAGAAGATTAAAACCTTTGAGGAAAAGATAAGCTTTTCAAATTCCGAATCTATTAAAAGACATGCGGAGCTTGGCCAGCGCTTACAGTATCTAAATGACCAAAATATTAAACTTAGTGAAGATGCGAACAACCTTACCAAGGCCCTAAAGGGGGACACTAAAATGCAGGGAAACTGGGGTGAAATGGTACTTGAACGAGTTCTGGAACGAAGTGGTCTTCAAAAAGATAGCGAATATTTTGTTCAGCAAAGTTTTAATACGGAAGAAGGCAAACGTGTAATGCCCGACGTGATCATCCACTTACCCGGGGATAAAAAAATGATCGTGGACAGCAAGGTTTCTCTAAATGCCTATGAGCGTTATATTAATGAAGTTGAAGAATCAGAAAAAGTTCATCATCTTAGGAATCATTTAATCTCGGTAAAAACCAGGATTACAGAGCTTAGCAAAAAAAATTACCATACGCTCTATCAAATGGAAAGTCCGGACTTTGTCCTGCTTTTTATTCCTATTGAAGCTGCCTTTGCCCTAGCCTCCAATGAAAACCCAAACCTTTACAACGAAGCTTTTGATAGAAATATCATCATTGTAACGCCCACAACGCTTCTTGCCGTTTTAAAAACTATAGATAGCATGTGGCAAAATGAAAAGCAGAAGCAAAATGCAATTGAAATTGCCACCCAGGCAGGTGCTTTATATGATTCATTTACCAATCTTACTGAAGAATTGCTCAAAGTGGGTCGGCAACTTGGTACGGTGCAGAGTTCCTATGATGGTGCCATGAAAAAACTTACCGGAAAAGGAAATCTTGTAAGAAGGGTTGAAAAACTGAAAAAGCTTGGAGCGAAAGCCAGCAAACAATTAGATCAAAAATTGATCAATAAAACGGGGATAGAAGAAGATGTTGCTGAAAATACAGATGAGGAAAATGAAAATATTGAAAATCCCACATTAAAACTTCGATGAAAAATATCAAATTTAACCTGTTCTTGTTCTTATTGCTGATTGGATTTCAGGCAATTTCACAGAAATATTATTTTCCGCCGAAAGGAGCATGGGAAGAAAAACCTGCTTCAGAGTTTGACCTGGACTTTTCAGAAGCTATTGAATTCGCAGAAAATAATGAATATTCAGAATCCAGAGATTTGCGACAGGCTATTCTAAAAGGTTTTGAAAAAGAACCTTTTCACGAATTATTAGGTCCCGTGAAAAGACGCGGCGGGACGGCAGGAATCATTCTGAAAAACGGATATATCATTAGTTCCTGGGGAAATATAGATAGGGTAGACATGACCTTCAGCGTGACTAAGAGTTTCCTTGCTACAACCGCTCTTTTGGCCAAACAGCAGGGTTTGATCTCCAGTTTTGATGATCCCGTTTCAAAATATGTTTGGGATGATACTTTTGAAGGAGAGCATAACAGTAAAATTTCATGGAAGCATTTACTTCAGCAAAATTCAGACTGGAGCGGGGAGCTTTGGGGATCTTTAGATTGGGCAGACAGGCCAGACCAGCAACAAAATATAGACAAATGGCGCAGCCGGGAATTAAATGAGCCGGGCACGGTTTTTAAATATAATGACGTTCGCGTGAATGTTCTGGCCTATTCACTGTTAAACGTTTTCAGGAAACCGCTTCCTCAAGTGCTTAAAAAGAAAATTATGGATCCCATAGATGCTTCAACTTCCTGGAGATGGTTCGGGTACGAAAATTCTTTTACCACGATTGATGGGCTTAAAATGCAATCTGTCAGTGGTGGCGGGCATTCCGGCGGTGGGATGTTTATAAATACCAGAGATATGGCTCGATTTGGTTTGTTATTTCTGAATAATGGTAACTGGAACGGTAAACCATTGATCGATAAGAATTTGATTGAAGAAGCAATGCGCCCTTCAAAACCAAACTCCAACTATGGTTATATGTGGTGGCTGAGCAAAGGAGAAAATAAACAATGGAAAGAAATTGATGAAGACATTTTTTATGCTGCAGGTTTCGGTGGAAATTTTATCATTGTGGATCAAAAAAATGCTTTAGTAATCGTGACGAGATGGTTGGAACCTTCAAAATTGGAAAGCTTCCTAAATCTGGTCTATAAAAACCTATAATATGAAAAAGACATTACTGTATATCCTGGGCGGCATTTTAGCATTATGGCTCCTCTTTTATGCTTTTATCTATTTTGTGCCTTATAGCGAGGGAACACGGAGTGGTGAGTTGATTAAATTCAGCAGAAAAGGTGTCATTACCAAAACCTGGGAGGGTGAAATAAGCCAGGGAATAAGTGGTGCCCAAATTTTTCAATTTTCGGTATTAGATGAAAATGATGAAGTGGTTAAACAATTACAGGAATATGAAGGCAATTATGTAAAACTTAAATATGTAGAACGATTTTCCACATTTTTCTTTTGGGGGGATACAAAATACTTTATTACGGAAGCGGAACTATCACAAAGTCCGCATTTTAGAAGATAATTATGCGCAAAAGATTTAAAAAAGTACAGGAAAGTACGGTGACCATTTCGGAATTAATGCTTCCCTCCCATTCCAATTTCAACGGTAAGATCCACGGAGGTTATATTCTATCACTTTTAGACCAGATTGCTTTTGCCTGCGCCTCAAAACATTCAGAAGTATATTGTGTCACCGCCAGTGTGGATACGGTAGATTTTTTAAAACCTATTGAAATTGGCGAACTGGTCACCATGAAAGCTTCGGTTAATTATGTGGGCAGAACTTCGATGGTAATAGGCATACGCGTGGAAGCTGAAAATATACAAACCGGAGCCTCAAAACATTGCAATTCTTCTTATTTTTCTATGGTTGCCAAGGATTCATCTGGAAATTCTGTAGAAGTTCCCGGGCTAATTCTCAAGAACCATAATGAAATAAGACGTTTTGCCAAAAGCCTGGAACGAAGGAACAGGAAACGTTCTGGAATTGCCGAATTCAAATCTACCGATTTTGCTTCAGAAAAATATTTGCATCTGGTTGAAGGACAGCATGTTAAAATTGAACTCGAAGATTGAAAAAACAGGGTTTTATTTTAGCAATTTTCATTGCTATAGCAATCGCCTATCTATTTCCGCAGGATCCTGAAATTATCCCTTTAAAAACCATTACCAATATTGGTATTGCGCTTATATTTTTCTTTTACGGACTAAAACTTTCCCCGGCTGAATTTAAAGCAGGATTCGTAAACTACAAGGTTCATCTGATAATTCAGCTCACAACTTTTATAGTTTTCCCCCTTATTTGCCTTTTATTCGTACCCTTTTTTGATGATGCTACTTCATCTAATCTCTGGATCGCGCTTTTTTTCCTGGGAACCTTACCCTCTACTGTTTCCTCATCTGTAGTCATGGTTGCCTTAGCTAAAGGAAATTTACCCGCAGCAATTTTCAATGCCAGCCTTTCCGGTCTTATTGGGATTTTTGCGACTCCGTTATGGATTGGTTTTTTTCTGGATCTAACCACCAGTTTCGATTTTATGGAAGTTCTTCAAAAATTATTTTTGCAAATCGTTTTACCCTTAGCGATAGGTTTAATGCTTCAACAATACTTCGGGAGATGGGCAAAAAAATATAGCCGGCAGCTGGGTTTATTAGATAAAACCACGATCATTTTAATCATATATTCAAGTTTCAGCAGCTCATTTTCCTCTAATTTATTCGAAAGTTTGGAAATGATAGATCTTTTGAAAATGTTTGGGATCGTATTAACGATATTTTTTATTGTTTTCTTTGGGCTGGGTTTTTTCAGCAATTTGATAGGATTATCTACTGAAGATAAGATTACAACCCAGTTTTGCGGTACAAAAAAGTCGCTGGTACACGGTTCTGTAATGGTGAAGGTTTTATTCGGAAACGCGGCAAATTCAGGTATAATCCTGCTACCCATTATGCTCTATCATTCCACCCAACTTATTTTAATTGCCTGGTTTGCGGAAAAATACAGAAAAAGGACTGAAATTAAGGTGTAAGGTATAAAGCGATTTCAGCTAAATTAATAGTTAACAAAATCCATCCAATTACCAGGAGCAACCCACCGAAAGGAGTGACAGGCCCAAGAAGCTTTAATTTTCGGTTTTGAGATGACGTCCAGGTTAATCCATAAATACTGAAGGAAAAAAAGAAAGTACCAATAATAAAACAATAAGCCATTAGAACCTGCATCATTTCCAGAAATGGAAAAGTAATTCCGCAGATAATAAGAATAATGGCGTGATACATTTGATATTTCACGCCGGTTTCAAAGCTTTTTAATTGCTCAGGGGCATACTTGGACTTAAGCCAATGCGCTCCAAAAGCTCCAAGTATTATGGCCAGTGTACCATAAATTCCACCAAAAATGAGAACTGCTTCCTTCAAACGCTATTATTTACTTAAGTACATTTTTCGTCGGGAATATAGATCGTAAAAATCATCATTCTTTAGAGAATCAATAAAAAGTATACTTTCACCCGTACTCTTCATTTCCGGGCCAAGTTGTTTATTCACATTCGGGAATTTATTGAAGGAGAAAACCGGTTGTTTGATGGCATAACCATTCAATTGAGGGTTAAAATTAAAATCTTTCACTTTTTTCTCCCCCAACATCACTTTGGTCGCGTAATTTACATACGGCTCTTTGTATGCCTTGGCAATAAAAGGAACGGTCCTGGAAGCCCGGGGATTTGCTTCAATGATATACACCATATCATCTTTGATCGCAAACTGGATATTGATTAAACCAACCGTATTCAAGGCCAGGGCAATTTTCTTGGTATGATCTTTAATTTGCTGCATAACCAAATCCCCAAGATTGAACGGGGGAAGTAAGGCATTCGAGTCTCCCGAGTGAATACCACAAGGTTCAATATGCTCCATGATCCCAATAATGTAAACATCTTCACCATCACATATTGCATCTGCTTCCGCCTCAATCGCTCCATCAAGATAATTGTCCAATAAAAGTTTATTATTCGGAATTTTTCTTAAAAGGTCCACTACATGAGCTTCCAGATCGTCCCGATTAATTACGATCTTCATTCCCTGCCCTCCAAGCACATAGGAAGGTCTTACTAAAATTGGAAAATGTAACTCATCGGATAGCGCCAGCGCTTCATCGGCCGTTTCAGCGGTTCCAAAATCAGGATAAGGAATATTATTTTCCTGAAGTAATTTTGAGAAACTACCACGGTCTTCGGCAAGATCCAGGGCTTCATAACTGGTCCCCATGATCTTGATGCCATAACGATCCAGTTTTTCAGCAAGTTTTAAAGCCGTTTGACCTCCCAACTGAACAATTACACCTTCAGGTTTTTCATGTTTTATAATATCGTAGATATGTTCCCAGAAGATTGGTTCAAAATACAGTTTATCGGCGATATCAAAATCGGTAGAAACAGTTTCAGGATTACAGTTGATCATGATGGTTTCATAGCCACATTCTGAAGCTGCTAAAACTCCATGAACACAACTATAATCAAATTCTATTCCCTGCCCTATCCTGTTAGGACCAGAGCCCAGAACAATAATTTTTTTCTTATCAGAAACAGTACTTTCATTATCTACATATATTTTACCATCCTTAGATCTTATTTCATCTTCAAAAGTTGAATAATAATAAGGAGTTTCCGCTTTAAATTCCGCAGCACAGGTATCAACGAGTTTAAAAATTCGGTTTACACCAAGCTCTTCCCTTTTAGAATAAACTTCGCTTTCAAGACATTTCAGCATATGCCCAATTTGTCTATCGGCAAAACCTTTTTGTTTCGCTTCCAACAAAAGGTTCTTAGGCAAGGAATTAATATCGTATTTAGATATTTCAACTTCAAGCGCGTACAGTTCCTCGTATTCTTTGAGAAACCACATATCAATTTTTGTGATCTCATGTATCCTGCTAAGCGGAATTCCCATTTGAATTGCATCATAGATCACAAAAACCCGATCCCAACTGGGGTGGGTAAGTTTGTCTATAATGACATCGTAACTCTTATAACCTTTACCATCGGCTCCCAGGCCATTCCTTTTTATTTCAAGGGATTGGGTAGCTTTATGTAAAGCTTCCTGGAAGGATCTTCCAATTCCCATTACTTCTCCCACAGATTTCATCTGAAGGCCTAAAGTTCTTTCTGCACCTTCAAATTTGTCAAAATTCCATCGTGGTATTTTCACAATCACATAATCTAAAGAAGGCTCGAATAAGGCTGATGTAGATTTGGTTATTTGATTATCCAGTTCATCGAGGTTATACCCCAAGGCCAGTTTTGTTGCAATCTTAGCAATGGGATATCCCGTAGCTTTAGATGCTAAGGCTGAAGATCTTGAAACCCGTGGATTAATCTCTATGGCAAATATATCTTCTTTCTCATCTGGGCTTACCGCGAACTGAACATTACAACCTCCCGCAAAATCCCCAATACTACGCATCATTCTTATGGCCAGGTCACGCATTTTCTGATAAGCGGTATCGCTAAGGGTCATTGCAGGGGCCACGGTAATAGAATCTCCAGTATGGATTCCCATGGGATCCATATTTTCTATAGCACAAATAATAACAACATTATCATTTTTGTCCCGAAGAAGTTCTAACTCATATTCTTTCCATCCCAGTAAGGCTTTATCTATAAGTACTTCATGAATAGGAGAAGCCTCTAAACCTCGGGTTAGCAATTCGTCAAAATCTTCCTGCCTGTGTACAAAAGCAGCACCACTTCCTCCAAGGGTGAAAGAAGCTCGTATTACAAGCGGAAACCCAAATTCCTGTGCTACTTCCTTTCCCTGCAAATAAGATGTTACGGTTTTAGCCGGAGCCACTCCTACTCCAATACGACCCATAAGCTGCTTGAACTTTTCACGGTCTTCGCAAATATTAATCGCATCAATGTCTACACCAATCAGTTTTACATCAAAATCTTTCCAGATTCCTTTCTCATCTGCTTCAATACAGAGATTAAGTGCAGTTTGACCACCCATGGTTGGTAATACCGCATCAATTTCAGGATGATCTTTTAAAATCTGGAGAATAGATCGTGTGGTAAGCGGTTTGAGATATACATGATCTGCCATGGTTGGATCTGTCATGATCGTGGCAGGATTGGAATTAATGAGAATGGTTTTGATCCCATCTTCTCTTAAAGAACGAAGCGATTGCGTACCTGAATAATCAAATTCGCAAGCCTGCCCTATGACGATTGGACCTGAACCTATAATTAAAACACATTTGATGTTGGGATTCTTCGGCATGATATAAAATTGAATTCGCGATAAAAATAAAAAGCTATAGGGTATAAAAAAAGGCGTTACTTAAAAAGTAACACCTTATTTATTTACAAAAATGTGATCCATTAGTGTTTGTGTCTGAATTCAGAAGAAACAGATATTTTCTTTCTACCTTTAGCTCGTCTTCTTGCCAGCACTTTTCTTCCGTTGGCGCTAGCCATACGTTCTCTAAAGCCGTGCTTGTTCTTTCTCTTTCTTTTAGATGGTTGAAACGTTCTTTTCATTATGAATATCTTTTAACTTCTGTAAATTCTTTTCTATCAGTCTTTAAAACTGCGTGCAAATATACAAAGCTTTTTAAGTACTGCAAATAGTAAATTGAAAAAAATTTTGAAAGTTTTTACTACCTTTGCCGACTGCAAAATCAACTCATAATGTTCAATAAAAATATAAAATTAGTACTTGCCGGTTTAATAATCACCATAGCAATATGGCAATTTGTTGAAGGTCAAATTGGAAACGGTATTTCCCTTCTACTATTTTCAGGGATCTTCATCTTTTTATATTTTAAAAACGAGATCCTTTTATTAGCCTTCTTAAGGCTACGGAAACAAGATTTCGCGGGAGCTACGAAATGGCTCGCTAAAATAAAAAATCCTGAAACTGCCCTTATTACCAAGCAGCAGGGATATTATTGGTATTTACATGGTCTCATGGTGTCACAAACCAATATCACACAAGCTGAAAAATTTTTTAGAAAAGCAATTCGTTTAGGGCTTTCTATGGATCACGATCTAGCTATGGCAAAATTAAACCTGGCCGGAATCGCTATGACAAAACGCAGAAAAAGGGAAGCTACTACACTTTTAACTGAAGCAAAAAAGCTGGACAAACACGGAATGCTCAATGACCAGATTAGAATGATGAAAGAGCAGATGAAAAAAATATAAGAATCTTACACAAAAAATTCATCCACACATCCTTTCAACCTATTTTAAAAGCTCTTTGACGAAAATTTTCGATAAGACTTCAAGTGATTAGTACCTTTGTTCAAACCCCTAATCGAGCTGAATGAAGATACTTCTACCCCTAATCATTTTCTTTACGCTTACTACCCAATCACAAGGAATCGAGAAAGATAAAACCTATTTCTCCACAGCACTTTCCATGCACCTTAAGGAGTATAATGAGCGTGCAGATCGCGCCTATTTTTACAAGGACTACAAAGAAGGTGAACGACTATTCAAGGAATTTACATCAGATTTTTTGGAGGGAACTTATATGGATAACTTTAAAGTAAGGAACCTAAAAAAGAAACCTGTTCATTTATACGAATTTAAAAAACCAATGCTCTTAATCACCTACGCTTCCTGGTGCATTCCTGGAAAAGGGGAAATTCCAGCCTTGAATCAGTTAGCTGATGAATATGCTAAAAAAGTTGATATCGTAGTATTATTTTGGGATTCGCATTCTAAGGTAAAAGAACTGGCAAAACAATTTAATCCTAAAATAAAAATAACCTTTGTTGACGAATCTACAAATGAACAGGATTTTGTGATTCGAAAATTAAAACATTCTCTTGGCCTACCTACATGTTTTTTAATTTCCGGGGACAAGAAAATAATGGCGATACAAAGAAGTGTCTTTCCATCTTTTCAAACCGATGAAGAAATTGCCTATCGCAAGAATTTTGAAGCAATAGACAATTCTATTTCAAAAAATTTACTCCTTAATTTTGAAAGTGAATATGCTGATAATCTTCTAGGAAATTAATCATTTCACTGGCGGATAATTCCCTTGTTCCGGAATTTCTATATAATAAGTCTTTCTTGAAGCATTCTTAAGATTATCATCTCTCAACCATGGATTATGAACCTTCAGGATTTTATAATTGATCCCGAATTTTTCAGCAAAATTGGGAAAGTTTGAAACTACCGTGTCCACTTTTACTTTTTTGGTAGCTATCGGTTTGTATAAATCGTTTTCTTCAAAATCAAAACCATATTTTTCCGGATTTCCCATAATCTCCTTTAAAGCCAGAATTCGGAATACATATCTTCCAGTTTCTTCGCCTAACAGTAAATCATAATAGCTTCCTACGTTTTGTCTATCCAGCTGTTTATCTACACCGTATTGCCCCGCATTATAAGAAGCGGCTGCCAGTGTCCATGAACCGAATCTTGCTTTTGCCTTTTTTAAATAGTCACTGGCCACTCGGGTAGATTTTTCAATATGGTACCTTTCATCAACATTCGAATTGATCTCTAAGCCATAATCTTTTCCTGTGCTTTCCAAAATTTGCCAGAATCCGGTTGCTTTTGCAGGAGAAACTGCCTGGGTTAAGCCACTTTCTATCACTGCTAAGTATTTGAAATCATCGGGTATGCCTTCTTCTTTTAATACAGGTTCAATAATGGGGAAATATTTATGAGCACGTTTCATGAGCAATAAAGCATTAGATTGCCAGTAGGTATTAACCAATAATTCCCTGTCCATTCTTTCATAAACATCCGGGTCATCTAAAGGAACATCTTCCCCGGCAAATTCAAGATTTTCAGGCATTGGTAAAGAAACAATTCGGTAACCTTCAGCAACACTCTTATTGTTGGTTTTTGAAGGAGTTTCCTGAGTTGTTTCAGGTTTTTGCTGAACTGCATATATGCTTACCCAACAAATTGCCAATAATCCAACAATCATTGCGGCATTTTTCAAATTCTTCATAACTATATAAATTGTTTGTTCTTATTCTTTTTTTTGAGTTTCCCGGTGCGTATTAATTCAGGTAAATTCTCATTGAACCAACGAAAACGGTTCACTATCATAATGTGGGTCCCACCCTTTACTATAATGGCATCTTTAATATTTTTAATGGGAAATACCACATCCTCATCACCATGGATATGAATTATTTCTTCATCGGGCTTCTCACATTTCCAAGTTACCATATTTTTTATAGCCCAATCTAAATATTTCTTGTCCCGAATAGAAATATACTGTTTATAAAGCTTCGCCCTTTTTTTAAGAAAATCGCTAAAAGCAATCTTTTCAAAATAATCAACATAATCTACCAAACCGGTGGGTATCCATTTAAACAATCCGGTTTTAGCGGCAAATTTCATCCTTGGTGGAAGTTCATGATGGCACTTTACGCTCGAAATAATAATCACTCTCCGTAAATCCAGGAACTTTGCCATTTCCTGAACAATAACTCCGCCAAAACTTACCCCAATCAAAACAGCATTCGGATGTTTGATTTCCACAGCTATTCTTTTCGAATATTCCACCAGACCTTCCTCCCTGCCAGGAATTTCCCATTCAAGCAAATGCATTTTAAACTGATCTTCAGGTAAATTAATAAACTCAAATATAGAAGACGCTGCCGCCATCCCAGGCATAAAGTACACATGTATTAACTCCTCTCCATTCTTCATTTTAACAGGGATATAACAGCAATTCGCAAGTTTTAATCGTAAATTTAAGTTCAAAATTAAGGCTTAATAGAACTTCTTTCAAATTTACTTCGATCATTTCATGAAAAAAGTTATACACCTAGCAAATACGCGTGGAAATGCTGACTATGGTTGGCTTAAAGCAAATTACTCATTTAGTTTCGCAAATCATTATGATCCGGAAAGAGTTCAATTCGGAAAATTAAGAGTTCTAAATGATGATACGGTTCAGGCCGGAATGGGCTTTGGGACACATTCACACGATAATATGGAAATTATTTCCATCCCTTTAAAAGGATTGGTCAAACATCGGGATAGTATGGATAACTCTGAAGTGATCAATGCCGGGGAAGTTCAGGTAATGAGTGCGGGCACTGGAATTGAACATAGCGAGTTTAACTCTTCCCAGGAAGAATTGAATATGCTACAATTATGGATATTCCCGGAAAAACCTGGTTTGAAACCAAGATATGAGCAGCGAAATTTCGCTCCTTTGATGAAATTAAATGAACTCACCACAATAGTTACTCCTAAAAATAAAACTATTGCGGATTCATTGTGGATTAATCAGGATGCCTGGTTAAGCATGGGTGAATTTGAAAATGGCAGGAAAATTGAGTATACCCTTCATAATGAACAACATGGGGTTTATATGTTTGTGATTGACGGAGAAGTAGAAATTGAAGGCACTTTACTCGAGAAACGTGATGGCATAGGTATATGGAAAACTTCAGAATTCACGTTAAATTTTAATAACCGCTCCAAGGTACTTCTTATAGAAGTTCCCATGGACTAAATACACATAAACATGATTGATGAAGAAGTTAAGATTACAGACAATGAGTTCTTAAGGCAGTTTGAAACTCGGTTTAATGATCAATTGGCAACAATTGAATATTCTCAACAGGAAAGAAAAATTTTCCTTACCAAAGTTAAAATGCCAGAAAACACAGAAGATCGAACTGACGATTTTATTGAGGCAGTTCTGGAAGAAATCAAAGAGCGTAATACACGTGTTGTACCTACAAGTCCGGAAATTGCCGGTTTTATCAGAAAAAACAGAAGAAAATATAAGGATTTATTGCCTGTTGGAATAAATATCTAGATAGCTATTGCTGTTTCAACCCTTTCAAATCTTACCAGGCCATCATCATCAATTTCGGTAAGTTTAATTTTTTGTAAAGTGTTTACAAGCTCCGGATTCCATGGAGCTTTCACTTTCACATAATTTTCAGTAAAACCCTGAATATATCCCCCTTTATTTTCACCTTCAAAAAGCACCGTAAATTCTCCGCCCAACTGACTTTCATAAAAAGCTCTTCGCTTCTTAGCTGAAAGACCACGCAACATTTTGCTCCGCTTTTTACGAATTTTAAGTGGGATAGGATTTTCCATTTCTGCTGCTGGCGTGTTATCCCTTTCAGAAAATGTGAAAACGTGTAAATAAGAAATATCCAGTTCGTTTAAAAAATTATAGGTTTCTAAAAATTTCTCGTCTGTCTCCCCAGGAAAACCTACAATCACGTCAACTCCAATGCATGCCTGGGGCATCGTTTTTTTTATCTTTTTAACCCGGTCCACATATAGGCCACTCAAATAGCGACGACGCATTTTCTTTAAAATATTATCACTCCCGCTTTGCAGGGGGATATGAAAATGGGGTACAAACGTTTTACTTTCAGAAACAAAATCTATCGTCTCATTCTTTAAAAGATTAGGTTCAATTGAGGAGATTCTTAACCTCTCGATTCCCTTAACTTTATCCAGGGCTTTTACCAGGTCGAGGAAAGTGTGTTCATGTTTTTTATTGCCGAATTCCCCCTTGCCGTAATCCCCAATATTAACCCCGGTCAATACAATTTCTTTAATGCCCTGTCCACTAATTTCCCTGGCATTCTGAAGCACATTTTCCAGTTTATCGCTTCTACTTATTCCCCGCGCTAAAGGGATCGTACAATAAGTACATTTATAATCACAACCATCCTGAACCTTTAAAAATGCCCGGGTACGATCGCCAACCGAATAGGATCCTACATAAAAATCGGCTTCATTGATTTCGCAAGAATGTACTACTCCAAAATCATTCTTGGAAAGATCGTTCAGATAATCGGTGACTTTGAATTTTTCAGTGGCGCCAAGAACAAGATCTACTCCTTCAACATCAGCTAATTCTTCAGGTTTTAACTGGGCATAACAGCCTACAGCGATTACAAAAGCATCTTTATTAATTTCCTGCGCCTTTTTTACGATGGTTTTAAAACGCTTATCAGCATTTTCGGTAACAGAACAGGTATTAATAACATAAATATCGGCAACATCACTAAATTCCACCCGATCAAACCCTTCTTGTTCAAAAGATCTGGCAATAGTGGATGTTTCTGAAAAATTCAGTTTACAACCTAAAGTGTAAAAAGCAACTTTCTTGGACATTTTAGTCATTAAAATGGGAGGTAAAGATATTAAGTTTTAAACGTTTATAAAATTTGAATTAGGTCTTTCTCCATTTAGCAGTTTCTTCAAAAATGTGATGGAGTATTTTTTCATCTTCAGTAGACATTTCAATACCGCGACGATCCAGAACAATTTTTATAGTTTCCAATACTTTATCCATTTTATACGTGGTCATGCCTGCACTCCCGCCCCAGCTAAAACTGGGAATAAAATTTCTTGGAAAGCCGCTACCATAAATATTAGCACTAACTCCCACAACCGTACCCGTATTAAACATGGTATTGATCCCACATTTACTGTGATCTCCCATTATCAAACCACAAAATTGCAAACCTGTTTTGGCAAAGTTTTCAGTATTATAATTCCAAAGCCGCACTTCTGCGTAATTATTTTTTAAGTTGGAGTTATTAGAATCTGCCCCAATATTGCACCATTCACCCAGTACTGAATTTCCTAAAAAACCATCGTGCCCTTTATTGGAATTTTGGAATAGTACTGAATTATTGATCTCTCCTCCCGCCCTGCTATTTGGACCTATTGTGGTTGGCCCATAAATTTTGGCACCCAGTTTTATAGTTGCTCCTTCACCCAGGCTAAACGGACCTCGAATGAGAGAACCTTCCATGATTACACTATTTTTACCTATGTAAATGGAACCGGTAGAGGCATTTAAAGAACAATTTTCAACTTCGGCGCCTTCTTCAATAAATATCTTTTCAGGATGTTTTACATAATTAGATGCAGGAACTGGCTGGGATTTTCTCCCTGCAGTCAACAATTCAAAATCTTCTTCGATCGCTTTTCCGTTCAAAGAAAATATATCCCAGGTATTTGAAATCTTAAAAATATCCAGGTCTTCTGAAATAGTTTCAAATCCTTCCAGATCTTTCACATTATTTTCAGAAGCGTAAGCGATCAATGTTTCCTGGACAACAAGTTTTTGATTAGGCTTTAAATTCTGAATAGCATTCATCAAATTTGTATTGGGCAAAACCGAAGCATTGATGAAAATATTTTCATTTTTAAGCTTTAAGGGCCATTTACCACTTAGATAATCTTCAGTTTTAGTAGAAGTAATTTCAGTTTTTAAGAATTTTTGCCATTTTTCCCGAATAGTTAAAATGCCAATTCGAATATCAGCCACAGGCCTTGTATATGTAAAAGGGAGAAGATTTTTTCTGGATTCGCCGTCGAATAAAATATAATTCATTGCAGTTTTTTTCAAAAATAAGAGTTCCAATAAAAGTAAAATGATTTAAAATCAAAAAAGCCGCTAGAAGCGGCTTATATTTTTAAAAAATCCAGAAAAATTATTTTTTCTTGAATTTAGAATATTTGTTCTTAAACTTATCGATCCTACCTGCGCTATCCACAAGTTTAGTTTGACCAGTATAATAAGGATGAGAAGTTCGGGAAATCTCCAATTTGATTAATGGATATTCAGTACCTTCAACTTCGATAGTTTCCTTAGTTTTTGCAGTAGATTTGGTTAAGAATACATCTTCATTAGACATATCTTTAAAAGCTACTAATCTATAATTTTCTGGATGCGTTCCCTGCTTCATCGCTTTATTCTTTTATTTTTCGAGGTGCAAATTTAACCAATATTTCAAGAAGAACAAATGGATTTAGAAAAAAATTTATGGAAAATGTGGTGTAACGTTTTACTATCTTTGTTAACTAATTGCTAAAATCAACTAACTAATAAAATTATGGAAGCATCTTCTAAAAAACTTGGGACAAGTTACGGCGTGTATCTTGGCGTAGCACTTATTTTAATAACTGTTATAATTTATGCCTTTGACATTTCTTTAATGACAGAATGGTATTTAATTGCAATTAATTTTATTTTAATTCTTTTCTTAAGTATTCTTGCGGTCAAGAAGGCCAAAAAATTTAGTGAAACATTGTTTTCTTTTAAAGAGGCATTTTCAGTTTATTTTCTAACTATAGTTATTGGATTATTCATTGCAACGATTTTTAGCTTAATTCTTTTTAATGTGGTAGATCCTGATGCTGCTGAAACCTTGAAGGAACTCTCCATGGAAAAACAAGCTGCAATGATGGAAAAATTTGGAATGCCTGAAGATCAATTGAATGAAGCAATGACGAAAATTCAGGAGGAAGATACATTCTCTATTAAGAATATCGCGATTAGTTTTGCGTCTCAATTGGTATTCTTTTCCATAATAGGACTTATTATTGCTTTAATTTTTCGAGAAAAAGAGCCAACTCATAATTAGGAATGCAGATATCGGTTGTAATACCACTTCTAAACGAAGAACAATCTTTAATTGAATTATATAATTGGATCGCAGAAGTTATGCGATCCAATTCCTTTTCCTATGAGATTATTTTTATCGATGATGGTAGTACCGATGGTTCCTGGAAAACAATCAAAAATTTATCTGAAAAAGACGATCGGGTTAAAGGAATTCAGTTTAATCGAAATTATGGGAAATCACAGGCACTTCACGCGGGATTCCTTGAAGCCCAGGGAAATGTAGTGGTCACCATGGATGCAGACCTTCAGGATAACCCTGAAGAAATCCCTGAATTATATCGCTTAATTACTGAAGAAAAATTTGAGCTTGTTTCCGGCTGGAAAAAGAAACGTTACGATAATAAACTTACCAAGAACTTTCCCTCAAAGATTTTTAATGCTGCGGCACGAAAAACTTCAGGTGTAAAACTTCATGATTTCAATTGTGGCCTAAAAGCTTATAAACGCGATGTGATCAAGAATATCGATGTTTATGGGGAAATGCATCGTTACATTCCGGTTTTGGCCAAAAATGCCGGTTTTTATAAGATCACAGAAATGGAAGTACGGCACCAGGCAAGAAAATACGGAAACACGAAATTTGGGATGAACCGCTTTATTTATGGTTTTCTGGACCTTATAAGCATTTGGTTCCTTTCGAAATTTGGAAGACGCCCCATGCATTTATTCGGTTCCCTGGGTGTTTTAATGTTTCTAATTGGATTTTTAAGTGCCGGATATATTGGTTTTTCAAAGCTTTACAAATTATACCATGGGATTCCAAACACCCTGGTAGCTTTAAATCCATGGTTTTACATTGCGCTCACCGTTATGATTATCGGGACCCAATTTTTTCTTGCTGGATTTTTGGGAGAATTGATCTTAAGATCCAAAAGAGATCGAGAGCGCTATCTTATCAAGAAAACCACTTCAAATATTTAAACCGTTCACGCAGAAATCCTTATTTTAGCGACGGAAATAATAATTTATTATGGCAACACATAAACCTGAAATACTTCAGAAAGCTGAAGCATGGCTGCATGAAATTTTTGATGAAGAAACGAGAAATAACGTTAATGAACTAATTTCTAAGCATCCCAAAGAACTTGAAGAAAGTTTTTATAAAGATGCTGAATTTGGAACCGGCGGGATGCGGGGAATCATGGGCGTTGGAACCAACAGGATCAATCGTTATACGCTAGGAAAAAATACTCAGGGATTATCAAATTATATAAAGCAAAGTTTTCCTTCGGAAGAACTTAAAGCAGTCATCGCTTACGATTGCCGAAATAATAGTCAGGAACTGGCAAAAGTAGTCGCTGATGTTTTTTCTGCAAATGGAGTAAAAGTCTTTCTATTTTCAGAACTCCGCCCTACGCCGGAATTAAGCTATGCCTTGCGGGAACTTGGCTGCCAATGTGGAATTGTTTTGACCGCAAGTCACAATCCACCTGAATATAACGGTTATAAAGTTTATTGGAACGACGGCGGGCAGCTTGTGCCGCCGCAGGATTTAGAATTAATCGATATTATTAATAATCTCGATTATCAGGATATCAATTTTAATGCTGATGAATCACTTATTGAAAAAATCGATTCAGAAGTTGACCAGTCATTTATTAAAGCATCGATAAAAAACGGAAGTTTTGATCAAAAAAATGGTGCCCGAAATGATTTAAAGATTGTTTTCACCTCCCTTCACGGTACTTCTATCACCCTGGTACCGGATGTTTTGGAAAAAGCAGGTTTCACGAACGTTAGCATTGTAGAGGAACAACGTGAGCCCAATGGTAATTTCCCAACCGTAGTTTCACCAAATCCTGAAGAGCCAGAGGCTTTGGAAATGGCTTTAAAAATAGCCGATAAGGAAGATGCTGATATAGTGATTGGCACCGATCCCGATTGTGACAGACTTGGGGTTGCGGTTAGGGATTTAAATGGGGAAATGATCCTTTTGAACGGAAATCAAACCATGTTGATCATGACCTGGTTTTTATTGGAAGAATGGAAAAATGCAGGTAAAATAGAAGGAAAGGAATTTATAGCTTCTACCATCGTTTCTACGCCCATGCTTAAAAATATTTCTGAAGCATATGGCGTAGAATATAAAGAAGTACTTACCGGTTTTAAATGGATCGCAAAATTGATCAAAGATCATCCTGAGCTTCAATTCATTGGCGGTGGCGAAGAAAGTTTTGGTTATATGGTTGGTGATTTTGTGAGGGATAAGGATGCGGTGACCGCTACCCTCCTCTCCTGTGAAATTGCGGCAAAGCTTAAATCTGAAAACAGTTCTATCTATCAAAAACTTCTGGAACTTTATGTGGAATATGGTCTTTATAAAGAAGAACTGATCTCATTGGTTAAAAAAGGGATTGAAGGTGAACAGGAAATAAAACAAATGCTCATCGATCTTCGTGAAAATCCCTGGCAGGAAATTGATGGAGAAAAAGTGGTTCTGCTTGAGGATTATAAATCTTCTGTAGCAAAAGATCTTCAAAATCATGAAGAACGGCCAATTGATATTCCCAAGTCGAATGTATTGATCTATTATACCGAAAATGGTACCAAGATCGCAGCCAGGCCAAGTGGAACAGAGCCAAAAATCAAATTTTATATCAGTGTAAATACGAATCTGGAATCTGTAGAAGCATATCAGGAAACTCATCAGCAATTAAGCGATAAGATCTCAAGGATTAAGGAAGATTTAAAGCTGGGCTAACAACTTTTACATGACCTATTTTAGGAAGATACTTCAGTTCGCAATACCTTACAAGCGATTCGCGATCCTGAATATTATTTGCAATATTTTCTATGCAATTTTTAGTACGCTCTCGTTTATTGCGCTAATTCCTGTAATCCAGGTGTTATTTGATAAAACACGACGCGTTGCTATAAAGCCTGTCTGGGATGGAACATTTGCTGAACTCAAAGATTACGGATCTGATTACTTCAATTATTATATTACTGAAAGGGTTAACGAAGATGAAGTTGGCGCTTTAATGCTTATTTGCGGACTCGTTGTCCTTCTATTTTTTCTGAAGAATTTATTCGGTTATTTAAGTTCTTTTTTTCTAACCTTTCTTCGGAATGGTGTGTTGCGGGATCTTCGGGATG
This sequence comes from Gramella sp. AN32, assembly GCF_023718305.1. Lineage (GTDB taxonomy): Bacteria > Bacteroidota > Bacteroidia > Flavobacteriales > Flavobacteriaceae > Christiangramia > Christiangramia antarctica. Next base: position 115,304 of record NZ_QEYO01000008.1, read on the forward strand.
CCATGTATCACAAGATTCTAGGCCTTCAGATTGCTTATTTTTCAGAAAAGAAAAAAGGGGATACCATCTCCAGAATTACTGCTGATGTAAATGAAGTTCAAAATTCATTTCTTTCCATTCTGGAATTGATTGTACGGGAGCCGCTTACGATTATTTTCACTGTTATCGCCATGTTAACGATGAGTGTAGAGCTCACGGTTTTTGTTTTCGTTTTCCTACCAATTTCTGGCTTTATCATTTCTGTTATCGGGAAACAACTTAAGAAGAAATCTAATTTGGCCCAGGAAGAAAATGGCCATTTTCTTACCATTGTAGAAGAAACCCTTTCCAGTTTAAAGATTATTAAAGGTTTTAATGCCGAAGAAAAATTTTATGCGAGATTTCAGGAATCCACGAATAGGTTAAAAAACATTTTGAACAGTCTGGTAAACCGTCAAAACCTTGCTTCCCCCACCAGTGAATTTCTTGGCATTTTTGTAATTGTAATTATCTTATGGTACGGCGGACATATGGTTTTGGTTGAAGGCACTTTAAATCCTGAAACTTTTATCGCTTTTATGGCTTTGGCCTATAATATTTTGACTCCGGCCAAACAAATTTCCAAAGCCAGTTATAGCATCAAAAAAGGGAATGCCGCTGCGGAAAGAATACTCTCCATTCTGGAAACTGAGCCAACGATTATAGATCAACCCAATGCGGAAGAAAAAGAAAGTTTTGAAGAAAAAATTGAAATCGAAAATATCAACTTTAAATATGAGGATGAAAATGTGCTTAAAAACTTTAGCATAAATGTTCCAAAAGGAAACACGGTTGCTTTGGTGGGTCAATCGGGTTCTGGAAAATCTACTATTGCCAATTTAATCACACGTTTCTATGATGTAAATGAAGGGTTCATCAAAATTGACGGAAAGGATATTAGGGATATTAAGAAGAAGTCCCTTCGAAATTTAATGGGACTGGTAACCCAGGATTCTATTCTCTTCAATGACACGGTACGAAATAATATTGCTCTTGGAAAGACAGATGCTACTGAAGAAGAAATTATTGAAGCTTTAAAAATTGCTAATGCCTGGGAGTTTGTAAAAGATCTACCCAAACAGTTGGAAACCAATATTGGTGACAGCGGGAATAAATTAAGCGGTGGCCAGAAACAGCGATTATCGATCGCCCGGGCGGTACTTAAAAACCCGCCAATTATGATCCTGGACGAAGCAACTTCAGCTTTAGATACAGAAAGTGAAAAGCTCGTACAGAAAGCCCTGGAAAACATGATGCGTAACCGTACATCCATTGTTATCGCGCATAGGCTCTCCACAATTCAAAATGCAGACAATATTATAGTAATGCAAAAAGGAGAAATTGTGGAACAGGGCAGGCATGCAGAATTACTGGCAAAAGATGGTACCTACAGGAAACTGGTTGAAATGCAGTCTTTTGAATAAGCCGGACAGGCTAAGTTTTTTTTAATTCCTCGCTACGCAGGGCCTCCTGATAGTCGGCTTTTATCGAAGCAAAACTACCGAAGAATTTTTTACCATCGGCCCGCTCCAGAACTACTGTGATATTATTTTTTTTGGATCGAACCGCAGTGACCACTACAGATTTCCCAATTAATTGATCATAATTTAAGCGGCCATATTTTTTGATGATAAAATTAGCCTGCGGAAGATCCAGATGTCGGTAACCAAATTGCATAGAATTACCTATGGTTAATTCGTCTCCTATTTTAGGAACGCTTTGCTCCTGGGCTTCAGACGAAAAACACATTATCATTAAAAAAGAAAAAAATTGTAATATTCTCATAACTAACTTAAATAATTATAAATATCGCAAATTTTGACAAATAAAAAAATGGATGATAGTAGGTATCATCCATTTTTTAGTGAAACAATTTACATTTTGGGGCAAACGTAAATTATAAAGATTCAAAAAATTAAGTTTGGGGCAAAAAAAGATTAAATCCTTATTTCTCTGGTAAAGATAAGTCAAAAATTGAATTAACAAAATTATTTATGCTTTTTATCTGTTTTTTATCCTTTTTATCGGATAAATAAAATATTTTGTAATATTTTTCCTTCATGCAAGTTCAATTGAATTAAATTTTATTCGTTTCCGCTTTTAATTACCTTTATCCCATTCATCAATCATGTTTTTACCATAGGAAGTTTGAGTGCAACTGAAAACTTATTTGTTCTTCGATTAAAAGATAAGTCTACTTCCCAGGAAGCCTTCCGGGAGTTGATTGGTATCTACAAGGAGCGTTTGTACTGGCATATTCGAAATATGGTTAAAAACCATGAAGATGCAGATGATGTGCTTCAAAATACATTTATCAAAGTATACAGGAATATCGATAAATTTAAAGGTGACAGTAAATTATATAGCTGGATGTATAGAATCGCCACCAATGAATCTATTACCTTTTTAAATAAAAAAGCGCGACTGTTTCAAATTACATCAGAAGAGCTTCAGGATCAAATTATTAATAATCTAGAGTCTGATGTTTATTTTGAAGGCGACGAAATACAGCTAAAATTGCAAAAGGCGATCGCCACATTACCTGCAAGGCAACAACAGGTTTTCAATATGAAATATTTTCAGGAATTAAAATATCGGGAAATGGCAGAGATTTTGGATACGAGTGAAGGTGCTTTAAAAGCATCTTATCATATCGCTGCCAAGAAAATAGAAGAATACTTAATCACTAATTAAACCTTTTACGGAAAATAGAGTCAAAATATTGTAATGAAAGAGAATAAAAACATATGGCCAGATAAGTCGGGATTTAATATCCCTACAGATTATTTTGCAAATATGGAAGAGCAAATCCTTTCAAAAATTTCTGAAGAAAATTATATTATCACGGAAAAAAATGAATCTGGCTTCAAGGTTCCCGAGGCCTATTTTGACAATATCGAGGATTCTATTTTGCAAAAAATAGGATCGCCAATTCAAGTTGATAATCAGAAAAACGAATATTTATATATGGCTGCGGCTATTGCCGCAGTGGTGCTACTTTATTTTGGCATCAATATTGAAAAGTCCAGTACGAGTTTAATAACCTGGGATTCAGTAGAACTTTCTGCAATTGAAAATTATATCGATGAGGGTTATGATATGGGATATATCGATTTGAATACACCTGAATATTCCGAATTTTTAGATGTTAACAATATTTTAGTTACAGATGAAGATTTCAAAGAGGTGAACGAAGATGTCGCTTTAGATTATATAGAGGGAAATCTTGATAATTCTGATTTCATTTTAGAATAGCATATGAAAAAAACAGTTTTAATATTATTTATTTTCGCACTAATGCCTACCGTGAACGCGCAGGACAAAGACCGTGAAGCACAGTGGGAAAGGATAAAAGCACTTAAAGTAGCATTTTTCACCCAGGAACTTAATTTGACCGAAAAGGTGGCGGAAAAATTCTGGCCGGTTTATAATGCCTATGAAAAGAAACGTTATGAATTGCATGAACGTGAACGTATAGACCCCGAAAAAGTTGAATGCATTAACGAAGCTGAAGCCAATGACCTTCTAGATGAATTTTTGACTGTAGAAAGCGAAGAATATAAATTAAAAAAACAGTTTTTTAAGGATATGAAAGCGATCATTTCTTCTAAAGATATTATCAAACTGCAAAAGCTTGAGGATGACTTTCATAAAAAATTAATTAAAGAGTATAGAAGCAAAAAAGGAAATAGAAATTCTAGTAGTAACTAGTTATTTATTCAAATTTAGTTTTTGGTTGGTTAGTTAAATAAACCGTTTAGAAAATCTAAGCGGTTTATTTTTTATCTAAATCTTATTCTGGCTATTCTCCCCTTCCCTGCCGCATAGGCTGTAGAATCATTCAAAAACCGCATCGTGTAAAATCCTTCATCGCTCATATGTTGCCAGGATTTACCAGCATCCCTGCTATATTCTATTCCAGTAAAACCGGTGGCAATTAAATGTTTTCCACTGGAATTTGGCACATATCGTATACTGCTTTTATAACCCGGATTAATACTATCTGCGACTAATTGCCAGGTTTTTCCCCCATCACTGGTTATAGACTTGTTTGCAATATTTCCGTTGGGTTTTGTATAGTCCCCGCCAATAATAAAACCGTTTTTATCATCATAAAAATCTAAACTATACCCGCCCTGTGTGGGTTCCCCCTGCAAAATAGGAGTATCAAAAACTTCCCAGCTCTTGCCTTTATCTTCCGTATAAAAAATCCTTGACTTCACTCCGCCGGTCAGGACCCACGCTTTATTACCTTTAATTGCGATATTTGAATTACTCGCGGCAAAGGCTGCCTCGCCTTCTGCAGCTTCCGGTAAATTTTCACAGGCAATTTTATTCCATGATTTGCCACCATCACGGGTAATGATGATAGAAATGCAAGTTTCAGTAGGATCACCTATAGCAATTCCTTCTTTATCATTCCAAAAAGCAATAGCATCATAAAAGGCTTTTTCATCATTTTCCTGATAAACCAGTTCCATATTTCCATTATCCCCGGTTTTATATAAAAGTGCAGGACTTCCCACGCTTAGCATAAAAAAATCATTTGCAGTAGAAGCTACTGCTCTAAATTCAGGTGAAAATTCTTCAAATTTTTGGGTATTTATTTTCCAGGTATTATTTGCAGCATTATATAATCCATAAGTTCCATTATTGGCTGCAAAAGCTACATTATTTCCAATGATTTCAATTGCCCGCACGCTTAAAGAATCCATCTCCAGGATAGGTTCAATTTCTATAGTGGAATATTCAGCAACCTGTTTTAGTTCTTCATCAATCACATCAATCTCCTTCTTTTCTTTTTTACAGGAAGAAATGATCAGAAGCACCAAAATCAATACTTTTTTCATATGTAGATATTAATTGTTTTTAATGGTCTTCCCAGCATCAGGAGCAATTTGCAAATTTTTAACGACGTTCATTTCATATTCCTGTTCAGGCAACTCTCATAACTTGAATTTGAATCAAATATAAATTAATCCCGTACAAAAAACCTTAACTTTGCGGCTTTAAAGAACAATATGCGCTTACATAGAAATCTCGTTTTTGCCAGTATCGATGCTTTAGCTGAAATTTTTAACGATGGAAAATATGCCGATAAGACTATTCAAAAAACCTTAAAGCGGGATAAAAGATGGGGCTCGCGAGACCGAAGTTTTGTTGCTGAAACGATTTATGATATTGTTCGATGGAAAAGACTTTATGCTGAAATTGCTGAAGTAAAGCAACCTTTTTCCAGAGAAGACCTATTTAGGCTTTTCGCGGTATGGTGCGTTCTTCGCGGAGTGAAATTACCGGACTGGCCTCAATTAGAAAAAACGCCGGAACGACGTATAAAAGGCCGTTTTGATGAATTGAGCAAGATTAGGAAATATCGGGAATCTATTCCAGACTGGATGGATGAAGTTGGTGTTAAGGAATTGGGGGAAAAAGTCTGGACCAAAGAGATACATGCTTTGAATGAACAGGCTCCGGTTGTAATTAGGACCAATAAACTCAAAACCGATCCAAAATCTTTAGCTGATATTTTAAGGGAAGAAGGGATTGAAACTTCAAATCTTAATAATTACCCCGAAGCTCTTGAATTAAAAGAACGTTCCAATATTTTTAGAACAAAAGCATTTCAGGATGGTTTGTTTGAGGTTCAAGATGCTTCTTCACAACGTGTCGCCGAGCTTTTAGACGTACAACCCGGGATGCGGGTCGTGGACACCTGTGCCGGTGCCGGGGGAAAAGCGCTTCACCTGGCGGCTTTGATGGACAATAAAGGGCAAATTATCGCGCTGGATATTTATGGCAATAAGCTTAAAGAATTAAAGCGACGGGCAAAAAGGGCCGGGGCACATAACATTGAAACCAGGGAGATCGACTCCACGAAGGTGATCAAAAAACTTTATAATTCCGCAGATCGTGTTTTGATCGACGCGCCATGTAGCGGATTGGGAGTTTTAAGTAGAAATCCTGATGCAAAATGGAAACTTCAACCAGAATTTTTAGATAGCATTCGAAAGGAACAGGCTGAAATTCTTGAAAAATACTCCAAAATTTTGAAGTCTAAAGGAAAAATGGTCTACGCGACCTGTTCCATCCTTCCTTCAGAAAATCAACAGCAGGTACAAAAATTTTTAAAAACCGGTGAAGGCGCTAATTTCACATTACTTAAGGAGAAAACTATTCTTTCCAGTGAATCTGGATATGATGGTTTTTACATGGCTTTACTGGAGAAAAAATAGCCGCGAATTAGTGCAAAGGTGCTACCCGTTTTTCAGTTAAAAAATTATAAATTTGTTGCTTTCTTAAACAACACAAACACATCATAATGATCCTTTTCTTCGGAAACCAAACCATGAAAGTTTTTGCAGTGGAAACGCACTCACAACTTTCAGCCCAGGAAATTTCCAAATTAAACTGGCTTTTCGGAAACACTCAACAAATATATAAATCTGCCCTGGCAGATTTTTTTGTTGGTCCGCGTGCCGCCATGATCACTCCCTGGAGTACAAATGCTGTGGAGATCACTCAAAATATGGGAATTCACGGTATTATAAGGATCGAGGAATTTATGCGGGTAGACGAGCATTTTCACGATTACGATTCCATGCTCTCTCAGAAATACAAAACTTTGGATCAGGAGATTTTTGATATTCATGTTCATCCTGAATCTATTATTGAAGTTGATAATATCACAACTTACAATGCTGAAGAAGGCCTTGCCTTAAATGCTGAAGAGATTCAATATCTCGAAGAGCTTTCTGAAAAATTAGGCAGGAAACTAACTGACTCCGAAGTGTTCGGGTTTTCCCAGGTAAATTCTGAACATTGTCGCCATAAAATTTTCAATGGAACCTTTGTGATCGATGGGGAAGAAAAGCCGGTTTCATTATTTAAGTTGATTAGGAAAACTTCAGAAGAAAACCCGAATGATATAGTTTCTGCTTATAAAGATAATGTTGCTTTTGTAAAAGGTCCACGAGTCCAACAATTTGCTCCTAAGTCTCCGGATGTGCCTGATTTTTACGAAAATCAAGATTTCGATTCGGTGATTTCTTTAAAAGCTGAAACCCATAATTTTCCCACTACGGTAGAACCTTTTAACGGAGCAGCGACCGGGAGCGGTGGTGAGATTCGGGACAGGCTTGCCGGTGGAAAAGGTTCACTTCCATTAGCTGGGACTGCAGTATATATGACATCTTATTCTCGTCTCGAGAAAGATAGAAAATGGGAAGAAGGGATGGCAGAAAGAAATTGGCTGTACCAAACCCCCATAGATATTTTGATTAAAGCTTCCAATGGTGCTTCAGATTTTGGAAATAAATTTGGCCAGCCTTTAATCGCCGGGTCTGTGCTCACTTTTGAACATACTGAACATGATCGCAAACTGGGGTTTGATAAAGTGATTATGATGGCCGGTGGGATTGGATATGGCAAAGCGGATCAAGCCTTAAAAGATACCCCTGAAAAAGGTGATAAAATTGTAGTTCTTGGTGGGGAAAACTATAGGATTGGTATGGGCGGTGCAGCGGTTTCTTCAGCAGATACCGGTGAATTAAGTAGCGGGATTGAATTAAACGCGATCCAGCGATCAAATCCTGAAATGCAAAAACGGGCAGCCAATGCCATTCGGGGAATGATTGAAAGCGACGAAAACACCATCGTTTCCATTCATGACCATGGTGCAGGCGGCCATTTAAACTGTCTTAGTGAATTAGTGGAGGAAAAAGGCGGTAAAATTGATCTGGATGCCTTACCGGTTGGGGATCCTACCCTTTCATCAAAAGAAATTATAGGTAATGAATCCCAGGAACGAATGGGATTGGTAATAAGCCCAGAAGATATCCCGAAATTAAAACGTATTGCAGATAGGGAACGCTCGCCAATGTATGAAGTTGGCGATGTAACCGGAGATCATCGCTTTACCTTTGAAGGGAAAAAATCGGGAAAAAAACCCATGGATCTGGAACTTGCCGATATGTTTGGAAGTTCTCCCAAAACGATCATGAATGATGTTAGCATTACCCGGGATTATTCTAATCCTGAATACAACGCTAAAAATCTTCAGGATTATTTAAAACAGGTTTTACAATTGGAAGCAGTTGCCTGTAAAGACTGGTTGACCAACAAAGTTGACCGCTGTGTAACCGGAAGGGTTGCTAAACAGCAAACTGCCGGTCCGCTACAATTACCCCTGAACAACGTTGGGGTGATGGCTCTGGATTATAAGGGAAAGAATGGTGTGGCAACTTCTATAGGCCACTCCCCTATTTCCGGTTTAGTAGATCCGGTAGCTGGTTCAAAAAATTCTATTGCAGAATCATTGTCGAATATTATTTGGGCACCTTTAGAAAAAGGTCTAAAATCTATATCACTATCTGCAAACTGGATGTGGCCATGTAATAACGAAGGTGAGGATGCCAGACTATATGAAGCAGTAAAAGCAGTTTCTGAATTTTCTATTTCTCTGGGGATAAATGTGCCTACCGGAAAGGATTCACTTTCCATGAAGCAAAAATATAAAGATGGTGAGGTGCTTTCACCCGGAACGGTAATAATTTCAGCGGCTGGTCATTGCGATGATATTTCTAAAGTGGTTGAACCCGTATTAAAGAAAAACGGTGGCGACATTTATTATATCAATCTTTCCCAGGATAATTTTAAAATTGGGGGATCTTCTTTCGCACAGATTTTAAATAAAGTTGGAAATGAAGTCCCGTCAATTAAAAATGATGAATTCTTTAAAAATGCTTTTGATACAGTTCAGGAATTAATTCGAAAAGAATTAATAGTTGCCGGGCATGATATCGCTTCTGGCGGATTCATTACCACGCTATTGGAAATGTGTTTTGCCGATAATAATCTTGGGGCAAATCTGGATCTTTCAGCCTTGGGTGAAAGTGACATTATAAAATTATTATTCAATGAAAACTGCGGAATCGTTTTTCAGGCAAAGGATGGTTCAATTGAATCTATTCTGAAAGAAAAGAAGATTGAATTTTTCAACATTGGAAAAGTTACTGAAAGTGATATACTTTCCATAAAAAATAATTCCGAAGAATTTAGTTTCGATATCAGGGAATTAAGGGATACCTGGTATAAAACTTCTTTCCTGCTTGATAAAAAACAAAGCGGAATAGATAAAGCAACCGAGCGTTTTCATAATTATAAAGAACAACCGCTCGAATTCAAATTTCCGGAGCATTTTACCGGTAAACTCCCTGTCATTTCGAATGCAAATGAGAAATCTCAACCCAAGATAAAGGCAGCGATCATTCGGGAAAAAGGATCAAATTCAGAGAGGGAAATGGCCAGGGCCATGCACTTAGCCGGTTTTGATGTAAAAGATGTTCATATGACCGATCTTATTTCAGGTCGTGAGGATTTGGAAGATATCAGGTTTATCGCGGCGGTTGGAGGATTCTCTAACTCAGATGTTTTGGGAAGTGCCAAAGGTTGGGCTGGAGCATTTCTTTACAATGAAAAAGCAAAAAAGGCCCTGGATACATTTTTTCAACGAGAAGATACGCTATCCCTGGGTGTTTGTAATGGCTGCCAGTTATTTATAGAATTAGGCCTGATTAATCCAGATCATGAACAGAAGCCAAAAATGCTTTATAATGAATCCCATAAATTCGAGTGTAATTTTACTTCCGTAGAAATTCAGGAGAATAATTCGGTAATGCTATCAACACTTGCTGGTTCCAAATTGGGTATTTGGGCAGCCCACGGTGAAGGGAAATTTAGTTTTCCATATGAAGAAGAAAAATATAAGATCGTTGGAAAATATGGATATGAAGGTTATCCTGCCAATCCTAACGGATCTCATTTTAATACCGCAATTTTAACTGATGATTCCGGCAGGCATTTGGTGATGATGCCGCATTTGGAACGTTCTACCTTCCAGTGGAACTGGGCTCATTATCCTGAAAATAGGAAAGATGAAGTTTCCCCTTGGTTAGAAGGATTTGTAAATGCCAGAAAATGGCTTGAAAAGAAATAATTCCCTCTAATTTTCTAAAATAGTTGAAGGGATGCTAATAACATCCCTTCTTTTTTGAATTATCCATTTGAAGTAGCCCGCTTTTTTGCTATTTTGCAAGGTATATGCAAACCGGCTACCACAATGAACGATATTAAAAGACTTTTCGATTTTCCCTATTATCAGCTTAAAAATTTTCCTTTAGATAAAGCTTTCGGAACTAAATATAATGGTGTATGGAAAACAATTTCTACCCAGGAATATATAGATCAGGCAAATACAATCAGCCGGGGGCTCTTAAATTTGGGGGTGCAACCCAATGATAAGATCGCGATTATTTCATCATCCAATAGAACTGAATGGAGTATCATGGATATTGGGATCATGCAGTTGGGGGCTCAAAATGTGCCAATTTATCCTACCATTTCTGAAGAAGATTATGAATATGTACTTTCTCATAGCGGGGCGATTTATTGTTTTGTTTCAGATAAGGAAGTATTGGAAAAAGTCAACAAAATAAAGGCGAACACGCAAATGAAGGAAGTGTATTCTTTTGACGAAATACCAGGTTGCAAGAACTGGAAAGAAATTTTGGAGAGTGGAGAAAATAAGTCTAATCAGGCTGAAGTAGATGGTCTAAAAGAAAAGGTAACCAAAGACGATGTTGCTACCATAATATATACTTCAGGAACTACGGGAAGACCAAAAGGGGTGATGCTCTCCCATAATAATATTGTAAGCAATGTTTTAGGAAGTGCTCCCCGGGTTCCTTTTGAGACCGGAACCTATGTGGCACTAAGCTTCTTACCGGTTTGCCACATTTTCGAAAGAATGATCCTTTATTTATACCAATATTATTCTGTATCGGTATATTTTGCTGAATCCATTGAGAGTATCAGCGAAAATCTGAAGGAAGTAAAACCACATGTGATCACTGCTGTTCCTCGTCTCCTGGAAAAAGTATATGAAAAAATTATCGTTAAAGGAACTGCTCTGGAGGGAATAAAAAAGAACTTATTCTTTTGGGCGGTAGAATTGGGCCTAGAATACGAACCCTATGGAGCAAATGGTTTTTGGTATGAATTTAAGCTGAAAATTGCCAGGAAAATTATTTTTTCAAAATGGAAGGAAGGACTTGGTGGTAATATTGAATTGATCGTTTCTGGTAGTGCCGCTTTACAACCAAGGCTTGCCCGGGTTTTTGCCGCTGCTGAAATTCCGGTTATGGAAGGTTATGGGTTAACGGAAACTTCCCCCGTTATCGCGGTGAACGACGAACGCGAAGGAGGATTCAAAATTGGCACTGTAGGCCGTGTTCTGGACAATGTGGAAGTTAAAATTGCTGATGACGGTGAAATTCTGGCCAAAGGTCCCAACATTATGAAAGGATATTATAAAGATGAAGATAAGACAAATGAAGTGATAGATGCCGAAGGTTTTTTCCATACCGGCGATATTGGTGAGCTGGATAGTGATAACTTTCTTAAGATTACCGATCGTAAAAAGGAAATGTTCAAAACATCAGGAGGAAAATATGTGGCACCCCAGTTGCTGGAAAATACGATGAAGCAGTCTCGATTTATTGAACAAATCATGGTGGTAGGTGATGGCGAAAAAATGCCCGCGGCATTAATTCAGCCTAATTTTGATTTTATTAAAGACTGGGCCAGGAAGAAAAAGATTGATCTGGGAGATGATTCTACAAAATCTATTGCCGAAAATAATATGGTTAAAGAGCGTATTCAGCAAGATATTGATTTTTACAACGAAAAATTTGGAAAATGGGAGCGGGTAAAAACCTTTGAACTCACTCCCGAAGTCTGGTCTGTAGAAGAAAATCACCTTACCCCTACCATGAAATTAAAACGCAGAAATATTCGGGAACGATATAAAGAATTATATGAAAAGCTCTACGCACGTTAATAGAGAATTACTTTAATTTTTGAAAGACTCTCCTTTTTCAGGGGAGTTTTTGATTTAGTTGTAAATAATCTTCCCAAAATAATATAAAACATAAAATTTTATTATGCATGCATAATATTTTTTTCTAACTTTGATGAACCTTATGAAGGAAAAGACTATTGATTATGTTTTACGGGCCACCTGGATGGCGGTTTCCAAAATGTACAATGAAGAAGCCGGAAAAGCCGGAAGTACTATGGCGACAGGTTTCGCATTGTTAAGCATTGATCCTGAAGAAGGTACGCCTTCAACCTCATTGGGTCCAAAAATGGGAATGGAAGCGACCAGTTTATCCAGGATCCTAAAAACAATGGAAGAAAAAGGTCTAATCATCCGTAAGAAGAACCCAAAGGATGGCAGAAGTGTTCTAATCTATTTAACCGATTTTGGAAAGGAGATGAGGGATTATTCAAAACGGGTGGTGCTAAGGTTCGACGAGGCAGTGAAAGAATCGGTTTCAGAAAAAGACCTAAAAACCTTTAATGATGTTGCTAATACTATTTTAGCATTAATAAGCGAAAAGAAAATCTACACTGAAGAAATCAGTATTAAATAATTAAATATCAAGAAATGAAAAGAAGGATAAATAAAGTTGCAGTTATCGGCTCCGGAATTATGGGAAGTGGCATTGCCTGTCATTTTGCCAATATTGGGGTTGAAGTACTGTTGCTCGATATTGTGCCTCGAGAGTTGAATGATGTCGAAAAGAAAAAAGGCCTGAGCCTGGAAGACAAAGTGGTTCGCAACAGGATCGTGAACAGTTCATTTCAGGAAGCTGTAAAATCCAAACCCTCACCTATTTATCACAAAGATTTTGTCTCCAGAATTGAAACCGGGAATTTAGAAGATGATTTACATAAAGTCTCCAAAGTTGACTGGATTATAGAGGTGGTTGTAGAAAGACTTGATATTAAAAAACAGGTTTTTGAAAAGCTTGAAAAACACAGAAAACCGGGAACTTTGATCACTACCAATACTTCAGGTATTCCTATTAATTTCATGACTGAAGGTCGTAGTGATGATTTTAAAAAACATTTCTGTGGAACTCACTTCTTCAATCCTCCGCGATATTTAAGGTTATTTGAAATTATTCCGGGAAAGGAAACTTCCCCAGAAGTTTTAGAATTTCTCGAAATGTACGGTGAAAAATTTTTGGGTAAAAAGGCGGTTATTGCAAAAGACACTCCGGCTTTTATAGGAAACAGAATTGGTATTTTTTCAATAATGAGCCTTTTCCATATGGTAAAAGATATGGGGATGAGCATAGAAGAAGTAGATAAACTTACCGGACCGATAATTGGTCGCCAGAAGTCGGCTACCTTTAGAACCGTTGATGTGGTAGGATTAGATACTTTGGTGCATGTTGCCAATGGATTGCATGAAAATGTGCCCAGTGATGAGGCTCACGATCTTTATGCTTTGCCAGATTTCATCAATAATATGATGGAAAAAAAATGGCTGGGAAGTAAAACCGGTCAGGGATTCTACAAAAAAGAAAAAAAAGAAGATGGTTCCAGTGAGATCAAATCTTTAGACCTGGATACTTTAGAATATAGAGAACAAAAAAGAGCTTCTTTTGCAACTCTGGAACAAACCAAATCTATTGATAATGTAATTGACCGTTTTGAAGTACTTATAAATGGTAAAGATAAAGCCGGGGATTTCTATAGAAAAAGTTTCTCTGCACTTTTCGCTTACGTTTCTAATAGAATTCCTGAAATCTCAGACGAACTTTATAAAATTGATGATGCCATGAAAGCCGGTTTCGGCTGGGAACATGGTCCATTCCAGATCTGGGATGCGATTGGGGTGCAGAAAGGTATAGAAATGATGAAAGCTGAAGGTTATGAACCTGCGGCCTGGGTAAATGAAATGCTGGAAAGCGGAAGCGACCGTTTCTACACCGTAAAAGAAGGAAATACCTATTACTATAATATAGACGAGAAAAAACAAACGAAAGTTCCCGGTCAGGATGCCTTTATTATTCTTGATAATATCAGGGAATCCAAAGAAGTTTTCAAAAACAGTGGTGTTGTGGTTGAAGATCTCGGCGACGGTATTCTAAATGTTGAATTCCGAAGTAAAATGAACTCTATTGGCGGTGATGTTCTGGATGGAATGAACAAAGCGATCGATATAGCTGAAAAAGAGTATCAGGGACTGGTTGTGGCCAATAGTGGTAAGAATTTTTCCGTGGGTGCCAATATCGGGATGATCTTTATGATGGCCGTTGAGCAGGAATATGATGAATTGAACCAGGCGATCAAATATTTCCAGGATACCATGATGAGAATGCGCTACTCGGCTATTCCCACAGTCGCTGCGCCACATGCTATGACTTTAGGAGGTGGATGTGAACTGTCACTTCATGCAGATATGGTTGTAGCCGCAGCTGAAACCTATATTGGTTTAGTTGAATTTGGCGTGGGCGTGATCCCAGGTGGTGGCGGGACAAAAGAAATGACCGTAAGGGCTTCTGATACTTTTCAAAAAGATGATGTGGAATTAAACCGACTAAGAGAACACTTCCTTACTATTGGAATGGCGAAAGTATCTACTTCGGCGTATGAAGCTTATGACCTGAATATCCTTCAGAAAGGAAAAGATATCGTGGTGGTGAATCCGGACCGCCAGTTAGCCATAGCAAAGAAGCATGCTTTATTAATGGCAGAAAACGCTTATACCAAACCAATTGAAAGAACAGATATTAAAGTGCTGGGTAAACAGGCATTGGGAGCATTCCTTGTGGGAACCGACCAGATGGCGGCAGGTAAATATATCAGTGAACATGATAAAAAGATCGCTAATAAACTGGCGTATGTAATGGCCGGTGGTGACCTTTCAGAAAACCAGATGGTAAGTGAGCAGTATTTATTAGAACTGGAACGTGAAGCATTCCTGTCGCTTACAGGAGAACGTAAAACTTTAGAAAGGCTTCAGCATATGCTGAAAAAGGGGAAACCACTTAGGAACTAGTAGTTAGTATTGAGTAAAGAGTACTTATAAAATGCACAAATTAGAAGGATTAAAAGTTTGGACGAAGGCAATGAAAGTTGCTGAAGAAATCTATGTTTTAAGTTCAGGTTTTCCACCAGCTGAAAAATACGGTTTAACCAGTCAGATTCGAAGAAGTGCTATCTCTGTCGCATCCAATATTGCTGAAGGTGCCGGTAGAAATACGAAAGGTGAATTCAGAAATTTTTTAAGTATTGCCAGCGGTTCTTCTTATGAGCTTTTTACCCAATTAACATTAGCCTATAAATTGAAACTAACTTCTGAAAATCTAGTACAACCTATTTTAGATGAAGTTGTTGAAATCCAAAAAATGAATTATTCTTTAATAAAATCTTTAATGTAATGTTTACTTAATACTCATTACTAAAATCTTAATACTAAGAATATGAAAACAGCATACATAGTAAAAGCTTACAGGACCGCAGTGGGAAAAGCGCCGAGAGGGGTATTCCGTTTTAAAAGACCAGATGAACTGGCTGCAGAAACCATCCAGTATATGGTGGATAAATTGCCTGATTTCGATAAGAAGCGCATTGACGACGTCATGGTTGGAAATGCCATGCCCGAAGCAGAACAGGGATTGAACGTTGGTCGATTAATTTCTCTTATGGGATTAAAGATCGAAGATGTTCCCGGAATGACGGTGAATAGGTACTGTGCTTCAGGATTGGAAACAATCTCTATCGCCACGGCCAAGATCCAGAACGGGATGGCAGATTGTATCATCGCGGGTGGAGCAGAAAGTATGAGCTATATCCCTATGGGTGGCTATAAACCGGTTCCCGATTATGAAGTAGCTAAAGCCGGAAATGAAGATTATTACTGGGGAATGGGATTAACGGCAGAAGCGGTAGCCAATCAATATAATGTTTCCCGCGAAGATCAGGATGAGTTTGCATACAAGTCGCATCAAAAAGCAATAAAGGCCCAGGCTGAAGATCGTTTTCAGGATCAAATAGTTCCTATCGAAATTGAAGAAACTTATGTGGAAGATGGAGAAAAGAAAACAAAAAAATACATCGTAAACAAGGATGAAGGTCCAAGAAAAGATACTTCCATTGAAGTATTAAACAAACTTAGACCGGTATTTGCTGAAGGGGGAAGTGTAACCGCAGGAAACTCTTCACAAATGAGTGATGGTGCCGCTTTTGTGATGGTAATGAGCGAAGAAATGGTAAAAGAATTAAATCTTGAGCCTATTGCCAGAATGGTTAGTTATACTGCCGTGGGTGTGGAACCACGCATTATGGGAATAGCGCCGGTTTATGCCATTCCCAAGGCTTTAAAACAGGCGGGATTGAAACAGGATGATCTCGAACTAATTGAACTTAACGAAGCTTTTGCCTCCCAGTCTTTGGCTGTAATAAGGGAATTAGGCCTCAATGAAGATAAACTAAATGTGAACGGTGGTGCAATTTCCATGGGGCATCCACTAGGCTGTACAGGAGCCAAACTTTCTGTTCAGATTTTTGACGAAATGCGCAAACGTGAGTTGAAGAATAAGCACTGTATGGTAACCATGTGTGTGGGAACTGGTCAGGGAGCAGCGGGAGTATTTGAAGTATTTTAAATTTTGAATTTTGAATTGAATGGATCTGGCTTGAAAAGGGAAAATTTAATCGCCGAGAAGACCTTCAGTTTCTCATTGCAAATTATTTCTCTCTTCAAAAAATTGAAGTCGGAAAACGAATTTGTTATTTCCAATCAACTAATCAGATCAGCAACGAGTATAGGTGCTAATGTTGAGGAAGCAATTGCGGCACAGTCCCGAAAGGATTTTATTCATAAACTTTCTATAGCTTCTAAAGAGGCAAGGGAAACAAAATACTGGCTTCGTCTATTAAATGAATCACAAATTACTAAAATAGATGTCGCTAAAGAATTAGAAGAAATAAACCACATTATCAATATTCTAACTAAAATTATTATGACCAGTCAAAACAATATTAAATAACGAAGATTGTAAATCAGTTGCAATTCAAAATTTATAATCTATAATTCAAAATATTTCAATGAAAACTACAGAAAAAAAAGAATTACTCCGTGGCGGCCAGTTCCTGGTAAAGGAGACTAAAAGCGAAGATGTTTTTACGCCAGAAGATTTTACTGAAGAGCAAAAAATGATGCGTGATTCCGTTAAGGAATTTGTAGATCGCGAGATTTGGCCGAACAAAGAACGTTTTGAGCATAAAGATTATGCCTTAACTGAAGAGATCATGCAAAAAGCTGGAGAACTTGGTTTTCTTGGAGTTGCTGTTCCTGAAGAATATGATGGTCTTGGAATGGGATTCGTTTCC
This sequence comes from Gramella sp. AN32, assembly GCF_023718305.1. GTDB lineage: Bacteria > Bacteroidota > Bacteroidia > Flavobacteriales > Flavobacteriaceae > Christiangramia > Christiangramia antarctica. Next base: position 132,569 of record NZ_QEYO01000008.1, read on the forward strand.
ACCATGCTCGTTTGTGATTATATTTCCGGCGCCACCGGTTCAATCGCAACTGCTTTTGGTGCACATACGGGGATTGGCACTATGCCTATTACTTTATATGGAACTGAAGAACAAAAGAAAAAATATGTTCCAAAATTGGCAACTGGTGAATGGTTTGGGGCTTATTGCTTAACTGAACCTGGTGCGGGGAGCGATGCGAATTCTGGAAAGACTAAAGCTGTTCTCTCTGAAGATGGGAAATATTACAGCATTAGCGGGCAGAAAATGTGGATTTCCAATGCCGGTTTCGCCAAAGTATTCATCGTTTTCGCCAGAATCGAAGATGATAAGAACATTACTGGGTTTATTGTAGAATACGATAAAGATCATCCTAACGGAATGAGTTTCGGCGAGGAAGAGAAAAAATTAGGGATCCACGCCTCTTCTACCCGCCAGGTCTTCTTCAACGAAACCAAAGTACCGGTAGAAAATATGCTTTCTGAAAGAGGCAACGGGTTTAAGATCGCCATGAATGCATTGAATATAGGTCGTATAAAACTTGCTGCTGCTTCTTTAGATGCACAAAGAAGAATTACAGATCTTGCCACAAAATATGCTAATGAGCGAATTCAATTTGATACCCCTATTGCCAAATTTGGTGCTATTAAATCTAAGTTGGCTGAAATGGCAACTTCGGCATATGTGGGTGAAGCTGCTGCATATAGAGCTGCTAAAAATATAGAAGACAGAATCAATATTCGGCTGGAAGGAGGAGCATCACATGCGGAAGCAGAATTGAAAGGTGTTGAAGAGTATGCCATCGAATGCTCAATTTTGAAAGTGGCCTGTTCCGAAGATATTCAGAATTGTAGCGACGAAGGAATCCAGGTGTATGGAGGAATGGGCTTCTCTGCAGATACCCCAATGGAATCTGCCTGGAGGGACGCACGTATTGCCCGTATCTACGAAGGAACGAATGAGATTAACCGAATGTTGGCCGTGGGAATGTTGGTAAAAAAAGCCATGAAAGGACATATTGACCTTTTAGGCCCCGCCATGAAAGTGGCTGACGAACTTACCGGAATCCCGTCTATGGATAAACCTGATTATTCTGAACTTTTAGCGGAAGAAAAAGAGATGATAGCAAAGCTGAAAAAAGTATTTTTAATGGTCGCTGGAAGTGCGGTTCAAAAATATGGACCTCAACTGGAAGATCATCAGCAATTATTATTGGCTGCTTCAGATATTCTTATCGAAGTATATATGGCCGAATCTGGAATATTAAGAGCAGAGAAAAACGCTAAGAAATTAGGTGTGGAAAACCAGAAAATTCAAATCGCCATGGCCAAACTTTATTTATACCATGCGGTTGATACTGTTACCATAAAAGCCAAGGAAGGAATTGGTTCTTTTGCTGAAGGAGATGAACAACGTATGATGTTGATGGGCTTAAAACGATTTACAAAATATTCCAATATGCCAAATGTGGTAGAACTTAGAAATACCATCGCAGAAAAGCTTTCTTCAGAAAATGCTTATAAATTTTAAGCTTCGTTCTTAAATCAAACAGTCACTGAAATTGGTGGCTGTTTTTATTTTATACACTAACTCTTTAGATACAAACTAACATATAAAACCTATTTGTAAATTTATGTAGTTTACCTGATATCTGAGCAATCATAGCGATTTAATAATTCTTTTATTAACATATTCAGCAATAACGTTAAGAATATACTGACATCTTGTTAAAGATTTCAAAAGAATAATGATATATTGCTCTTCTTTAATCACAAAAACATAACATTTATGAAAAAATTGATTACAGGAATGGCAGCTATCGCTTTCCTTTTTGCATCCTGCGAAAAAGATCAAAATGAAGCTGACATTACAAATCAGGAAACAGCTCAGGTGGACATGAGCGATTTCTATCTTTATACCGATGCTGAGGAGGCTGATGGTAAAAGATCAACAACTGCAGAAGAAAAATGTTTTTCTATGCGCAACCTGAATAGGCTTTTAGATGAGAATCCAGGTTTGTACAATAAAATGTACAATATTGAAAAACACACTAGATCCTTTGCCGCTAAAAAACCAGGAGGAACTCCAGGCGGAGGTGGCGGTGGAACTACAGATCCAACACCAACACCTCCTGATAACCTTGGAATAGTGAACATTCCGGTTGTAATTACCGTGGTATATAGTAATTCCCAACAAAATATCTCTGATGCTCAAGTTCAGTCACAAATAGATATTTTGAATGCTGACTTTAGAGCCGCCAATGCAGATAAATCTAAGGCACCTTCAGAATTCGCTGATCTTATAGCAGATTCAGAAGTAAGTTTCACCCTGTTACAAACACGTAGATATTCAAATTCAACTGCTACATGGGGAACTAGTGACGCGGTAAAAAGTCAATATCCTCCAGTTTCTCCATCTAACACCTTGAACATTTGGGTTTGTAATATTGGGGGCGGAATCTTAGGATATGCACAATTCCCGGGTGGACCTGCTTCTACTGATGGAGTTGTTATTTCCCCGCAATATTTTGGGGATTCAGGTTATGTTTCAGCTCCATATGACGGTGGAAGAACTGCTACTCATGAAGTAGGGCATTATTTAAACCTGCGTCATATTTGGGGGGACGGTAGATGTCGCCAGGATGATTTTGTAGCTGATACGCCAGACTCTGATGGACCAAACTACGGTTGTCCTTCTTATCCAACCGTTAATTGCAAATCTACAGATATGACTATGAATTATATGGATTATGTATATGATGAATGTATGTATATGTTCTCTGAAGGTCAAAAAACCCGTATGCGATCAATTTTTGCCAGTGGCGGTCCCAGAGATGGATTCGTGAATTAGTAGAATAAAATACATTTTAAAGAAGCCACTCATTTTGGGTGGCTTTTTTGTTTTCTACGAAATCGGTATAGGTTAAAAAGTTCATAGACTGTCTTTAAGCCATTAAAATAATTTTATTTTTAAGCATGAAATTAGCTGAAATAGATCTAGAAAACTTGGAATTTTCGAGAATCACGTGGTTGATCTTTGGAATTATAGCGCTGATCGTAAGTTTTTCTATTGCCTTTTATATCCTTAAAAGAATAGGAAAAGATCCTCGGAATATTTTACCCCTCAATTTCGCGGAAAAGATTAAAATTCCTCTATTGATATTTCTAGCCTCCCTCATTTGTAAGGTGGCTATAATAAGCAGAATCTTTCACTTTGATATTACCTATGTGATTTTAGGACATTTATCTACAGTGGCTATTATTTTCAGCATTGCCTGGTTTCTGATTCTATTGTTTAAAGTCGTTAAACGTCGAATGCTCTTAAAATATAATGTTGAAGATCAAAATAATCTAAAAGCACGGAAGGTTTACACCCAGTATATGATCCTTGAAAATATTATCATTTTCATCATTGTTGTTTTGGCTTTGGGTATTGCTTTGATGAGCTTCGAAAATATCAGGGCAATTGGTGTGAGCGTTCTAACTTCAGCAGGGATTGCCGGTATTATTATTGGTCTGGCTGCGCAAAAAGCAATAGGAACCTTACTTGCGGGAATTCAAATTGCCCTGACACAGCCCATAAGACTTGAGGATGTTGTTATTGTGGAAGGAGAATGGGGTTGGATCGAGGAGATCAACCTCACTTACGTGGTAGTGCGATTATGGGATAAACGGCGACTGGTAGTTCCAACTACTTATTTTATCGAAAATACTTTTCAAAACTGGACCAGGAATTCGGCAGATATTCTGGGAACCGTTTTCATTTACGCTGATTATGGATTACCATTTGATGCATTAAGAGAAGAAATTACCAGATTGCTTAAATCTACCCATTTATGGGATGGAAAAGTAAATGTACTTCAGGTGACCAACACCACAGAAAAATCTATGGAATTGCGGGTTTTAGTAAGTGCTAAAGATTCTCCAACAGCATGGGACCTTCGGGTCTTTCTTAGGGAAAAACTCGTTGAGTTTATTCAGAAGAATTATGCCCAATACTTACCCAAAACCAGAGTAGCAATGGAAAAGGAATAATTAATCCTGTAAATAAATATTTTCTGAAGCAATACCCATACTAAAATTAGCAGCTGTTTCAATCAACGCTAAATGCGAATAGGCCTGAGGGAAATTTCCCAACAAACGCTTGGTTTTAAAATCAATATCCTCACTAAATAATCCTAAATGATTGCTATAACTAAGCAATTTATCAAACATATCTTTTGCCTTTTCCTTCTCTCCTATTTTATATAAACTATCAATAAGCCAAAAGGTACAAATGGTAAAAGATGAAGTTGGCTTTCCAAAATCATCGTTGTTTTTATATCTATACATAAGCCCATCTTCACAAAGCTCTTCCTCCGTCTTTTGAACTGTGGAAATAAAACGTGGGTCATCAGCATCTATAAAACCATAATTTTGCATTAATAAGGTAGAGGCATCAAGATCTGAAGAGCCATAATATTGGGTATAAGCCTGTTTTTTTTCATTCCAGCCATTCTCATAGATATCCTGATAGATTTTTTCCCGTAAGGCAATCCACTTAGAATCATTTATCCCTTTCCGAAGAATTTCGCCAATTTTAACTGCCCTGTCCACGGCAACCCAACATAAAAGTTTTGAAAATACAAAATGCCGGTCTTCCGTTCTTAATTCCCAAATACCCTTATCTGGTTTTTGCCAGTTTTCTTCAACGATCCTTACAATACCCCGAACAATACTCCACAGCGCTTCAGAATTTTCAAGGGAAGTTTCAAACATTAAAAATTGTTGATAGATCACCTCCATCAAAATCCCGTAAATATCGTTTTGCTTCTGAATATAAGCCGCGTTGCCGGTTCTAACCGGGCTGGAACCTTTGTATCCTTTCAAATGGTTCAGAATATGTTCTGTAAGTTCCTTTTCCCCATTAATCCCATACATGATCTGGATCTTTTCATCCTTGTTCGGAATAATATCAATAATAAATTGAAGGAAATCTTTAGCTGACTTAATATGACCCAGTCCTGCCATAACTTTAATCACCATAGATGCATCACGTATCCAGCAAAAACGGTAATCCCAGTTACGCTCCTCACCGATGGTTTCAGGGAGGGAAGTGGTTACTGCCGCCAGAACCGCACCAGATTTTTTGTAACTAAGTGCCTTTAAAACCAGGGCGCTACGCATGATCTCATTCCCGTAATGCGTATATCGTGTAGATTTGTCACTCCAGTTCATCCAGTAAACTTTGGTTCGCTGGAATTTTAAATAAGACCTGTCCAGGCTTTGTTTTATTAATTTTTCATGATAACCTAATAAACAATAGGCATTACCTTCTAAAGTGATTTCCTTTTGATCATTAATATCATCCAAATCCAGATTAGAATAAAAGAAAAGGGAATCGTACTTGCCTACATTTGTATAGCTTTTAATATAGTCCCCTTTATTTTCGTTAAAGGTTTCCTCCCTCGCAAAATCGAGTTTAGGATCGTATTTTAATTTAAATTTAGGTGTTCCTTTTATCAGCCTAAAAAACCTGATCACATCGGGTGGTGCATAATAAGAACCATCTTCGCGTTCATAACGCGGCATAAAATCGATTACCTGAAAAGCATCTGTGCCGTTATCAAATTGTGTGCTTAGAATATTGGTTTCCCAAAGGTATTCCTGCTTGATATCATAATGCTCATCCACAAGAATTTCAAAGCTCCCTCCTATCTCCTCATCCAGAAGTTTCGCGAAGATCGCTGCGGAATCAAAATTTGGCAAACAACACCATTCCAATGAACCTGTTTTTGATATAAGTGCTGCACTGTGACAATTACTTATTATTCCGTAGTCAAGGTTATCCATATATTCTCTTAAAAATCTTATAAATCAATTGCTGTCTTAAATGATTTTCGGAAATTTAAGAAAAATCGAAAAAGCCACAACCGTATTTTATCAATAATTATGAGCAAAACCATTATCATCTCTAACCGTTTACCATTACAAATTGCCATTGAAAACAATCAGCTTGAGGTGACCCCAAGTGTGGGTGGACTCGCAACAGGTTTAAAATCATTCCATAAGGATGGAGATAGTGTTTGGATTGGATGGTCCGGACTTACCAAAGAAGAAATTCCTGAAGGTTTACTTGATGAAGTTCAGAAAAAGGCGAAAAAAGAAAATTGTGTCGCGGTAAATTTAACGCAACAGGAAATTGATGGTTTTTATTATGGCTTCAGTAATAGAACTATATGGCCTTTGTTCCATTATTTTATGGAATACACCGAATCTGATAGTAATTACTGGGAAAGTTATAAAAAAGTGAATCAGAAATATGCAGATGTGGTACTCGAACACTATAAAGAGGGGGATGTTATTTGGGTACATGACTACCAGTTATTATTGGTCCCAAAAATGATCCGGGAAAAAGCTCCGGAAGCATTGATAGGATTCTTCAATCATATCCCATTTCCTTCCTATGAAGTGTTTCGTACACTTCCCTGGCGTGATGAAGTACTGGAAGGTGTGCTGGGAGCCGATCTTATTGGTTTTCATACCTATGACTACGAAAGGCATTTTTTAAGTTCAGTGAGTAGGATTTTGAGACATCAAACAGATTTTAATGAAATTACCCTTCCGGACAGGATCGTTAAAGTAGATTCTTTTCCTATGGGTATTGATTATGAAAAATTTGAACAGGCGGCCTTAGATCATTATGAATCAACTGCGGCCGATCAATCTGAACTTCAGAAAAGACTGAACCATCATTTGGAATCTACGCCCGATGCGAAACTGATCTTAAGTATAGACCGGCTTGATTATACTAAAGGTATTGCCCACCGAATTAGAGCCTTTGAGTATTTCCTCGATAACAATCCTGAATTCATTGAAAAAGTGAGACTGGTAATGCTTGCAGTTCCTTCTCGTTCAAATGTTCCACAGTATCGCCGATTAAAACGTGAGATTGATGAACTGGTAGGTCGCATCAATGGAAAATTTTCTACCGTGAGCTGGACCCCAATTTGGTATTTCTACAGGTCGATGCCTTTTGAGAACTTAATAGATCTTTACACTACCTGCGGAATTGCCCTGCTTACTCCTATTCGAGACGGGATGAATTTGGTGGCCAAGGAATATATCGCCACTCGTACAGACCATACCGGAGTTTTAATTTTGAGTGAAATGGCCGGTGCGGCGCATGAAATGAATGAAGCACTTATCATTAATCCAAATAATTTTGATCAGGTTGCGCAGGCCCTTAAAACGGCTTTCGAAATGCCCAAAGAAGAGCAAATCGAAAGAAACAAAATGCTTCAGAAGCGCTTAAGGAGATATAGCGTTGAAAAATGGGCGCAGGATTTTATGAAATCTCTAAAGGCTATGAAAGAAAATCGGGATTCTTTTAAAAGTATTCGGGTATCATCCCAAATATCAGATGATATTATTACAGAATTTAAGAAGGCTAAAAAAAGAATATTATTTATTGATTACGACGGTACCCTTGTAGGTTTTACAGATAAACCTGAAAACGCGAAACCAGATGAAGATCTTAAAGAATTGATACGGGAATTGAACAAATCTGAAGATACCGATGTGATCCTTATTAGCGGGCGCGATAAAAATACTTTAGGGACTTGGTGGAAAGATGTGCCCGTGGAGCTTATTTCTGAACATGGAGTGTGGATGAGACAAATAGATGGTGATTGGGAACTAGCAGAAAATGTAAAAAGTGAATGGATGGAAGTAGTTCGTCCTGTGATCGAAAACTTTGTAGACCGTACCCCGGGTACTTTTATAGAAGAAAAAAATTATTCTCTGGCATGGCATTATCGCAAAGCCGATCCTGAATTAGGGGAAATGAGGGCTAATGAATTAAGTAATGTGTTGAAAGAACTTATTTCCAATCGCGGTTTGAGCGTCCTGGAGGGCAACAAAGTTTTAGAGGTCAAAAGCAGTGATGTGAACAAGGGAAAAGCATCCACTAAAAAATTAATGGGTACTAATTATGACTTTATCTTTGCAATTGGTGATGATTGGACAGATGAATATATGTTCCAGGAATTGCCAGATACTTCCTATACTGTAAAAGTGGGGATAAAGAAAACCAGTGCGAAATATTATGTGGAAGGCACTAAAAAAGTAAGGGATCTCCTTGAAAAATTTAGAGATAACCTATAATTATTTTGGCTTGTTAAATTATTTGGGAATTCTAATAAAAGTTTAATTATACATTAACTGATAGAACTTTACATCAATTAGGATTCTTTCTAATTTAGCAGCTTAAAGTTGAATTAAAAAATAAAAAATACCATGAAATCAAGTAAATTATTATTAGGATTATTTTCAGGAGCAGCTGCAGGTGCAGTAATAGGAATGCTTTTTGCTCCTAAAAAAGGAACAGAAACTAGAAAACAAATCAGCACTAAAGGAGACGAATACTGGAAAGAAGCTGGAAAAAGTTTTAACGAAATTGGTGATTCTTTAAACCATAAAGTTGAAGCTCTTAAATCAAAAACGAAAGCTAATTTTTCAAATAACAAAGCTGAAGAGAAAATGAATAAAGCAAAAGCTGAAATGCATGATATGCAAGCTTAATCTTTATTAATAAGATTTTAGTAAAACCTCGGAAAATTCCGAGGTTTTCTATTTTTTAATATCACCGAAACTTCCGTATTTTAGAATTCAAAAAAATAAACATGGTCAAATATTTACCTTTTACTCTTTTATTAGCATTCTTCTTAATTCCAAATCAAAATTCTGCCCAGGCTACCGATCCACAGATCTATAAAATAATTGACAGCATTTCTGCTGATAGGATCGAAAGTGATATTCGCAAATTAGCTGGTTTTGGTACCAGGAACACCTTTAGTGATACAGTTTCTCAAACTCGTGGAATTGGCGCGGCTAGAAGATGGATTAAATCTGAATTTGAGAGTATTTCAAAAGATTGTAAAGCTTGTTTGGATGTGTTTTATCAAAAAAAATTGGTGACACCTGAAGATGGTTCCCGAATTCCCAAAGAAGCTTATGTGGTGAATGTTGTTGCTATTCAAAAAGGCACAAAATACCCAAACCGATATATAATAATGAGTGGCGATATAGATTCCCGGGCAAGCAACACCATGGATTTTGAAACCGATGCTCCCGGTGCAAATGATAATGCCAGCGGTATGGCCGGTACTATAGAGGCCGCAAGGGTGCTTTCAAATTACAAATTTGAGAATAGTATTGTTTATCTGGGACTATCTGGTGAAGAACAAGGCCTTTTCGGTGGTGAAGGAATGGCCCAATATGCCAAAGATAAGGGCTGGGAAATCATTGGAATTTTAAATAATGATATGATAGGCAATATCGAGGGTGTTGATGGAATAATTGACAATCGAAGCTTTAGAATCTTTTCTGAACCTACTCCACCAAACGAAACGGAGCAGGAAAGAAATATGCGAAGGTTTTATGGGGGTGAAGTCGATGGGATTTCCAGGCAACTTGCCCGTTATATCCACAAACAGGTTGAAACCTATATGCCCGAAATGAATCCCATGATGATTTATAGATTAGATCGTTTTGGTCGTGGTGGCCACCATAGACCTTTTAACGATCTCGGCTTTGCCGGAGTAAGGATCATGGAAGCCCACGAAAATTATAATAGGCAACATCAGGATATCCGAACAGAAGATGGTGTTGAATATGGAGATGTTGTGGAAGGAGTCAATTTTAAATATGCTGAAAAGTTAACCGCGGTAAATGCCATTAATCTTGCCTCACTGGCCTGGGCGCCTCCTGCTCCAACCAACGTGGAAATTGGTGGAATTGTGGAAGCAAACGTAAGATTAAAATGGGAGAAAACTAAAGATGACATTGCCGGGTATAAGATCTACTGGAGGGATACAACAGCTCCACAATGGCAATATTCCAGATTTGTAGGGAATGTTTCAGAATTTATGTTAGAGGGGATTGTGATAGACAACTACTTTTTTGGGGTAGCCGCAATTGGAAAAAACGGACATGAGAGTGTGGTAGTTTTTCCATCAGGTACTTTCAGAAAATAAAAGAAGATTTCATTGTTATAATACTATTCATGTTGTCGCTCTGGATTTAGTAAATCTTCCTTCCTATAATAATTGAATGTGATTTAGATCCCCAAAAAATAGAGGCGATAACCAGGGATAGCAAACATTAAGAATAAATTGATGAAGAAATTAATCTTGATTTTTTTGATGATTCATTCAGTTGATGGTATTTGTCAAAATAAAGCCTACAAATTTTATAATGGCGAAGGCGATGAAATAAGTAGAAAACACTTTTATGAGGAAAAATTAAATTACAAAAATTTTCCACTCTATTTCGAAAGTGATACAGTGAGGTTTGCAGTATTATTCAGGAGAGAAAAAGAAGGTATTTTAAACGATTCAACATTCCAATCACTTAAAAATTATCTAAACACATTTAAAAATGAGCAAATTGATTCAAAAGATGTAATTGTGATAAATTATCTTACCGGAGTTCCTAAAGATGAACAGAATAGAAATTATAATACTACATGGAACATTTTTGATCGGGATTATATAAGGAAGTTAAATAGAATAGGCGATATTTCTCATTTTTGGATATCTTCTTTGGATAAAAAAAATTTGAAACACTTCTATAGTAACAGGATAGACTGGAAAAAAGATTCAGAAGATGTTATTCCAAAATTATTCTTCCCATACGAAACAACATATGGTTATTATATAATAATAAATTCTGAAGGTAAATATTACTACGCTTTGGGTGAATATGGAAAATATAATGTTTGGGAAAAAGCTGAAGAAATGTGGCATTAATGGGTACTACATCATTGCATTGAAATTATTATGTTTTGTGTAAATAATCCATTTTATAGACTACTATCTACTTAAAAGTACAACAAGTTCTCATCAGTATTCCACTAACCTGTGATAGCTGTAGATAATACAGAATGATGTTAGTTCTACTTTTATAACGTTTCAGAGTAACCAAAATGTAGATGTAATTTACATTAAATTCAGTAGTGATTTAATATCAATAATATTCTAAACCGAAGGCTGCTTCGGTTTTTTGTGTTTTTGTATTAACAATTATTTACCTAATTCTTAAAGAAAATTAGGACTGCCCCGCATTAACTTAGAGGTAAGAACCAAAAAATCAATAATATGGCAGAAATTAAAGTAGAAAAGAAAAAACCGGTATGGCCGTGGATATTACTAATACTGATTATTATAATCGCAGCAGCCTTATACTTTGTGGGACAGGCCGAGGATGATTCAATTGATGACGCTATGGAGGAGATGGAAGAAGTCTCATTTAATATCACCACAAATCAATTAACGCATATTGCTTAATTAATACCAAAAAAATTAAAAAACTATGAGTACGAAAAATGAAAAACATTTATACTATTTCAATGAATTAAGCGGATATAAGATCAGCAGTGGTGATCACGATATTCGTGGTTGGGCAGTAAAAGATCTTGAAAATAGAATTATTGGTAAAGTAGATAATTTATTGGTAAATAAAGATCTTGGAAAAGTAGTTTATATCGATGTAGAAGTAGATAAAACAATTATAGACGCAAATCATGATCCCTATTCTGAACCGGCAAATCCAAATGTTCGGGAATTTATAAACAAGGAAGGCGAAAATCATTTAATAATTCCTATAGGCCTGGTAAGTCTCAATCCTGAAAGCAAATATGTTTACACTGAAACTATAGACTATCAAACATTTGCGGGAACGAAAAGATACCGGGCAGGAAATACTATAGATCGCGATTATGAAAGAGCGGTGTTAACTTCATACAATCGGAAAAACCGAAAAAGCAATATTGATAATGACCGTTACGAAGTTGAAAGAGATAGCAAAAGCGATATTACCAGAAGGAATGATGAATTAACTCAAGAGGAAATTGCCCAAGAGCGTTTAAGATTGGAGCGCGAAAAACTTGAACTTGACCGGTTAGCTGAACAACGAAGAAATCAGGATCACGAAAGAACGCATGATGAAAATCTTAGAAATGAATCTACAGAGGAAAGGATCCAGCGGGAAAAAGCAAATATGAAGTATAAATCAGATAATCTTGACAATACTCGTCTAGATGAACCGGTCGTAGATCGTGATCATAAAGATTATGATGATACCTGGAAAAAGAATACGGGAAGTACAACTGAGGATTTTAAAAACTATAAAAGGGAAAATACAGATACATCATGGAAAGAGGAAGGTGTGGAAAGACCCATAAGAACTCATGATGAAGATAAGAACTGGTCACGTGAGGAGACCAATCTTGACAGAGATGAAGCCAATAGAAAACGAAATAGAACTGAAACCGAAAGGGACGATGATTTTTATGACAGAAATGAATTTCGGAACAGGAATTACTAAGTTCTCTTAATCCAGGAAAAAGTGGGTACAGAAATGTTCCACTTTTTTTATGTCCAATTCCAATATTTCAGAAAATTGTATCTTCCGGAATCTATTTTCAAATCTAATTCATGCGTAACTTTTTCTTATTTTTTCTCTTTACATTTTTAAGTATATCGGTATTTTCTCAGAGTGTTGACCTTAGTTTACTGAAGAATAAAACACCAAGAAATATAGGCCCGGCTGGAATGAGTGGCCGAGTAACCTCAATTGATGTGGTGACGAGTGATCCAAACGTCATGTATGTAGGAACTGCTTCCGGTGGATTGTGGAAGTCAGTTAGTGGCGGAATCAAATGGGAACCCGTCTTCGATGACCAGGTTACCGCTTCAATTGGTTCAGTAGCCATTCAACAATCGAATCCTTCCGTTATTTGGGTAGGTACCGGTGAAGGTAATCCAAGAAACAGTTTGAATGGCGGTTACGGAATTTTCAAATCATTAGATGGAGGCCGTTCCTGGAAAAATATGGGACTTGAAAAAACACGGCATATTCACCGAGTGGTAATCGACCCTACCAATCCCAATATAGTATATGCCGCAGCCATTGGATCCCCCTGGGGCGAACACGAGGAGCGTGGTGTTTACCGAACAAAAGATGGTGGAAAAACCTGGGAAAAGATTTTATATAACAATAAGAGGACCGGAGCTGCAGATTTAGTGATGGATCCTAAGAATCCCAACAAGTTAATCACTGCCATGTGGGAACATAAACGTGACCCTTGGTTCTTTAATTCCGGTGGGGAAGGTTCAGGAATGTATATCACCTACGATGGAGGAGATACCTGGCAAGAAAGAACTTCAAAAGATGGTCTTCCGGAAGGTGAACTGGGACGAATTGGTTTGGCTATAGCACCGAGCAATCCTGAAATTATCTATGCTCTCGTAGAATCGAAGAAAAATGCTTTATATAAAACTGAAGATGGCGGTTTTAACTGGAAAATGGTAAACAGCGATGAAAATGAAATTGGCAACAGGCCATTTTACTACAGCGATATTTTTGTTGATCCCCAAAATCCTAACCGCTTATATTCAGTTTTTACCTATATCAATGTTTCCGATGATGGCGGTAAAAGTTTTGAAGAATTAATGCCCGCATACGGAGTGAGTAATGGAGTTCATCCAGATCATCATGCGTGGTGGATCCATCCCGAAGATGGTGATTTTATGATGGATGGTAATGACGGAGGTTTAAATATCACCCGTGATCGCGGTAAAACCTGGCGGTTCGTGGCTAATCTACCGGTGGCACAATTTTATCATATAGCCGTGGATAATGAGTTTCCCTATAATGTTTATGGCGGAATGCAGGATAATGGCAGCTGGAGAGGTCCCGCTTATATCTGGAAAGATCAGGGGATTAGAAATTCCTATTGGCAGGAGATTTCTTTTGGGGATGGTTTTGATGTCGTGCCAGACAGGGATGACAGTCGATATGGGTGGAGTATGAGTCAGCAGGGATATGTAAGCAGGTATGATCATATCACCGGAAATAATTATCTGGTAAGGCCAACACATCCAAATCCTGAAGTTGAACTTCGCTTCAATTGGAACTCGGCCATCAATATTGATCCTTTCGATAATAACACCATTTACTTCGGAAGTCAGTTCGTGCATAAAAGCACAGATAAAGGTTTAACCTGGAAAATAATTTCACCAGATCTTACTACCAATGATCCGGAGAAACAGAAACAACAGGATAGCGGCGGATTGACCATTGACGCCACAGGGGCAGAAAATTATACTACGATTTTAGTCATTGAACCCTCCCCGGTAGAAGAAAATGTGATCTGGGTGGGAACAGATGACGGGAAAGTTCACATCACCAAAAATGGTGGGAATTCCTGGGAAGATATTTCAAATATATCAGGCCTGCCTAGGGGTAGTTGGGTCACACAAATAAAAGCATCTACAAAAAATAAAGGTGAAGCTCTTCTGGTGGCTAATGATTACAGAAGGTTTAATTATAAAGCCTATGCTTTCAAAACGAGCAATTATGGTAAAACATGGACACGTATTGTTGATGAAAATGATACAAAAAGCTATGCTTTAAGTATTCTTCAGGATCCTGTAGAAAAGAAATTAATGTTCCTGGGTACAGACGACGGACTTTATATTTCATTCGATGCAGCCAAAAACTGGCAAAAATACACCAATGGTTTTCCTACGGTTTCTGTAAAAGATATGGTAATTCATCCCCGGGAAAATGATTTGGTGCTGGGAACTTTTGGAAGGGCTGCCTGGGTTTTGGATGATGTGAAACCTTTTCGGGAAATTGCCAAAGATCCTTCCGTTTTAAATAAAAAACTCGAACTCTTCGAACCGCCAACAGCTTATCATACTGCCAATCAGCAACCCACAGGAAGCCGCTTTGGGGCCGATGCTACTTACCATGGAGAAAACCGTGAAGGCGGCGCCAGGATTTCATATTTTATTCAAATTCCAGAGAAGAAAGAAAAAGACACTCTTGAAGAAGTTTCAGCAAAAAAGAAATTTAAAAAAAATACCCCACTTAGAGATCAGGAAGGGGAGTCTCCAAATGTGCAAGAAATAGGGAAAGATAGTTTGGCTGAAATCGAGAAAAATGAAACCAAATGGGATAGTATTCACCTGAAAATTTATGAGGATAATAGACAAATTCGCCATTTAAAAGAGAAAGCACCAGATTCTACCGGAATGTATGTGATGAAATGGAACCTGGATGAAAAAGGAGTGCAAAATCCTTCCAGAACAATTAATGAACTTAAAAATGAACCCGGCGGAATTAAAGTCTTGCCGGGAGCATATCGATTAGTCATGGAATTTGGGGATCAAACTTCAGAAGAAATAATCAAGGTTGAGCCCGATCCCCGTTTAGATAATTCCATGGAAAATAGCCGGGAAATATATAATAGCCTGAAAGGTTTAAATGATATGACCCAACTCGCAGCAAATGCTGTGGAACAATTAGTTCAAAGTAAAAATACTGCGGAAGGTTTAAAGGAAAAGATCAACAAGACTGAAAGCCTAAAAGAGCAATATAAAGAACAGATGACGGAAACGGATACTATCGTTAAGAAAATAGATGAACTTCTTGCCCTATACCTTGGTGAAATTGATAAAAGACAGGGCATTACCCGAAATAGGGAAATGACCGTTATGAATAGGATTTACCTAGCTTCAGGATATATAAGTAGCAGGCAGAATGGAATTACTGAAACTGAAGAAATCTTGATGAAACAGGCAAAAGACGAATTAAATTCAGCTTTGGAAAAAACCAACGTATTTTTTAATAAAGACTGGCCGGAATACAGAGTTGAAATGGAAAAAATTGATATTCCGGTTTTTAAAGAAATCAAACAATTTAGGTTAGAATGATGTTTAAAAGACGTTTTTGTTTGACCTTTCGTCTGCGCTCAAGGTGACAAAAACTTATGTTAGGTGCCTAAACGGATAAACTATAAAAAATTTCTTGAAACCGACTATCCCCGAGGCTGAGCCGCCGGAGAATTTTAGAGATTAAAATAATCTATGATTTAAATGATCCCAATTTTTTCAGAATGCTCAATTGCTTTCTGACTGAATTGAAAATAGCAGGTTTCAACATGCATGCTTTCAATATTTTGTAAAACTTCCTGCACTTCAGGTTTTTGTCTTTTTGATGTTTGCCGGATGTAAATCGCTTTTATATTTCTGGGGAAAGTTTTTACGATGCGCTCATATAAATAGGGATCATGTTGTGAATCATCGCCTATAAGCACGTATTCCATATAGGGGTAAAAGGAAATAATATCCTTTATCTTAACGAATTTATGGTCATGATCCCCCCTACCCGTTTTTAAAAAATCCTTTAAACCGGTTTTTATTTGTTTCAGTTTAATAACCGCCTTGGGCAATTCATGAAGCCGGGCAAACTCATCGATAAAATCATATAAATTCCATTCACTACTGGAAACATAAAAAAAAGCATTTGCAACCGCCTTATCTTCCTGTCCCGCTGTACTTAAACGTTGATAATGTTTTACTACATCATCAAATATCTTCCGCTTATTGATATTTTTGGATAACATCACATAAAGCTTTTTAAATGGCCGATTGCTGTGTGATATAAGGAAAGTGTCATCAATATCAGAAATTATCCCCAATTTACTTTTAAAAGGCTTTAAAAGCTCTCCCCGCTGTACAATCCCAAACTTTTCAAGACTGCATATAACAAAATATTCGTGCCAGCCACTTTCCAGAGGTTTTGTATATGGAATCGTAAATCGAAAATAACCATCATCCATTGTTTTTGTAGTGATTTCAAGATCCTTAAACCTTAAAATAATTTCACGATTCGGAATAGGCTCTATCCTGAATTTATGGAGGATTGCATACGCATGTTTAATTCCCCTGCGATCTAATTCGTATTTATCTGGCGCCCAGGACTGGAAAACATGACCAAAAACAATCAATTCCGAATCATTTACATATCCTCTGTAGAGCTTAAGATCAAGTTTCACAATCTTTAGATAATTTTAATTTCACTTTATTTCAAATTACCTAATTTTAAACCAATCTATGCAGATATATGGAAGAATTTAAGGAAGTTTTATTGGTAGTTAACCCAATTTCAGGAGATCTCAATAAAGAAGAAATGATTGAGACGGTTCAAAGAGAGGTCGCTACCAAAGGGGGAATTACGCATGTTTTTGAAACCACCGGGAAAAATGATCAGGAGAAAATAAATAAATATGTGGAAGACTTTACTATCGATCGTATTTTAGTGGCTGGAGGCGATGGAACTATAAATCTGGTAGCGGAAGCAGTAAAAGATAGTGATCTAACCATTGGGATCATTCCTGCAGGTTCAGCGAACGGACTCGCTTTCAACCTGAATATCCCACGTGTTTTAAAAGATCAAATTGAAGTTGCTTTGGGAAAAACAAGCATGGATTTGGATATTTTGTGCCTGAACAATACCATCTGTTTGCATATGAGTGATCTTGGGATCAATGCTGAACTCATTCAAAATTATGAGAATTCTGATCTTCGCGGGAAATTCGGTTACCTTTTACAATCTATTCCCACCCTTATAAAAAGTGAATTTCCTTTTCAGTTTTCTATAAAAACAAAAAATATTGAAGTTGAAAAAGAAGGGATTTTACTTTGTTTTGCCAATGCTAAAAAATATGGGACCGGGGCTAATATTAATCCTTTGGGTGAGCCGAATGATGGCATTTTTGAGATCCTTGTCTTTAAGAAATTTGATATTATTGAAATCCTGAAAACGCTAAGGAATGAGGTAGAATCTGATGCTGAATTTGTTGAAGTGATCCAGACGACGGAAGCTAAGGTAATTTGCAAAAAACCCATTGCCTTTCAAATTGATGGGGAATTTATTGGAAAAGAAACTGAAATTGATATAAAAATTTTACCACAGAAGCTTCGTGTGGCTGTGCCACCTTCGGCTATTCCAACGGCATAAAAATATCAGCCTTCCATTTTAAAGGTTCTGTATCTGTATTGGGATTATTATAAAATACTTCCATAGGTTTTAACTTTAAAACTTTTTCTGATTTGCTTGCCTCATAAAGCATTTCCTGCCAGGCCAAATGGGACATCCTATAATTTCCATTAAAAATTGCCTTCATCGCATTTTCAGTTTTAAATTGTTTCAGTTGGACATTTGGATCTTTGGGAAGAGAATCTTTTGGTTTTACCGGATAGCAAAAATCAAAATCAATAAGATCTGTAGAGCGGTCCCAGAAAGTAACTTTTACAAAAGGATAGCCATCTCTTTCCAGATTATTGTTTAAAAAATAATCTTCCAGAATATCAATAGTACTAACCATTTCTAGAGCCTTTTGACTTGCTGGAATCGCTTTGGATGTATTACAAATGCAGAACTGGGAAGGAGTTTGAGCGACTCCCTCGTTAATTTCTATTTTATAAGTTGCTTTCTTGTTTTTAACTGATTTTACAAACGTGGTTATATACAATTTAACCGAATCTACCAGTTTATTATCCTGGAAAGGATTTAAAATCTGGAGACGATTTTTTAGCTTATTCCTTTCAGAAGTAAAATTTAAGGAGATCGCTGTTTTCGAAGTGTCAATAGGGTCGAATTGCCAATTCAGAAGAATTGCTGGCTGTTGATTTTGCAGAATTTTCTGATCTAAAGATTTATATTCTTTCGCAGCAATCCTGGAAATTTTATCTTTTTGAGGTTCCAGACCAAAATTCCTTAGATCCCCGGTTTCATAAAAAACCTGGGAAACACTATTGTTTACCGTAAAATTGAGAGTGTAATCGTATTTTTTAATAAAAAGGTACCAGCCTGTTATTCCTATAGCGAGGATAAACAGGAAAAGAATAATTTTTTTGAGCATAAAGTTATTTTGCAGCCACCTGATCTGAAGACGTAGTCATTTTAAGCTGACTAATCACATAATTTCCAAGTTTTTGTCCCTGATCCAAACCTACTTCAATGGCAGATCTATAATGAATGCCACCATACAATCTACTGTTTGCCGCTTCTAAAGACGCCTCATTAAAAGATTTATAAGACCTAATGGGTAAACCATAATCAACTTCAGTATCATCATCAAAGCTGAAATCTTCACCAAAAATATCGGTTAAAGCGATGGCAGCAGCTCCGGAAATAACGGAATGTCCACTGGTATACTCTGGAAAAGGAGGGGTTTGAAGAACAGAGGTCCAGTTCTCATCAATATATTTATTGATCAAAGTTTCCGGCCTAACCAGGTTACTTCTATATTTTTCATCCCAACAGCTAATAAAACCATCAGCAAGGGCTACAGAAACTTTCGCGTAGGCGTAAACAGATCTATCAAAATCTGCTTTATCCTTTTGGCAGGCAATTTTTGTAATTCCAATCCAATGTCCTCCGGGAGTGATTTTTTTCGCCGCGAACATCAAATGTCCTCGCATGATCGATACATATGGATTACAATCCCAGAATTTAGCAATAGCCATTTTTTCACTGTTCTCTTCATTCTGGGCGATTTCCTGACGAATATTATAAACTTCCATAAGTTCGTCATGGAATTTTGAGCCTTCTTCCATAGAAAAAGCTGGTGGTGGTATCGGTTTAAACTGGTTTGCTTCTTCTATAACGAATGGTCTAATCTTGCTCCAATGTGGTTCAATCCCATCCATATAAGCGGGAGGAGTTGGCTGCCATCTTCCTTCTTCACCTGTAGCAATGGAAAATTTAGGCATTGTACGCGTTTGGGCATAATTATCCTTTTTCATCCAGTCTTTAATGTGCTGCGCAACCTGAAGCCCGTAAGCTTCAGAGACCTTAAACGTTCTTTCATCCTGATCTTTCCATTTCTGAAATAAGCTATCGCGTTGGGCAATTAACTTATCTTCAGAAAAAACCAAACTTATGGCAAGGTCATAAAAGGCCACAATAGAAGCAACTTCAGGATTTGTAATATCTGAAGTTGATTTTGGGGCAGGTTCTAGATCGGTTAAAAAATTGGAAAGGCTTTTATATTCAGGGTCAAACTGTGACATGACTTCATAAGCTGCAATGTTTGAGTAGGCATATACCCTACTTGCAACTGGTGGGGCAAAAATATCATGAACCATCACTTTGGTGACATGATCGTTTGCAGCATGGTAATCGTCTGGAGAAACAATTATAGCCTCAGGTTCCTTGTCGCACGAAGCAAACAAAGCAGTAAATAACAACAACATAAAAATCTTCTTCATAACATTATTTAATTTTATATAACTCTGTTTTTGCATTATTCAGAGTTACTAAAAGATATTTGATATTATTTAATTTTATAACTGAAAAATCTTTAACAGATTTTTGGGATAAATTTAAACCAATTTCTACGGAATTCAGAATATTATCCTCATTAATTATGATTGCTCCACCAAAAGCGTCAAACTTGCCATGATATGGGGTAATCCCGAAATAATTTCCCCCAATTAGCAATTCTTCTTTTCCATCTTTGTTGAAGTCGTAAACCAACATGCTTCTAATCGGGGCAACCTGTAATTCTCTTTCAAACGGGATAAACCTAAATTGACCTTCTTCATTTTTGAGATACCCTGAAGATAATTCGTTGATTTCAAACTTTATAGCGCTATTCAATTCGTCTTTGCTGAAAATTTCGTCAGCTTTCTGGCCGGCAAAATCTTTATAATTTGAATATTTTTTCCTGATCTTTTCACTCAATTGTGATGCCAATTCATCTTTGCCATAAAGAAAATAATAATTCCCATTTTTTTCTGAAGCGATCAGCGTCTCTGTAAGACCATTTTTGTCGAAATCTTTGTAATACATTAAAAGCGGATATTTTTCCGAAGCTTTTAATTTTGTATTTAAGCCCCAGTTACCCAGCATATAATCATTATCCCCGTCACCATCAATATCGAATTCACTTATACTCTGCCACATTCCATTCAAGGAACCTGAAACATGGTTTTTGGTAACATCGGTGAATTTTCCATTTTCATTCTGTATAAATTTTGGGGACATCCACTCACCTACGACTACCAGATCCAGATCTGAATCATTATCAAAATCTGTCCAAATCGCATCGTTCACCATGCCCAGACCTTCAAATAATCCCTCATTTTGGACAATAGAGAACTTCCCTTCATGATTGTTTAATAAATATGATGTGGGCTGCGCGCCATAATCATAATTCACCGAATTACTTCCTATAAAAATATCCCCATCCCCATCATCATCATAATCGGCCAGTTTTACCACGGAAGAATTTGAATACATTTTGGGAAATAAACTATCGCGTACAAAGCCTCTCTCTTTATTTCCCAAATATAACCTGTCCAGTAAATATTCATTTTGGTGCACCGATTCACCACCACCTGATGCGATAAAGATATCCATAATCCCATCCTGGTTAAAATCGGCAACGGCGGCACTCACATCTTCGGTTAAAGAATCTTTTGAGATTTCCGGTGTTTTCGTTTTCTGAAATTTTCCATTTTTCTGAAGATAGATTTCTGCAGGATGAAATCTGGAACCGCCAAAAATAACATCATCGCTACCATCAGCATTAAGATCGGCTACTTTAACCGCAGGTCCTAAATCTGAAATTTGATGCGGTATAAGCTTTTGCACATTAAAATCTACAAAAGGATTTTCTTCATGTTTGTAAGACAATCCAAGATCATTTTCGGCTTTTTCAAACCAATTTTTTACAGGTTTTTTAAAAATATTATCAATTGAAATTGAATTACTTGCATATAACTCATTTAAAGTGATAGTTGAATTCAATCTAAGATTTCTAACCACTTCAGTTTTTTGTCCGGGCCAGATCAAAATTAAGGAGTCTACTACATTCCCTTTTTCAATTCCAAAATGTATAACCGGTTCTGAAGATGACTGAAAGGATTTTGTAGTATACAATTGCCTGGTTTGTTTTTGTCCTTCGCTAAAGAGTACTGCCCTGGCTCCAATTCCGAAGGTATTTTTCCCAGATCCCTTTAATCTAAGCTTTAAATAATTCCCTTTTGCCTCATCGTTAATGTAAATACTTGCCTGATCGTTAATATTATTGGTAACAATATCCAGATCGCCATCATTATCGAGATCGCCGTAAGCCAGACCTGTTGAAATTACAGAATCATTCTTAAACCATTGTTTTGAAACGTCTTTAAAATTTCCATTTCCGATTCCCGAAAACACATAATTAGTCACTTTTCCTGAAGGCATTTTGTTTAATGCCTCTTCGTCAATCAACGTACTTTGATCAAGTTTTTTCTGAATTTCCTCGTTAGAAGTATACTTTACATAATCAAGATCATTCGGCCTTTTTGGTATCCCATTAGTAATAAAAAGATCCTGATTTCCATCCTGATCCAGATCTGCGAAAATTGGTCCCCAACTCCAATCTGTTGCGGCGACACCGTTCATTAAAGCCGTTTCAGAAAAGAATTCCCCACCCTGGTTCATTTGCAGCATATTACGGGTAAACTGTGGATGATATCCCAGTGTTTCGATACGCATAGCATGAAGGTTTACATTATCATCCCCGGCGGAAGACTTTAAAACCTTTTCATCTTCCGGCAACATATCTAAGGTAATAAGATCTACAAAGCCATCATTATTGATATCTGCAGCGTCATTTCCCATGGAAAACCTGGAAACATGGCCAAACATTACTTTTAGCTTTTCAGTAAAAGTCCCATCGCCATTATTTATATAATAATAATCGTCTTCATGAAAATCATTGCCTACATAGATATCCGTAAAACCATCATTATTGAAATCGGCAGTGGTTAAACCAAGTCCGTAGCTATTAGGCCCGCCATAAATACCCGCCGCTTCGCTAACATCAATAAATTTATTATTATCGTTTCTAAAAAGCTTATCGCCGCTTTCGTAGTTTCGATTATTTCGAATCTCTGCGGGACCAAAGGAATCTGCAGTATGCACCGCATGATTCAGAATATAAACATCCAAATCCCCGTCATTATCCATGTCGAAAAAAGCCGCCTGGGAGGAATAATTTTCAAGATCCAAACCGTATTCTTTGCTGCTCTCAGTAAATGTTAGATCTCCATTATTAATAAAAAGTTCGTTATAACCGTTAAATCCATTTACACCTACTACTGCAGAAACGTACATGTCAAGAAATCCGTCCCCATTTACATCAGCCATAGTACAGCCGGTATTCCAGGTAGAGTTCCCTGTAACTCCGGCAGATTCAGAAATATCTTTAAATTTCAGGTCTCCTTCGTTCAGATATAATTTATTTTTTACCTGGTTCCCGGTAAAATAGATATCGGGAAGTCCGTCATTATTAATATCCCCAATACTCACTCCTCCTCCATTATAAAAATACAGGTAGTCAAGAATATTTTGATCACGGGAATTGGTAAGGATGTTGGTAAAATCTACGCCGGTTTGTTCACTTTTGGGATTGCTGAAAAATAGCGGAGCCTCTTCTTTCTTCTCATCCTTTTTGCAACTTAGAATGAGAAAAAGAATAAAAATAAAAACTGGATACCTACTTTTAATTGACCTCAAAAATCCTCGGTTTTTGGTTATTGATCGCGGCGATAATATATTTTTTTCCATCCTTATCCTTAAAGGTTTTTAAGAACTTCACTTCATCCCGAATACTAAAGCCGCTATCCTTATAATCCTGCCATTCAAAGTTCATTTTCCCGTCACCAAGAAGCACATTACCATAACTGGCATCAAGTCTGGAAAATTGCGGTTTAAATTCGTAATTATTCCCGGCCATTACCAAATCCAGGTTGCCATCGTTATTAACATCTTCACAGGTGATCCCACAAACACAACTAAACTGGACACGATTGGGTAAATTTTGAACCTTAAAATTCCCTTTCCCATCATTAATGGCGATCACACTTTCTGAAATCACCGCTTCCTTCACCAGGGCGTTTTCCGTTTTATCTTTAGGCAGCAATTCATCAATAGGTCGTCTGGCATATTCTGAAGCTTTTAAATTTTCTTTCTTTAAAACAACCAGCTGGCTGGTTAATTCCTTTTTCATATGAATAGGATAATCTTTGCCATTTTTTTGCTTGGTCATGATTTGTTCAATCGTTCCATTATTGTCAAAATCATTCACCCACATTTTTACGGGATTTTCCAGACTTGTTTTATACGGAATATTTGAACCTTTATTTCCAATAATAAGGTCCATATCACCATCATTATCCAAATCTGCCGACTGGACCGTGTTCCACCACCCGGTATACGCATCCAGATTGGTCTTTAAAACTGACAATCTTCGCCCGGAATTATGATAGATCTTTGGAGAACCCCAATCTGAAACGGTTATAAGATCTGCGATATCGTCGCCATCCACATCCTGCCAGATGGCATCGGTGATCATGCCGGCATATTTGGTATCATAGGCAATTCTTTCTGTAGCATTCACAAATTCGCCATTGCCTTTGTTTTCCAAAAATAAATGCTGGGGATCCAGCCCATAATTCACGGAAACACTTCGGCTTCCAATAAAAATATCTATATCACCATCCGCATCAAAATCATAAGGAGCGATTACAGCGATGTTCTGGTTTACTGTAGGTAGAATATTTGTTGATGGTGAAAAGTTTCCTCTTCCATCGTTTAGATACAACCTGGAGCGATAATTCTCTTCCTCACGCACCTCATTCCCACCTGAACCTACGATCAAATCCTGATCTCCATCTGAATCGGCATCAAAAAATGAGGCCGCAGTGTCTTCAAAAAGATAATCTGTATCCAAAGAAGTCTGCTTCAGTTTTTGCAATTTTCCTCCTCCTCTATTCAGATATATAATTCCCGGTTGACCCTTTGCCCCCCCAATAAAAATATCTTCATTTCCATCAGCATTCACATCGCCAATTGCCATTGCGGGACCTTCCTGGGAGAGTTTCTGCGAGATCAAACCTTCAAAATCAAAATCGGTATAATCATTTTCCTCATGCTCCACCATAAACGAATTGTCGAGTTCTTTTAAGAGGACATCTGTTTTCTGCGGTTTAGGCAACGAATACTCTTCCGTAGCGTCTTTAATATTCAACTCCAAAGTCTGGTTTACGGCAACTTCTTTTAACAGCTGGGTTCGATCATTTGGCCAGATCACTCGCAGGGAATCGATCTTGTCCATCTCCCCCAAACCAATGTTCATGGTATAGTCCATTGAAGACTGGAATCCTCTGGAAGGATTAAGATCCTGGACGATAATGGTATTGCCGCTATAAAGTTTTATTATGCTCCCAATGGCAAATTTATTCTTTTGTTCCCCAATTAGTTTTAGCCGCAGGTAATGATGCCCGTTCATTTCGGTTGAATTATTCCTGTAGATAAAAGATTGCATATTCACGTTATTCACCACGAGATCGAGATCACCATCATTATCCAAATCCCCATAGGCGCAGCCATTGGAAAGACTGGGCGTCCCTAATCCCCAGGCTTTTGCCACGTCTTCAAAGCTAAGGTCATGTTTATTCTTAAAGGCATAATTAGGTAATGGGGTAACCGGCATTTTTTTAATTATGGAATCGATAGATTCTTTTTTACCGGTAAGGGCCATATTTTGAATAATATCATTCGCAAAGAATTCAACAAAATCAAGATCGGTAAGATCGTGATTGATCCCATTGGTCACGAAAATGTCCCGAAAACCATCATTATCCATATCGAAGATCAAGCCGGCCCAGCTCCAGTCGGTACTTTCTACACCGCTAAAATTCGCGATTTCTGAAAAAGTGCTGTTTCCATTATTCAGTTGCAGTGTATTTTGAATGTATTGCTGAAAAAAATCTTTGCTCTGCTTCAATTTAAAAACATTATAGCCTTCAAATTCCATGACAGATTTGGTCCTTTCTTCAGAATCTGGCAACATATCTGTAATAAAAATATCATTATAACCATCATTATTAATATCTGCCATATCTATTCCCATCGCAGATAAACTCAGGTGGTTTGTCCAGTTTTCAATATCCTCGGTAAAAGTTCCATCCTGATTGTTGATGTATAAATAGTCCCTTTCGTAAAAATCGTTGGAAACATAAATATCAGGATAGAGATCATTATTAAAATCCTGCACCATTACCCCAAGCCCAAATCCTATCAAACTTCCATAAATCCCGGCCTCTTCACTCACATCTACAAATTTCCCATCATCATTTCGCAACAACATATCGCCTACTCCGCGAAAAATTTCAGGAACCCCTTCCCAATCCTGCGCACGCACGTGTCTTTGTTCAGCATAACCTAAACTGCTCACAGGAATATTGCTGTTGTTCAAAATATACGCATCAAGATCCCCATCTTTGTCATAGTCGAAAAAAGAAGCGTGGGTGGAAAATCCTGTTTTCGCCAGATTATATTCTGCAGCTTTTTCAGTAAAGGTTAAATCCCCATTGTTGATGTAGAGGTCATTATCGTGATTGTTGCCTTCCATATTCCCTGCATTGCTCACATAAATATCCAGCAAACCATCCTGGTTAATATCCACCATATTTACACCGGTAGACCAGGGTTTATTCCCTGAAATACCTGCAGATTCTGAAATATCCTCGAATTTAAAATCACCTTTATTCAGAAAAAGTTTATTGGGTTTCATGTTAGCGGACATATAAATATCTGGTAGACCATCATTATTGATGTCCCCAATGGCCACACCACCTCCATTATAAAAATTTCGGTATTTGAAAATATTAAAGTCTTTCTGGTTCTTTACCTCATTAAGAAAATCGATTCCGGTTTCTTCCGAAGATAAGAGGGTATACAATGTAGGTTCTGTTGATTCTTGATTTTCAGTTCCATCACTTTCTTTGTCATCATTTTTGCAGGAAGAAAATATAATTATCCCTATTAAAAATATCGATTTATAATTGCACCAATTCCTGAACATATTAATTTTGGCTTTTAAGAATTTTTAATGTGTTGTTATTCCTTGTGATCACAAAATAAGTTTCTCCATCTACGCACAACTTCTGAATATCTCGGGAAGCTCCCGGAACATCAGGGATTTTAGCCCTGTAGTTTTTAAAAAAACCATTTTGATCGTTTAATAGCAAAGTCCCGTGCGAGGCATCTAATCTACCTAATTGTGTACTGATTTCATAGTTGTTTCCAACAATATAAAGGTCATCAAAACCATCATTATCGAAGTCATTCACCTCTATATCAAAAATCTGGGAGATTTGGGCTTCAAATGGCAATTTTCGTACCTTAAAATTAGTTGACCCGGTATTTTCAAGATAAACAGATCCCAATTCGTAGACTTGTTTTACGGTCGCATTTTTCAATTTATCTGAAGGAAAAATAGCTGTAAATTTAGCCTTTGCAAAATCTGAATAATTATTGAATTTTTTCTTTAAGTAAGGTAACTGCCCGTCCAGTTCATCTTTTGAAGAAAATACAGTTTCAGTTCCTTTATAGAAATAAGTCAATATTGGGTCGATGGAACCATTGTCGTCGAAATCATTTAAATATAATTGCAAAGGTTCTTCCGTACTTGCCTTCAGCCTTGTATTTAATCCCCAGTTGCCGGCTACGATATCTATATCTCCGTCATGATCGAAGTCTGTAGCCTTGACTGAATTATACCAGCCATTCGTTTTATCAAGATTGGCTGATTTCTTTACTAAGCTGCCCTTTTCATTCATAAAAATAGTCACCGGCATATAGTATCCTACCACAATGGCATCTTCCCAACCATCAGCGTTAAGATCGATCCAAAACAGATCCTGAACCTGACCTACATTTTGAAAGTCTGAATATTTCTTAGGGTTCATCTGCTTAAATTCTCCTATCCCATTATTCAGGTAGATAAATTGCCTGGGGACGGCCTGATAGTTTCCCGGAATTAAATTCGAAATGAAGACCACATCAAGGTCGCCATCATGATCTATATCGGTAGTGGAGATGCCGGAAGCATTTATCTCGAGATCCTGAAACTGGTTTGATTTTATAAAATTTCCCTTCTGGTTCAAATATAAAATGGGTTTTAAAGCATTGCCGCGGGTAAACTCATTCCCACCACTGGCCACAATAATATCTTTAAAATGATCATTATCAACATCTACCATAAGAACCGCGGTATTTTCTGAAATTCTATTTTCATCGAAGACCGGAAAATATTGTAAATCAAATTGTCCATTTTTATCCTGAAAAAAGACCTGTAAAGCCTGTGATTTTCCGCCTCCAATAACCAGATCTTCCAAACCGTCATTATTGATATCCCCCACAGTAGAAGTTGGGCCAAAATTACTATAAGCAAAAGGGGTTAAGGGATCTTTATTGAATTCCAGTGTTTGTTGTTCAATATGCCTGTAATTAATTAAGGAATCATTTTCTAGCAAGATTTGGCTTTGTGCTATAACTGAACTGGAATCATTTTGAGCAGCGTCTTTATAATCTAAAACTACTTCAGAATTTATGCTGATGTCTTTTCTTAGTTGTTGTTTCCCACCCGGCCAGATAATTTTAAGTGAATCAATTTTCTTTGCCGTTCCCACACCAAAGATCATTTCGGGGGAAACGGAAGATAAAAATCCCTGATTTAAATAGAGTTCCTGCATTTGAGTTTTTTCATTCGCATATAAATAAACCCTGGCGCCAACCCCAAATTTGTTGTTTTTAGCACCTTTCAATTTGATCTTTATTGAATTTGTCGCTCCCATTTCGTTTCGGAACAAAAAAGCTGGCGTGTCGGTATTATTTACGACAAGATCCAAATCCCCATCATTATCAAAATCGGCATAGGCAGCACCCTGACTAAAGGACGGCTCATTTTTAAACCATTTTAAACCTAATTCTTCAAAAGTCTGGTTGCCGGAATTATGGAAAAAATAGTTTCTAAGTTTCTTTTTGGGCAAGGCTTTGGTTAGCGCGGGTAAATTTTCAAGCTTTTTCTCACTGAGTTGTTTCTGTATTTTCTCATTGGAAATAAATTTGATAAAATCCATGTCATTCGTAGCGCCTTTAATCCCATTGGTAACATAAATATCTTTAAAACCATCGAGGTCAAAATCTGCAATAAGCGGACTCCAGGACCATTCAGAAGCGGCAATGCCGCTGGCAAAAGCGGTTTCAGAAAAACTTAAATCCCCGCGATTATAATGCAGGGTATTTTGCATGTATTGAGGAGAAAAACCATTTTTGAGATAGTTAGAATAGGTTTGGAAAGGATATTCCAAACCCGATGTTTTATAAGTCTTAAGATCTTCCGGGAGCATGTCTAAAGCGACAATATCGGGATTCAGGTCATTGTCAAGATCGGCAATACTATTCCCCATGGAAAAGTGTGCGGTATGTCCCAAACTCTCAGACTGATGGTTTAATTCTTTAAAAGTTTTATCCTGCTGGTTGATATAGATGTAATCATTTTCGAAAAAATCGTTCCCAATATAAATATCCGGATAGCCGTCATTATTGAGGTCTCCAATACTAATGCCCAATCCATAACCAATAATGCCCTGAAATATTTCAGTTTGCGCAGAGACATCTTTAAACTTACCGTCGATATTTTCAAAAAAACGATCTCCGGATTTTGAATCATAGCTTTCCCTTTTTTTACCTTTTCCGTAATTAAGATTTGGATATACCGAATGATTGAGAAGGTACATATCCAGGTCTCCATCTAAATCATAGTCCAGAAATGAAGCCTGGGTAGAAAACCCTGAAAAATCCAGGCCATATTCTTTAGACATTTCTGAAAAGATGGGGATTCCATTTTTGTCATTTCCCTGGTTTACCAACAGTAGATTGTGTCCTTTCAAATGAAGAAAGCCGGATACTTTACAGATATAGATATCCATCAGGCCGTCGTTATTAATATCTACATTAGAAATTCCTGTACTCCAGCCAGTACTATTATCAAATCCATAATTATCAATTTTGATAAATTTAAATTCCCCCTGATTGAGATAAAGTTCATCCTGAGCTTCATTAGAAACAAAATAAATATCGATAAGGCCATCATTGTTATAATCGGCAGTGGCTACACCTGCACCGTTGTAATAGTAGAGGTAATTTAAAATATGAAGATCTTCTCCAGATTTTAAGGTATTCTGAAATGAAATATTGGAAATGGAAACTGGAATATTTTCAAACCGATAATTTGCCTCCTCCTTCCCGCATGATTGCAAAAGGAGCAAAGAGTAAATGCTTAATATGGATTTATAAAATCTTTTGTTCATCGCTTATGAGGCTGCGAGGATAAGACGGTTAACAAATTTAAAGAAAAAAATAAGAGGGCTAAAAGCCCTCTTATCAATAAAATTTACATCTTTTTTAATATCCTGGATTTTGAGTCAGGTTTGGATTTAGGATTAACTGGCTTGATGGAATTGGGAATAAATTTTTGGTCTCATCACCAATTGCGGCATCAGCCTTAAGGGTCCAGTCTCTGGTATATTCACCAAAACGGATCATATCGTTCCTTCTCCAGAATTCATTATAAAGTTCACGTCCCCTTTCATCCAAAATATCCTGTTCAGAAACACTTGCCAAAGGCGTCGCTTTTCTAAGCGTCCTTAATTCATTGATCATTGCGGTTGCATCTCCACCAGATCTCATCATGGCTTCAGCTTTCATTAAATAAGCATCAGCGAATCTGAAGAAAATCTCATGTTCAGTAAACGCCCCATATCGTGGGTTATACTTGATAACACGAATTCCTGAAGTTTCACTGTTGTTAATTAAGCTAACATTCCCGTTATTATCAGTGAATTGTCTTTTGAAAGTTAGTGGGTTACCCCCACGATCTTGTAACGCAGAACCATCATAATCATATTGTTGATTAATTAGGAAACCAAAACCAATATTTGAACCATCGGCAATCCCATCATCATTCGCATCTATTGAACCAGCAAAGGAACCTGCGGGTAAACCGGAAGGTGGAACATATCCCCTTCTTTCTTCCTGTCCGTCTAAAGGTTCACCGTCTTTAGTACCTCGGTTCATGTCTGGATCTCCTTCAAAAGTATCGTAAAAATCAGCTAAGGTGGCAAAACCATTCCAGCCACCACCTGCTTGGTCCGGAGCCTGGTTGTAATGTAATCCATTCCAGATCCTGTTTCCAACAGATGTTGGAATAAACCAGATAGTTTCATTATCTAAAGTATTTTTGAAAATATCAAAATAACCATTTTCTAGCGCATAACCTTCAGCAGCGATTTGATCTACCAGGCTAATTACTTCAGCCATATCTGCGCTATTGGCTTCACCTCCAAGATAAATATGTTTATTAAGCAAAACCTTTGCCAATAAATATCTTGCCGCAGCTTTACTAGCTCTGGCATTTGGTGAGGTTGAATTACCTACACCACTTCCGGGGCCTACTGCAGGTAAATTGGCAATAGATGCATTTAAATCTGATACAATTTGATCTACCGCTTCCTGTCCACTCAATACAACTGGATCATCAAAAACCGGAGCCTGGGGATCACGTACGGGAATCTGTCCAAAATTATCAAGTATCACCCACATTCCCAGAGCCCTTAAAAAGTAAGCATCAGCTTCCTGAGCAGGAGTAGCATCAGTTAAATCTGAAAGAATCTGAGCTGCCTGATAGTGTAAAGTATTCCATTGGTTCCAGGTATTTAGAATATACTGGTGGTCCGGTCTCCATTCGTGCTGATGCAGTTGTCTCCAGATACCGTTATCCCCCCAGTCTGAGCCTCTGGTAGGTACCAAAGCTTCATCTGTAGTTACTTCACTTAATGCATATAAATTCGCCTGGTCACCTATATAACCATTTAAGCTGTTATAGGCATTGCCAACAAAGGATGTTGGATCACTTACCCCCTGAAATCCTGCTTCAGTGGCATCGATAATAATCGAGTCAGTGCCCTCTATCTCTAAATCTGTACAGGACAGGAGCGTGGTTGCCAATATGAGCGAACCTGATAGCAACCTGGCTGTAGTTTTAAAAATTCTTTTATTTTTCATTGTCATATTTTTTATTAAAATGTTGCATTCACACCAAAAGATATGGTACGCGGTCTTGGATAAGCAGCATAATCTATACCTACGGTTGGAATTCCTGAATCATTTAGGTTACCTGTATTTGTAGAAACTTCCGGATCTAAACCACTATAACCTGTTATCAGGAACAAGTTTTGACCGGTCACACTAAATCTTAAGGAATTAACAAAACTACCGTCGTTCAATGGAAGGTTGTATCCCAAAGAAGCTGAAGATAGTCTAACAAAATCCCCTTTTTCTAAAAATCTGGTAGAAACAGCTACAGATGAAGCCGGATTTTCGTTGGTACTCAAAACATCCTGAGTAACGTTTTTACCAATCAACAATGCACTTTTTGTAAAAAATGCAGTACTAGTTGCATTGTATACATAAAAGTCGAACTGACCATTAAAGTATGTAGAAAGATCAAAATTCTTATATCGTGCATTTAAAGATAAACCAGCATTCCAATCGGCCTGGGCATCTTTGCCTACGAAAAACTTATCTGCATCTGGATCACCTACTCCGTTCCCATCGGCATCAAAATAGGTAGGATTCCCATCCTGGTCAAAACCGGTAAATTCAGCCATATAGTATGAAAATAAAGGTTGTCCCGCCTGTAATTGCTGGGCGAACGCGTTACTTAAACCATTCCCTCTAATTGCACCGGTTGGAATAGTAAATGGGGTGTCCTGCACCTCATTGTTATTATAAGCGATATTGAAGTTACCAGAAAAAGTAAAATCTTCTGTATCAACGACGTCATAATCTAAAGACAATTCCACACCTTCGTTAATTACTTTACCATCTAATAAATTACTAAAAATTACAGTACCATTGGATGGCGCAGCAGATTGTCTTGCCAATAACAAATCATTCGTAGTCTTACGGTAAAGGTTTACCGTACCACTAAACCTGTCATTATTTACTCCAAAATCTACCCCAAGGTTTAAATCTGTAGTTTCCTCCCACTTAAGGTCTGCGTTTGGATCCCCATCTATAAAAGTTCCCGGTACAGGAAGTACATTCAGCTCATTGCTAATTCCACCTCCCGCAGCACGCTGGCGCTGTACAAAACGACCATAACCTAAACCTTCCTGGCTACCAACAATACCGGCACCAAGACGTAGTTTTAAAGTGGAGAAGGTATCTCCCATAAAATCTTCTTTATGGATTTGCCATGCTACTGCCCCGGAAGGGAAATAACCATATCTATTATTTTCACCAAATGTTGAAGAACCATCAGCCCTAAAAGTACCGGTGAAAAGATATTTTTCAGCAAGGGTATAGTTTGCCCTCATAAAATATGACTGTAATTCGTCATAGTTATCAAAGGTATAGTTTAATACATATGCTGGAATTGGCCTGTCAAAACCTCCTGGCAATTCTCCCGTGGTAAAAGAAGGAAGAAGATTATTCAGGTAAGTTCCATCATTTCCATATCCAAAAACAGTATAAGGACCGCTAATTGCTCCGGTTACACTACCATAAGCATCCCTAAGCTGATCTGCCATCATTCCCAGATTGGCTGTATCAAAACCTGCACCTTCAGACCCAAAACCATCTCTGTCAAATTTCTGATAAGAATATCCACCCACTACATCCAGCACAGAGTTATCAAATTCTTTTACATAATTCAAAGTAGCCTCTAAAAGCGAGTTTACCTGGTTAAAGGTATCATATCGACCTCTACCAATATTAGAAATTCCATTTAAACCAATTACATCAGATCCAAAGACTGAAGTGGTTTCAGTATCTGCTTTTTCGTAACCAACAGTCAATTTCGCACTAAGTTCGTTAGTAACAGCATATTCAGCGGAAGCATTTCCTAAAAATCTTTCCACTTCGGAAAGTCCCTGAAAACTGTTAAGTAAGCTCACGGGATTTAAAACGTTTCCTCCTGGATTAAATGTAGGATCTATAGGTGCTGTTGGATTTTGCGTAATAGATGCCCCAATAAGGTCACCAGTTGAACCGGCATTACCGTTAATAGGAGCACTCTCCTGATCTACTTTAGACAGGGAAGCCTGAACGCTAAGCGTTAATTTATCGTCAAATAAACGCTGGCTGATATTCAATCTTCCCGATAATCTTTCCAAAGAAGAGTTCTTTACGACGCCTTCCTGGTCATTATACCCAATTGAAGCTCGTACATTACCTCCCGTATAACTCTTTGAATAACTTAAGTCAACATTTTCAGAAATTGCCGTACGGGTATAAAAGTCCTGAAAATCAGAATCAAATTCAAAGTCCAATGCATCAGGATCGTTCCCAACGGAAGCAATAGCATCTAAATATTGCTCAGCATTTAATAAATCATATTTACTTGCAGGTGTACCCACACTTATAGTGGAGTTAAGTTCGAACCTACCTTTAGAAGCACCTCTACCACCTTTAGTTTGAATTATCACAACCCCGTTTGCACCTCTGGAGCCATAAATGGCTGTAGCGGAAGCATCTTTTAATATCGAAATGCTCTCAATATCATTAGGGTTAAGGAAGCTTAATGGGTTTTGCCCACCAGCAGTACCAATCCCTCCAACACTGGAGGAAGGAGCCCCACCTGAACCAAGTGGCACACCATCTACTACAAATAAAGGATTGTTCCCTGAACGAATAGAGTTAGATCCCCTAATACGCACATTGATCCCTGCTCCAGGTGCACCAGAAGTTTCTGAAATTTGAACTCCGGCAGATTTACCCTGAATTAATTGTTCCGGAGTGGCTATCACCCCTTTATTAAATTCTTCTGATGTTACCGAAGAAACAGAACCGGTGGCGTCCTTAATCGTTGTAGTTCCATATCCAATCAATACAACTTCTTCAAGCTCTGAAGCATTCGTAGCCATATTAACATCGATCGTAGCTCTACCCGCAACACCAATTTCCTGGGTTGTATAGCCTACAAAACTAAAAATAAGCACCGCATCTGCGGGCACATTATTCAAAGTGTAATTACCATCAAAATCTGTAGTTGTACCATTAGAGGTATCTTTTACCAGTACCGTAGCACCTGGTAAAGGTCCGGTTTCATCTGTAACCGTTCCAGAAACAGACTGCGCTTTTGCCATACTGAAGCATAAAAATGCCAGAGAGAACAAAAGGCTTCTGAAAATAGTTTTTTTCATAAAAATAGTTTTAGTTGGAATGTTAATTAATCTCCTTAATTATTTATAAAATTAGAGAATATTCTGTTAATAAATCAGCCCATTATCATTAGAAATCACGCAAACGATTTCGCAGTAGTTTAAAAAATAATTGCCTATTTCATAAAAAATTCAAGAATAAAGAAGAATCTTTCGAAATAGGCAATCAGAATTTAATTATTATCTGTCTATTTAAAATTTTAACAAGAATAATTCAAAATTAATCATTCATATAAAATTTTTTCATTGTTAATAACTTCTTTCGTTTTAGCACAATTATTATGCATTTGCGATACGAGACGTCTAAAACCTATAAAGACATCGCCTTACCACCACCAAGTTCACTTACGGGCCCACATGGTATATATTGACCTGGAATGGGATCATACCAAAGAACATTTTCACCAACCTCCTCACTGTTTTTCCATGCCCAAATGGCCATACCGCGAACTGAAGTTAGATAGTTATATGCCCCCTCATCTTTTCCCATAGTGGGACTAGTAGTATTTTCGACCTCTCCTTCTTCTTTTTGCTCCTGTGCATCCTGAGTTTCAGTATTGCGTTTCATGAAGGCTTCACGTTCTGCAGGTGTAGCTTTTAAATACTTCTTAATGATAGTATCAAAATCTTCGTCGGAACCTTCCTCATGGACTTTATCGAAATCACGATTAAAAGATTCAGCAAATCTTTCTGATGCTTCTTCAAAACGATTTCGGTTATCCTCATCGGCCACCTCATTCATATAACTATCAATGAATTGGGCAATATTAAGATCTGAAGCTCCCGGAGTATCTGTCTTGGGAATGATAACATTCAGCACACGTTTCAAAGCAAATCCATGGGATGCACTTAA
This sequence comes from Gramella sp. AN32, assembly GCF_023718305.1. Taxonomy (GTDB): domain Bacteria; phylum Bacteroidota; class Bacteroidia; order Flavobacteriales; family Flavobacteriaceae; genus Christiangramia; species Christiangramia antarctica. The sequence continues at coordinate 168,379 of NZ_QEYO01000008.1, forward strand.
AAAAGTGGGTTTCCAGTCATATTCCGGTTCGTTCTTACAACTTTGTAATAAACTTAAAGCAGAAGGTCCCATCACCAAAATTCCAGCACCTAATCCTATATTCTTTAATGCTTGTCTTCTTTTCATTATTCTAAAATTTTAAGCGTTGGATTTTTTGAAATTTTTCGATGCATGATCTGCAGCTCTAGCAGTAAGGGCCATATAGGTCAAGGATGGATTTTGGCATCCAGCAGAGGTCATGGCAGCCCCATCGGTCACATAAACATTGGTACATTCATGTACCTGATTATTACCATTTAAGATAGAAGTTTTAGGATCCCTTCCCATTCTGGCCATACCCATTTCGTGGATTCCCAAACCAGGTGCTCCTATATCATCATATCCATGAACATTCTTGAAGCCGCCTTTCTCAAGCATATCTACCGCTTGAGAAACCATATCTTTTCGCATTTTCAATTCATTCTCTTTGAATTCTGCATCAAAAGTTACGGTTGGTAAGCCCCATTCATCAGTCTTGTCATAATCAAGGGTCATTTTATTCTCATGATAAGGCAAAGTTTCACCAAAGCCCATGAGTCCCATATTCCAGCCACCTGGAGCACTAATTGCTTTTTTAAGATCTTCGCCATAAGCAGCTTCAGCAATATCGGCTGACCAGTCTCCACGACTTGCGCCTCCCTGATATCCATAACCTCTAAGGAAATCAACGTCTTTGTCATTTCCATTTAAGTTCCTGAACCTGGGAAGATAAATTCCGTTAGGCTTACGCCCCTTATAATACATATCTTCAAAACCGTCATAACTTCCGGATGCTCCTGCTTTAAAGTGGTGGTCCATTACATTATGACCTAATTCACCACTGCCATTTCCAAGTCCTTCAGGAAAACGATCAGATTTTGATTGCATCAGAATACTGGTAGAAGCCACGGCAGATGCGCATAAGAAAATGACATTAGCCGTAAATTCCATCGTTTCTTTAGTTTCAGTATCAATAACTTTAACACCCGTGGCCTGTTTTGTGTCTGGATCATACATTACCTCACTTACCACTGAATTTGGCCTTAAGGTCATATTCCCAGTTCTCTCTGCAGCAGGTAAAGTTGAAGCATTACTACTAAAGTACCCTCCATAAGGACAACCTCTAACGCATCTATTTCTAAACTGGCAATTAGAGCGTCCTTCAAATTTTTTATCGCCGGTAAGATGGGCAACCCTACCACAGGTCATTACCCTTCCATCAAAATTTTCAGCAATGCTTTTTCTAAGGTGATCTTCCACACAGTTAAGTTCCATAGGCGGGAGAAAATTCCCATCAGGTAATTGACTCAAGCCCAGTTTTTCCCCGGAAACCCCTATATACGATTCAACATAATCATACCATGGAGAAACATCTCTATAGCGTATTGGCCAGTCTACGGCAATCCCGTCACGTTGGTTCGCCCCGAAATCCAAATCACTTAAACGGTAACTGTGCCTACCCCACATAATCGATCTTCCCCCAACGTGGTAACCACGCATCCAGTCGAATCGTTTTGTTTCATTATAGGGATGTTTAATGTCATCTACGAACCAGTGTTTACTGGCATCTGAAACGGTATAACCGGTTCTTGCCTGCTTCTCCTGGCGCTTTTTTTCCTCCCGGGTTACCTGTCCTTTAAATTTATAATCCCATGGATCATCATTCATCGTGGGATAATCTTTTACATGTTCCACCATTCGTCCCCTTTCAAGAACCAATGTTTTAAAGCCTTTCTCGGTAAGTTCTTTAGCAGCCCAACCGCCACTTATACCGGTTCCAACAACTATAGCGTCATAATTGTCATTTTGGTAAATGTTACTCACAATAATTATATTTATTAATGAAAAAATCAATTGAAGTCCCTCAAATATATAAATTTATCCTTATTATTTTACATCTTTAAAAAAAAGGCTACATTTAAATTTCATATTTCACTTAATTTATTCTTTTAATTCTAAATTTCACAATGATCAATCAAAAAATTAATTTCACCAGGTGGTCGCTTGTACTGATTTTCCTAGTGTCAACCTCTTTTTTATCCTGTAAAAATGACAAAAAAGACGCCCTCAAAAATTCCCAGACTGAAGTAGATTCCACCAGTCAGGATTCCGTATTTTTTAAATTATCCTTAGCGCAATGGTCTCTTCATCAACCTATTATGAGCGGGAAAATGAACCCTATGGATTTTGCTCAAAAAGCCAGTGAAATGGGCTTTGAAGGGCTGGAATATGTTACAACTTTTTATGGCGAGCGGGTTAAATCTGCCAAAGATCCGGCAGCAGAGATGAAAATTGTCCTGGATTCTATAAAATTAATGAGTGATAAATACGGAATGCGCAATGTTTTGTTGATGGTTGATGGTGAAGGGGATCTTGCTGCAAATGATAGCGGGGCCAGAAACCAGGCCGTAGAAAATCATAAGAAATGGGTAGATGCTGCACAATTTTTAGGATGTCATTCTATTAGGGTGAATCTCTTCGGAAGCGAAGATCCAACCGAATGGAAAAATAATTCAGCAGATGCTCTATCAAAACTTTCAGGATATGCTGCTGAAAAGAATATAAATGTAATCGTAGAAAACCATGGCTATCTGTCTTCTAATATTGATCTTTTAGTAGAGGTGATGAAGCAGGTTGGAAAAGATAATTGTGGTACATTGCCAGATTTTGGCAATTTTTGTCTAAAAAGGGAAAATGGAGAGCGATGGGAAGCTGCATGTATCGAAGAATACCCTCGATATGAAGGAATCGAAAAAATGATGCCTTATGCAAAAGCAGTAAGTGCTAAATCCTATGATTTTGATGAATCTGGCGAGGAAACCATTATGAGTTATGAGAAAATCCTCAAAATTGTAAAGGATGCAGGATATACCGGATTTATTGGTGTTGAATATGAAGGAAGCAGGCTTTCTCCGGAAGAAGGTATTAATGCAACAAAAGAATTGTTATTAACTTCAGCCGAAAAATTATAAAGCCTACTCAACATGACAAAATTTATACGTTTTCAACTCTCCTTAATGATGTTCCTGGAATTCTTCATTTGGGGAGGATGGTTTGTAACCCTGGGAACTTTTCTCGACTATAACCTTGAGGCCACCGGGGCACAAACTGCAACAGCATTTTCAACCCAATCCTGGGGCGCCATTATTGCTCCTTTTATTGTTGGTTTAATCGCTGATAGATTTTTTAATGCGGAAAAAATTCTTGGTATTTTACATTTGGTAGGAGCTGTATTGATGTATATGATGTACCTAAGTACAGATTTCGCTGAATTTTATCCGTTGGTATTAGGATATATGATTGCATACATGCCTACACTTGCGCTGGTAAATTCTGTAAGTTTTAATCAAATGGTAGATCCTGCCAAAGAATTTAGTTTTATCAGGGTTTTTGGAACTATTGGATGGATCGTGGCAGGGCTGGTCATCAGCTATGTGTTTTTCTGGGATTCCCCGGGAGGAAGACAAGAGGGGATGCTTGCCAACACTTTTTTAATGGTCGCTATCGCTTCAGCATTTTTAGGCTTATTCAGTTTTACCTTACCTAAAACTCCGCCAACGGTAGATCGATCTAAAAAAGTGAGTATTGTAGAAACGCTTGGTCTCGACGCACTTAGTTTGTTAAAAGACAGGAATTTCTTAATGTTTTTCCTTGCTTCAGTTTTAATCTGTATTCCTTTAGCATTCTATTACCAGTACACTAATTTATTTTTATCTGAAATAGGAACGGAAAACCCAACGGGATTAATGACCATTGGTCAGGTTTCAGAAGTTTTGTTTATGCTGCTCCTCCCCTTTTTCTTTAAAAGATTTGGATTTAAAATTACCATTATCGCGGGGATGCTTGCCTGGACGGTGCGTTATTTGTTGTTCGCTTATGGGGATACCGGTGACCTTATTTTTATGCTGATCATTGGTATCGCCCTACACGGGATTTGCTATGACTTCTTCTTTGTTTCCGGACAAATTTATACAAACTTTAAAGCAGGAAATAGATTCAAAAGTTCTGCCCAGGGCTTAATCACCCTGGCAACTTATGGAGTGGGAATGCTGGTTGGTTTTTACATCGCGGGCTTAATTGCAGATGCTAACATACTTCCAGATAATTTACACGATTGGGAGTCTATCTGGATTTTTCCGGCAGCCTTTGCCCTTGGGGTCATGTTACTGTTTGCTATTTTCTTCAAGAATGAAGAAATTGATAATAAAAATATTGAAATTTAAATGCAAAATTTAGCTGAATTTTGCATAACCCCTTACCCGGAACTGCAAATAAAGAGTTCCGGTCTTTCCCGATTGGGGAGGTATAAAAAGGGAAAACCGAAGCAAAAGCATCGGAAAATTATTTAATTTGTAATTTATGAGTAAAATAAGACTAGGTATACTTGGTGGCGGAGCCGATTCTCTAATTGGTATCCTTCATCGGGTGGCAGCCAACATGTTCGATCATTATGAAATTACTGGTGGGGCATTTGATATAGATTTTGAAAAAAGTAAAAATTTTGGTGAAAAATTAGGCCTTGACCAGGATCGTATTTATAAAGATATCGATGCGATGATTGAAGCTGAATCTAATCTTCCTAAAGACAAAAGGATTCAGGTTGTTTCGGTGTTGACCCCAAATTTTTTGCATTTTCCCATGGCCAAACAACTTCTGGAAAATGGATTCCATGTAATTTGTGAAAAACCACTCACTACGACCTATGAGGAGGCTAAAATTCTGAAAGCTATTCGTGAAAAAACCGGAAGTATCTTTGCCGTGACTTATACCTATACGGGTTATCCCATGGTTAGGCAAATGAAAAAGATGATTGCTGAAGGTGTAATTGGGAAAATTCACAAGGTAGATATTCAATATTATCAGGGATGGATAAACTCCCTGATTCACGATAAAGAAAAGCGTTCCAATACGTGGAGACTTGATCCTGAAAAATCGGGAATCAGTTGTTGTATTGGGGACATTGGAACCCATGCGTTTAACATGGCCGAGTTTTTAACCGGTACGAGAATCGATAAAGTCCTTGCTGACCTTAATTATTTATATGAGGATAACCCAATGGATATTGATGGAACTGTATTGGTAAGATATTCAGACAATGCTAAAGGGGTAATTAGAGCCAGCCAGATTGCCACGGGAGAAGAAAATAATTTTTGCGTGAAGATTTACGGTGATAAAGGTGGGCTGAAATGGGAACAGGAAAACCCGAATTATCTCTATCATTTAACTGAAGATAAACCCTTACAGACTTTAAAACCCGGCCATGCCTATAACAGTGATTTTTCATTGGAAGGCACAAAGTTACCTCCGGGACATCCTGAAGGTATTTTTGATTCGATGGGTAACATTTATCTTGGAATTGCCAATGCCATTAAAAACCATACAAAATTTGAAGGCGCATATCCAGACCTTGAAGAAGGAGTACGTGGAATGATGTTTATTGAAAAAACTGTAGATTCTCATAAAAAAGGGAATGTATGGGTAAATTTGAATGATTAAAGATTTAATAAAATGAAGACGATTAAAGGACCTGCGGTTTTTCTTGCGCAGTTCATGGATGATAAAGAACCTTTTAATTCACTGGATGGATTATGTAAATGGGCAGCAGACCTTGGTTATAAGGGTATTCAAATACCCACCTGGGAAACCAGGCTTATAGACCTGCAAAAAGCTGCAGAAAGTAAAACTTATTGTGATGAGCTGAAGGGAAAGGTAAATGACCACGGCCTCGAAATTACCGAATTATGTACCCATCTCCAGGGACAATTGGTTGCGGTGCATCCTGCTTATGATATCATGTTCGATAATTTTGCGCCAGACGCGTATAAAAATAATCCGAAGGAAAGGACCAAATGGGCTGTAGAACAGTTAAAATATGCGGCGAAAGCGAGTAAAAATTTAGGCTTAAATGTTCATGGTACATTCAGTGGTGCATTGCTTTGGCACACTGCCCATCCCTGGCCACAACGTCCTGAAGGCCTTGTTGAACTGGGGTTTGAAGAACTTGCCAAGAAATGGATGCCCATCCTTAATGAGTTTGATGAAAATGGTGTGGATGTTTGTTATGAAATCCATCCCGGTGAAGATTTACACGATGGGGTTACTTTTGAAAGGTTTTTGGAAGCCACGCACAATCACAAACGGGTAAATATACTTTACGATCCAAGTCATTTTATTCTACAGCAACTGGATTATATAGAATATATAGATCATTACCATGATTATATTAAAATGTTCCATGTAAAAGATGCTGAATTTAATCCTACGGGCAAGAAAGGAAGTTTTGGAGGTTACCTGGACTGGAGGGATCGTGCAGGAAGATATCGCCATCCTGGTGACGGGCAGGTAGATTTTAAAACAGTATTTTCTAAATTAACTGAATATGGATGCGACGTCTGGGCGGTATTAGAGTGGGAATGCTGTATTAAATCTCCGGCACAGGGAGCTAGAGAAGGCGCGCCATTCATCAAAAGTAATATTATCGAAGCGACCGAGAAACGTTTTGATGATTTTGCCGGGTCTGAAGTTGATACGGAAAAACTTAAACGAATCTTAGGATTAAATCAATCGAAGTAAGTGATGAAATGAGCATGGTGGAAATCCGTTACAAACACTAATTAAAATATGCGAATTGCTCCCGATAATTATCGGGAGACCATTAAAAAACAATAAAACTTACATATGAAAAGGACAATTTTAGCACTTGGTTGTGCAACATTAATTTTTGCATCCTGTAAAAATGAAACTAAAAAAACAGATGATTCAGAAATGGATAATACTGAAGAAATGACAAATGCTGAAGATATGGATCAGGCAGGCGAATGGCAGGTGCTTTTTGACGGCAAAAATATGGACGAGTGGAAAGCATTTAATAGCGATACAGTTTCCTCACAGTGGAAAATAGAAGGCGATGCGCTTGCTTTTACTCCTGCTGAAGGGGATAGAGCTGGCTCTGAAAATTTAATCACCAAAGAATCTTTTGGCGATTTTGAACTGGAGATGGAATGGAAAATTTCTGAAGGTGGAAACAGCGGGATTATGTGGGGAGTCCAGGAAGGAGATCAATATTCTGAGCCTTATTTGACCGGCCCGGAAATTCAGGTATTGGATAACGAAAGGCATCCCGATGCTAAGAATGGCCCTAATAGAACTGCAGGCGCACTCTATGACATGGTACCTCCAAGTGAAGATGTGACCAAACCTGCGGGTGAATGGAATAAAGTAGTGATCAGGATAGATCATGAAAACAACATAGGGTCAGTTACTCAAAATGGGACTGAAATTGTAACATTTGAAGTAAATGGTGAAGGTTGGGATAAAATGGTGGCCAATTCCAAATTTAAAGACTGGGAAGATTTTGGCGCTAGTAAGACCGGCCATATTGCCCTTCAGGATCACGGAAACAAAGTTTGGTTCAGAAATATTCGTATTAAAGAACTTTAGATAAAAGTAAGCGTAAGGAAACTGCCCTAACCGGCTTTTTCAGAAGAAATTCTTTTGAATAGAAACTGGTTAAGGCAGTTTTTTATTGAATAATGTCCTATCTTTTTCACAATAGACCCAAAAAAATTATGAAAAAAATAAAAGTTAGTTTTAAAAATGCCGAAGGTTATCTCCTAAAAGGCATCCTGGAATTGCCCACCAATGAAAAACCGAAACAATTTGCTCTTTTTGCCCATTGTTTTACCTGCAACAAGAATTTTCATGCCCCTACCAATATCTCTTCTGCCCTATCTAATGCCGGTTATGGCGTTTTAAGATTTGATTTTACTGGACTCGGGGATAGCGAGGGGGATTTTACAGATTCTAACTTTTCAGGAAATGTAACCGACCTGGTTTCGGCAGCGCAGTTTCTGGAAAAAGAATATCAGGCGCCTCAATTGATTATTGGACATTCCCTGGGAGGCGCGGCAATTTTATTTGCTGTGCGCAAAATACCTTCAATCCTGGCAATGGCCACCATTAATGCTCCTTCAACCTTAACCCATCTTAAAAAACATTTTCTGGGAAGTCTGGACGAAATCAAAAAAAGCGGTAAAGCCCAGGTAAATATTGGAGGAAGGCCATTTCAAATTAAAAAACAATTTATTGATGATCTCGAAAAGAATGAAGATGGAAGTGCCTTTGAGAATTTGAAAATTCCTTTGCTCATCATGCATTCACCCCAGGACAAAATTGTTTCAGTAGATCATGCTGAAGCATTATATAGAAGTGCCTGGCATCCAAAAAGTTTCGTTTCCCTTGATCATGCCGATCATTTACTCTCCAAAGACCAGGATTCTCTTTACGCCGGAAATCTAATAGCAACCTGGGCTTCAAAATATATAAAAACGGAAAATATTGCCATACCTGAAATGGACCACCAGGTCATGGCCAATCTCGGTTCTGAAGGTTTTACCACACAATTACAGGCCGGTGATCATTTTTTTATTGCCGATGAACCTTTGAGTTTTGGTGGTAAAGATCTGGGGCCTAACCCGTATCAATTCGTTTCAGGAGGTTTGGCCGCCTGTACCTCTATGACTATTCAAATGTATGCCCGACGAAAAAACTGGCTGGTAGATAATGTGGAAACTCATGTTAGTTATTCCAAAAAATATGCGGAAGATTGTGAGAATTGTGAAGATTCAAAAGCCAAAATCGATGTTTTTGAAAGGGAAATCATTCTTAAAGGGGATTTAGATGATAAACAAAAAAAACGATTACTCGAAATTGCAGATAAATGCCCGGTACATAAAACGCTGGCCACCTCATCAAATATTAAAACCACAATAAAAGAATAACTCCCTGGCTGCCTTTGTTAAGCTATACTTAAATCTTTGGTTACTCTTTTTTATACTATTAATTTAGATTAAAATCATATTTAAAACCAATCTTAGATTATGAAACGAATTAGCTTATCAATTATTCTTTGTGCAGCATTAATTACTACCAGCTGTAAAAATGATAAAAAGGACGATGAAATGGACGATGATGCTGTCACAGAAACCGAAATGGGGACTGATATGGAAAATCAGGACAGCGCTAAGAACATGAAAGACAAAAAAGTTACCGTAACACTTCAACCCAAAAGCGGTTCTAAGTTAAGTGGAAATGTCGCTTTCTACCAGGAAGGTGATAAAGTTAGAATGGAAGCGATCATCTCAGGACTTGCTGAAGGTGAACATGCAATCCATATTCACCAGAGTGCAGATTGTTCAGCTGAAGATGGATCTTCAGCCGGTGGACATTGGAATCCAACAGATGCTACGCATGGAAAATGGGGAAGTTCAGATGGTTTCCATAAAGGAGACATTGGGAATTTTAAAGTTGATGCAAATGGAAACGGAACAGTTAAATTAACTACTGATGAATGGTGTATTGGTTGTGGGGATTCCAAAAAAGATATCCTTGGTAAAGCCATTATTGTACATGATGGTGTAGACGATTTTACGTCCCAACCTTCCGGTAATGCTGGAAATCGTGTAGGATGCGGAACGATCTCTATGTAATTAAAAATTAATGATTTATTAAAAAAGCGACTTAACAGTCGCTTTTTGTTTTTCTTTATTATCTTTAGTCCTCAACCAATTTATATTCCTTATTTATGCAGCAGGATGGTTTAATTCTTGAGCTCCAAAATGGCAATCAAAAAGCCTTCGAAAGAATTTACGAACTTTATTCAGAAAGTGTTTTCGGTATTATTTATAGTATAGTGAATGACCAAAAGATTGCAGAAGAGATTTTGCAGGATGTTTTTATGAAAATTTGGGAGAATGCTTCCTCTTACAATTCCAGCAAGGGAAGATTCTTTACCTGGATCCTAAACATCGCCAGAAATGCTTCTATAGATCAGCTAAGGTCAAAAGGTCACAAGAACCGCCAGAAAAACCTGAAAGCGGAAAATTTCGTAGATATTTTGGAGAGTAGCTCAAATTTCTCTTCAAAAACAGACGCTATTGGAATTCAGAAATATATAGACATTCTTAAGCCTGTTTGTAAAAAATTAATCGATCTGTTATTCTTTAAAGGTTATACCCAAAAAGAAACAGCCGAGGAATTAAAAATGCCTCTAGGAACGGTTAAAACCAGGAACAGGGCTTGTATTAACCAACTCAGGGGAATTTTAGTCGAGAAATAATGGATATAAACGAATACATCGAATCTGGAATTCTAGAATTATATGTTTACGGCGCCCTAACCGAAGCGGAAAGCCTTGAAGTAAGTACTGCCTTAAAAAAACATCCGGAAATCTTAAAAGAAGTCGAAGAAATTGAATATGCGCTAAGAAGGTTATCTTCTTCTATTGCGCCTTATAATCCTGAAGCTTTACTGGCGGCGATTACGGCAAAACTTACCGCGAAAAATGCCAAAATAAGAACATTAGACACCTCCACTACAAAATCACGTCGAACCAATTGGGTTGCCTGGATTGGCTGGGCGGCATGCTTATTATTTATTGTGGGATTATTCTTTATGATTGGGGATAACAACAATTTAAGGGAACAATTAACCAAAGAAAAGGCGAAAAATGCCAAATTTGAACAGCAAATTGCAGATGCACGGGACGACAAGGAAAATGCTGAAGAATTACTCGCAGTCATCAGGGACAAGAATGTTTCTAAAATTCCTCTAGGAGGTCAAACAGTTGCGCCTGATGCTTTTGCCACAGTTTATTGGAATAAAAAGGAAAATAGAGCTTATGTAGATGCCAAAGACCTACCGGAACCCCCCCGTGGAAAAGTTTACCAGGTCTGGTCTTTAAAATTAGATCCTCTCACTCCAACAAGTATTGGTTTGCTCGCCGATTTTGTTGATGATGAAAATAAGATATTCGAGTTAAGCAATGCAAATGAATCTGAAGCATTTGGAATTACCTTAGAGCCTGAAGGTGGTAGTAAAGCTCCCACAATGGAACAACTTTATGTGTTGGGTCAGGTTACCGCGACACCATAAACCATTTACAATTTTATAATAAAGAAAAGCCCCGAGTTATCGGGGCTTTTTTGTAAATGCTTAGAAAGTTCGCCAGGGGGGCTATGCTTCCTAAGCATTTAACCAACCAAAAAAATCAAAAAATCAAAAACTCAAATTTCTAATCTTGTCAATTCGAAATTTAACAATACTAAGCGTATTTCTATCAAGATATACGAGTATACGTTTTAGCCGGTTTTAAATTGTTTGATTTTAACACTAAGAAGCATTCTATGGTTTGCAAGAATGCGAGACTTGCTGGGAGATTAATATTCGATTTTAACCATTAGCCAGCCATTCTTTAAAATCTTTGACTTTTTCACGGCTTACGATCAATTGGAAATCATCAAAATTTCTCAATTTGATTTCTAAACGGGAATTAGTAAAGGAGATAATATCCAGAACATAGGCCAGGTTAATGATAGTTTTTCTATTGATCCGGTAAAATTTCTTAGGATCAAGATCGGGTTCCAGATTTTCCAAAGAAATATCCAGTGGTAGATTTTTTCCTTCATTTGTTCTTATATAAGTGCCTTTATTTTCAGAATAGAAACAACAAATGCAACTGCTTTCTATAAATTTTAAATGTTGGCCCACCTGGGTGGTAAATCGGTTTTTATAAACGGGACTGGAACTCAGTTTGATCAGGCTACGTAATTTACCCAGGTCAATTTCTTCGGAAGAAGTCCGGCGATGTTCAAATTTGGTGATTGCCGCATTGAGTTCCTCTTCATCAATTGGTTTAAGGAGGTAATCAATGCTATTCAGTTTAAATGCTTTCAGGGCATATTCATCATAAGCGGTAGTAAATATGATCGCGCTATCTACCTGAACATGCTCAAAAATTTCAAAAGATATCCCGTCGCTAAGTTGAATGTCAAGAAAAATAAGATCTGGAGCAGGATTGCTTTTTAGCCAACTTATAGATTCTTCAACAGAATGTAAAAGGATTTTTACATCGCGTCCACGCCTATCCAGCATACGCTGTAACCTTCTTGCGGCGGGTTTTTCATCTTCAATAATGATTACTCTCATAATTTACCTCCAGCGTTGGGATTTTTCTTTTTCCATATATTCCTTGATCTTTCGTTCTTCCCAATCACGGTTATAAAAAGGATTTAATTCAAATACCTTAAGCGCATTAAAGATCAAACCTATTCCCCAACTAAAAGTTACCCAGAGGAACCAGGCATATGCCCATTCATTCGTGTAATAGTTTACCGCTGCAAGAAAGAGATTCACTATGGTAAAACTAAAAAAATGACCATAGAATTCTTTTAAAGCCTTTACTTTTTCGCGAGCTTTTTCATAAGATTGCTGGTTATTCTCCATTTTATTGATTTTCTTGATTGTTCATTTTTTTCATTATTTGCCGAATCTTTTTTTCTTCCCACTCCTTTGAAAACAAAGGGTTCCATTCGTAAACAGTCATGGCGTGAAAAAACAGGCCTATTCCCCATCCAAACATGGGAAATAACACCCAGGGGAAATCTACCGTTACATAGTTGACCAATGCCAAAAATGGTATAATTATAATATAAGAAATAAGGTTTCCATGAAATTCCTTTTCTAGACGTACTTGTTTTTTGACCCTTGAATAAATTCTGGATTCTGTATTTTGAAATTCTGCAAAATTATTGTGTTTGCTGGATTCGATAAGCTGGGTAAGCAAAGGCAAGGTTACTTTAAATGATGTATTTGATTTGATAATCTCCACGGTCCTGTCTGTCAAAATCTTGTAACGCTCCGTTATATTCCTCAATCCTACACCACTCCCTTCTTTCAGGTTTTCCTTGACCTGAAGATTATTTTCTATAATCAGTAAATCCTTATCTTCAATTATAGTAATAATAAGTGGCGTTTTCTCTCCTACCCGATTATGCTTAATAGCATTTTCCAGTAATAACTGAAGGGCTAAAGGAGCGACCTTCGCCTCCGGATTATTTATTTGGGTGGGAAGGTTAAAAACCAAACCATCTTCAAACCTCATTTTTAATAGTTCAGCGTAAGTTCTGGCAAATTTTAATTCTTCCTCAAGGCTTACCAGTTCCTTACTTTTTTGTTCCAAAACGTACCGGTAAACCTTGGAAAGATTAGTGGTGAATTTTTGCGCCTTAGAAGGATTTTCTTCTATCAGCGAACTTAGCACATTTAAACTATTAAAAAGAAAATGAGGATCCAGCTGATTTTTTAACGACTCATATTGAGCTGAAGCTGCGCCCGCTATAATCTGGCTTGCTTTTACTTTGTTCTGTTGGCGATGTTTATAAAAATTCACTATATAAAAAATACCGCCGGTAACAATTGTAATTACAAGGGAAACATAGTAAAAGGAAATTTCCTCAGATTGTACAAATTGAGCAAGGTTCCAACCTTCATTCTTATAAGCCCAAAGAAATCGTATTAGAAAGATAGTTGCCAAACTTAAAAAAATGGACAGAGTTATCGTTATACCCAGATTTTTAGGTTTAAAAAACTCTTTTTTAAACCTAAAAGAGAAGTAAATGAACATGAATGCATTTACCAGGTAGATAGACATACTGTAAGAAAGGTTTACCAGGTAACCTTCCCACATTTTTTCATCGAATGATAGATGCGCCCCCTGGACAAAATAGATAACCAAAAAAACAGCAAAAATCGCATTACCAACCAGGAATGCTTTTCCTAATTCCAGAAATAAAATTTTTAAGACCTTCATTTAAAGTTGGTTTTAACAGGTTCCATCTCAAAGCATTCCGTAATTGAAATTACATTAAAATTTTCCTTATCTGAAATTTCAGTGTAATCGAGGCTTTTTCCCAGGATAGATTGCATCAGCATGAGCAACAAAATAAGTATTGCATTCATTATGTTCAATTTTAATACTTCAAAGTTGCGTTAATGTCACTAACCTTAAAATTCTAAATTACCCAACTGTTATATTTTTGGGTTGAATTGAGTTTCTATACAATTTCACTAAAAATCATTGTAAGGCTGCAACAAAATAAGGTGAGTTCAAAGAAAATCGATAACTTTAAGGCCAATCAAACTTTTAAATTATGACCATTTTTGAAGCTTTAAGGCAGGAACACGAAATTCAACGAGAGCTTATCGATAAACTTATTAAAACAGAAGGTAAAACTGAAGAAAGAAAGAAGTTATTCGAACAACTTAAACACGAACTCAAAATTCATGAAGATGCCGAAGAGCGTCATTTTTATATTCCATTAATGGAAAAGGATTCCACGCAGGATAAAGCCCGGCACAGTGTGGCTGAACATCATGAAATGGATGAATTAGTGGAAAAACTGGAAGATGTGGAAATGGATGCTTCGAATTGGTTGAAAATTGCCAAAGATCTCGAGCATCAGTTAATTCATCATTTGGATGAAGAAGAACATGAAGTTTTCCAAATGGCAGGAAAAGCATTAACCGAAAAACAAAAAACCTCGCTGGCATCAGATTATAATAAGATGATTAAAGAGAACAGATAGGATAGTTGGAGTCTGGAAGTTGATTAAAAAATTCTTGAAATGTGTGTCTCAGGTTAATCGAAATTATAAATATCTTTTTTCCAGCTTCCGTCATCCGCAATGCAATATTCAATGTTAAACCTTATCCTTTTCTAAACTCATGGTATCCTCCTGCCCTTTAAAAGGCCGAATAATCAGCCTGGCGGCTTTATCAAAATTGATATAGTTATAGGTCCAGTTAAAAAATGTGATAATTCTGTTCCTAAAACCAATAAGAAACCAAAGGTGCACGAACATCCATACAAACCAGGCAAAAAATCCCGAGAATTTCCATTTTCCAAGATCTACGACCGCACGGTTCCTTCCTACCGTGGCCATAGTGCCTTTATCAAAATAGCTAAAGGCTTCCATTTTTTCTCCTTTTATCAATCGGGGAAGATTTTTACCAAGTTGTTTCCCCTGCTGAATTGCCGGTTGTGCCACCATAGGTAGGCCTTTGGGAAATTTTTCAGTCTTCATCAAGGCTATGTCACCTATGGCAAAAATATTCTTATATCCCAGTACCTGATTAAATTCATTTACATCATATCTATTTGCCTTTTCCACTATGGCAGAGGCATTTAAACCTTTTACAGGAGCCCCGGTAACCCCGGCAGACCATATAAATGTTTCAGCTTTTATTTTAAGATCGGTATTGGTGGTGACCACATGGCCATCATAGTTTTCTACCATAGTATTCAGGTGGATCTTCACACCCAGTTCTTCCAGAAATCTCTTTGCAGCTTTGGAAGCTTTTTCGCTCATGGGGGGCAACACCCGATCCATTCCTTCTAGAAGATGAATATTCATCTCGTCTGGATTAAGATCTGGATAATCCTTAGGGACTATATTATTTTTCAACTCTGCAATAGCGCCACTAAGTTCGACTCCGGTAGGTCCCGCCCCGGCAAGGACAAAATTCAATAAAGCTTTCCTCTTCTCGGGATCATCTGTGATAGTGGCCTGTTCCAGATTTTCCAGGATCAAACTGCGAATATTCAGGGCCTGGGGAACTGTTTTCATCCAAATCCCGTTTTCTTCGATGCTTTTATTTCCGAAGAAATTGGTCTTGGAACCAGTGGCTATAACAAGGTAATCATAAGTGATCTCACCGATATTGGCAGTTATCGTGCTGGTTTCCGCTGAAATATTCTTCACTTCAGCCAGTCTAAAATAACTATTCGCTGAATTACTGGTAATTTTTCTAAGGGGAAATGCAATGGAATCTGGTTCAAGACCAGAAGTACTTACCTGATATAATAAGGGTTGAAAGGTATGGTAGTTATGACGATCCAGTAAAACTAGCTGGATCTTTTCTTTAAGCAGTTTTTTGGCGAGTGCCATGCCGGCAAACCCGCCTCCAATCACCACAACTCTGGGATATTCAGATTTTGGGATATTCATAATTAGCTGGTTTTAATCAAAATTACCATTTATGCTAGGATTACATAGGCGATTAACTATATATTAAAGATTTTTGTAACAAGATTTCTTAATCGCATACTTATAACCAGCCAACCATTAGTTTAGTGAACAAAGAGTTAGAACATCAATTTGTGACCAATCTGGAGAAACACCAGAATATTGCTCATAAAATATGCAGGATTTATACGAATGATCAGGACTCACATAATGACCTGTTTCAGGAGATTACAATTCAGCTCTGGAAAGCCTATCCAAAATTTAGGGGCGACTCTAAATTTAGCACATGGATGTACCGGGTCGCCTTAAATACGGCGATCACCCTGTATCGAAAAAAGAAGAAAAGTATTAGAACGCAGGATTTTGACAGCGTCTTTTTTCGTATTAAAGCAGAAGGTTATGATGATACCATTGAACAGAATTTGAAATTGATGTATGATGCCATCAGGCAGTTGAATGATATTGATAAAGCCCTGATATTTTTATATCTCGAGGATAAGAATTATTCAGAAATTTCAGATACATTGGGAATAAGCGAAGTGAACGCGCGGGTAAAAATGAACAGAATAAAGACCAAACTTAAAAGTATTATAAATCCTTAGTGAATATGGATGATTTAGATCTATTAAAGAAGGATTGGAAGAAGCAGGAAGAAAGCCTGCCTCATCTTACCTACGACCAAATTTATAAAATGCTGTGGAAGCGCAGTTCATCCATTGTAAAATGGATATTTATTATAAGCATCGGCGAATTTTTATTCGGGGTTATCCTGAATATTATCTTCGCCGATAAGGACTACTGGGCAGATATGGAAAAATATCACCTAAAGGAATTTAATATTTGGGTGTATGTGATCAGCTACCTCATCACCTTCTTTTTTATCTTCAGGTTTTATCAGAATTATCGAAAAATTTCAGCTACAGACAATGCTTCAAAACTGATGAAAACTATCCTGAAAACGCGAAAAACAGTGAAGTTGTATATAGGCTATGTTTTGATCTCCAGCGTTGTCGTTTTTATAGTTACCATCTGGATGATCCTGAAAAATCATGCGGAAACTGCCGTTCCTCAGGTTGAAAAAAATATGGCTTTCGATACCACGCAATGGCTTATTTTCTTCGGAATCATGCTCCTTTCGGTTGCTATTTTATTAGGGATCCTCTGGCTTTTTTATCGTTTGCTGTACGGGATTTTACTGAAGCGGCTTAACAAAAACTTTAAAGAATTAAAAAAACTGGAGATGCATTAATAATCGGTTTTACGGTTTTTTTCATCATAACTCCAGCGACGTTGTTCGTTAAGATCTTCCATCGCCAGTATCTCCTCACCTGGGATCACTTTAAGAAAAGAAGGATGCTGTTCGATAGCATATTCCAGCTTATTTACAATATCCTCAATACTGTCATTTTCATAATCAAATTCCAGGGGTTCTTTAATTTGAAAGCTTTGTAGAATCCCTCTTTTCTTAATACGCAATCCTTTTTTATCAAAAGATCTGCGGAAACCATCGATCACAATGGGAATTACCACAGGCCGATGATTTTTAATGATATGCGCAGTTCCTTTCCGAATAGGCTTAAAAGGCTTGGTAGTACCCTGCGGAAAGGTGATCACCCAGCCATCATCTAAAGCTATTTTAATATTTTCAGTATCATTGGGATTTACATCACGTTGTACATCCTGCCCTTTGGCCCTCCAGGTCCTTTCTACTGTTATCGCTCCGGCATAAGCCATGATTCGCGTTAATAAACCGGCCTTCATGGTTTCTTTCGCGGCAACATAATAAATATTCAACTTGGGGTTCCAGATGTAGCCTACGTTTTTGATACTATCTACCCTGCCGCTTAAACTGGCATTGAAAACATGGAACATGGCAGTAACATCTGCAAAATAAGTCTGGTGGTTGGAAACAAATAAAACATTTGTATTCGGCAGATTATTAATGATTTCAGAGCCTTCTATTTGGAGCTCATTAAACCCGCGATATCGGCGATGGGTTAAAACCCCAAAAATACGGATCAGGCATTTTTTTAGATAGAGATAATGGCCAAATGGATTTCGTTTGAATAATCCCATGGATCGGTTTCAGTTAGATTTCAGATTAAACAATTCACTAAGATAGTCATTCCAATTCATCAAATTTTGGCTAGCATTTCACGTATTTCAGCCAGCATCATGGCTGTTGCCCCCCAAACAATTTGTTCATTTAGAAGATATGCGGGCACATCTATATTTTGAGCATACGAGGTATTTAATTTGTGGCTTACCACATTTTTTTCCTGTAAAAAGTCCTCCAGGTCTACTTCCAGGATTTTCTCCACTTCAGTATCCTGTGCGATTAATACTGGTGTTTTCTGAAGAATACCAACGTAAGGCTGTACCCAAAAATTAGATGGGGGGATATACAATCGCGTCATCTTTTTTATAACTTCAATAGCTTCTACCGGGATGCCCACTTCTTCTTGAGTTTCCCTCAGGGCAGTAGCTTCAAGATCCCGATCTCCAGGTTCCACCCTGCCCCCGGGAAAACCAACCTGATTGGAATGCACGCCTTGGTATGTTTTCCGAAGAATCAATACTAAAAAAGTATCTCCGTTAAAATTTGGATAAAAAACTGCCATTACCCCTGCTTCCTGCGGATTAAGCTCCTCCATATTGATATTGGAGAGTTCTTCAAGACGCATTAAAGGAGCGAGTTTTGCCTGTGCTTCTACGCCGGGAAGCGGCATTTTTTTTAACTTTGAAATCTGTTTTAGAAAAATTTCAAATTTCATGTTTAGAAAATTTTACTTCTTAATCCTATTGTCTATTGCCGTTTTTGCAAGTTGTGAAGATAAGCAATCATCTTCAGATAAAAATCATCCCAACTTAAGCACTGAAGAGCTTAAAAAACAGGCGACAGAGGATTCCATCCAGCAATACCGCGATAGTTTATTTAAAGTAAGAAAAGAGCAAATGGCGCAGAAAAATAGAGGTTCTGCACTTGAAAATAATCCTATGTTTCCTATCGCCCAGGAAGAGTTAATACCGTTCCTTACCAAATTTGGCCAGGAGAATCCTGAAAACAGGGTGCGAATTAAAACTTCTTTTGGCAATATTGATGTAGAATTATTTAGGGATACGCCATTACACCGCGCCAATTTTATCATGCTGGTGAAAAATGGCTATTTCAACAATACCTTTTTTCATAGGGTTGCACCGGGATTTGTAATTCAGGGAGGTAATTCAGATAATCAATTAACTGCTTCCATGCGTGGTGATGTGGGCCGTTATCTTATTCCAAGCGAAACAGAGGCCGGGCATAAACATGTTTACGGAGCATTTTCCGCAGCAAAATATGTAGAACAGAATGTGAGCAAGGCTTCTTCACCTTTTGAATTCTTTATAGTGATGGATCCGGAAGGAACTCCACATATCGACAACGAACATACCGTATTTGGAAGAGTGATAAGCGGGATGGATGTTGCTGAAAAGATTTCAGAAGTGAAAACCGGTCAAAGTGAATGGCCCGTGAATAATGTGGAAATTGATATAGAGATTTTGAAATAATTTAGATTAAACCTTCATACTCGGGAATTTACAAATAGTTCAATTCCATTATTTTAATCATTTATGAGCCTCTTTAAACTATCCTTTGAATGCACTAGCATTGACGTGTTTTATTTGGTTAGGTATTAGAGAGACCCTGAAACCAGTTCAGGGTAAAAATGCTGGTTTTTAGAATTGTCATCATGCTGAACTTGTTTCAGCATCTTATAAGATATACTAAAAAATACATTAATTTCCTACGCTAGAAAAATTTTTTCAGGGGTCTCAGGATGACCAAAAGTCATCTTAGCACCTCAAAAAGAGATACAATAAAATTATCGTTGGGTATAATAATTATAATCGTTAATCACCCTTTGCACAAAAACCATGGGCTTTTCTTCAAATTTTACATCCATCAAATCAGAAACTTTTTTAGAGAGTGAAAGAATTACATGATGCTGGCCCGTTCTTCTCGCTTGTAGATAAAGATTCTTGATCGTTTGTATATCCATATCGCTTAGCACCGTTACCTGGGGATATTTAGGTTGGTAATTTTCCGGGATATCCACGGCTAAAGTGTGACTCAGTCCAATGTTCCTTTTTTCAGATATTACTGTGGTACTTGCCGCCAGATCCCCAAGCCGCTGTCCCTTGCCATTCAGCAATATGGTCACTACCGCAACTCCGCCACTGGTTAAACTGATATCCACAAAGCGCAAAAGCCATCTTATCAGGTAGTTTGAAAAGCGGGGCCGTGTCCCATCCAATTTTACCACTCTGGTCTTTAAAGCCGCTTTACCTGGTGTCCTTCCATCCCAAAAAGTTTCCCATAATAAATAATATAAGAAAGGCGGTAATCCCAGGATCAAATAATACATCCACTCCCCTCCTTTATCTAAATTAGTGCCTGCCAGAACCAGTCCGGCGAAGATCATATAACCTACAATAATGACCCCATCTACAATAAATCCCAGGATGCGATCACCTATCCCCGCAACATTCTGTTGAATACTTATATTTTGAGCCGTTTCAATTTGAAAATTATCCATGAAATATGTTTCTTTGAGCTAGAATAAATTTGAACATGCGCGAAGCTGCATTTGTACGGCAAAATAAAGATAAATGGATTAAGTATGAAAATAGCCTGCAAAATGTTGTGATCTCTCCTGAAGAAATTTCAAAAGTCTATGTGGAACTCAGTGATGATTTAAGTTATAGTAAGTCGCATTATGCCCAGAGCAATACGACCACCTATTTAAATGGCATAACTTCCCAGTTTCATCAAAAATTATATCGCTCTAAAAAGGAATCGGGAAACCGGTTTATTAGTTTTTACACAAAAGAGTTTCCACTTCAGTTTTATAAATATCAAAAACAGTTATTGTTAAGCTTTCTTATTTTTGCTCTTTTTTGTTTGGTTGGTGCTTACAGTTCCGCGACAGATTCAGCTTTTGTGCGTTCTATTCTGGGCGACGCTTATGTGAACATGACTTTGGAAAATATTGAAAATGGCGATCCCATGGCTGTTTATAAAGAAATGGTAGAACTGGACATGTTTCTGGGAATCACCATCAATAACATAAAAGTTTCCCTTCTGGCATTTTCACTCGGAATTCTTGCCGGTTTTGGAACTGTTTTCCTGCTGATGCAGAATGCGGTCATGCTGGGAAGTTTTCAATATTTCTTCTATGATAAAGGATTATTCTGGGAGTCTGCCAGAACCATCTGGATTCATGGAACAATTGAAATTTCGGTGATTATTATTGCCGGTTGCGCAGGACTTATTGTGGGAAAAAGCATCTTATTTCCGGGAACCTATTCGCGATTAAAATCATTTACCATGGGCGTAAAAAATGGATTAAAAGTGGTAATTAGCACCATTCCTTTTTTTATCATCGCGGGATTTCTGGAAGGTTTTGTAACCCGTATTACCGAAATGCCAGACTGGCTTGCCATTAGCATAATTTCCTTATCGCTGGCCGCTATTTTAGGCTACTATGTTTTTTATCCACATTATTTGCATCAAAAATCCATAAATGAATCAGGTTCCTATTAAAATTAGAAAACAAAGAGATATTGGTGAGATCATTAGCACCACTTTTAAATTTGTTCGGGAAAACTTTAAAACTTCTTCCCTTATCATGTTAAAGGTTGTGGGGCCCATATTCGTGCTTTTAATAGCCGCGGTGGCCTTTTACTCCTATACCGCTATAGATGTTTCTATATTTACCCAAACTACCGAGAATTCCGGTTTTTTCATTTCGTTAGGATTGCTGTTACTAACTTATATGATCTATGTGGCGGTAATGAGCGGAACGATCTACCATATCGTACAATCGTACGCTAACAATGCGGGTGAGATCATTTCTTCTGAAGTGACTTCCGGGATGAAACAGGATTTTGGAAAATTGATCCTGCTCACCTTTATTTCCTGGATCATGGTATTTATTGGACTTTTCTTTTTAGTGGTGACAGGAATTTATCTTGCTGTGCCCCTTAGCCTGGCTGCAGCGGTTATGGTTTTTGAAAGAAAAGGGGTTTTCGACAGTATTTCTACCGCCTTTAAATTAATAAAAGGGGAATGGTGGATGACCTTTGCCGCGATGCTTTGTATTGGTATTATTATTTATTTAGTGGGCCTGGTATTTCAAATTCCAATTATCATTTACTACATCTTTAAAATATTCACCTCTTTAGACCAGATGAGCGCAGCAGATCCCGGCAGTTTCTTCGGAACCGGCTATGTGATCCTAAGCGTTATTAGTACGGTGATCCAATACATTATTTATGCAATTTTACCCATAGGTTTTTCATTGATATATTTTAACCTGAATGAAATAAAGAACTTCACCGGAACTTACGAAAGCATTGATAATCTGGGCAAAAGAGACTAATTTGAAGCAGCTGGTCCTTTATTTTTTTTTATTCATTTCAGGTGTTGGTATTTCCCAGAATACTGATTCTATTGCTGAACCAAAAAAGCTGATTTTTGATAAAACCGAGAACCTTGCACCTGCCGAATTTTCCGAAGAAAAAATCAAAGAATACCTTCAGGATGGGGAGCTGGTCTATAAAGAGGTGGAAGTGAAAGATAACTGGTGGACGCGTTTTAAACGCTGGGTAAATATGCAGTGGAACCGTTTTCAAAGTTGGCTTTTTGGAGATTATGAGCCCATTGCATTTGTAAAATTTCTAATCGCCGTGCTACCTTATCTTCTGATTTTTCTACTGTTGGTTTTCATAATCTGGCTTTTTAATAAACTTAATCCGGGTTCTAAAATTTTGAATCAGCAAAAGCGCAGTGAAGTTTTTATTTCTAAAGAAGAAGAATTGGTGAAGCATGAAGACCTTCCTAATCTCATAAAACAGGCGATCGAAAATGGCCAATTTCGGGAAGCGGTTCGTTATTATTATCTCAATGAGCTTCGAAAACTTGATCGATTAAAATTGATCGATTACCAGTTTCAAAAGACCAATCGGGATTATGCCGGCGAAATTTTAAAACCGGAATTAAAAAAACAATTTATCGAGATCACCCGCTGGTATGAATACATTTGGTACGGTAGTTTTGAGGTGACCGAAAAGGATTTTCAAATCGCTTTAAAAGGTTTTGAAAAAATGGATCAAAATTTAAGCAACCTGTAAATGAACAAAACCTATAAAATAGCATTTGGTTTGTTCTTGTTACTGGTAATTTCACTGGTCTACCTGGAAGCTTCAGAACCTGAACCTTTAAACTGGAACCCCAGCTACACTTCTTCTGATAAAATTCCTTTAGGTGCATACGTATTTTATGATCTTTATAAAGATCAGAATTCCGAAGAATTTCAGGAAGTGAAAATTCCACCTTATGAATTTTTGCAGGATTCAAGCCTTGCCGGCACATACTTTTTTCTGAATGATTATGTGGCCTACGATAAAGATGAATTAGATGACCTGTTGGAGTGGGTTTCCAGAGGAAATGATCTTTTTATCTCCGCATATCATTTTGGATCGCTGCTTCAGGATACCTTAAAAATATCCATGGAAAGCACCATTGTTGCTGAAGATGGGTTTACTTCGAGACCTTCAGTGAATCTGGTAAATCCCGCTTTAAAATTCACCGAAAACCTGTTATTTGATCAGGATTTGCCCGGGGTTTATTTTTCAGAAATCGATACTTTAAACCAAACCATTCTGGGAACTGCCAGCTTTTCCGCAGAAAAAGAAGAAGTGAATTTCATCAAAACCCAGTTTGGTGAGGGTACTATTTATTTACATGCCACACCCCAGGCGTTCAGTAATTATTTTCTATTAAAAGAGGGGCATCCAAAATATGCAGCCAGGGTTTTAAGCTATGTAAAACAAAAACCTATTTTTTGGGACGCTTACTATAAGTCCGGGAAAAGTTATTTCACCTCTCCCTTATTTATTTTGCTGAATAACCGTGCCTTAAAATGGGCTTATTATTTTGTGCTCATCGCTTCCGGAATTTTTATATTATTTGAAGGGAAACGGAAACAACGTGCCATTCCTGTGGTGGAACCTTTACAGAACAAGTCTTACGATTTTATAGATACGGTTTCAAATTTATACCTTGAGGAAAAGAAATTTTCAGATTTGGGGAATAAAAAAATTCAGTTATTTCAGGAATATATCCGTACCCAGTATCGAATAAATCTGGACGAAAATGATGATCAGGGATTAAAAGATCTTGCTACGAAAAGTGAAAATTCTTATGAAGATACCAAAGCATTATTCATATATATTTCAAGGTTTCAAAATAAAAATATAAACTCCAAAACAGAATTTTTAGAGTTAACTCAAAAAATCAATTCATACAAGCTAAAGAATGGAAAATCAGGAAAATAGCAATCAGGAAAATCATTTAAATTTTACAAATAGAATTCCGCTGGATGCTTTAAAAAATTCAGTAGAAGAATTAAAGGAACAATTGTCCCAGGTGATCATTGGCCAGGAGAATTTTGTGGAATTGCTTATCGTTGGATTGCTTTCAAACGGTCATGTTCTTATTGAAGGTGTGCCCGGGATTGCCAAAACCATCACCGCTAAATTATTTGCGAAATGTCTGGAAACAGATTTTAGCAGAATTCAATTTACGCCAGATCTTATGCCCAGTGATGTGTTGGGAACTTCTATATTCAATGCAAAAACTGCCGATTTTGAATTCAGGCCCGGGCCCATTTTTTCAAATATTATCCTGATTGATGAAATAAATCGTGCCCCGGCGAAAACACAGGCCGCATTATTTGAAGTGATGGAGGAAAGACAGGTGACTATCGATGGCAACATGCATAAAATGCCGCCGCCTTTCATGGTTTTGGCCACACAAAATCCTATTGAGCAGGAAGGCACCTATGCCCTGCCCGAAGCTCAACTCGACCGATTTTTATTTAAAATTGAAGTGGGTTATCCAAAAATGGAAGATGAAGTGAAAATTTTAAAAAGCCATCATGAACGCAAGGGTAAATTGCCCGAAGCTGAAATAAAGCCGGTCTTGAGCCCCGCGCAATTACAGGAATTAAAAGACCAGATCTATGAAATTCGTGTAGAAGAAAAACTGCTCAATTATATCGCTGAAATTATTCATAAAACCAGGAACCACCCGCATCTTTATTTAGGTGCCAGCCCCAGAGCGTCAATTGCGGTAATGAATGCCGCCAAATCTTTTGCGGCGATCAACGGGCGGGATTTTGTGATCCCTGAAGACATTAAGAATTCCCTAAAACCGGTACTGGCGCATCGTATTATCCTCGCGCCAGATCGTGAAATGGAAGGTATGACCACGGCAAGCGTGGTAGAAATGATCTCGCAATCTGTTGAAATTCCACGATAGTGATAAAATTTATTCGATCCTTATATTTTGGCAGGCGCTTTTATTATATCCTTTTTGGGATAGCATTGCTGTTTTTAGCTTCCTTCTGGATTGAATGGATGTATAGCATCACGTGGATCTTAACTGCAATAGTTTGCATTTTGGTGCTTGCTGAAATTTCAATGTTGTACTCCAAATCTGCAATTACCGGAAACCGCCTTTTACCTGAAAAATTTTCAAATTCTGATGAAAATGAAGTTCGTATCACCATTAAAAATAACTTCAGGTTTAAGCTTTTTATAGAAGTGATCGATGAGATCCCGATTCAATTTCAGAAAAGGGATTTTCTGAAGAAATTTCTTATTCCCGCCCATAGTTCTGAAGTTTTCAATTATTATCTAAAACCTTATGACCGTGGAGAATATTATTTTGGAAACCTCAACATTTTCGCAACCAGCATCCTAAAACTGGTAAGAAGAAGGTTTGTTTTCAATAAGGATCAGTTGGTAAAAGTGTATCCCTCTTTTATCCAAATGCGAAAACTCGACTTCCTGGCCCTGGATCAAAAAATTTCCATGCCCGGAATAAAAAAGATCAGAAGGATTGGCCATACCATGGAATTTGAACAGATCAAAGATTATGTTCGTGGGGACGATGTGCGCACGATTAACTGGAAAGCGACAGCAAAACATGGAAATTTGATGATCAACCAGTTTCAGGATGAGCGCGCCCAGCCGGTTTACTCGATCATAGATTCCGGTAGGGTGATGAAAATGCCTTTTGAAGGGCTTAGCCTGCTGGATTATGCCATTAACAGTGCGTTGGCATTCTCTAACGTAGCGCTGAGAAAAAAGGATAAAATTGGCCTTGTTTCATTTTCAAAGGAAATTGAAGTTTTGCAAAAAGCCAGTTCCAGGTTGAGTCAGCTTAATAAACTTATGGAAAATCTGTACAATATTAATACAGACTATGAGGACAGTGATTTTGGTATGCTCTACGGAAGAATGCGCAAAATGATCCCGCATCGTAGTCTCATCATGCTTTACACTAATTTTGAACATCTTTCCGGATTAAAGCGGCAACTCCCCTATTTAAAGGCAATCGCGAAAAGCCATTTACTGGTGGTTATCTTTTTTGAAAATACTGAAGTTTCTAAAATAACCAATATACAGATAGCTTCTGTAGCTGAAGGCGCCCGCCAAACGCTTGCAGAACAATTTATGCACGATAAACTCCTGATGCAAAAAGAATTGCAGCAAAACGGCATCAACACCCTGCTTACAAAACCAAAGGACCTTAGCGTGAACGCGATCAATAAATACCTTGAAATCAAAGCACGCGGACTTATTTAAAATACAATTCAGCTTTCATTATGGGCAATTCAGTGAGATCTTTTTATAATCTGGAACACTACTACATTTGATAAAAATCAAAATGTTTTCCGTTAAAGCACCTAACAGGTAAATCATGACTAAAAACTGTCACAGCGAGCATTTCGACTTCGCTCAAACAGGCTCAAGTCGAGACGTTTTTGTTTGACCTTTCGACTGCGCTAAGGTGACAAAAACTTATGTTAGGTGTCTAAACATATAAGCATAAATCAAAAAATCCTTTAACGGTCAAAACGTTAATCAGAAGGTTTTTTCATAGATAAAAACAACTTAAAATTTAATTTTAATAGAAAAAACTAATAAATTTGTTTCTCAAATATTAGATTATGACCATTACCCAACTTCACTACGTGCTTGCCGTAGCTGAACATAAAAATTTCACCAGAGCCGCCCAGAAAGTTTTTGTTACCCAGCCTACACTAAGTATGCAAATACAAAAACTGGAAGAAGAATTGGAAATCACTATTTTCGACCGAACCAAAAAACCCATTCAGTTAACTGAAGTTGGTGAAAAGATCGTAAAACAGGCCAGGAATATTGTAAATGAAAGCGACCGGATCAAGGATATTGTAGATCAACAAAAAGGATTTATTGGAGGTGTTTTTCGTCTTGGAGTCATTCCTACAGTGATGCCAACCTTATTACCCATGTTTATTGGGAATTTTCTGAAAAAATATCCGAAAGTAAAACTTAAAATTGAAGAATTACATACTGAAGCCATTCTGGAAAAACTAAAAGAAGGGCACTTAGACGCAGCGATTGCCGCAACGCCTTTAGAAGTTGAAAGTATAAAAGAAACCGCTTTATATTATGAACCTTTTGTTGCTTATATCCCTGATAATAATCCTCTCAGTAAACTTAGTAAGATTGAAGTAGACGATCTTAATATTGATGATATGCTTTTATTGGAAGACGGTCATTGCTTTAAAGACGGAATTCTAAACCTTTGCAAATCATCCCGGGAATATGATACAGACCAGTTACAGCTTGAAAGCGGAAGTTTCGAAACTTTGGTAAAACTAGCGAATGAAGGATTGGGTATGACCCTTCTTCCCTACTTACATACCCTGGATCTTAAAGAACCTGAAAAGTCTAAATTAAGGATGTTTAAAGATCCTGTCCCGGCCAGGGAAGTAAGCCTAATTTATAACCGCAGTGAATTAAAAATCCAGATTATTGAAGCCCTGCGTTCTACTATTGCAGGGGTAGTGAAGGGTGCTATAGCTTTTCAGAATGTAAAGATCATTAGCCCTATCAATAAGAATAAAGAATAAAAAGAAAGCGGCCATCAGGCCGCTGTTCTTATGTGTTTAAAATTGTTAAACATTTATTTAAATCGGGATTCTGTTTGATCAAAGAGAAAATCCAAACCTTTAATTCCTCTATTTCATGAGGAAGTAATCTTTGAATAGCCTTTTTAACTTCTTTACAGAACAAGTTTGCATCAAAACTCACTTTGTCAAGTATCGTCTTGGTGTATTCAAACATCGCTCTCGCCATAATTTGAAATTTTAGGTTAGCACTAAATTGATAATAATGAGTAATTTTCAGATATAGGCGTTAAATATTTTTATGGTATCCCTAAGTTAGGGAAAATAATTAAACACTTCTTAAAAAAAAGAATTTTAACAGGGTTAAAATCTGTTATCACCATCTAAAATATCACCTAACCCTCCCAGTAAACTGCCTTCACCTTTATCTTTTCCCCCATGTTGTGGGGCTGCCTGGTGAATTCTACTGGCCAGGCGGCTAAATGGCAAAGATTGTATGTAAACCTCACCCGGTCCCGTAAGTGTGGCAAAAAATAATCCTTCACCCCCAAAAATTGTATTTCTTATTCCTCCCACAAATTCAATATCATAATCAACGGTTTGGGTAAACCCAATGATACAGCCCGTGTCTACTTTCAATTTTTCGCCAGGGGCCAGCTCCTTTCGGGCCATCGTTCCTCCGGCATGGACAAAGGCCATCCCATCACCTTCAACTTTTTGCATAATAAAGCCTTCACCTCCAAAAAATCCTCTCCCCAACTTTTTGCTGAATTCGATCCCAATAGAAACCCCTTTTGCAGCACAGAGAAACGCATCCTTCTGGCAAATAAATTTTCCATTGAATCTGGTTAGATCAATCGGAATAATTTTTCCGGGATATGGGCTGGCAAAACTTATACGCTTCTTTCCGGTAAGTTCATTTGAAAAAATGGTCATAAACAAACTTTCTCCCGTAAGCAATCTTTTACCCGCTCCCAGCACTTTACCCAAAAAACCTTCATCCTGCTTGGAACCATCCCCAAAAATAGTATCCATTTTAATCCCATTATCCATCATCATAAAATTCCCGGCTTCAGCAATAACGGCTTCATGTGGATCCAGTTCTATTTCGACGTATTGCATTTCTTCGCCGTAAATTTGATAATCTATTTCGTGTGCATTCATTTTTGTGTGGGTTTAAAGGTTTGTGAGTTTAAAGTTTAAAAGTTCTAAAGTTAAATGTTTTTTAGGTTGGGGGTTGCTATGTTTCAAGTTTACAGCTCTAAGTTCTAAGTTCTAAGTTTCAAATTATTCATTCTCAAATTGCCAAATTTTCAAATTGGTACATTGGTACATTGGTACATTAAATCACTTTCGTCTCACCGTCCATTCAAAATCAAAAAGAGAAACCTGTACCACTTCTTCATTCACTCCTACAGATTTCATCCAAAGCGTTACCCCTTCACCAGTTCTGATTGTTTCATGCACTGCTGCGGAAATTGCCTGCCCATCGTAACAATTAAAAGTAATCCTTCCGGTTGCTTTTTTTGAAAAAACCGATTTATTCTGGGCAACCAGCATAGAAATTTTTACATCGTGTTTTTGAATTTCGTTCATTACAAGGGCACCTGTACTCAATTCCGCCGCCATTGCCTGCACTGCGAAATACATTGAATTAAATGGATTCTGATTGATCCACCAATGCTTTACGGTGACTTCACACTGAGTTTTATCTATATGTTTCACCCTTACCCCACATAACCAGGCACTGGGAAGTTTTAGCATTAAAAAGGAATTTAATTTTGAGGGAGAAAGCTTCATAGGTCTTGTTGAATATGATTTATTAGCTAAAAGTACCAATAATCTCTAACTTCTTTAATCTTAATTTTTTGTTAAATTTTAGTACTTTGTTTTGCATAATACCTTCTTTTAGATATATATTTGCATAAGACTCTAATAGGTTATCTAATATCAATCAAAAATCAATCATGAATAATCATCAGGAAAACACCAATCAAAACACAACTTTTGCTGCCGCAATGCATCTATCGGTCTTTAGCAAATACTTTATTCCCTTTGGGAATTTCATTTTCCCCATGCTTCTATGGTTGGGAAGAAAGGAGGATCCGTTTATTGATCGCCACGGGCGAAATGCTTTGAATTTTCAGATAAGCACCTTTCTTTACATGGTCCTTATCATCTGCCTGGGAATCTTCGCCGCTTTGTTCTTCGGATTTAAATTTAGCCATAATGATAGCTTTTATTTTAATCAGGATCATGTGCGCTTTGATGAATTTTCCGCAGCATTTCCTTTTATCATGGTTATGATCATTGTAGGGCTGCTGCTTTTCGGGCTCTTTGTTTTAGAACTTTTTGCAGTCATCAATGCAGCCATCAAAGCGAGTGATGGGGAGGATTATAAATTTCCAATTACCATCAACTTTCTGGGGAGCCCGGATAAAAAATTAAATTCCGAAGAAAATAAATACGACTCCAATGTTGAAAGCATCTAAATATTTAAAAATATCATCACTAATCATCAATTTAATCAATCAAGAAATGAACAGTTTAATTCCACACAAAATCAAACACTATGAAGATTGAAAATACAAAGGCCCAAATGCGAAAGGGCGTACTGGAATATTGTATTCTTTCGGTGCTCCGGGATGAAGATGCCTACGTGGCAGAAATCCTGGAAACCTTAAAAGATGCAAAGTTGCTGGTGGTAGAAGGGACTATTTATCCTTTGCTTACCAGGCTTAAAAACGCGGGGCTTCTCAATTATCGCTGGGAAGAATCTACAAGTGGGCCACCAAGAAAATATTATGGCCTCACCGAAACTGGCAAAATATTCTTAAAAGAACTTACTGTAACCTGGGAAGAGTTACAAACCGCAGTAAATGTTGTAACCATACAAAAAAAGAAAAATCATGAATAAGACAGTTAATATAAATCTTGCTGGCATTTTCTTTCATATAGACGAAGATGCATATGCCAAACTTCAGCGATATCTGGATGCGGTTAGACGTTCATTTTCAAATACGCAGGGTCAGGACGAGATCATTGCAGATATTGAAGCACGAATTGCTGAATTATTTAATGAAAAGATCGCCAACAACCGTCAGGTCATCAGTATCAAGGAAGTAGAAGAAGTGATCACGATCATGGGACAACCTGAAGACTATATGCTGGACGAGGAAATTTTTGAAGACGAACCTGTTGGAAAAGGAGCTAAGGTTACCGGGAAACAATTGTACCGCGATACCGAACATGGCTACGTGGGCGGAGTTTCCGCAGGACTTGGTCATTATCTGGGAATAGAAAATATTTGGGTAAGAATCCTATGGGTTTTACTTACCATTTTTTCCAGTGGTGGATTTTTACTCATCTATATTGCTTTCTGGATTTTTGTTCCCGAAGCTAAAACCACTGCCGATAAACTGGCAATGCGCGGAGAGGAGGTAACCATCAGCAATATCGAAAGAAAGATACGTGAGGGTTTTCAGGAGGTTTCAGATAGTGTTAAAAGCGTAGACTATAAAAAATATGGTCAAAAAGCAAGTGAAGGTGCAAATTCAGCAGCTACTACTCTTGGGGACGTGATAAAATTCTTTCTGAAACTCATCGTTAAATTTATTGGAATCATCATCCTGTTATTTTCCGGAGCCATGCTTATAGCACTTTTCGTAGGCTTATTCGCCGTGGGAACTTTTGGAATTGTAGATGCACCCTGGACAGATTATATAGACATGGTGAATAGCGGGGCACCGTTATGGCTGATTTCTTTGCTTGCGTTTTTTGCGATCGGGATTCCATTCTTCTTCCTTTTTGTATTAGGATTAAAAATTCTGGTTAAAAATCTTAAATCTCTTGGTAGGATTGCCTTAATGACCTTATTGGGACTGTGGATCTTATCTATGATTGGATTATCTATTATTGGAATAAACCAGGCGACCCAAAGAGCATTTGACGGGGAGGTTCTGGTGAACGAGGCATTGCCTGTAACACCAGCAGACACCTTATACATACGAATGCGGCATAATCCTGAATATACTGGGAGGACCTGGAGAAGTTCAAATTTCAGAATTGCCGGGGACGATAATAACAAAAGGCTACTTGTTGGGAACGATGTGCGTTTGATCGTGAAATCTACCCATGATACTGTAGGGAGAATAGAAATTTTAAAAACTTCAGAAGGGAAAAATTATGAGGAGGCAAGAAGCAGGGCTAAAAATGTAAAATATGAAACTAGTTTTGTAGGGAATGAATTATTACTGAATAGTTATTTTACTACTGAAGCCAAGAATAAATATCGCGAGCAGGAAGTTCAGGTTACGGTATATGTCCCTGAGGGGATGACGCTTTTTGCTGATGAGAACACTAACTCGTTCCACAGAAATACCGATCATTATGGTGATATTCTGAATTATGGGATGGAGGAACATTACCTCATTGTTGGTGGGGATGAAGCGATTTGCGAAGACTGTCCTGAAGAAACCTTTGAAGATAGTTTCGAAGATTCTGATGAATGGGATGATGACAATAATGCTGAGCCTGAAGATGACTGGGATACTTCAGATGATTTCAATACCAGTGTGAAAGATGAGAAAATACAACCACAACAGAATGATTCTGTATCTCAGTTGAAATCGCAAAAAATAAACACTACGACACCAGCAGATAGCAACGGTGTTCGAACAAATAATTAATTATGGGAGCATTAATCAATCTTATCATCAGCCTAATCATGGGCGCAACATTTGGGAATGAAATAGAAGAAGCAGTAAATACTGCCCAGTTTCAATCTCTTGAGCCACCAACTGAGATCTTTCAGAAACTTGAAAATCGGCAGGAAATATTGTACACCTAATCAACCTAAAAAAAGAAAAGCTTCCAATTGGAGGCTTTTTTTATCTTTATAGCTAGATATCAAGACTATGATAAAAAAATTACTCCTAATCTTCCTATTTTTCACGATAGCCTGTCCCGCTCAAAATAAAATAAAAGGAAGTAGAAATGTTTCTACAGAAAAGACAAGGTTAAACTCCTTTCATTCCATCGAAATCTCCGGTGAATTTGAAGTGGGTATAAAAAATGGCCGAAATAACCAGTTGGAGGTAAAGGCAGATGATAACCTTCATGAATATATTGAGTCTGAAATTAAAAATGGAACGCTTTATATTAAAGCTAAAAAAGAGTTTAACCGCACCAAATCCCTGGAAATTGAGATCACTTATACTGATACCTTAAGGTTTATCAGTATTTCAGACAAAGTAGAACTGGCTTCGTTGGAAGATTTGAAAGTGAATGAGTTCCAACTCGAAACAAGAGATGATTCTAAAGCTTTTATCACCTTAAAAGCCAATTCATTCAACCTGATCAATCTCGATGGTGCCAAAAATGAACTGAATGTTACTGCAAATGAAACTTATTTTCAGCTAAACGGAAATTCAAATGTAGAAGCACTGGTAAATTCCCCTATTTTCAGAGTTGAAATTTTAGATAAAGCCGGGGCACAAATTGAAGGTGATATAGAAGAATTTGATCTAAAAGCCAATGGAAATTCAAATTTTCAGGGTGATAACTTAACCTGTATCAAAGCGATTGTCGTAGCTGCGGAAAAAAGTGATGTAGAGGTAAATGCAAAGGAAACTTTGGAACTTTCAGCAAAAGATAATAGTAAGGTAGAAATTTATAACAATCCGCAAATCAAACTTATCCAATTTACGGAGGAAGCGGTTATTTCAAAAAAGGAATTTAAAAAAGGCCTTTTTCAATAAAAAATTTCTTAAACTGACTATCCCCGAGGCAAGCCGTAGGGGTACCAGCCTGCCGGCTGGCAGGTTTCACCCCCCGAGAGCCATCGGGGTTATTTTGGCCTTTGGGCAAAAACCGTCCCGAAAGCTATCGGGATTATATTTCCCCTCACCCAGTCCCGAAAGCTTTCGGGAGCGAAAAAGCAGTTCCGACCTCTCCCTGGGGAGAGATGAAGAGGAGACCCCGACGCAAAAGCCTCGGGAAATTATTTAGATTAAATTTTTTGAGTTAGTCATTTAAGTTCTGTAACTTAGTATCAACAAAACGGCTATTATGGAAGATTTTAAAGGGCAGAGTATACTAAACTTTATAAAAGAACTGCCAAATGATGATGCTTGCAAGGCATAT
>NZ_QEYO01000009.1 GCF_023718305.1 Gramella sp. AN32
CTAAATCTTAAAGGCATCGCTGCCCCCAAAATCTATTGTCAATTCAATATGTCAATGAACTTGTCAATTATCAATTAGCAGTTATCAATTAACAATCCTAAAATTGCCCTATGATCATTGCTTATTGATCATTGTCTTAGTTAAAACCCAAGGATTCGAACCTTGCTCCTAGCGCCCCACCTGGCGGCCTCTTTTTTTCTATCTCAATCTCTTGTTAGGAACGTCCCGCTTTCTTGCAAAGCCTGCCGGGCCTTTCGTGGTAAGCGGGCATGCCTCTCGGCAAATGCGGGTGCAAATATACAACTACTTTTCTATCTAAACCAAAAGTTTTTTTGAAAAATTTTAACCCCCTTCCAAAACCAACCCAATGAACGTCGCCTTACTCGCTTAGCGGGGGCAAATATACAGCAGATTTTCAATCACACAATAGATTTTTCAATAAGAAATCATTTTTATGAAAAAGAGAAGATTTCAGCTAAAACTACCTTGCCTTAAGCAATGATTTCTATGTTTACTTCCGAAGAAAAAGCGAATTCAACTTAAAACTTAAGAAGTAGATAATCTAAAAGTATAAATATTACATGAAAAAGTCCCAAACAATACCAAAACGGAGCAGAAAATCACCGTATGGATAACCCGGAGCAGAGAAATTATTGTTTCCGTTAAACAAAGCATTAAGATGCTGCAGTTTAAAAAACAGCCTGGCAGTATCCACTTTTGCATTAAAGAAAAAGTCTACTACCGGAAAATTACTAAATTCCTGGGCATCCTGAATGTAAAATTCAGCCAAAACAGGATCATATGCATTCATTTGATATTTGGTGAAATATTTAAGGGTAAATCCCGTCTGCAGGTACAATGCCTCCTTAAACCAAAAATCCTGATAGTACACGGAATTTCGGGTCACAAAATCTGGAACATTCAAAACATCTGATCCTTCCAGGACATTCTGATACATTAGCGTATGATACATCCCAAAAATGCCCCAATTAAACTCCCTTTCTGCTCTAACCTTGAAATAGCGTAAAGGATCACCACTTTGGAAGGGTTTTACATCTCCATTAGCATTTTCAGCAAAAAAAGTATAATTCTGGGTTTGTATCAAATCGGCATTTACCTGGGCAATTTTGGAAAGATCTAGTTTGGCATATAATCGCTGAGAACTTTCATTACTAAAGTCATTTTGCCAGTTGTAATTTATATAATCACTTTGGTACAATAAAAAATTAAAATTGGGTGCAGAACTGTTTTGATTGAATCCGAAGCGTATTTTGTTAAACTCATTTAAACGATAACCAGCTGAGGCATCGAAATAATTTCCAGGCAATTCTGAAGATATATTGATCCTCGCCTCCCCCGTAACGTCAAAACCACCAATATTTTTTTTGTAATTTCCACCTACATGAGGAATATTACCCGCAAGTTTATTCGTCACAATTTCATCTTCCCCATTTATGTAAATTGAATTATAACCATACTCATAATTTGTCATTCCCGCCGCTAAGCTTATGCTTCCCAAAACATTATTCTGAAGATTTAGTGAAAGTTCATTCATTAGATGCTTCAACCTTGTTTCATCATTGAGATTACTGGATTCGAAAGAAGGACCAAAAATATCTGTTTTTGATGCATTCTGCTTAAACTGAAATTTTTTATAACTATAATCGAATACATGTCCCAGAGAAAAACTATTCAGCGAATCTTTTTGCCCGGCAAGCCGGTAGGAATGATTTAAATAAAATCTTTTTCCGAATAGCGTGCTTTTAGCATCTTCAAAATTTACCTCTAATATAGAACGATCATCAAATTCTTCTTCTTTATCTATATATTGTTGAATGGATTGATCTGTTAATCCCCCATTTTCCTCATTAAGCAAATCTTGAGAAACAAAATGACCTTTTGCGTGATACCGATCATCATCGGAATCATAGCTGAATCCCATACGCAAGTTACCCGTACTCGTTAAAATATGCTGAAATCTTCCCAACGCCCTGGTTCCTTTATAGGCTATAAAAGCATTAAAATTTTGCGAAGTATTGATCGTAAATAAAGCATCGAGCTGCTGTCCCTGCTCCGGAACCGTTTTAAAATATAAATCGGTAAAAGGTGTGGGAACATGATAATAATTAATATCCTCCACTTCCATAAAATTAAAATGGCGCGCACGCGCGCCAAATTCAGGAAAGAAAGAGTGGTAATCTTTAATAAAACTTAGGCTGTTATATGTTTGGCCAGTATTGGGGAATGCCAATAATTCAAAGTTATCCTTCCTTAAGTAATTAAACGTATAATCTTTTGTGATCGTAAGAGTTGTATCTACAAAAGTAGTATCGTTTTTGAAAGAAATAATCTTATAATCTGTAATTGGGGGTTTTATGGTATCTTTTTCATTTTGCCCTGGAGGTCCCTGCTCCTGTCCTCCTGCTCTTCCCCCAAGTTTAGTTTGACTAAATACTGAAAGGGATAAGCACAAAAAAAAGAATAAAGAAATGTATTTCATCAAATTTTTCTAAGTGGTAAAAATATAATAATTAACGTAAGACTACTGAAGTTTATTGGAACAAAAAAACCACCCGGTTTGGGTGGTTTGCGATATTTGAAATATTTATATACCAAGATTTTTTATCGCATCACTTTCTTTGGAATATGGATACCCCCTCCAGAAAAAACCTTCCCCTTTATATTTCCAAACAACTTCTTTAGTATTGGTCACTTCCCAAAAACCAAAAGTGCCCTGAGTAATCAAAGTATTTCCATTTGCCAATCTATACGCTCCGGAAACTTTAGCAGAAAAAAGATCAGGATCACTAAAGCTCCATAAGATCTCAAGTTCGTTAGTCCCTGCTGTTTCCAAGTTAAAAATTTCAGGAATTTTTAATTCGTATACTGTAGAATGAGGGTCTACAGATGGAATTCCATTGGAATAGACCAATAAAGAGTTTCCGCCAGCTACTAAATTTGGATTGTGGTTGTGAAAAAATAATCGCTCCCCACTACCGTTGTAAGCTTCCGGATTGCCAAATCGATATACCAAATCTCCACCTTTATCATAATTGCCGCCTTTGGAAGATGATGCTTCAGCAGTTGTGGTACTATGATCGATCACCCATACTTCGCTGAAGTAATTTACACTTAAATAAATAAGATTATTTTCTTCGTCATATTCCAAAGCATTTGCGTGAAAAATATCACCTTTATAATCTCCATCCTTTAAGGCGTCTTCATAATTGATATTCACTTTCATTGGACGTTCTGAAATAACACCAAAGTTTTGAGAAGTAGTATCCCTGTCCTGTATTAAATGGTCCCATACATTCCATTCCCAAACAATTTCATTTAAGTTGGGATTTATTTCTAGGATCTTTTCTGCATATACCTGCTCATCATCACCTGTAAACCCCACCTCCTTTAAGTCATCACCAGTTTTCTTCTCCCAGGCTATAAAAATAATATTCCCATTTGGCAAAATTTCAAGGTCATGGTGAGATAAGCTAAATTCATCAGAGTATTTAAAATCCCATACAATTTCTCCCTGAGGATCAATAATAGCCATACGGCCACCAAAGCCGCCAAAAGTATATGCAGGATCATCATCTGTAAGTGCTACTAATAGATTTCCGTTCGGTAATAATTCTGCGTCATTCCCAATTCCGGATGGGAGGTCCCATTCAAAAATTATCTTTCCATTATTTTTCTCTATCAAATATACCCTGTTCGATGCAGCATTATTAATAAGAACATAACTATCCTCTATGAGTGCTTCGTTATAAATTAGAATTTTAGATACAGGATCTTCTTTAACAGAATTTTCTTCTCCACTTTCATCAGGAACTTCTGTTTGACCGGGTGTTTCTTCAGGTATCCCTACTTGCTCTGGTTCTTCAGGCAACGTATGGTAATCGTCTTTTTCACAGGAAGAAATAAGCAATGAGAATAAAAATATAAATTTGAGTTTCCGCATGTGCTAAAATAAAAAAAAGGTGATTTGAAATTAATCAAACCACCTTTAAAATTAGAACTTTAATATTAGAAAGACACTTCGACACTTGTTCCTGAACCAAAATTACCATCGAAAGATGTTAATACTGTTCCAGCATAACTTATGGTCACAGAACCTAAATTAGGATAGGTTAAACCATCACCATATGAATCTTCAATATTAAAAGTATAGGTTCCTGCAGGTATACATAACGAACGGTTTAAGGTTGCAGTACCTCTAGAAATAGATCCCGCAGCTGCACTGATTATTGTTTCACCTGCAGAATCAACTAAAGAATAAGAAGTTTCATCAGAATATCCATCAAATACGATGTCTATGACAAATTCCTTTCCAGGACAAACTCTGGCTACATTCAGTCTAATAGGCTTACCTACGGAAAAACCGGCTTCTTCCTGAATATTAAGATTTAACGCTTTTCCAGCCACACCCAAACCAACATCGGAAACCTGAACACTTAAAGTTCCTTCATTAGAACCTGCAGGAATCGTTACAGTTGCAGGTACAGAATATCCTTCTGAACCTAAACTGGTATTATCCAATACCAATACATTAAAGGTTCTGGCCTGATCTACCACATTAGCGGTATAAACCTTTACATCATAAGTGGTGGTTCCACCAACTTCAACACCAACATTAGTTCCTGAAGGTGCTGCTTCGAAGGTTACATAATCTGGTTCAGTAAAATCATCATCGAAATCGCAACTAGAGACAAGCCCAAGTGAAAGAAGGACAACGAATATTTTTAAATAATGTTTCATCATTTTTATCTTTTTAGGATTGACTTTTTAGTTTTGAGTACTAATGAATGGGTTGTAAAGAATTTCTTCTTCAGGTATTTCGAAAGTTAACCTTTCATCATCATAAGGAATGGCAACACCAACAAAAGACAGATGATTTGCTCCTCTTACCACAGTTCCCTGGTTTCTTTTAAGAGCAAGGTAAGATTTACCTTCACCCCACAGCTCAATTCGAGTTTGTAGATAAATTTCATCTACTAAAGCCGGACCTGAAAGACCATCTAAATAAGAAGTATCATCTACTCTCATATCAAGAATTGCTCTAAGTGAAGCTTTAGCATCAGCATCCATTCCTAAGTTTGCAGCAGCTTCAGCATTTAAAAGATACATTTCGGCTACTCTCATATACACAAGATCACTAATGATCGTTTGTGAAGAACCTCTAGGTACTCTTTGCTCTTCGAAGAATTTATACCATGGTTGTAAATAGTTAGAAGAACCGGGGTTTTGAACAAACTGTCCTTTTCTAACATCATCATCAGCAATCTCAGCATATAATCCAGCGTCCATGGCCTTGTAATCACCATACCCCGCATAACTATAAGAGAAATAGTCCATTTGTCCCCACCAGGAAACAAGACCTACTCCACTATCTGAAGTTAAATCAACACCCCACATCCAACCTGGAGAGTTTACACTGTTAAATCCTCCACCAGAACCGTTATCAACATCATCATCAGTATCATCTGTATAAACAACTTCCTGATTTGTCATAATAGAATAGTTACCAGTATTGATCACCTCATCAGTCAAATCCTTAACTTCCTGCCATCTGTCCATTTGAGCAGCTAAAGCATAAGCTAAAATACCTTTAGCAACATCCTGATTCACCTCATTTTTCGCACTTCTGTTAAAACCTTCCAATAGAGAAATTGCAGAATTCAAATCACTTTCAATAAAATCATAAATTTCACCTGCAGTTACTTTTTCACCATTTACATCATCCGGAGAATCATAAAAAGGTAAAATTGGTTGAGATGGATCATAACCATTCTGAAAATACTGAGTTAAGTAGAAGTAAGAATGAGCTCGTAAAGCCTTCGCCTGTCCAAGAATATAGCGATTGGCTTCAACTTCCGGAATAGCATCATTACCACCAGCAGAAGCAATTACTACGTTTGCAGAACGAATAATCCTATAGTAGTATCTCCAGGGCATGTAGTTTCTGGATCTCGTAAAATCCTGCGGAGCCTGAAATTCAGTAATATCTGCACGATACCATCCAAAAGAACTAACTGAAAGGGCTACATCTCCGGAAAGCATATCTCCATAGATATCATAACCCTTTTGGCCAAAATCATCATGGTTCCCTGTTCCACCAGTACCGGAGTTGAACTGTAGCGAATAAATTCCCGCTAAGGTTCCGGCAAGTACATCCGGATTATCTGTCGCAGCTTCAGTTACCTGTTCCTGCGTTAAAAATTGCGAAGGTTCTTTCTCAAGAAACTCTTCACTACATCCAATTCCCATAAAGAGAACAGATGATAACAGTGTTATTTTAATTAAACTTTTCATATTTTGAATTTTTATTTTTTAAAATTTCACTCTTACTCCTACAGTTACTGTAGTAAGAGGAGCATATAAACGACGTCCAGAGTTACCTGTTTCACTCGTATTAGGCAGGAAGCCATCTCTTGCAGTCTTTACGAACAAATTGTCACCAGTTGCAAATATATTCACAAGATCTATACCAGTTTGGCCTAAAAGATCCTTTGAAATTGTATATCCAATCAATGCGTTATTAAGCGCAAGATAATCTGTACTAGTAACAAACCTATCTGAAGTTGAAGTCGAATTCACATAAAAAGCATCAGATAAAGCAGGAACATCAGTAATGTCACCAGGGTTCATCCATCTGTCTCTAATATCTGTATGAAAGTTGTTTCCAACTGCACCAAACCTGTCACTCATTAACTCCGCATATTGAAAGTCAATAGCATAACCTCCTAGACTGTAGATAAACTGAGTTGAGAAATTAAAGTTCTTAAAAGTACCACCTAATCTTATACCACCTCTTACATCAGGGATGGCAGATTTGCCAATATACTTATCAGTTGCCTGGGCATAGGTAGAAGTTACTTCTCTTTCTATAGTAGCATCTGGATTAGTTGCTAAATATGGTGTTAAAGAGGTAATGGTTTCATCCCCATCATCAAATAAACCGTTCCCGTTTATATCATCAAAATACCTGTAGAACAAAGGAGCTCCATTTGCTGGATCTACCCCCGCATATTCTCTAACATAAAGATCAAAAATTGAACTTCCTTCAGAATAAGCAAATGGACTATTAGATGGATCTAAAATTCTCTCCTCCCCAGTTGAAGGATCAATTGGCATTCTAAGAATTTCATTATCTAAAATTTCACCATTAATATTGAGGTCTAAAGAGAAATCTGTAGTATTGATCAAATGACCTGTAAGATTAAATTCTAAACCGGTATTTCTCAATTCACCGTCATTCACAGTAACTACAGCAATACCTTGTGATGGACCCACTCTTCTATCAAAAATAAGGTTGTCTGTATTTTTAATATAATAATCTACAGCACCGTCAATATATTTTCCTAAACCAAACTCAACACCAGCCTGGAACTGTTTTGATGTTTCCCAGGTAAGATCAGGATTTCCATTTCCTCTTGCCGAAAGTGAAATTTGATCGTTCAGGTTATTGATATCAAAAGTATCGTATCCTGAATAGTATCCAACACCAGCTTCATCCCCAGTAATACCATAAGAGGCTTTTAATTTCAAGAAGCTAAGAACATCATTGTTGTACAAAAAGTCCTCATTAGTTACAACCCAAGCAGCACCAACAGAGCCAAATGTACCCCATTTATCATTTACAAACCTT
The DNA here is from genome assembly GCF_023718305.1 of Gramella sp. AN32. Lineage (GTDB taxonomy): Bacteria > Bacteroidota > Bacteroidia > Flavobacteriales > Flavobacteriaceae > Christiangramia > Christiangramia antarctica. The sequence goes on from NZ_QEYO01000009.1 coordinate 7,649, forward strand.
GAAGATCCATCACGACGAACAGAAGCTGTAAGGTAATATCTATCAAGAAAGTCGTAGTTTACCTGACCGAAGAAAGACTCAAGTGCTCTACCTTGATTGAAACCAGTAGATGGACTAGCTGTAACTACATAGTTATTCAACTCATAAAGTTCTGCAGCCACCTGCTTAGTTTTGCTGGATGTATTATTATCTAAATCAAAATCGTTTGTCTCATGAGCAATCAATGCTTCCAAAGTATGATCACCAAATTGATTGTTGTAACGCAATAATTGCAAGAAGTTCAACGTAAGAACCTCAGTATCCCTGGTAAATAAAGCACCTCCATCACCTACAGAAGTACCATAGAATGCATTGGATGCACTTTTAAATCTATCAAATGCATATTGCGCTCCAAATCTAGTTTCTAGAGATAAATGTTCACTAAAATCAATATCTAATGAAAAATTACCGTTGATCTCATTTCTCTCAGTAGCATTGTAATCGTATAATGCTGATCCAATGGGATTCAGGTTATCAGACTGGGGACGTGTTCTAAATCCAGAAGTACTACCATAATCTAATTGATTTCCTCCAAAAATTGGATCCGGAACTAATTGCCCGTTATCATCTCTCAAGTAAACCCCAAAAATTGGAGCAGTTTTGTCTGCAAATTCAAATAAGTTTTCAGAACCAACGGTTTGTCCATTATTTAAACTTTCAGAATAGGCATAACCAATATTCACACCTACATCTAACCAGTCTTTCACGTTAGAATTAACGTTTAAACGCGTAGTATATCGATCATATCCCGTATTGATTGCATAACCATCATCATTTAAATATCCAACAGATGCAAAGTATTTTGTTTTTTCATTTCCACCACCAAAACGAACATTTGCTTCCGTCCTAACTGCAGCACTAAAAGCCTCATCTGCATAATTTTCAGGAGTATATCTTCTGGTTACACCCGGTCTTACCTGTCTGGTTTCCGGATCAATAAGTTCCGCGGCAGTTTCTACATTAAAGATATTATATCCAGCCGGGATATAGTTATCTGAAAATAAACGCGCATTGGCATAAGCCGCAGGATCTGCCACTCCAGTAAATCTACCTCTGTTATAAATACCTTCATATACATAACCTGTATAAACTTCAGGAGATCTTATTACATCATACCGTGGTATAATCTGGTCGTTAACCCCCGTTTTTACATCAACTTCAATATAATCTTTCCCAGAAGTACCCTTCTTAGTAGTAATTAAAACTACCCCATTTGCACCTCTGGAACCATAAATAGCAGTTGCAGATGCATCTTTTAGAATAGTAGTGGATAATATATCTGATGGGTTAATGGAGTTTAGCGTTGCTTCAATAATATTAGTTTGAGTAGTACTATTGGGATCTCCCCCAGATAATGGCACTCCATCTAATACATAAAGTGGTGCCCGGTTACCGTTTACAGATCCAAATCCACGAATACGAACAGTTGAAGTCGTACCAGGTTGTCCTGAATTATTAATAACATTCACCCCGGCAACCTCTCCGGCCAAGGCCTGAGTAACATTCGAGTAAGACTTAGCTTGAAGATTTTCTGCATCAATAGTTGTTGCAGTACCCGCAAAAGATTGCTTGGTTGCAGTACCATAACCTACAATTACCACTTCATCCAGGGCAGCAGCGTCCGCAGCCATAGCAACGTCATAAACATCAGCCGCAGAAACAGTAACCTGTTGATTGGAAAATCCTAAATAACTAAAGACAATAACATCACCTACCTCTACAGATAGACTGTATTTACCATCAAAGTCAGTTTGAGTACCATTCGAGGTACCTTGTTCAATAACATTCACTCCAGGCAGTGGTAAACCATCTTCGTCTATCACCGTACCCGTTACGAGTTTTTCTTGTGCAAAACCAATTTGCACCACTAACACTAACAAGAGTGTTAGAATTCCATGTAGTTTTCTTTTCATTATTTGTTAAATTTGAATTAGCCTGTGCCAAAAATCATAATAAATTATTAATACACCAAACTTTTCTGACTTTTAACTTTTCGAAATCTTTCCCAATAATACTACATTTACGGAATGTTTACACCTTTTGGATTTAAAAAAACCCTAAAATTTTAAGAAGTTTGCTTTCATTTTATTCTAAAAATTTAACTATTGCCGGCACAGATGAGGCGGGAAGAGGTTGCCTCGCTGGCCCGGTAACTGCTGCCGCAGTCATTTTACCAAGATCTTTTGAAAATTCTCAACTAAATGATTCGAAGCTTACCAGTTTGAAGATGAGGAATATCCTAAGAGCATGTATTGAAGCAGAGGCTCTTTGTTTTGGCGTAGCCCATGTTGACATGATTGAAATAGATAAAATAAATATCCTCAACGCTTCCTTTCTCGCCATGCATCGAGCTCTGGACCAACTTTCCCACGAGCCTAACAAAATTATTGTAGATGGAAATAGATTTAAAATATATCGTGATATACCCCACGAATGTGTCATTAAGGGTGATGGAAAATTTTTAAGTATTGCCGCTGCTTCTATCCTGGCAAAAACTTACCGAGATAAATATATGGAACAGATTCATCATGAATTTCCCATGTACAACTGGAAACAGAATAAGGGATATCCCACAAAAGAACACAGGCAGGCCATTAGAGAATATGGGGTAACAAAATACCACCGAAAAAGTTTCAGACTTCTTCCCGAACAGTTGACCATTGAGTTTTAAGTCATTAAATTTGCAATAACCAGTTATTTTTAATGAAAGATCTCTCAAAATTAGTTTTCCTTTTTTTCCTTATTATTTCATGTTCTTCTGAAGAAAAAGGCGAAATAAAGCTTTCGAGGCTTATACATGCTGATACAGAGTTGATCATTACCACACCAGATTTTTCTGAATTACAACAAACACTTAACGCCAATGCCTTTTTAAATATTAGTTCTTCTGCCTTAAAAAAGAAAATTCAAAAACAACTAAATTTCCTTGATAAGCTGGCACTGAAAAGGGAAATATTGTTCACATTTTCTAATCTCGAGAATCAAACGCTTACGTATACAATAAGTACCAGAAAAGATTCTTCTTTCTTTCAACTGGATTCCCTTCAGGATAAAAAAGTGGAGAATTTTAATGAAAATGGGGTCTATTTTAAACGATTTACCTTAGGAAATAGCAAATTTTTAGTCACAGAAATTGGGGATTATTATATAATAAGCAATTCCAGAGACAAACTTACCCAGATTTCAAAAGGTGAGAATCTCCTTGAATATAGTGAGTTTAAAAAAGTATTCGAGGCAAGGGATCCTGCAAAAACTTCCGTCATCTTTCGAAAAGATCTGAAACTACCAGAATTAGATAATTTCCTTGAAAGTTTTGGCCAGTTTAATTTTAAAAACCTGGCTAACTGGACTGTGCTGGATCTCGATCTTGAAGATAACCAGTTCAAAATAAATGGAATTACAATAAACTCTGAGCAGAAAAATTTTCAGGATGTACTGAGGGATCAGGAGGCAACCCCGTCAAAAAACATCAATATTATCCCTTCTTCCTTTATCTCATTTTCAACAGTAAACTACAGCGATTATCAGGTTTTTGATTCGCAGCGCAATTCTTATATTTCAGATTCTATCCCATCTATAAATAACCTTTTTAATTTCTCTTCGGAAATTTCAAAAACTGAAATTCCAGATGGAACCGCTTTTTCTGTTGGTTTAGACGATCTTGAACTGGGAATAGAATCGCTGACTGAAATTGCAGCTGAAAACCTAAATTTTCGTGGCGTTTCTATTTTTAGAGTAAATGATTCTGAAGAAATTGCGCAAAAATTTAAACCATTTTTCAATGCTGAAAATTTGGCCTACGCCTGCGTTATAAACCATTCCGCAGTTTTTTCAAAAGAAATTTCTGTATTGGAAAATATGATTTCCGCAAACCTTAATTCCTCTTTATTATCACACCAAACTTATTTCAAAGATTTCATCAACCAACTTGCATCTGAGTCTTCCATGCTAATACTGGCGAAAACGACCAATTTCAACAAAGCTGTTTTTAATAAAGAAAACTCCGGTTTTGAACAAAACAGCCTTTTCGCAATACAGTTTATCACCGAAGATAACTTTACTCATATCCACGGAATTTTTTCCGCCGAAAGTAAGAATTCGGAACAAATTCAAGCTGTTGCCCAATCTGGTTCTATAAAAATAGAAAAAACCATTTCCGGAAAGTTCCAGTTCTTTAGAAATCACCAAACAGGTCAATTGGACGTTGTTGTGCAGGACAAGGACAACATGCTTTATCTACTTTCGAATAAAGGAAGCATCTTCTGGAAGAAGCAATTAGAATCAAAAATTTCAGGATCCATCCATGAAATTGATCTTTTCAAAAATGCTAATAAGCAACTTGCATTTACTACGAGCCATGAGTTGCAGGTGATTGATCGCCAGGGAAAAACAGTAAAACCTTTTCCAAATAAATTTAATGATACTTTCACGCAGCCTTTATCGGTTTTTGATTATGATAATAATCGCACCTATCGTTTTGTCTTAACTCAGCATAGTAAGGTGTATATGCTTGATCCAAATGGAAAAAGCATTAAAGGTTTCGATTTTGAAAATGCCAAAACTGAAATTATCACAGCGCCAAAACATATTCGAATTGGTTCCAAAGATTATATTTTGGTAGCGGAAAAATCTGGAAAGCTGAATATATTGAGCCGCCAGGGAAACATTCGTGTTCCTGTAACTGAATCTATTAATTTTTCTGAAAACGAATGGTTTGGTCATGAGGGGAAATTTATTTCTACAACTGCAGATCATCGAATCATCGAAATAGATCAAAACGGGAAAGTTTCGACTGGAACAGAAACGCTGGCGGAAAATGTGCGTTTAGTGTCCAATGATGAAAATTTAGTCTATCTAAATGAAAATCAATTGCATATCAATGGCGCAACTATTAATTTAGATTTTGGATTGTATACAGATCCCCAAATTTTCGAAGTTGGGAAAAATACCTATGTTGGGATTACAGATCTACAAACCAGCCAGGTTTTTATTTTTGATCAGGATGCGCAGTTGTTACCAGGATTTCCGGTTTATGGAACTTCAGAAATTAATATCTCCCATGCAAATCCCGATACAAAAAAAGAATTGATCGTAAAAGGTGAGGATAATGAGATCCTGATCTATGAATTTTAATAAAAAAAGGGCTGAATGTCAGCCCTTTTTTTATTCATTCTTTAGCAAACTCTATTCGTATCCTGGATTTTGAGTTAAAAGATCATTGGCATCTATTTCACGCTGTGGAATAGGGAAGGATAATTTTGGGGAACTTGCGGGTAAGGTTGCGATCTCCCTTCCTGTTCTTTTATAATCGAACACAAGAAAACCTTCAAACATTAATTCTAATTCCCTTTCTTTAAGCACGTCTTCCACAGTAACTTCAGTAAGAAGATCAGCCCCTGCTCTTAATCTTAATTTATTCACGTCTTCTACAGGACTTGCCCCTATTACCGTACCCTCTCTAAGATTTGCTTCAGCTCGTATTAAATACATTTCAGCAAGTCTTAACAGGGAGATATTCGCATATTGATTGGTGTATTTCCCGGTCAACGTCCCCTCATTTTGGGCACTGGTATAGAAAAAATCCCCTCTCGCATCATTCTCCCCGAACATTTCCAAATAGGCTTCATTCACTGTAACATCGCCCCCACGACCTCCGAAGGTTTGATCCGCATAATGCGTGACCAGTACATTGGCTCCGTCCTGGGTGGTTACCTGAAAAGCAAAAACGTCTTCAGTGCTGTCTACATCATTATTAAATGCATCTTCAAAAGTACTGGTTAAAGAATGAGCACTATTTTGAATGACATCATCAGCGGCATCCCGGGCTCCAGCATAATTACCCATTTGCAAATATACTCTGGCCAGCAATGCCTGAGCAGCATATTTATCGGCAAAAATTCCATTATCCTCTGGCAACAGGCTGTAGGCCATTTCAAGATCTGAAACTACCTGGCTATAAACTTCAGAGGCACTGGCTCTTGGAATTTGCAAATCCTGGGCGTAATCTATGATACCTTCTAAACTCAAAGGCACTCCTATTTGTCCATCTGGCGACATAAAAAATCTGTTTAGATCGAAATAATTCAGCGCTCTTAAGAAATAGGCTTCTCCCATTACCTGATCGCGATCTTCCTCTTCTAGCAAATCCGAATAATCCAGCACCAGGTTTGCCTGATTTATCGCTTCATATCCATTAAGCCAAAGGTCACTTACAAAACCATTATCAATAAAAATATTTTTATTAAAAACCTGTCTTGGGGGCTGGAAAGTTCCTCCCCAGGTAATTTGATCTGTTGTACCGTAAAGGTCTGCCAGAAGTTGCAAATATCCTCCATAAGACGGTGATTGGCCAGTCTCGTTATAAACTCCAATAAGGATGTTCTTTACATTTTCTGCAGATGAAATTGCGGTACCTACTGAAATTGATTGCCTTGGTTCAAGATCCAATTTATCATCACAGCCAGAGAAGCATAGAACGAGTGCAATCATCCAGATTGAATTATATAATTTTTTCATATTATTTTTTTAGAAGTTAATGTTAAGTCCTAACGACATAGTTTGTACCGCAGGAGCCGAATAAAATGTCACTCCTACCCCCTGACCGGCATCACTGGTAGATTCCGGATCATACCCGTCATAATCTGTGATCGTAAGCAAATTAATTCCAGTAAAATAAATACGGAATTTATCAAGTCCCACTTCCTGTATAAACCTATCCGGAATGGTATATCCAAGTGTTAAATTCCGAAGCCGAATAAAATCTGCCTCCTGAAGGTATCTGGAAGAAGTAGCCGTACCATTCCCACCAAAAAGTCTGGCTTGGGGTACATTGGTGATATCACCAGGTTGCTGCCATCTGTCTAACTGATCTGCACTTTGGTTATCAAAATAATCAGCATTTGCACTTTGATAAATTCCACCTCCGTTATAGATACTTGCACCCCAGTTTCCTGTAAAAGTAAACCCAAAATCTACTCCCTTATAATAAAGATTATTGGTGAAACCAGCAATCCAGTCAGCATAAGGTTGTCCAAGTATAACGCGGTTGGCTTCATTAGGATCTGTAGTAGTTTCACGACCTCCACCTTCTTCATTGATATAATACAGCGCATCTCCATTATCAGGATCAACTCCAGCATACTCTCGGAGATAAAAAGCCGATAAAGATTCTCCCTCCCTTAAAATCGTTTGTCCCGAAACCACATCGTCTCCATTTGGCAATTCTTTTACTTCATTATTATTTTTGGCTATATTAAAATTGGTACTCCAGGTGAAGTTTTCTTTTTGAATATTTTTAGTGTTTAGGACAAATTCGATACCTTTATTTTCTAACAAACCAATATTTTTGGTGATGTTGGCCTGTCCTGAAGTTCCAGGTAGAGGTTGGGAAAATATAAGTCCGTCAGATCTTTTGATATAATAATCAATTTCTCCCGAAATTCTATTATTCAAAAATCCATATTCCAAACCAATGTCAGTTTGTTTAACGCTCTCCCAGGTTAATTGCGGATTCGCAGCCTGTATTGGTGCAATACCCGGACGTTGATTGTAAGAAATTCCGCCGAATAATCCCAATGCAGCATAATCACCAATATTAGCATTTCCGGTCTCCCCATAACTTGCCCTAAGTTTTAAGAAAGATAAGACATCACTATTTCTCAAAAATTCTTCCTCACTAATGATCCAACCTGCAGAAATTGCCGGAAAAGTACCATAGCGTACATCTTCTCCAAATCTTGAAGATCCATCCCTTCGAACACTCACTTTCAGGAGATATTTATCATATAAACTATAAGTAAGCCTGGCAAAATAGGATAAAAAGCTATTTGCAGATTCAGCACCTGAGCCACTTGTAATCTCCGCAGCACTATCTATGGTCTGGAAATCATCGGTGGGGAATTGAATACCTGTTACATCCTGAAAGCGTCTATTGGACTGATTGTATTCCATACCAGCTACAATTTCCAGATCGTGAATGTCATTAAAAACTTCAGAAAAGGTAAAGTAATTACTACTTACATATGACTCGGTCCCCACACTAGATGCATAGGCCTCTCCATTAGTAGACTGGAATGGAGCCAACCTTCCTGTATAGCTATCTTCATTCTGATAGTAAAGGTCGTATCCAAAATCTGAGTTAAATTTGAGATTATCTAAAAATCTATATTCTCCAAAGACCCTTCCCAAGACTCTTTTAATTACTGTGTTATAAAATGAATGTTTATCCTGAAGTAAAAAGTTTGGATAAAGCGTATTTGGATTGGGATCACCATTTTCTAAATATGCCGGGGAAAGCGCCGGTTGGGCAATTGCCTGTAAAGGTGTAACAAAGGCGTTATCATTCGCTATCCTGTCTATATTAGTTCTTGAAAAACTCAAATTCATTCCTGCTTTAAATTTTTCATTGAATGTATGACCTACATTCACCCGGGCATTGATCCTTTCAAGTTCATTGCCTGTTACTATACCTTCAGTATCATTGAAGGCTCCGGAAAAGAAATACGTAGTTTTCTCATTTCCGCCAGACATCGAAAATGTCGCATCCTGTACGTGTCCATTTTGAAGCGCGAGGTCTTGCCAGTCTGTATCAATTTCCCTGTTTTGCCAATCTGTTCCATCTGCAAGAAAGTCAAAAATTCCATTAATATATTCCACACCTTCATCCTGTCCAAAAGTATTAACAGCAGCTTCCGTAAACAACTCTACATATTCATCAGCATTTAGCCAGTCCCTAAGATTAGTGGGCTCGCTGACACCATAAGAATAATTAAGCGAAAAAGTAGCAGGTCTGTTAGCTCCACTTTTTGTAGTAATAATAACAACACCGTTAGCTCCCCTTGAACCATATACTGCTGCTGCAGAGGCATCCTTTAAAATATCTATAGATGCAATCTCATTAGCACTTAGGGTTAGCAAAGGGTTAGTGGGCGAACCGTTATTAGATTCATTACTATTGATAAGAGGTACACCATCAAGAACATAAAGAGGTTCCGATCCTGCACCAATACTGGCAATCCCACGGATACGAATATTGACCCCACCCTCTACCTTTCCATTAGTAGGGGCAATCTGTACCCCGGCCGCTTTACCTGCAATGGTACTTTGAATGCTAGGTACAGGGACTTCTTCAATGTCTTCTGAAGTAAGCTTAGCTACATTATCAGTAAGGGTTCGTTTGCTTTGTGTACCATAACCTACGACCACGACTTCATCAAGTTGGGCAGCATCTTCACCAAGGGTGACGTTGATAATATCATCTGGCCCCACACTAATGCTTTGAGATGTAAAACCTACGTAACTGAAGGTTAATACATCGCCTTGGGCGACATCAATGGAATAATTACCATCAAAATCTGTTTGAGTTCCTCTATTTGCATTCTGTACAATAACATTAACCCCCGGCAAAGGCAGGGAATTCTCATCGGTTACGGTACCGGTCACTGTTTTTGATTGTGCATAACCAAAATGCACAGTCATGGTAAACAGCAAAACACAGATTAATTGTAGTTTTTTCTTCATATTATACTTTGTTGATTTCTTATAAAAGTCTTCATTATTCATCACAATGAAAAGTGTTTGGCGAAAAAATTAAAACTAATTTGAACGAATTATTTAATTAATGATTTAAACGGAGAGGAAATGATAAAAATGCAAGAAGAATTTTATTTATAAAGAAAACGGGATTTCAAAATTTATAATCCAATTATTTCCGCTTCAAATAATTCAGCAAAATGTCTTATTAATTTCTGCTGGACTTCTTCCAGGGAAATTTCTTTCTTTCCAAGTTCCACATTTAAAGAGGTCACGGCTTTACCTTTTATTCCGCAGGGAATTATATGATCAAAGTAACCAAGATCTGCATGCACATTAAGGGCAAAACCATGCATAGTTACCCATCTACTGGCTCTAACCCCCATCGCGCAGATCTTTCTCGCAAAGGGCGTCCCAACGTCCAGCCATACACCGGTTTCACCCGGACTCCTTTGTGCTTTGATTTGATATTCAGCCAGGGTGAGAATGACCATTTCTTCCAGCAAACGTAAATATTTATGAATATCGGTAAAGAAATTATCCAGATCAAGAATAGGATAACCCACGATCTGGCCGGGACCGTGGTAGGTAATATCCCCGCCCCTGTTGATTTTATAGTAACTGGCATTTTTAGCTTTTAATTGCTCTTCACTAAGCAATAAATTTCCAGCATCACCACTCTTTCCAAGTGTATAGACATGCGGATGCTCTACAAATAATAAATAATTTCTGGTTTCCACTCCAAGATTTTCCCTGCGATTTCGAATTTTAAGATCAAGCGTATTCTTAAAAATTTTCTCCTGGTAATCCCAGGTTTCTTTGTAATCCTTCAATCCCAAATTCTGAATTTCCACCTTCTTATTCATTATTTTCTATTCTTAGGATTATTAAGAATGATCAAAGCGGCAATTACGCCGGGAATCCATCCTAAAATGGTAAGGATTAAAACGATTATGATCGAACCGCAACCCTGGTCGTAAACTGCCAGTGGCGGAAATAATATAGATAAGATCACCCTCCAAACGCTCATAAAACTTCAATTTTGATGCAAAGATAGAATTATTATTTCGGCTAGTATGGACGTTGTTTGGGAGACTGATAGTCACTATATTTGCATCCGCATTTTTAAGCAATGCCATAAAAATTTGAATATGCAGCAATTATCAGAACAGGAACAAATTAGACGTGAGAAATTATCGGCGATCCGCAAAGCGGGAATTAATCCTTTCCCTGCAGACCTTTTTCCGGTAGATCATTTAACTTCTGAAATTAAGGCTAATTTTGAAGAAGGAAAAAAGGTGGTTATTGCAGGAAGATTAATGTCCCGAAGAATTCAGGGAAAAGCTTCCTTTGCTGAATTGCAGGACAGCCAGGGAAAGATTCAGGTTTATTTTAACCGCGATGAAATTTGTACCGGCGAGGATAAATCAAAATACAATGACTTCTATAAAAAATGGCTGGATATTGGCGATTTTATAGGAATCCAGGGCGAATTATTTAAAACCCAGGTTGGGGAGATGACCGTGATGGTAAAAGATTTTCAGCTTTTAAGCAAAGCCCTGAGACCGCTTCCTCTTCCTAAAACGGATAAAGACGGGAATACGCACGATGGGTTTAATGATCCTGAACAACGTTATCGCCAGCGTTATGCAGATCTTGTGGTAAACCCTAAAGTGAAAGAAGTATTCGTAAAGAGAACAAAATTGTTCAACGCCATGCGAAATTTCTTCAATGATAAAGGTTATTTCGAGGTGGAAACTCCTATTCTACAGCCCATTCCCGGTGGAGCTGCGGCAAGGCCTTTTGTAAGCCATCATAATGCCCTGGACATTCCCTTATATTTAAGAATTGCCAATGAGCTTTACCTAAAAAGATTGATAGTAGGAGGTTTTGATGGGGTTTATGAATTCTCCAAAAACTTTAGAAATGAAGGCATGGATAGAACCCATAATCCTGAATTTACTGCAATGGAGATCTATGTAGCCTATAAAGATTACAACTGGATGATGGAGTTTACGGAAAATCTATTGGAACATTGTGCCAAAGCTGTAAACGGAACTACAGAAGCAAGCTTCGGTGAACACCAGATCGATTTCAAAACCCCTTATAAACGGGTGACCATGACCGATGCTATTAAGCAGTTCACTGGTTTTGATATTACGGGGAAATCTGAAAAGGAACTTTTTGATGCCGCCAGAGGAATGGGTGTTGATGTAGATGAAACCATGGGAAAAGGAAAGTTGATTGATGAGATCTTCGGTGAAAAATGTGAAGGAAAATTTATCCAGCCTACGTTTATTACAGATTATCCCAAGGAAATGAGTCCGCTATGTAAAGTTCATCGGGAAAACCCCGAACTAACCGAGCGTTTTGAACTTATGGTATGTGGAAAAGAAATTGCCAACGCCTATTCAGAATTGAATGATCCTATAGATCAAAGAGAACGTTTTGAAGAACAATTGAAATTATCTGAAAAAGGCGATGATGAAGCAATGTTTATCGACAACGACTTTCTACGTGCGCTGGAATATGGAATGCCCCCAACTTCGGGCTTGGGTATTGGAATGGATAGATTGATCATGTTCTTAACGAACAAACAATCCATTCAGGAAGTTTTGTTCTTTCCGCAAATGAAACCGGAGAAAAAACAGGTAGAATTAAATGAAGAGGAAAAGGTAATTCTGGATTTAGTAAAAGGCGGTGAAGTACATCATCTTGATAAGATTAAGGCTCAGTCAGGTTTAAGCAATAAAAAGTGGGACAACTCTTTAAAATCACTTAGAAAGCATAAATTAATTGATGTTTTTAAAGAAGAAGAGATCTTAAAAATTAAGATCTCTTAGAATAGTGAATTAAAGTTTCTTCAGTTTTTTAAACCTTTGGGAACTATTATAGTCATAAGACCGCCAAATGGTGGTCTTTTCTTTTTTTACAGTAAATTACCGCCTTCATAATTCATATTAACTACAAAACAAACTTTATGATCAAAAAACAGAGCTTAAGGCTTTTAGTAGTCTTTCTTTCTTTATCCGTTTCAGGTTGCGCGGTATTCAATCCGCCAAAAAAGGAAACTACTCCTACTACCGCTAGCGGTGATGATGCAAAAAAAGACAAAGGGGGCCTAAAACCCTATAATAAAGTAATAACCAAAGAAGCAAAATCAGACGAAGGTCTTTTTACCGTGCACCAGGTAGATAATAATTATTTCTATGAAATACCTGACAGTCTTTTTAATCGCGAAATGCTTACCGTTACAAGAATCGCAAAAACTGCTACCGGAATTGGTTTTGGTGGTGGCAAACAAAATACCCAGGTAAATCGTTGGGAAAAGAAAGGCGATAAAGTGCTTTTAAGAGTCGTCTCTTATGATGTATTTGCGGCAGATTCGCTTCCTGTTCATGAAGCAGTGGTAAATTCTAATTTTGAGCCTATCCTTCAGTCTTTCGAAATAAAAGCCATTGGGAAAGATTCAATTTCCAAAACCACAGTTGTTGATGTGACCGATCTTTATAACAAAGATGTGCAGGCATTAGGCTTGCAGGATGGTGCAAGAAAGCGCTACAAGGTGACACGCCTTGACGAGAGCAGGTCGTATATAGATACCATCAGAAGTTATCCTGAAAATATTGAAGTGAGACATGTGAAAACTTACAACGCAGGCGAACCGCCATCCAATGAAAGTACGGGTTCTATCTCATTGGAATTCAGTAATTCCATGATCCTTCTTCCAAAAATCCCTATGGAAAGAAGATATTTTGACGAACGTGTAGGTTGGTTCACTACAGAACAAACCGATTATGGCCTAGAAGCTCAAAAAAGTGAAACTATTGAATTTCTTGATCGTTGGAGACTTGAAGTGAAAGATGAAGACCTGGAGAAGTTTAAAAACGGGGAGTTGGTAGAACCAAAAAAACAAATCGTTTATTATATCGATCGTGCCACTCCAGATAAATGGGTGCCTTTTATCAAACAGGGAATTGAAGACTGGCAGGTAGCTTTTGAAGCAGCCGGATTTAAAAATGCCATTATTGCGAAAGATGCTCCTACGAAAGCTGAAGATCCAGACTGGAGCCCGGAAGACGTAAGGTATTCAGTAGTGCGATACCTGGCTTCACCCATTCCAAATGCCAACGGCCCTCACGTAAGTGATCCCCGTTCTGGAGAAATTCTGGAATCTGATATTAACTGGTACCATAACGTAATGACGTTGCTAAGAAACTGGTTTTTTGTACAAACTGCCGCTATCAACGATGACGCCAAAGGAGTGGCATTTAAAGATGAAGTAATGGGAAGGTTAATTCGTTTTGTTTCTTCTCACGAGGTTGGCCATACCTTAGGTCTCCCCCATAATATGGGAAGCAGTGTTGCCTATCCGGTAGAAAAATTAAGAGATCCTGAATTTACTGCGGAATATGGAACGGCTCCATCTATTATGGATTATGCCCGCTTCAACTATATCGCGCAACCAGAAGATGGAGATGTTGCCTTAATGCCAAATATTGGGCCTTATGATAAATATGCCATTATGTGGGGGTATAAACCAATTCCCGGAAAAACCCCGCAAAGTGAAAAGCTGGTTTTGGATGAATGGATTTTAGAACATGCAAATGATCCAATTTATAGATTTGGAGGACAACAGGGAAATGTGATCGACCCGAGTTCTCAAACTGAAGATCTTGGTGATAATGCCATGTTGGCCAGTACCTACGGAATTGAAAACCTCAAAAGGATCGTTCCAAATCTGATAGAATGGACTGCAGAAGATGGTAAAGACTATGAAGATCTTGATGATCTTTACGGCCAGGTGCTTGCCCAATTCAACAGATATATGGGACATGTTGCGGCAAATATTGGGGGAGTATATCAGTATAACAAAACCTATGATCAGGAAGGTGCTGTATATACCCACGTTCCTGCGGAAAAGCAAAAAAGCGCCATGAAATTTCTTCAGGAGCAATTATTTGAAACTCCGGAATGGATGATCAATCAGGATATTTTCAATAAGATTGAATTTGATGGTAACCTGGAAAGGATCAGAAATATGCAGGAAAGAGCCCTGTCCAATATTATGGATTTTGGCAGAATGCAGCGTTTGATGGAAAATGAAGAGGTAAATGGTAACAAAGCCTATACTCTTTTAAATATGATGGAAGATTTGCGTAAAGGAATTTTTACTGAAGTAAATAATGGTCGAAATATAGACCGCTATAGAAGAAGTCTGCAAAGAGCCTATGTAGATCGTATGGAGTATTTAATGACTGAAGAACAGGAACCAATTCCTGCTCAATATCGCAGATGGATTAGCCGCAGCAATGTAAATGTTGCCCAAAGTGATATTCGCCCAATTGTTAGAGGTGAGTTAAACACTTTACAAAGACAGTTGCGGAATACAACAAATACTGGCAACACCTTAACCAGATATCACAAACAGGACATTTTAAAAAGAATTGATTTAATTCTCAATCCCATAAAATAATTAAAATTCTTTAACAGGATTTTGTAATTGAGGCTGCCGTTTTAACAACGGCAGCTTTTTTTAGTTAAAGTCTAAATTACTGATTTTCATATACTTTATATTTACATAATAATTTTAAAAATTTACATGATGAAAAAGATAAGTTTAATATTGGTCATGCTTTTTATATCTATAGGTGCTTTTGCACAAAAGGATATGAAAAAGATGAAAACAAACGAAGAGAAATCAGCAATGTATGCCGAGAAATTGTCTTCTGAACTTGGTTTAAACGCGAACCAGAAGGCGAGGATAAAAGATGCTAAAATAAAAATGCTTGAAGATAAAAAAGAGCTTATGGCAGAGCATAAAGAAGAAGCAATGGAAGGCCATCATAAAATGGCTGAAGAATCTGCTGAAATGAGGGAAGCAAAAATGAAAATTCAGGCAGATTTCAAAGAGGACATGAAAGATATTCTGGATGCTAACCAGTATATTAAGTGGGAAGCCATGCAGGATAAAGGAATGCATAAGAGCATGGATAAGAATAAAAAAATGATGTCCAAGAAAATGGATAAAATGGATCATGATGATGATGATGATGGAACTCTCTAAATGATGCCATATATAACAATTTTAAAAAGGGAACAGATTTTGTTCCCTTTTTTATTAAACCATTTGGATTATTTAAAGTCCAAGAAGAAAGTTTAAAACTTAAAAAGATGAAAAAAATATTTTTATTATTAATGTTGTTCGTGGGAGTAACCACTTTCGCGCAGGAGAGAGGGGAAAGACGTTCAGATATGTCTTCCGAAGAGATGGCAAAACTCAGAGCTGATAGACTGGGAATGCAACTTGATCTCAACGCAGAACAAATCGCAAAACTTCAGGCTTATTACGCAAAAGAAATTGAAGACCAGAGAGAGAACGCTTCTGAAAGGCGCAAGGAAACTAAAGAGGCCAGAGAAAAACTTTCCGAAGAACGTGCGGAAATGATGGAAGATCGTAAAGAGAAAATGGCTGAACAGGATAAAAAATTGAAAGAAATCCTAACTCCGGAACAGTTTATAAAATACCAGGCGCTTCAGGAAAAAAGAATGAAAGGCCGTAAAGATGGAATGCGAAGAAATAAATAGGTTAGTTTTTTGGTTGGTTAGTTGAAAAAGAGGGCTGTAGTTGGCCCTCTTTTTTTGGTATAAAACATCACGGTTATTTGATCAAGTTCAGCATGAGGGGATTGTAAAAACCCGCATCGTCACCCTAACTGGTTCCAGGTCTCTAATACGTAACCAAAAAAACGTTAATACTAGTGAAACGAAGCAGTCTCCATAATAGATTGTTTAATGCCTTCGCAATAACAACCAGCAGGGATACGTCCTCAGTTTCGGATTCGGGACCCGTAGGTGCATAATCCGTTCAAAAAGAATTGCTGTTTGAGCGAAGCGAGTTCAATTCTTTTAGGATTTAAACCGTTACGGGTGAACGAGAAACTGTAGACTAGCTTTTTTGTTTCTTTTTCAGCAATGGAAAAAGAAAAGAATGAAAATATGCTTCGACTGCACTCGCGATGATGAATAAAACTAAAGTCTAACTTAAATTGTTCCTAACGGAAAGAGGAATCTCATGATCATTAGCAATAATCAATTACCGAAATCCTGCTTGCACATTTCGACTCCGCTCAATGTGACAAAGCCTTCGTCATTGGGAGACCTGAATAATTTTCTGGCGTAGGAAATTGACGTATTTTTTAGTATCCCTAATGAGATGCTGAAACATCCCGATAGCTATCGGGACAGCATGACGACAATTCTAATACCGGCATCTTGACCCTGAACTGGTTTCAAGGCCTCTAATACGTAACCAAATAAAAAATACGTCCATGGTAAAACGTCAATGGCAGCAATGCGACTGAGAAATCTTATTCTTAACAAAGTGCGTTACTCGTTTAGAGATTTCTCCCTTCGGTCGAGATGACACAAAACCTAAAAAAAAATTACAATTTCGAATTCCTTAACCTCAACGCGTTCGCAATCACTGAAACCGAACTAAAGCTCATCGCCAAAGCTGCGATCATGGGTGATAATAAAAGTCCGAAAAACGGATATAACACACCCGCAGCTATCGGCACTCCAATCGTATTATAAATCAATGCGAAAAAGAGATTTTCCTTGATATTTTTCATCACCTTTTCACTTAGCCGAATTGCCTTAAGCACCCCTTTTAAATCTCCTTTTACCAGCGTAACCTCAGCAGATTCTATTGCAACATCGGTTCCCGTTCCCATAGCAATCCCAATATCGGCCTGGGCAAGTGCCGGTGCATCATTGATGCCGTCTCCTGCCATGGCTACTTTTTTTCCTTCCGCCTGAAGTCTTTTTACTTCTTCCATTTTATCCTGTGGCACCATTCCCGCTTTAAAGTCGGCGAGATTCAATTCTTTTGCCACGGCTGCCGCAGTTTTCTCATTATCCCCGGTAAGCATTACTACATTGATCCCTTCTTTTTGAAGTTCATTTAAGGCTTCCCTACTCGTTTCTTTGATCTTATCTGAAATAGTGACGAATCCAATTATTTTTGAATTGACAGCGAGGTAAGAAACTGTTTTTCCCTGTTCCTGCTCTGCAGTTACTTTACTGTTGATTTCTTCGGAAATTGCAGCATTTTCAGCCTGCATTAATTTATCATTTCCAAGAGCCAGCTGCTTTCCTTCAAATTTCGCCTCTACCCCTTTTCCTGTAACCGAATTAAAATCTGAAGCTTCTGCGTATTCAATATTTTGCGCATCGGCATATTTTACTGTTGCTGTAGCGAGGGGATGTTCACTTTGGGCATTTACTGAAGCAATCAAACGTGCGATTTCCTTTTCAGTATATTCTTCAGCAACTGAAACCACTTTTTCTACAGAGGGTCGCCCTTCGGTTATTGTTCCGGTTTTATCGATGATTAGGGTATCGATCTTATTCATTTCTTCCAGTGCACGGGCATTCTTGATCAAAACTCCATTTTTCGCACCTTTCCCTACTCCTACCATAACAGACATTGGCGTAGCAAGCCCCAGCGCACAGGGACAGGCAATAATCAACACGGCAATAGCATTTACCAGGGCATATACATAGGAAGGTTCCGGCCCATAAATGGCCCATACAATAAAAGTTATCACTGAAATAATGACTACCACCGGCACAAAATATCCAGAGATCGTATCGGCTAATTTTTGAATAGGTGCCCGGGAACGGCTAGCTTCATTCACCATTTTAATAATTTGGGCGAGAAGGGTTTCATCCCCTACTTTTTCAGCGGTCATGGTAAAACTTTGAGTTCCATTGATAGTTCCCGAACTAACTTTATCCCCTTCTTTTTTATCCACCGGAATTGGCTCGCCGGAGATCATAGCTTCATCAATACTGGATTTGCCTTTTTTAATTGTCCCATCCACAGGAATTTTATCCCCTGGCTTTACCCGTAAAATATCACCTTGCTGAATTTTATCTACTGAAATAGTTTCTTCTTTTCCATCTATTACCCTTACCGCAGTATTAGGGGCTAGTTTTAATAATTCTTTAATCGCTGAATTCGTACGGCTATGTGCGCGTGCCTCCAACACCTGCCCCATAAGAACCAGTGTAAGGATTACCGTAGCTGCTTCAAAATAAACATGCACGGTCCCCATTTCAGTCTTAAATTGATCGGGAAAAAAGTTTGGAAAAAGCATTCCAAAAACACTAAAAATCCAGGCCACCCCGGCGCCAATCCCAATAAGGGTAAACATATTTAGATTCCAGGTTTTTATAGACCTCCAGGCACGTTCAAAAAACATCCAGGTCGCATAGAAAACCACCGGAAGCGAAAGGCCAAATTGTACCCAGTTCCAAACTTTCATATCTGCCAGATTGTAAAGGGGATTATCCGGGATCATTTCAGACATCGCAATAAGGAAAATTGGCACGGTGAAAGCAACCGCGATCCAGAATTTTTTAAGTAAATTCTTATAACCCTTCTCTTCAGCCGATGCTTCAGGCTCCATAGGAACCAGATCCATCCCGCAAATGGGGCAATCACCTGGTTCATCCTTAACAATCTCAGGATGCATGGGACATGTATATTGCGTAGATTGAGAAACTGAGCTTACTTCTTCCACTAAATCCATCCCGCATACGGGACAATCGCCGGGTTTGTCATAAGTTTTATCTCCTTCACAATGCATAGGGCAATACCAGGAGCCTCCCCCCGACTCCCCGCCTAAGGAGGGGGGCTTTTTTTCAATTTTAGTACCGGGAGGATGGATATGGTAATTTCCACCGTCTTTTTGAAGGGCTTTTTCGAAAGTTTCAATTTCGATATGCTCTTTCATGCTAATTTCTGCTTCTTCTTTTTTAAGATCTACGGAAGCTTCAATTACGCCTTCTACTTCATTTAATGTCTTTTCTACATGGGAGCGGCAGCCATTGCAGGTCATTCCGCTAACTTTATATGTATGCTTCATCACTTTATCCAT
The DNA here is from genome assembly GCF_023718305.1 of Gramella sp. AN32. Classification (GTDB taxonomy): domain Bacteria; phylum Bacteroidota; class Bacteroidia; order Flavobacteriales; family Flavobacteriaceae; genus Christiangramia; species Christiangramia antarctica. The sequence continues at coordinate 27,166 of NZ_QEYO01000009.1, forward strand.
CTTCGCTTTTTCGGAATTAGAACCTTTGGAAGAGTTTTCTATAGCATAATTCCCGCCCGCTTCTTTTAAAGCCTGCTGTAATTTTTCAATTTTGATATGCTCTTTCATGCTAATTTCCGCTTCGGCTTTTTCAAGATTTACTGAAGCATTTGTTACACCTTCGACTTCATTCAAAGTTTTTTCCACATGGGAGCGACAACCATTGCAGGTCATTCCGGTAATTTTATAGGTATGTGTCATCTTTATAATCTATTTCAGTTAAATTTTAAAAATCAGCTTCTTCTTTATTTGCCCTTTGTATCAGTAGTTATTGAAAGAATATCCTTTCTATATAAAGTATTCCTAAACCATCATCCATTTTTAATTTACCTTTTTTGAAAAACCCGTCAACAAGGCAAGTCCTACTAAAGCAGCGCCAAAAATTCCAATGACCTTTTTATTTTCAACAATTTTATCATAAATGCTATAATCCTGAGCCCGATTGGCAAAGCCACCGTAAATACCCTGATCACCCGGTACCGGGTCCCAAAGGTTATTTTCTCTATCTTCATCTTCAGGCTCATTGGTCAACTGGCCGCTTATACCATTTTTCGCCATATAATGGTCCAGAAATTCAGGCACTAATTTATTGCCCCAAATAGTTTGCACCGTGGGATAACCAACCATACGCAACCGTACACCAGATTTTGCGACTTCTACAATTGCCCGCGCCGCTACTTCCGGTTGATAAATTTTTCCCATTGGTTGTGGTTTTTTATCGAACCTGGTTTTCACCCAACCAAATTGTGTGGTGTTCATGGCGGGAAGATGTACAATAGAAAGGTCTATATTTAAATTGTCATGTAAAAGCTCTGCGCGCAAGGATTCAAAGAACCCCTGAATAGCGTGTTTGGAAGCACAATAAGCTGACTGAAGTGGTATTCCCCGATAGGAAAGTGCCGAACCGACCAATATGATCCTGCCCGAATTTCTTTCCTTCATTCTTTTTAATGCTGCCAGTGTACCATATACCTGTCCCAAATAAGTGACATTGGTCACCCTGCTATATTCTTCAGCGCTCATGTCTATAGCTTTACTAAAAACACTTACCATAGCATTATTTATCCAAATATCTATGGGACCAAGATGTTCTTCGGCATAATCTGCGGCTGCTTCTATTTGTTTCGCATCAGCAACATCAGCTGAATAGACCCAGGCCTGGCCGCCGCAGGCTACTACATCACGCTTAGCCCCTTCCAGTCCATCTTTACCTCTGGCGATCAATAATATTTTAGCCCCTTCTTTGGCAAATTCTTTGGCCGTTGCCCTTCCAACCCCAGCTGAAGCGCCGGTTATTACTACTACTTTGTTTGTATTTGAATTGTCCATTCTAATTAAATTTTTTATTCGAATTGATAATTTACAACAGCTAGTGATTTATGGTCATTAGCGTTTTATATTAATTATATTTATGTCTCCTTATGTATCCTTTTTGGAAATCATATCGGTTATTAGCCCAGCCCAGGTAAAATCCTGTGCCCCATAACCTTCTCCCGTAAAGGGATTATAATATTCCCTGAATCCACTTTTTTCAATAAGTGTCCTAATATTATCTGCTATTTTTGCGGCTTCTTTCTTATAATCGTTATTTAAGAAAACATTATAAAGGAACCAATTATTAACAATCCAGGTAGGCCCCCTCCATATATAGATGGACTCTTTAGGATTAAAGGAAGGCTCACTTATAGCGACCGAAGGTAATGGGAAAGCAGTATTAAAATCCTCCCCTTTAATTAAATGCTTTTCGATTACCTTTTTAACTATACTTTTTTCTATAGTTTCCAAAGAGAGGGGGTAAAAGATCGTTGGCGTTTTCACTTTTAAATGCGTATTGTCTTTTCCGTAGCAATCATAAAAAGCAGCGTCTTCTTCATGGTACATTATTTGTAAAATGCTTTTTTCTACTTTATTGGCCAGTTCGTCGTAAGAATTAGCGTCATTATCTTCCACCATATCGCAGAGCCTCGACATGGCTCTGAGGTTTTGAGCATAAATACTATTAAACCCTGCACCCTTTACCTGAAAATAATCTTTCTGATGAATTTTTTTTAAATTATAATTATTTATAAAATTCCTGACATCTACTGCTACCACTTTCACAAAAAGTTCGGCATTGGCTTTACCCCGAAAATTAAAAATTTGATCGTAAGTAGGTTTCCAGTCCATTCCCGATTCAAAAGGGGAGATTATCGTCAAAAGATGATCACCATCAAAATCCCTGTTCTCTTGCAGCCACTGGTAATATTTTTTTAAATTGGGCAGTACCTCTTTTAAAAATGCAATATCGCCCGATTTGTTAATGAGCCTTTCTACAGCCATAGCTATTATTGGCGGTTGAATTAATGCGCTCATATGGCTTTTATAAAGGTTCTTAAACCGGGGCTTGGACTGAAAAAAATCTACCCATCTTCCCGGTTTTAATCGATCCCAATAAATCATATGTCCTAAAAATCCATCTTCCTTTTGAAATGAAATCAGACTTTTAATGTGCGCCTTGGCCATTCCGAATTCGTCTAAATTGCATAGTATAAATACATGAAAACAGGTATCCCAAAAAAACTGATAAGGATATGTATCTGGAGAAGGTTTTGTATAATGGTAAATTACTTTATTTCCTTCCTTTTTACGCACCATATTTTCATGTAGGAGCTTACGGCTTTTTTCAAAAATTTCGTTATTGGTCATTTAATTTGAAAATGTTATTTAACATACTTATCCCAAAGGCCATACTGTTCCAATATAGGCCCCCTGGGGAAAGATAGACCCGCCACTACAACACCCGTTATCGTGCTACTTATGGAGAGCATAAAGTTACCATCTTCAATAAACCACGGTAAGATGGCGATGGCCAATCCCAACAAAATATTTAGATATCGACCAAACCTTAATGGTTCAGCCATTACCACAACGGCGATCACTACCACCAATGCACCGCCCAAATGGTTTAAATCTGCCGCTGACGCCTCTATCCCGACCCCAAATACCGTAGGTGAAAACATAAGCCATAATCCCAAAACAACGGAAAGGCTCAGGGTCCAGGAGGAACTCATTCCCCAAATAGAAGACTTAAATACATTCCAGGGTTTTTGCGGAAGTTCAAGCAATGCAGGCGAACGCTCATCATTTTGGGTAGATATTGCCTCGCCACCTTTCCAAAACACTTTCCATAAAGAATCCCCTTTACGTTTTCTTTGTACCATGTGTTGCCCCATGGCAATCACCTCATCAATTTGTAATGGGATCATAGGCAGCATAACAATGGCCGTGAAGAGACAGAGGGCACACCAGGCCCCTACAGATAGGGGTTGGGAAATTACCAAAAATATACTTACAAAACCCAGGGGGATTACCAGGATCCCAAAGAAAGTTACCATCCAGGGCATGGTACGCCACCTGGAAGTCCCTCCCATAAACCCCATTAAAAATTCAAGGGAATATGCCAGGGTCCCCAAAGCAGCATCTGAAATTGGAATGGAGTGGGACATTTTAGAATTTAAGACCTTTAATGTACCATCCCCGAAAAATGGGTCCCAGGCATAATCTACATATCCCAACTGAAAAGCCCCCAGGTAACGGGAAGCTATCCACCCCACAAAAGCCAAAGCTATCATGATCCATCTTTGGGGCCAACTTGAAGGGTTATAAGACCATCCCGGCGGGACATCGCCCCCCATTTTCATAAACATAATCATATTGGGCATCCCGGGAATAAGAATAGTCAAAGCGATAATCAAGGCTCCCACCACAGTGCTATTATAATAGGCTACCGCCGTAGGCGCCCAAAAAATAAGGGGTGCCATACTTATCCATATTCCCACAAAACAGCAAATCCATATACTTATAGGCCTGTTAGGGGTAAGGGACCGCAATCCTAAAATCATAAGTAACAATCCGCTGAGTATATCGCTCCATTTCATATAATTTATGCGTTCGCTTAAGCTAAGCCATAGCTCCCTGCCACCACTGGGTTCTACCGTCCCTACACTATAGCTAAATGTAAATGGCGATGATACCATCCAAATACCCAGCAATATAATGGCCCAATACACCCACAAAGTTTGCTTGTGGTGCATACGGAGCATTTTCATCCGGTCCATACCCGATCCTTCTTTCTCTTTTTCCTCCTTTTCATCCTGGTTACTTTGATTGTTGGAAGATTTTTTCATGTCCATCTCGGCCATTGGCCGTGTAACTCCCCGTTTGCCCATTTCCCCATGCTGATTTTTTTCTTTTTCCGAATGATCTCCTGAATTTTTGTTGGTTGCCATGAATTAATATTTTACTGGTTTAACGTGTTCCATTATGTAATCCTTCTATTTTTTAATAGCTGAAGGCGGTTCCAGGTTGTTTTCCTTATACCAGGAAAGCGGATCCGATTCTAAGTTTTCAATGATTCGCGGCAAGGTTGTCTTCAACCGGTGCCGGGGCTCCCAATCCAGGAATTTTCGCGCACGGCTTATATCAAGTTCCATATGGTCATCAGTAAGATCCACCATCCAAGGCTTAATAAATGGATCTCCAAAAATGCCCTGCACCCAGGCCCCAGATTTTGCCACGAATTTGGGGATTTTGTAAGTTTTCCACTCTTTGTTATGAAGGAGTTGGGCAATTTCCTGTTGCAGCTCGATAAAACTCATCGTTTCAGGCTCCCCAAGGTTAATGGTTGTCTCATCTGAAAAATTGCTCCTTTTCTCTATCGCCTTTAGAATAGCACCAACTAAATCATCAAGATGAATATAAGGGTTGCCATGATCGAACTTCCCAGGGTATAGGTGACTGGTTAATTGATTTTCATTGATACGCTGAATGTGATTGGCAATAGGGATAGAATGTCCTTTATCGCTATAGACCCCGGCTATACGCAGGTTCATCACCGGTATATCCCCTCGTTGGGAATGCAGGATTTTTTCGGTATCGACTTTAGATTGCGGATAGTCCCATTTTGGCTCCACAGGGGAATCCTCTGTAATTTTAATTCCTGGGCTTGTAGGTTTATAGACTAATAAACTGCTAGAAAAAATAAACTGTTCTACCTCAAAATCCTGTAATAATTTTAAAAGCCGGGCTGTACCTTCTACGGTTATTTTTTGATAGAGAGGGCTGGGCTCTCCGGAAAAGTCATAATATGCCGCAAGGTGGACAACACACGCAATTTTATTTCCATACGCAAAACGTATACGTTCAAAGGCATGTTTCATGCTTGAATCTGAAGTGATATCAATACAAACACATTCTGCCGTTGGGGGTGGAAAAGGGTAACCTACATTATCCAGGCCTACTACCAGATAATTTTTGGCAAGTTCGTTAATAAGGGTTGTACCAATTAGTCCGCTACTCCCACTAACTATAATAACTTCTTTCTCTGTTTTAATTGCCGGTTTATCCATAAGATTTTATTCCAGGTGTAATTCTTCATGTAGGTTAACATCCATTTCCCAAAGATTTCTTTTGTTTTATATTATAGCTCCTATCAAGCTAACACAAAGCATTATTTTTAGGCTTATTCACCGGTATATTCCAGCTATTCTTCAAAAAAACCCGGGCTATGCCGGGTTTTGAACAAAACTAAACTTAATGATTTATTAAGCGGCAAAAGCATTGCAGGCTTCAACACATTCACGACAGGCTTTCGCGCAATCTTTACAATGCTGAGCTTCATGTTTTTCACATTCATCGGCACATTTTTCACATACTTTTTTACAATATTCAACCAATCCCTGCACATCCTTATAACTGGTGGCCAAAATTTGACTTAATGAAGAGCAAGCTTCAGCACAAACACGGTCTATGCGTATACAATCTACCATCATCTTTACATCATCTTCATCCAGGCAGGCATCTGCACAGTAATTACAGTGGTTGATACAATTTCCCAGTGCTTTAATCAATTTTTCATTTCTCATAATTCTTTATATTTAATATGGTTTATATAAAAATAATGAGGATTATCTACTCAGACATTGAAAATAATGCTAAGATCTTTCGATTTTAAAGATATTTAACTAAGCCTGCTAAAATTTAAGAACTTTTTTTGTCTACCTCGTCCCATTCCCAGCCATCCTGAGCAACCAATGTTTTAAAAAACCTACGTTTTTCCTTGATACTATCTGCTACAATAATATTAGCAGAGTCCTCAAGCACCATACTTCTTTTTTTCAGGATTTGGATGGAAACAGCAGGTGGGGTTTCCTTTACCAGGCTTATATGGGTAACTTCAGAAATGGTTTCAAAATAGTTTTCAAAGGCAATGATCAACGGCTGGATATCTTCAGCAGCGGGTTGATTTTCTTTCTTTATTTTATCTGTAATAATAATCATCGCTTCATATAAACGTGCCAGTTGCAAAACGACATTATTTTTTTGCTTGGGATTGTGGAAGTAATGAATAACCGGGTACGCCCTATGCTGCTGACTATATTTTATAATGGAATCTGATATATCATCAATTTTATCGATCAACCTTTTAAAATCTTTTTTATTCCATGAATTAAGCACGATTTCCTGTGGGGTACTGCCTAAAGTACTAAGACTAATACCTAATTTTTGCTGCTCGATTACTGCGGAAAGAACAGGAATAAAATAGGTGACAGACATGGTAAGTAGAATAAGCCCGGTAAAGGAATAAATGCTAGTTAAAATCCTCCATACATCGCCAGCGGGTATAAAATCACCCATCCCTAAAGTTGAAAGGGTAAAGCCACTATAGTAAACCACCTGCCAGAACCCAGCCGCCATTTTAGTAGAACTTTCAATGATAGCTCCAGGATTGGAATATAACATAAGGACCATACTACTCCATAAAGAAACGACCCATATCAAAACAATGAAAATTAGCAAAATATAACCTGCGTGGCTCAGAATTTTTGAGCTTCCATTTTTACCTGACAGGTTTAAAAACCCTTTCCAAAAAATATGGGAAAAACGGCTCGTCAACCAGCCTGCCCCCTGCATGGAAAGTGTGGTTTGTATCACATCGATTACTATTAAGAGATAGATGATAATGCCTAAAATGGAAAAAATATTCATTTATATGATTTCTTTGATTAGTAGAACTTTATTAAAAAGTGTAGCAGTTCCAAAAGTTTATGTTGTACTTACCTTAGAAAATATCTAGGCTTTGCCTACATTTTACTTTTAAATTTTTATATACCGAAGGGGAATAACCGGTAGCTTTCTTAAAAGAACTCGATAAATAAGCGGGAGTGGAATATCCCAGCCTATCAGAAATATTGGTGATGCTCAATTCATCATACTCTAATAATTCCTTAACACGTTCAATTTTTATCCTATTGTAGAAACTCTGGATGGTATAGCCTTCATGCTGAGTAAAAAGATGCGTAATATGTCCATATTCATACGGAATTTTTTCAATAATAATTTCGGAAAGTTTTTTTGAAGAAAATTCATCAGAATAAATATCATCCAGGATCGCCGATTTAATCTCATTTATAATTTTGTGCTCACGGCGCTCAATCAGCTTAAAACCCACCTTAGAAAATTCTTTGCCCAGCTTCAGCTTTTGCATATTGTTTAAGGGACTTTTTAAATGCGCCTTTCCCAATTTTATTTCATAAAAAGGAATACCCAACTGGTCCAAAATATTCTGAACACTTATAATGCACCTTTTACAGACTACATTTTTAATATGAACGATGGTTTCACCAGGCATAATAATAATTTATGAAATTAACCCTGCAAGGTTTTGAAAACCTTGCAGGGTTAAAATAATTTAATTGAGGGTTTCTTCTACCCTACCGCATTTAAGCATTTTATCCCCAAAATATGGGTTTCTAATTTCTTTGGAATTCGAATACCAATAATCCCCTTTTCCTTCAAAAGCCATGGGACAATATTGCTTGTAAATTTCGCCGGAAGTCAATGCCCCATCCAATATCGGTTCCATCGCGCTGGTTAATTCTGAAAAAGCCTCACGCTGTACGTTAATGTCGCTGGCAGAAGCTATTTTATTTGCGGCTGCCAAAACCTCCCCCTGACTCTTTTCTGAAAGTTTTTGGGCATGTTTTGCAGCAGTTTCCGTCTCAGCCGCCACAAGTGCATCTTTTACTTCTTTATAATATTTAAAGATTTCAGCAGTTTTCTCTTCATTAAACGTTACCTCGTTTTCCGCGCCCCTTTGAGCGATATCATTATTGGTGTCATTTGCTTCTTCACCCCGCATTTGCATTTCTACTTTTGCATCTTCATCCTCTACTTTACTATCCTTGCACGAGCTAAACCCAAGAGGTATTAATGCTAGAATAGCTACATTTTTAATTATCCTGTTCATTTTTTAAAATTTAATTGTACTTGAAATTATTTATAAATTAGGGCTAAGCCTTGCCTTTCAGCTTTTGTAAAACTTTTCTAACACTAGGGGAAGAAATATACCATAATAAGAAGCCACTTAAAACGGTTATTAATCCCAACAAGGAGAAGGCGCGCAATAAGGTATTGTTAAAATCATCTCTTCCTTCATAATCCATGGTATGGGTCATCCATAAAAAATCGAACCAGCGCCAGTCCCTATGGCGCACGCTTTTAAAATTCCCGGTTAATGCCCCTACATATGCCTTCAGGTTTTCATTTGTATTATAAGAAATTACATAGGCAGGCAATAAATTTTCCCGGTATTCGTGGTGCTTGCCAGTTTTAGTAATTCTTTTAATGCCTGAAACTTCCAAACCTTCTAGCATATATCTTGACGCAATATCCAGTGCCTGCTGCTCGCTTATTTCTCTGATCTTTTCTCCAGAACAGGCATCCATCAGGAAATCCTCATTAATATAATAAAAAGGTTTTCCCGATATTTCCTGAAGTTTTACCGTGGTTACTTCAAGAGCTGGATCCAACATCGTCGGACTTTTAAGATCCGAAAACGCCGAATGCATCGGTTCTTGTTTTTTAAACTGATCCCCATGGATTTCATCCAAATCGGTCCAGCTAAAATAAAGTCCGCTTAGCGTCCACATTATAAATTGTATCCCAATAAACAATCCCAAATAGCGATGCGTTTTTCTAATATTCAACGCGGTTTTTCTTTTTACGATCATTTATAACTACTTAAATGTATTTGGTGAAACCTAGATTTCATTTGAATACAAAATTAGAATAATCCAATCTTCTTAAATAAATTAGAAAACTAATCTAATGACTATGCCCCTCTTCTTCAGGTTCCAAGTATTCACCCTGAGGGCCTACTCCTTCTATATACACCAATTGTGCGCCATAGTGCCCTGCTTCTGAAACCGAATACGCAGCAAATGCCAATACGAGAAAAACAACAACTTCGAAGATCCGGTTCTTTTTTAATAAAAATAAACTCACTAATTTTAAGGTAGCAGCAGCGGCACTGGACCATATTGTCCAATCTGCATATTTATCGTGTTGTTCCAGAACTTTCTTGGCCATTGCCGTAAGTTCATGGGTATGGGGATGCGCATATTGCCCGGCTATGTAAGCCCCAATAAACCCGAATCCTACCATTAAAAAGATTACCCAATCCATGTTTCTTTTTAGTAGAAATAATTGAATTAATTGAAGTATAGCTCCTATTAAAAGCAATACGATAGGAAAATGCACTACCAAAGGATGTAAATTTGGAAAATCATCCAGATTCGCTTTTACGCTATTTTTCTCACTATTTTTATTTTCCTTTTGAATTTTAGTTTGCCCATCATTTTCCGCAGCATGCAATTCTGTATGCGTGGTGATGGTATCTGGGTCTAATATTTGTCCCTGATTTTCTGAAGAATGTTCATGGTTTTCATGATTTTCCTGCGATTGCACAACCAAGGACAGTATGCTAAAAATGAATAAAAAAACCGTTCTTTTCATATGTAGATATTTATTGTTTTTTAATGGTCATATGCAATTCGCATATCTTTATTGGTGTTTGTATTTGTATTCCCGTTATGCTCATTTCATAATTCTGATTTTTGAATCTTCTCAATTGAATAAAATAACTCTCTATGAAACGGTTTTAAAAAGGGTCTTTATGGCAAAAAGGAAAATGGAGGATAACTAAAATAATCAACTAACTACATTAAAACAAACTCCTCCTTTTTCCCTTATAACTTCCATTGATACCTTAGTCGGTGTGACTATGATCATCTTCGTGATCCATACCTTCCTCATGATCCATTTGCATATCGTCATCTTTCATTCCATCATGTTCCATTTCCATATCATCCATATCGTCGTGTTCCGTTTCTGTAGTCTCCCTGCAAGAAATTACAGAAAAGTTTAATGCGCTAACAAACAAGAGCATTATTAAAATTTTTAAATTTTTCATTGGTTTATGGTTTTTAGTGAATAATATAATTATAAACTTGAAATTACTTTTTCCAGTTTCCCCTGTATTTCCTTTGCGACCTCATTTAAAGCATCATTTTCAACGGCCTGCATAGATGCTATAGGATTCACGGCTGCGACTTCAATCTCCCCTGGATTCTTTTCCTGAACTATAACATTACAGGGCAGCATGGTGCCTATCTTGTCTTCTGCCTTTAAGGCCTTATGGGCATAAGGTGCATTACAGGCCCCGAGTATGCGATAATTTCTAAAATCGACATCCAGTTTCTTTTTTAAAGTTTCGGTCACATTGATTTCAGTCAAAACCCCAAAACCTTCTTTTTCCAGTTCTTTGGTTACTTTATCAATAACCTGTTCAAATTCGCCTTGAATTGTTTTATTAAAATAATACTTCATGGTTTATTTATTTTAAATCGAGATTTTCTATTTTTCAAATTCGTCCTTGGATATCTCAGCCTTGCATATATTTTTTTCAAGTATTTGCATAGGGCCATTGCCAAGGTTTTTATCTTTTTTCATCCATCCCCCAACAGGTAAAATGATCGCTGCCATCATCGTAGCTCCAATCAAGACCAACCATCATCATAATTTTTAAAAATTATGGTAGTGGATTATGATCTTTATGTTCCTTGTTTTCTTTTTTTGATTTTTCCATATGTTGCTTCATCTTCTCCATCATCTCCGGGTCGTCATGCATTTTATCCATCATCTTCTTCATCAATTCAGGATCTTCCTTCATTTTCTTCATCATACCATCCATCATTTTATTGCGAAATTCCTGGTCCGTTTCCATCTTGTGCTCCAATTCATGCATCATTCCCTTTTTCATTTCGGGATTGTCCTGCATCATCTTTTGCATTTTTTCTTTCATTTCCGGGTCATTCATCATTTTCTCCATATGCGACATCATTTTCTCTTTCATTTCAGGATTCTTTTCCATCATGACTTTCATGTTTCCGGAATCCATCATTTGCATATGGTTTTGTATCAAGGTCTTTTTGGCTGCTTCATTACTTGCAGCGACATCTAAAAGCTCTGAAAATTTATTCTGATCTGAAACAATAGATCTATAAAGTTCGTTACGGTTTTCGTCATTTTCAAGGATTTCAGGAGCATTAAATGTTGCGGTGCAACTACTCAAGAATATCACAAAGAAGAGACTGACAAATAAAAATTTAAAATTTTTCATAATTTATTATTTTAAGTTTATCTATTAGGTTTGATATACTTCTCTTTTACTAATTCGCCATCTCTGTTTCAGAAGACTGATGCTTGAGAAACCAGTTTTCACTAAAGAAAATAACTAAAATAGAAGCAACTGCTATTCCTATTAATAATGGATCTTTTTCAATTTTTATCCATACAAAAGCAAAAAGAACAACTACATCCAAGACAAGGGCACTGATAACAATACCCGGCTTAAAATCGATCTTGTTCTTCAAATTTTTTAAAACACCCCAATGAACAATAATATCCATAACTAAATAATAGATCGCGCCAAGGGAGGCAATTCTGGTTAAGTCAAAAAAGATGGTCAGGGTGATGGCGATCACCACAACATACACTAACATATGCTTTTGTACGCTTCCCTTCATTCCGAAGTGGCTATGGGGGATCAACTTCATATCTGTTAACATCGTAGTCATCCTGGAAACGGCAAAAATACTGGCTATCACGCCAGATACGGTTGCAATTATGGCAATTGCTACCGTAAACCACAAGCCAAATTTTCCAAATAATGGTTTTGAGGCCTGGGCAAGGGAATAGTTTTTAGCTTCTACGATTTCCGCAATAGAAAGGTTGGAGGTGACACCCCATGAGACTAGTAGATACACCACTGCGCAAATTGACAAGGAAATAATAATCGTTCTGCTCACATTCTTATGAGGGTTTACTATTTCGCCACCACTGTTTGTGATAGTAGTAAAACCCTTATATGCCAAAATAGATAAGGCTAGAGCACCCATATATTCCATCACCCCATTTTGTGGTGGCCCCGCTGGAACTAAATCTGTTGCTACAAAACCCGAAGCATAAATTGCACCGCCGGCAAAAATCAACAATCCTCCAGTCTTAAGAACCGCCATGATGAAGGAGGATTTTCCAATCACCTTATTCCCCAGGATATTAATTAAAAAAGCAACGATAAGGAGGCCTACTCCCAGGGCAGGAACCAACAACTTATTGTCACCGGCATCGAACAGTTGCAAGGTATAAGTTCCAAAAGTACGTGCAACAAGACTTTCGTTGATAACCATGGAAAATGTCATTAATAATGCTGCGAAAGCCGTTATGATGCCCTTGCCATAAGCTTTTTCAAGATACATCGCTATACCTCCTGCTGAAGGGAAGGCATTGGACATTTTTATATAAGAATAAGCACTAAAGCCAGAGATTATCCCTCCAACCACAAAAGCCAGAGGGAAGTATTTTCCTGAAAGTTCAGCTACCTGACCCAATAAGGCAAATATACCCGCACCGATCATTACATTGGTTCCCATGGAAATTGCGCCAATTAAGCTAAGACTGTTCTTTTTATACTTCTCCATTGTTTAAAATCTTAGGGACAATCCTCCTCCCGCTCCAAAACGATTATCATAACTTCCCATTAATGAAAAGTTCTTACCTAGAAAATATTCCAGCCCGGCACTCCAGGTTTCTTCTTTTACAAAATCCTCCCCCTCAGGTAATTCATCTACCCAGCCAAAGTCAGCCTGAAATTCGTATGTCCCGAATATCGCAAGCTTAGGAAAGATCATAATCTCTCTTGCCAGGCTAACCTGAGGCCTCAATTTACTATCCAGCCTTACATCTAGAGCAAACATGTATGGGGTAAAATACCTAATCCCTCCAATGGCCGTAGTACTAAGTTCTTCCATACTATCCTCCATTTCATTTTCTACATTTACCCCTCCAAACAGCCGTACCCAATCGTTAAGGTAGTATTCATAAGAAAATTCAGCTTCGATATTTTGGTTCCATCCATACTCTGCCAAGGCAGTAAATTGATTCCTTATATTAGAACTAACAACATTAAGCTCGGTCATATGGGAAGCGGCATCCAGCATTCCCCAGGTGTAGAATTTATTGGTTTCTTTTACCAGTTTGCTTACAGGATAACGCTTCATACGCTCATCCCTCTTCGTATCATAACTTACTATCCTTGCCATTCCTGCGTCCATATGGTATAAAATGTGACAATGGAAAAACCAGTCACCATATTCGTTGCCATAAAACTCTATGGTAACCTCCTGCATAGGAGGTACATTCACTGTGTGTTTTAAAGGGGAATATTCTCCGTTTTCATTAATTACCCTAAAAAAGTGGCCATGCAGGTGCATGGGGTGGTGCATCATGGTTAGATTATTAAAAGTGATACGAGTAACCTCATCGCCTTTTATCTTAATTTTATCTGACTCTGAAAGTGGTACTCCGTTCAAACTCCAGACATAGCGGGACATATTACCGGTTAAGTTCAATAAAATATCTGTTACCGGAATGTCTTTATCGTAATTCGTTTTTTCAGGAGATCTTAAGTAGTCATAATTATACTGTGAAAACATACCTGCCTCGCCGGCAGACAGGTCCATGCCATGCATTTCATCTTGATTCATGCCTTTCATCTTATCCATCTGCATGTTTCCTTTTTTAGAGTCGGCCATTTTCATAGTATCCTTTTTCATCCCCATTTGATTATGATCCATCTTTGAGTGATCCATCTTCGTCATTACAGAGTCCTGCTTCATATCCATCTTTGAGTGATCCATTCCCGGCATATTCTCCTCTTTTTTCATGTTCATACCACCATGATCCATCCCTTCCATACCTACCCCTTCGGCAGGTGGGTTCATCTCATCCATTTGCATTCCCCATTTTTCTTTCATTTCATAGGGATCAACATTTTTTGGATTAAATTTTAGTGCAGGAGCGCCCATCTTCATTTTCATCTTAGCCATTTTCTGCATCATGGCAATTTTATCTGGTCTGGCTACGTCGGGCGCTGGAAGAACTCTTCCACTACCAAGAAAAGCCGAGGCTGTACCGGAACCATCCTGGGCCATAATTTTAAACTCCATTTTTCCGTCTTCAGGAATGGTAACTATAAAATCATAGGTTTCTGCTACGGCGATAAAGGTTTTATTCCTTTTTATCGGCACCACATCTACACCATCTGCTGAAACCAAGGTGGGCATATCCCCTCCAAAAGTCATCCAGAAAGAGGTGGATGCCGCCCCGTCTATAATTCGTAACCTTACTTTTTCACCGGGTTGAAATTCAGGATATTCAAGCTTTTCTTCACCATTAATTAAAAAAGCGGGATAGTATATATCTGCAATATCAGCTCCTTCCATTCGTTGTCTCCAAAAATCGACTTGTGCACCAAAGGCTCCACGTTTAATTACCTGATTAAGCGGGGTAGCCGTTCCCTTTTTAATATTGTACCACTCAGTCCCCCTCTTCAGAAATCTCAGTACATCTTTAGGTTTTTCATTGGTCCAATCTGAAAGTACCAACACCAGGTCTTGGTCATATTCCAAAACCTTCTCTTTTGGATGAATCAGCAAAGAACCATATACCCCACTTTGTTCCTGGAGCATCGTATGGGAATGGTACCAATAGGTACCATGTTGTTTTATCTCAAATTCATATTTAAAGGTTTCACCCGGTTTTATGGGCGGGGTGGTTAGATAGGGCACCCCATCAAAAAAATTGGGCAAAATCATCCCATGCCAGTGGATGGAAGTTTCCACATCCATTTTATTTTCCACATAGATCACAGCATATTCGCCTTCGGTAAATTCCAGGGTAGGGCCGGGAATACCTCCATTAATGGTCATTCCCATGACTTCTTTACCTTCCGCCTTGATCACCTTTTCCTGGTCTATGGTTAGGTTATATTCGTGAACTGGTAAATTATTGATGTTTCCTTCTACAGATTTTTCCATGTGCCGTTGACCATAAGAAATCATCATGGAACACATAGTTAATACTAAAAAAATATATTTTTTCATTCTTAAATATTAATGCCTACGCATTTAGGCTTCACAAGGCTTAAACAAACCTTAAATGATCGATACTATTTAAAATTTCTACGATGGTAATTTATAAAAGAGCCCACAGATTTTTACCTGCCCGTGACAGGAAACCTGTGGGTCTCGTTCCTTTAATACTATTCTTCGTTCTCCAGACGATAAATAATTTTTCTCATTTGTGCAATCTCCCTTTTCTGGGCTTCAATGATCTCTTCGGCCAATTTCTTTGTCTCTGGATCCTGTAGATCTGCCCGTTTACTGGTTAGAATTGCGATGGAGTGATGGGGAATCATAGCCTTCATATATAAAACATCTCCAATAATTGGCCTTTGCGCCCTTACCAATCCTAATGCGGCCACAAACAAAACAAGGCTGCCCACGTAGATGGCTATATTTTTTTTCCTATTCTTATACATTTTCAGCATAAGTGAAAGCATAATTACCGCCATTGCCGCAATCCCCAAACAAACCATATAAAATCTGGTTAAGCTGAAATAAACATGATCCCACTCATACGTATTCAGGTACATGGTGATATACATGGCTACAAAGGACAACCCCAGCATTAAAAAGAAATTACCGTAATTGTTTCCACTCATTTTGTGCTGCTTGTTTTCTTCTGAATTCATTATTTTTTGGTTTTTTGGTTGTTCGTTTATATTTATTTTTTAATTGTCTTTTTTACAGACCCACAATTCAACATTTTTTCACCGAAATATGGATTTTTTATCTCCGAAACATCAGCATACCAATAAGCCCCTTTTTTATTGAATGCCATTGGGCAGAATTTTTTATAAATGGTACCGCCGGAAAGCGCCTCTTCAAACATTGGTCCGGCCAATTCCGTAAATTCAGCAAATAGTTTACGTTGTGTTTCCAGGTCATCTGTATCGGCCATTTTTTCGGCAATCGTTTTCATAGCTGCACGCTCTTCTGAAAAGGAGTCGGCCATACTATTAGATATGTCTTTCACCTCCTTAACGTCGTCATTGGTCAAGGCCATTTTAATTTCCAGATAGTTATGCCAAATTTTACCAGTCATCCCATCTATAAAATCCTGATCGGCAACATCTGCCGTTTTCTTTTCTGCATTCTTAACCTCTTCAGGAGTGTTTATTTCTACCGATTGTTCCGCGGCTTTATCAACACAAGATGTAAGCGCAATGATCATCAACATGGCCATTCCAAAATTTAAAATTATTTTCTTCATTTCTTTTAGTTTTGATTTGAATGCTAAATTACAGGTTGACAAGCCCTTACAGTGTTATATTTCTGTAAAACTTCTACAAAATTCGGTCTAAAGAATTTCTAAAATTTTGCTCAAGTGTTTTATATTCCGAAAGATTCATCCCTGTTTCTGTTTTAAATTGCCTGGATAAATGGTTTACATTACTGTAATCCAGCAATTGACTAATTTGGGTAAAATTGTATTGTTTCGACTGAATAAGTTCTTTTACTTTCTCAATTTTCAGTCTAATAAAGTATTTTTCTATGGTAATATTTTCGGTATAGGAGAAAACCCTGCTTAAGCTGGAATATTTATAGTGTATTTCTTCTGATAAATAGTTGGAGAGCGTACCCTCTTTTTCTATAGGTAATTTTTGTAGGAGTTTTATGAGGCATAGTTTTACCTGTTCCACAAGAATCTGATCTGATCCCTGGATTTCTTCAAAACTATTCTGTTCAAGTACTTTCGTCAATTTAAGCTGATCTTCTTCTTTGTTTTCGGTTTTATAGACCACTTTTCCTAATTCTACCTCCTGGACAGCTACCCCTTCTTCTACTAATTCATTTGTAACTACTTTAATACATCTATCACAAACCATATTTTTAACAAAGACTTCTACAATCATAATTTGGCTGGTATTTTATTCTGAAATATTTACTCTTTAACGCTAAAAGGAATCTCAATTTTTAATTTTTCCCAGGCTAGCGAAATTCCCCCTTTATTCGCTCCTAGCTTATTTACTTCAAACGTTAATTCTTCCTGAAGGTTTTCCAGATTTACAGGTTCGGTTTCCAGTACTAATACATTTTTAGTTTCGTCATACTCATCTTTACCGTGTTGGTCCCAATGGCTGTTGAATATCACTTTCCAGGTTTCCTTTCCGGGAACGGTGAAAAATGCATATTTCCCTGCGGGCAAAGTCTTACCGTTAAAATTAAGGTCTTTACTGGTGTCCAGCCAGGTCACTTTATGCGCGCCAGATTGCCAAACACGGTCGTAACCAACAAGGCCGCCAAAGATCATCCTATCCCTTACCGAAGGAGATGAATAATCTATATGCACATGTGCATCCCCGATCATGGCCATGGCACTCGTGTGAGGGCTTAGGCTTTTCTTGGTAGTTTCCGCTTTTTTATCCATGTCATGGCCGTTGTGTTGGTCATGCTGCGCGTTAGTAGAAATACTTAAAACTGCGATAAAGATTATATAAATTAAATTTTTCATTTTTAAAATTATTGTTTGGGGTTATAGTTTCTTGATGAGGAATGGGTCTTGATTATTTTCCAGTTATCTCCCTGTTTCTTTAAAATGGAAGTAGCCACGCCTTTTTTCTGAATTTTCCGTGGTTCCCCATCCTTTTTATTCAATATAATGGTATAGATATAGGTTTCGGTAGTAAAAGCATAGGGTAAATCTACTTCCACGTCCAACGAATAATCTGAAAATTTAAAGCTTTCAAAATGTCCCAGTTCCGGGCCCAGGTGGTGGTCTATATATTCTTTATAGGCACCTTCAATCCCACCAGATTCATATACTTTCGCGCTGTCGGCAAATAATTCGAAAGTCCCTTTTGTGGTGAGGTTTTCCAGAGCATATTTGTAAGATCCCATCACCTTGGCAACGGCTTCTTTATGAGCTTTTGCAGTAATAGACGCTCTATTCTCAAATTGAATTTTTTCACCTGTTTTTTCTGAAGGTTTCTTATTTTCTTCGCAAGCATTAAAGCCTACCAGAATGACAAACAGTCCTATAATTAAAGTGAATTTTCTCATAATTTTTAATCTTAATTCGTTGGTTATAAGGTCTTGGTAGTTTCGCCACAAGTAAGCATTGCCTCACCGTAGTAGGGATTTTTCACTTCCTTAGAAAGGCTTAACCAATCTGCCCCTTTAGTGCTATTGGCCATAGGGCAATGTTGAATATATACCGCTTTATCCAGTGTTTCCATATTAGAAGCAAAAGCGATCATATTTTCTGAAAGCACTATAAAGTGATCCCGCTGGTTTTCGATATTGTCATTTTCTGAAATGGCCTCGAGCATACTCTTAATTTTATTGAGATGTTGAGTTTCCATTGCGCCCAGGTTTGAAATTTTAAGGCCTTCCACCTGCTGAAGCATATCGTTAGCGGAAGCTTTTGCAGCCTCTACATTGGTATTTACAAAGGCATCTTTTAATTCAAAATAGGCAGCGAGTACCGTGGTGAAATCCTTTTGAAAGGTGTCTGGCAATTTCATTTTCATACCCGCGGAATCTTCCTTTATTTTCCCCTGACTCATCATAGACTTTTTCCCTTGTAATTGCGCTGCGGCATCTACGGTAAAAGTCCCATTGGTAACGATTTCCTCATTCCCGTCAAGTCCAGATAAGACTTCGTAAGTATTGCCCATAGCGGCACCTAACTTTATTTCCCGCATTTCAAAAACAGGCTCATCAGGACTGGTTTTTACATAAACCAGAGAACGTTCCCCCGTCCATAAAACCGCACTTTTTGGAATATTTACATTAGATTCCTGAGCCTGTCCTGTATTCACTTCCAGTTTAGCCAGAACGAACATTCCGGGTTTTAGAATCTCATTTTTATTTTCCAGTACAGCCCGAACCCGAACTGTCCTACTCGCTGTATTTAATACAGGATCTATAAAGGAGATCGTGGCATCAAATTCTTTATCGGGATAGGCATTGGTGGTGACTTTAATCTTCTGACCTTCCTTTACACTGGATATCTGATTTTCATACGCATCAAAAACCGCCCAAATAGAATTTAAATTGGCGATTTTAAACATGGGTTGTCCTTGTTTTACGTAATCGCCTTCCTGCACCAATTTTTCGGTAACCGTTCCTGAAACCGTGGCGAAAACCGGAAAATTCTCCCTCACCTCCCCGGCTTCTTCAACAGCACTTATCTGAGAGTCTGATAATTTCCATAATTTCAGTTTATTTCGAACTGCATTATAAAGGGCGGGCTGACTTTCCTTCATTTTCGAAGCAGTAAGTAATTCCTGTTGCGCCGCTACCAGTTCCGGAGAATAAATAGTGGCCAGAAGTTGTCCTCGATTTACACTTTCACCCGTAAAATTAACATTAAGGTTTTCTATTCTCCCCCCAAAATAAGCTACCTGTACCGAGTTGTCTTCTTCATTTATCTGGATTTTCCCGGATAAATTCAGCGTATTCCCGCTACTTTCACTTCCCCCAACCTGAATCGTTTGAATATTAGCGAGGGCCATGGCATTTTCAGTCATTTTAAACTGATCTACACTTAAGCCAGATGCCGTCGCATCGGCAGGAATAAGTTCCATCCCGCAAATTGGGCAATCACCCGGCTCAGGTTGCATAATTTGTGGATGCATGGAACACGTCCACATTTGAGGATCTTCCCCTTCGTGATCGTGGCTTTCAGCCAGTTCGGTTCTTTCTTTTTTATTTTCCCCGGCCCCTGTTCCGAAGAAAAGGTATCCCAGCGCGAGCCCGCCCAGGAGGATTGCTGTGTAAATGATATACTTTTTCATAATGTTCTTTTTTATCTCTTATCTGTTGTCTTTTATCTTTTGTCTGTTGTAAGTAGTTGGTAGTTGGTAGTTGGTAGTCAAAAATTGAATTTGAATTTTCATCTACACTTTTTACTTTCAGTTTCTAACTTTTCCAGCTTCTAGCTTCAATTTTCGCTTTTTAATTACTCAAATAATTGATTACCGCAGATTGCATATAATAATTTTTAACCGCCTCGATAAGGCCTGTTTGAAATTTTAATTGTAATTCCTGTACCTCCAGGACATCATCAAAATCTATCGTGCCGGTTTCATAACTTTTAATCAGAATTTCTTCGGCATCATCCGCCTGTTCCAGGTTCCTTAAAAAAGTGTAGGCGGTTACTTTTGCTGAAGTACGACCGCTCAAAGCTTCCTCCAGTTTTGTTTGGAGCACGTTGAACCGTTGGCTTTTCTGAGCTTCTAATTCTTTTTGCCGAAGTTCATTTTGTCTGGTAACCGACTTATATTTATTGTTGAAAATTGGGATAAAAACCGAAACCATCGGCATAAGGATATCCTTACCATTATCGGCGAGGCTCATATCGGTGCGCTCCTGCACATTTATATAATCCAGCCCAAAGCCCAGTTTTGGTGCCGCTTCTTTCTGGTTCAGCTTTTCAGCTTCCGCCACCGACTCATAAAGCCGATCAAATTTTAATAATTCGGGATGCACCTCAGCTATACGTTCCCTCTCTACCGCTTCTTCCTGCGGAATAAAAAGGGAATCATAAACTTCTACCGAAAGATTCTGTTCCCGGTTGAGCAAATTGTTGAAAAGCACTTGCTGTGCATTAAATTCCTGTTCCAGACTCACTTTTTGCTGAGCAAGGTCATTTTGCCGCATTTGCAATCTTAACACATCCACCGCAGAAGCACTTCCCACTTCCAGGGAATTTAGTGCCAGTTCATGAAAGGTCTCCAGCAATTCTATATTCTCCTGCAACACTTTTTGTTTGGCACTATTGGCATATAGTTGGTAATAGCTCTGTGCCACAGAAAGGGTAAGCTTTCTCTTGGCGATAGCAACTTCCACGTATTCTGCATCTGCCATGGAACTGGCATAATTCTCCCTTGCCGTGATAGAACCAAACCAGGGAATCATTTGCCGGATAGATAATCGCTCTTTTTGTGCCCCCGTTCGGGTTTCCGGCTCACTTACAAAATATCCTACGCCAAATTCGGTATCAGGATAAGAATTCACTTCATTGATCTTTTCCTCTGCAATCTCATATCTTAAATTAAAAGCCTGGATTTCCGGATTGTTCTCTTCTGCTGTTTGGATGTAGCTTTGAAGTTGCTGCGCGCTTAATGAGTGAAAAGTGAAAAGTGAAAAGAATACTATCACCACGGAAGCTGGAAGTTGGAGACTGGAGGCTTGACGCTCGAAACTAAAAGCTAGAGGTTGTAGATTAGAATCTAAACCCAGGTATTTGAAAAATTTGATTTGAATAGCTTCCTGCATCAACTTCCAGCTTCGTATATTTTTTCTATTTTTCATGACTTTTCCAATTTTGGTGAAGTTTGGTGATCTTTCGGCCAATAACTGCATTTTTATCTTTCAATTTTTGAAAAGTATCAGCATTGATATATTCACAATCCAGAGAAAATTTCAACCAGGTTTCGACTTCAGCATTTGAACCTAGAGCATGAATCAAATGTTGTTTGAAAGTACTTTCATAATTTCTTTTAGCCCACCCTTCAGAAATATTTGCCGGCACCGATCTGCCTGCCCTAACTATTTGCGAGGTGAGTGAAAAAACCTCTTCTTTCGGAAATTTTCTGGTTAACCAGAAAATTTCCATAGCTAAATCATATGACTCTTTATAAATCTCCAAATCCTTAAAAGACTTAATCATAATATTTGTAATTTATATCCTTAATAAAACTTCCAACTTCCAACTTCCAACTTCCAACTTCCAACTTCCAACTTCCAACTTCCAACTTCCAACTTCCAACTTCTAGCTTCTAATTTTGGCTTCCTTCCTCCAACTAAACAATACCGGCACCACGAATAACGTGATCAATGCGATGAGCATTCCGCCGAAACTGGGGATGGCCATTGGGATCATAATATCGCTACCACGTCCCGTTGATGTTAAAATTGGTAATAGTGCAAGAATGGTAGTGGCTGTAGTCATTAAACAAGGCCGGATACGCTTTTCGCCCGCTTCTATTACTGAAGCCCTGATCTGGTCTTTGGTTTCTGTTACATTTTTATCAAAGGTCTGGGTCAGGTAGGTCGCCATCACTACTCCATCATCGGTAGCGATCCCAAAGAGGGCAATAAAACCAACCCATACCGCCACACTCAGATTAATAGGATGCATCTGGAATAAATCCCGGAGGTTTTCCCCAAAAAAGTTGAAATTCATAAACCAGTCCTGCCCGTAGAACCAGATCATTAAAAATCCGCCGGCAAAAGCTACCGCAATTCCCGTAAACACCATTAGGGAGGTGGAAACCGATTTAAACTGAAAATAAAGGATTAGGAAAATGATAACTAATGATAAAGGCACTACAATAGAGAGTGTTTTTTCTGCCCTTAGCTGATTCTCATAGGTCCCTGTAAAACGATAGTTAACCCCTTCTGGCACTACCAATTCTCCGGAATCAATTTTCTCCTGAATAAGTGCCTGGGCATTTTCTACCACATTTACCTCGGCATAACCATCTATCTTATCGAATAATACATAACCAATCAAAAAGGTATCCTCACTCTTAATCACCTGCGGGCCCTGTTCATATCTTATGTTTACCAGTTCGCTGAGTGGTACAGGACTTCCCCCTTCCACAGGCACATAAATACCATTGATATCCTCCGGGTTTGCCCTTAACTCTCGTGGGTAACGCACCCTAACCCCATAACGTTCCCGGCCTTCCACCGTCTGTGAAATTTGCATTCCGCCTACGGCTACTTCCAGGATTTGCTGCACATCTTCAATAGACACCCCATATCTCGCTAGCCGGTCACGTTTAATATCGATCAATAAATAAGGTTTCCCCACGATCCTGTCGGCAAAAACAGCTTCATCTTTTACTCCATCGGCCTCTTTTAGAATTTCTTCCAATTTTAAACCGAATGCTTCAATTTGTTGCAGGTTTTCGCCTTTTACTTTTATTCCCATAGGCGCCCGCATCCCGGTTTGGAGCATGACCAGTCGCGTTTCTATAGGTTGTAATTTTGGTGCCGAAGTAACCCCGGGTAATTTGGTGACTTTTACAATTTCGTTCCAGATATCGTCTGCTGATTCTATTCCTGGCCGCCAATTTCGAAAATATTCCCCATCCTCATCAGGCACCAATTGCTCCCGTTTGAGCCTTGTTGGATCGGAAACAAATTGAGATTCTTTATAATTTTCCCCCGATTGCACATCTTCATCAAGTTTTGTATTATGGTTTAAAGCCAATTTTCCATTTTTCAGCATAAAAAAACCATCCTCATTTACCTTATAGCGCTGGCGTTCCCCTTCAGCATTGCGCATATATTCAGATTTGTACTGGATGATATTTTCGTACATGGAAAGTGGGGCGGGATCCAGGGCAGATTCAGTTCTACCTGCTTTACCCACTACGGTTTCAATTTCAGGAATACTGGCCACGGCCATATCCAGTTGTTGCAACACGCGTTTATTTTCCTCCACACCGGCGTGTGGCATGGAAGTAGGCATCAGCAGAAAGGAACCTTCATTTAAAGAAGGCATAAATTCCTTGCCCGTATTACGCATAATAAAAAATCCAAAAATCACAATAACTGTAGGCATCAATAAGAACAGGATCTTGTTGGCCAGGGCCCAGCTCAAAATTCGGGTGTAATACTTTCTGAAAAGTGCAAAAACAGCCAGCAGTCCAAAGGCGATAAGGCCAACGAAAATAAGGTTCATAAATATGCTCCGATCAAAACCAAGCGGCCTCCAGTATTCAGCCAGTAGAAAAACGATCGCAAAGGCCGAAATAATGATATTGATGAGATTTGCCCTTTTTGGCGTGATCTTTTTCTGAAGGATCAGGATACCCGTTATCCCAAAAGCCACCAGAATAATTCCTGTAAAATAACCAAAAACCATAGCTATAATTCCTGCTAAGACAAGGATTGCATTAATACCATACCCTACACTGGCTTTGGTAGTCCTTTTCTTAAAAAAAGTAGCAGCAAAAGGCGGGATAAGGAATAATGCGACAATTAACGAAGCCGTTAGTGCCATAGTTTTGGTAAAAGCCAACGGCCAGAACAGTTTCCCCTCAGCCCCAATCATCGTAAATACAGGGATAAAACTGATAATTGTAGTAAGGACAGCTGTTAAGATCGCTCCGGAAACTTCAGAAGTCGCATTGTAAACAACAGCATTTATAGGAAGTTTATTTCCATGCTCATCTGTACTGAGTTCATCCAGGTGCCGCAGGATATTTTCAGATAGAATAACCCCGACGTCCACCATGGTTCCAATAGCGATGGCAATACCTGATAAGGCCACAATATTGGCCGGTACATTAAACAGCTTCATCGCAATAAAGACCATCAACACCGCAACCGGCAACAAGCCGGAAATTAGGACTGAAGCGCGTAAGTTGAAAACCATTACAATAATTACCAATATCGTGATTAAGATTTCCAGGGTCAGGGCCTCATTTAAAGTGCCCAGGGTCTCTTTTATCAATTCGGTACGATCATAAAAAGGAACGATGGTGACCTGGGAAACCGTTCCGTCTTTTAATTCTTTTGAAGGCAGTCCTCCACTAATCTCATCTATCTGCTCTTTTACATTATTGATCACTTCCAGTGGGTTCGCACCGTACCTTGCGACTACTACCCCACCAACTACTTCAGCACCTTCTTTGTCCAGGATGCCCCGTCTTTGTGCCGGGCCTAAAGTCACTTTTGCAATATCCTTGATCCTTACCGAAGTATAATCTTTTGAAGTTACCACGGCATTTTCGATATCCTCAACAGATTTTACATAACCCAGTCCGCGAACCAGGTATTCGGCATTATTGATCTCCAGCGTTTGTGCACCGATATCCCGGTTGCTCTCTTTTACCGCCATGACCACTTCCTTTAATCCAATATCGTACTGGCGCATTAGTTCGGGGTTCACATCGATTTGATATTCCTGAACATAGCCTCCAATAGAAGCGACTTCTGAAACTCCGCTTGCTCCTGAAAGAGCATACTTCACATAATAATCCTGGATACTTCTTAGCTCGTGTAAATCCCAGCCGCCGGTAACATTTCCATCTTTATCACGCCCTTCTAAGGTGTACCAGTAAATCTGGCCCAAGCCGGTAGCATCTGGCCCCAAAGCAGGATTTACGCCATCTGGCAATAAGTTTGAAGGAAGGGAATTCAGTTTTTCGAGGATCCTGCTTCGGCTCCAATAGAATTCAATATCTTCTTCAAAAATGATATAGATACTGGAGAAACCGAACATGGAAGAACTCCTGATGGTTTTTACCCCGGGAATTCCCAGTAAAGAAGTAGTGAGCGGGTAGGTGATCTGATCCTCAATATCCTGCGGCGAGCGCCCGGGCCATTTGGTAAAAACAATTTGCTGGTTTTCACCAATATCTGGGATCGCATCCACCGCTACGGGATCTGAAGGCAGGAAGCCTGTGTCCCAATTAAAGGGAGCATTTACAGTACCCCAGCCTACAAAAAGAACCAGTAATAGTACTGCTATGAGTTTATTTTCTATTAAGAATTTAATGCCTTTGTTCAGCATAATATTTCAATTATCAAATTTTAAAATCGATTAAAGCCGCTTGTAGAAATGAGGCTATTGCCGGATTCAAATATGAACCGGTAAGTGTCTAAAATTCAATAATCAAATAAGGAAAACCTGATCATTCAGCTGAATATCGCTAACGATCAAAGGAGGGGAATAATCTTTAAAAGGAATGGACTGTTTTGGAAGTGTTTCAAACAGTTCAAAATAGGTAAATGTAAAAGTGGTGATGAATAATTGCTGGTTAAAATCGAAAGTATCAAATGAAAGATTTAATTCATCCTGACCTTCAACTGAAACTTTTTCATTAGAACAACAGTGATCTTCAACATTCTCGCTCATCTGCATTCCACATGTATTCGCCTTGGAGAACACAGCAGTATCAATGAGATCACTTCCGCAGAAATGTTTATCAACCGTAAAGGACAGGGTTGAAAACATTACCAGAAAGGCCATGCTCAAAGAAATGATATGCTGAAATGCTTTTTTCATCGGGTACAAAAGTACAAAAAATATAGGTTTGGGCAACAATGTTTATTGTATTCCAAGATTGAGGCAAACATAGAGATAAGATATAAACTGAAATATGACCAATATCATATTCTAGATAAAATCCATCTTATAAATTTAACCTTGTTTAAAAGAAAGCTTTATGGATTTTTCACAAAAGCATATTACATTAAAAAATAAGTCTCTGACGAAAGTTTTCTTTTTAAGAATATTATCCATTTTTTTATCATTGGGGGTTTTGTTCGCCACCATGTCGTTTTCAGTCAATACGCACTATTGCTGTAACGAACTGGTTGCCACATCCTTTTTTATTAAAGCTAAAAATTGTAATTATAAGATCCCCGATAAACGCCCGAAAATATGTGTTATCAATGAGGCTGCCTGCTGCCAGGATAAGTTTATTGCAAAAACAGGACGAGAGGATTTAAAAAAGGTGGATTATATAGTAAACCTTTATCCTTTTGCTTTATCCAACACTTCTATCTACCCCTATAATATTGACCTTTTTGAAGGACTTCAGCAAAAAAATGCTCAATTTATACATTACTCCCCACCCCTTATATCCAAGGATATCCTCATTCTCCATGAAACTTTCCTGATTTGATCCTTTAGAATAGAAATAATACAGGTTTTAAAACTTTGAGGTTGTTCTTAGGGAAATCTTAAAAGCAAACTAATATCAAAGAATTAAGAATAGTTCATCTATCACTAGAAATTTATAATAATTATGAAAACGAAACAATACATATTAAAAATAAGCCTTGTATCAGCTATATTTTTGCTGTTCGCAGGCTTTAATAGCTTTGCCCAGGAAAAATGGGTAGCACCCGAGAGTGCCGATAAAATAACCAACCCTGTAAAGAATGATGCCAGTGCTACAGCCTCAGGTAAAAAGCTTTTTAACTCCTTATGTTCTGTATGCCATGGACCAAAAGGAAGAGGAGATGGTATGGCCGGGGCCGGCCTCACTCCAAAACCCGCAAATCTAAGTAGCGAGACCGTACAAGCTCAAAGCGATGGCGTTCTGTTCTGGAAACTAACAGAAGGCCGTACCCCCATGCCTGCTTACAAAACTTCCATCCCAGAGAATAAAAGGTGGGAAATTATCAACTATATAAGGACACTTAAAAAATGAAAAATCTAATAATATTTTTACTCGCACTTTCATTCGGTAGTCAGTTCTACGGGCAGACTTATAACAATTTTGAGCCTAGCAAGACTCAGTTTATGATTCGGGGCTACGGGCATACCGGCTTTAACTATATGGATTCCGGTGATGAAAAAGAATCGTCGTATGTAGGTTCGGCATTCGCCCCCATCTTTTTATTCAAGCATTCCGATAAATTGATGTTTGAAGCTGAACTTGAATTTGAGCTTGAAAACAATAACCTTGAAATAGGCCTGGAATATGCAGACGTCATGTATGTTCTAAATAAGAATATGACAATTAGAGCCGGTAAATTCATCCTCCCTTTCGGAACTTTTATGGAACGCCTACACCCGGCATGGATCAACCGGCTAACAACCAGGCCCCTGGGTTTTGGACATGACGGGATTGCCCCCGCTTCGGGAGTTGGAGTGGAATTAAGGGGCGTATTTGATCTTGGGGGATCAAGCCTGAATTATTCGGTCTACTCTACCAACGGACCACGCTTAAAAGATGGAAACGTTGAACCTGAAGAGGCAGGAATGCTGATGTTTGAGAATTTTGAGGACAATAACCTGAGTAAGGCCATTGGTGGCCGCCTTGGCTTATTACCATTTGCAGATTCTTCAACCGAAGTAGGTTTCTCTGCCTATTCTACAAATGGAGTTGGGGAGAAAGATTCAGAATATGAAGACATAGGTGCTTTTCTATACGCCCTGGATTTTTCCTTTGTAAAACAAGTGACCCCTTTAAAAGGCATAATCGACTTCAAGGCCCAGTATAATAATTCTAATGTAGATACGGCCGAATTTGCTGAAGCCCACGGGGAAGAGGGGGAATTAGAGGAAGTAGAAGGGGAAGAGGTATATAGCTTTGAAAATAAAAGTAATTCATTTTACACCCAGTTGAGTTACCGTCCTACAATGGCTGGAAGCGATTTTATTAGAAAGTTGGAGCTGGTAGGAAGGTTTTCCAATTTTAATACCCCTGAAGGAGCTGAATGGGAAGAAAAATCCAACCAATATGCTTTTGGTATCAACTATTGGCTTACCTGGCGGTCTGTAATAAAATTAAGTTATCAAACTACTGAGACCGAAGGCGGGCACGGTGACTCCGGGATTACCAATACAGATGGATTTTTTGTGCATTGGGCTATAGGATTTTAATTATGATATTCAAAATTTAGAGATATGAAAACATTATATAGAATACTTATTGGCAGTTTAATGATCTTTGCAATTAGTATAAGTATTATCGCATGCTCCACTAAAAAGGATGTTTATACAGAGGTGCCGGATACTGAAGTTGCTGATATGGGAGAGGAATTCAAAATTGAAAAATCTGGGGCCCAATTGTGGGGCGAAGTTTGTAACCGCTGTCATTTGGCACCATCCCCGGCAGATTACAACGATACTGACTGGGAGACTATAAGCCTTCATATGAGGGTAAGGGCTAATTTAACAGAGAAGGAAATAACGGGCATTAAGGGATTCCTCCAATCAGCGAATTAAATTTCCTTAAAAGAAAAGAAGATTTAACGAAATAAAACTTCACCTCCACGAAAATTGTTTGGTTTAAACATCAATAGAATATCGGACTATTTAAGTGGAGGTGAAAAAATTAGTTCATCCGCTTACGGCTCAAATGGTAATAATAAAAGGCCGGTATAAGAATAAGGATAAAGAGCGGATGAATTAGAAAACGGCGTACATAGAATAGGGCGAGATAATGTTCGCGTTCAATATTCAATACTAAAAAAATGAACGCAACAACTCCCAGAAGATATAAGACAGCATACAGTATCACAGAAAATTTTAAAATATTGATATTCTGGAATGCGATATAAATTATTGCCAGACAAATAAACGTATTCATGATAAACCTAAACGTTAAATTCAGCATGAGCTCGGCCATATCCATTGGCGGAATGATATGAAGTAAATAATCTGATCTAAAAAAATTGATCAAGGGATCGTAAAAAAGACTGTTTTCAAAAAATCTAATAGCAACCAGCATAATTACCAAAATGCTTATCAATATTACACGATATCGGGTTTTTATCTTTTTTTCCATCGCGAGTAAATTCTAACCCAAGTTAACCAAAGTATAAAAACGGTTCCGTAGATAGCCAAAGGAAAAAATAAAGTATGTAAATAATCTGAATATTGCGGATATTCATAAAGCCCTACAGAAAGTAGCACAATGCGGAAAATATTTATGACATAAATAATCACGGATCCTGCAAAAATAAACAATAAGGTCGTAGAAGCTTTTCCGAAGAAGGCCAGCACAAAACTGGTAAAAAGGATAATAATACTCACTGAATTACAACCCTCAACGATACCGGCCAGAAAAACATCTTCCACCATAAGCATCATGGAAAGTCCAGAATGATGCATGACCACATTTACTTCGTAGCCTAAATTTGCCAAAACCTCGCCACTTTGACAGGCAACCAACTGTGTTATAGGATCAGGAACCGGGTGTTTTGTATCATATAATATTAAAAAACCGCTGTATAAACTCGAAAGAAGAAAATAGCTTCCCAAAAAGATGAAAATAAATCGAAGGACCAGGCGGTATTTTCGGAATAATTTGAGCAAAGTTTAGATTCGGATTTTAACAAATTTATAGAATTGAACCAAGCATATAACAGAGGAAATTAAATACTTTTGCACTAAAGATTGTTAATATGCCCTTTCAAAAATTAAGACCACAGGTTAAGGATATTCTAAATAATGAGAAGCTCTCTGTAGATCATCGTTTATCCCAGGTATGCGAATTATTGCAAACCAATATTCCTTATTATGACTGGGTTGGTTTTTATTTTAAAAACGGTGACAAAGAAGAATTAAAATTGCGGTCTTTCGCGGGCGAACCTACAGATCATGATATTATCCCCTTTGGAAAAGGAATTTGCGGACAAGTAGCGCTTTCCAATAAAAATTTTGTGGTACCCGACGTAAAAGCTCAAAACAATTATATCGCATGTAGCATTTATGTGAAAGCAGAGATTGTAATTCCTTTATTTCTGAATGGGGAAAATATTGGCCAGATAGATATAGACAGTCATACGGAAGACCCATTTTCACATGAAGATGAATTATTTCTTGAATTTGTTAACGCAGAGGTGGCGGGAATACTTTCTTAGTACAAAGCTGGAAAGTTGGATTGTCGGAAATTAGTGAAAAGTGAAAAAAAATTTGAATTTTGAATTCCTGAACGAAATTACCCCCTTACGAACTACAGGCTATAGATTACAGACTACTAACCCGTAAAACTCCGAACTCCGAACTAATCAATACCCCGTCCTAATCGCTTCAACAGGATCTAATTTAGATGCTGAAATTGCCGGGATGATTCCCGAGATCAATCCAATCACTGCAGAAACCGCTAAACCAATGGAAATATTCCAGGCGGAAAGCACAAAATCAAAATCCCCCGTAAAATTCGAGGCTATAATCGAAACAATATAAACCAAAAGTAAACCCACCAGTCCCCCAATAACTGAAAGGATCACCGCTTCAAATAAGAATTGAGAAAGAATAAACCTGTTTTTGGCCCCAAGTGATTTTTGGATCCCAATAAGGTTGGTTCGTTCTTTCACACTCACAAACATAATATTCGCAATTCCAAAACCACCTACTAATAGGGAAAATCCGCTGATAACCAAACCTATGATATTCAGTTGCCCGGTGATATTATCGATAAAATCTGCGAATCCCTGTAACTGATTTACAAAAAAAGTATTCACATCCCCCGGTTTTATCCCCCGAAGGCTTCGTAATTGTTGTTCTAATAAGGCAATAAATTCTTCGTTATCCACTCCATCTTCAGGCTTGATCACTATCTGCGGAAAAACTACATTTTTAGTAGTGCCATAAATCCTTCTGGCAAAATTAGCCGGGACAAAAGCCTGGCCATCACGGGAACCAAATAAAGACTGTCCCTGCTTCTTTAGTACTCCAATCACCGTGGCCCTTCTTCCGTAGATCCGAACTTCTTTACCTATTGGACTTATTTCACCAAACAAATTGGTGGCCACTTCACTTCCTAAAATGAGAAGAGGATTACCGCTAACAGATTCGGCTTCGTTAAAAAACCTGCCTTCCTCCAGTTCCATGGCTTCAATGTCGTAATATTCATGGGTTACCGCTCCTACATCTACGCTGGTACTCGTAATGTCTCCGTACTTTAATGTGCCCTGTGGAACTCCTAAAGCAAAACTCACTGCTTCAACATCAGGAAGATTACGCTTGATATACTGGTATTCATCATAAGTAACATCGGGAAATTGCTGCGTTTTCCATCGTGGAATCTCTGTTGGACCAAAGCTAAAGCGCATCACGATAATTGTGCTATTATCCAGAGAGCTTAAACTACCTTTAATGTTTTTCTGAAGGGAATCTACGGCAGCCAGAACCGCTATAATAGAGAATATACCAATCGTTACTCCCAGTAAAGAAAGAAAAGTACGAAGCTTGTTATTGGTAAGAGCGCTAATGGCAAAATTAAAACTCTCTTTTAATACGCGTAAATAGATTAGCATAGGATAAATTAAGCTGTTCTGCTGAAATTTAAAGATAGGACGTAACTCCTAAAAATTTGTTACAAAATTTCTTAATAATTAGTCCGGGCAGCTTTATGATTTTTGCCTTTATTGGTTACTTTTGCAGCATTAACAAACACAACATAATGAGTGATTTAAAACAAGCGAAATCTGCTTTAATTTCTGTTTTTAGTAAGGATGGTTTAGAACCAATAGTTCGAAAACTGGATAAACTTGGGGTTACTTTATATTCTACCGGAGGAACCGAAAAATTTATCAAGGATCTTGGCATTAATGTAATTCCTGTTGAAGATGTCACCTCTTATCCATCTATTTTAGGCGGAAGGGTAAAAACCTTGCACCCTAAAGTTTTTGGTGGAATTTTAAACCGGCAGGATGTTGAAAGCGATGTAGCGGAAATCGAAAAATTTGAAATCCCCCAGCTTGATATTGTGATTGTAGATCTATATCCCTTTGAAAAAACCGTGGCTTCGGGTGCTTCAGAAGAGGATATAATTGAAAAAATAGATATAGGCGGGATTTCCCTTATTCGCGCTGCTGCAAAAAATTTCAAAGATGTGCTCTGTGTTTCTTCGGTAGACGATTATTCAGAATTTCTAGATTTACTGCAAAATAAAGATGGAAATTCCACATTAGCCGATAGAAAATTATTCGCCGCAAAAGCCTTCAATGTTTCATCACATTACGATTCGGCCATTTTCAATTATTTCAATCAGGATGGTGCGATTGCTTCATTTAAACAAAGTGAACTTTCCGGAAAGGAATTAAGATATGGTGAAAATCCGCATCAAAAAGGGACTTTTTATGGAGATTTTGAAGCAATTTTTGACCAGTTACATGGGAAAGAATTATCTTACAACAACTTGTTGGATGTTGATGCTGCCGTAAACCTGATGCAGGAATTCAAAGGAGAAGCACCTACTTTTGCTATTTTAAAACATAACAATGCCTGCGGTCTTGCCCAAAGGGATTCTATTCATCAGGCATATGTAGATGCTTTAGCGGGAGATCCCGTTTCAGCCTTTGGCGGAGTTCTTATTAGTAATGTGAAAATTGATAAGGCCACTGCTGAAGAGATCCACAAACTTTTTTGTGAAGTGGTGATTGCACCTTCTTATTCAGAAGAAGCCGTACAACTTTTAAAAGGCAAGAAAAACAGGATCATTTTGATCCAAAAAGAGATGGATCTAGCTGCAACCCAGGTAAGGACTTGCCTTAATGGTGTTTTGGTGCAGGATAAAGATGCAAAGACTGATCGTGAGGAAGATTTAAAGCAGGTGACCAATAATAAACCGACAGATAGTGAGTTATCTGACATGATATTTGCCTCTAAAATTTGCAAGCACACAAAATCAAATACTATCGTTTTAGCGAAAAACAAACAACTTTACGCGAGCGGGACAGGACAAACTTCCAGAGTTGATGCCTTACGCCAAAGTATAGAAAAAGCAAAATCCTTCAAATTTGATTTAAACGGCGCGGTCATGGCCAGTGACGCTTTTTTCCCGTTTCCAGATTGTGTTGAAATTGCAGGGAATGAGGGAATATCAGCAGTAATCCAGCCTGGGGGCTCAATAAAAGATGAGTTGAGCATCAATTATTGCAACGCTAATAATATAGCCATGGTAATGACAGGGACACGCCATTTTAAACATTAATTTTATTACATTTACCAAACCTCAACATCAAAACATACTATGGGATTTTTTGACTTTCTCATTGAAGAAATAGCAATCGACTTAGGCACCGCCAACACTTTAATAATTCATAACGACAAGGTAGTGGTAGACAGCCCTTCCATTGTTGCCCGGGACAGGACTTCCGGTAAAATTACTGCCGTAGGAAAGGAAGCCGCCATGATGCAGGGAAAAACCCATGAAAACATCAAAACGATCAGACCTTTAAAAGATGGTGTAATCGCCGATTTTGATGCCAGTGAGAAAATGCTCACTATGTTCATAAAGGAAATCCCTGCACTAAAAAAGAAATTATTTACCCCCGCCCTGCGTATGGTGATTTGTATCCCGTCTGGAATTACAGAAGTGGAAATGCGCGCTGTAAAAGAAAGTGCGGAAAGGGTAAATGGAAAAGAAGTTTATCTTATCCACGAACCTATGGCGGCAGCTATTGGTATTGGAGTGGATATCATGCAACCTAAAGGAAACATGATCGTGGATATAGGAGGAGGAACTACAGAAATTGCAGTAATTGCGCTAGGAGGAATCGTTTGTGACAAATCGGTGAAGATCGCCGGTGATGTTTTTACCAACGATATCGTGTATTATATGAGGACGCAGCACAACCTGTATGTTGGGGAACGTACTGCGGAAAAAATTAAAATTCAGATAGGTGCGGCGACTGAAGATCTTGAAGTGCCACCAGATGAAATGAGTGTACAGGGTCGGGATCTTTTAACCGGAAAACCCAAACAAGTCAATATTTCCTATCGGGAGATCGCCAAAGCCCTGGATAAATCAATTCTCAGGATCGAAGACGCCGTTATGGAAACCTTATCCCAGACGCCCCCGGAACTTGCCGCAGATATTTATAATACCGGGATTTACCTGGCCGGTGGTGGTTCTATGCTTAGAGGTTTGGATAAGCGTTTATCGCAAAAGACAGATCTTCCCGTATATATTGCTGAAGATCCTTTGAGGGCCGTAGTACGTGGCACTGGTATTACTTTGAAAAACCTGAGCAGGTACAAAGGTATTTTGATCAAGTAGGAATTCGCTAAGCTATGCAGCAAATATTCAACTTTCTTATCAAGAATAAGAACTCGATCTTATTTCTATTCCTTTTTGCTGTATCCATTTTCTTTACTATTCAGAATCATGCCTTTCATAAAAGCAAATTCATTAGTTCAGCTAATTTTCTAACCGGCGGTGTTTATTCATGGTCAAATGATATGAATTCTTATTTTCATTTAGACGATTACAATGAAAGACTACTCGAAGAAAATATGAAATTACGCAACCAGATCTCCTCCATGCATGATTCGGTTGTTGGCGCAAAACAAACAGACAGCACTGCCTTTGACGGTGATTATATCTATAGGACCGCCCAGGTGATCAATAACAATTTTTCCAGGATCGATAATTTTCTTACCCTCAATCGCGGAAAGTCTTCCGGAGTTTTTCAGGAACAGGGAGTTATCACCAGTAAAGGGATTATTGGGATCGTAGACAGGGTAAATGAAAATTATTCCCGGGTAATATCTATTCTGAATAGTCGTTCAAGAATTAATGCCCAATTAAAAAAAAGCGAACATTTTGGAAGCCTGATCTGGGATGGGGATAATCCCAATATTGTACAGCTCATAGATGTACCACGCCAGGCACAGTTAAATCTTGGAGATACCATTATAACCGGAGGAAGATCATTGCTATTCCCTAAGGGAATGCCTATTGGCAGCATCCTCAATTTTGAACTGGATGATACACAAAGTTATTACACGATCAATATTCAGTTATTCAACGATATGACCAATATTGGGTATGTTTATGTGATTGAAAATTTAAATAAAGACGAAATTCAGGAAATGCAGGAGGGGGAAGATGAACAATAGTTTAATGGTAAATATCGCCCGCTTTATTTTGCTTGTATTTCTACAGGTGCTAATTTTGAATAATATCAACTTTGCAGGTTATATAAATCCGTATTTGTATGTGCTGTTCATTTTATTATTCCCTTTTACCGGAAATCAAAGCCTGTTCCTTTTTCTTTCTTTTTTATTGGGAATGAGTATCGATTTATTTGAAGATAGCGGGGGGATTAATGCCGCAGCTTGTTTGGTGGTAGCTTTTATTAGACCTCATTTATTACGTTTTTCTTTCGGTATAAGTTATGACCATCAAAATATCAGGCTTTCGGCAACTCCTTTTGGGGCAAAATTCAGTTATGTGGTTTTAATGGTTGTAATTCATCATTTTATCCTTTTTTCTTTGGAAATGTTCAGCTTAAGTCATATAATTCTAATTCTGAAGAAGACTTTGTTTTCCAGCATTTTTACCATTGTTTTAGTGTTCCTCAGTCTATCATTATTCAGTAGAAAATACCGATGAGAAAATTTTTATTATATATCACGATTCTAACTACAGGCTTTGTTTTCATTGGCAGGTTATTTTATTTACAGGTTATAGATACTTCTCTTGTAATCAGGTCGCAGGATAATGCCATTAAGGTGGTGTATGATTATCCTCAACGTGGGTATATTTATGATCGTAATGGAGAATTGATGGTTTCTAACCAGCCATCTTATGATGTGATGGTGATCCCAAGAAATTTAAAACCTTTTGATACTGCAGAATTCTGCGGAATCTTAAAACTTTCCAGAGAAGAACTTGAGAACAAACTGGACAAGGCAAGAATTTACTCTCCCATGCTGCCTTCGGTGGTTATTCCGCAATTAACCAAAAGTGAGTACGCCATCCTTCAGGAGAAAATGAGGAAATATGATGGCTTTTATATTCAGAAAAGATCGTTGAGGGATTATCAGGTAGATCACAGTGCCAATGTATTGGGATATATTGCTGAAGTAAATCCGAAAATAGTAAATGACAATCCTTATTATATTTCCGGTGACCTTATTGGCCGTGCAGGTGTAGAAAGTTATTACGAGGAATTACTTCGCGGGGTCAAGGGTGTAAAACATATTCAGAAAGATCGATTTAATAGGGATATTGGCCCATATAAAGAAGGGATTTACGACACGCTTCCGGAAAAAGGAAAAGATATAAAATTAACCATTGATTCCAAACTTCAGGAATATGGTAATTTGCTAATGCAAAATAAGCGGGGCGGAATTGTAGCTTTAGAACCGGCAACCGGAGAGATCCTTGCCCTTATTACGGCACCCACTTTTGATCCGGCGGAATTGGTAGGAAGAAAGAGATCAAAAAATTATTCAAAATTACATTACGATACAATTTCCCGACCTCTCTATGATCGTGGCCTGTTAGCTGAATATCCTCCGGGATCTCCATTTAAAACTTTGAATGCTTTAATTGGCCTTCAGGAAGGTGTTGTGGATACTGATGATGCTTTTAGTTGCAATCATGGGTATACCTATGGGCGAGGGCGTAAATTGGGTTGTCACTCACATAGCAGCCCGTTAACCATGATTCCTGGCATTGCCCAGTCCTGCAATTCTTATTTCGCCAATGTATATCGTAGGATTATCGAAAAATATTCAACCCCACAGGAAGGTATGGATGCCTGGAATAAGCATTTAAAAAGTTTTGGCCTTGGAGATTATTTAGGATCAGATCTAAGCACGGGTAGATCTGGAAAAATTCCAGACGCAGCATATTACAATAAAATCTATGATTACCCAACCTATAAATGGTATTCCACGGCTACACTCTCAAATGCCATTGGCCAGGGTGAAATATTAATGACCCCAATCCAGCTAGCTAATATGGTTGCCATCATTAGTAACCGCGGTTATTTTTATACACCCCATATTCTGAAAGAAATCAATAATAATCCTATTGCTGAAGAAAAATTCACGACGAAACATATTACCTCTATAGAAGAGAAATATTACGATCCTGTGGTGGAAGGCATGCACCAGGTTTACCTTAATGGTACCGCAAGGTCGCTACAGGTTGAAGGAATTGAGATTGCAGGTAAAACAGGAACCGCTGAAAACTTCGCTAAAATTGATGGAAAAAGGACCCAGTTGACAGACCATTCTATTTTCGTGGCATTTGCACCGGTAGACAACCCAAAAATAGCTATCGCAGTTTTTGTGGAGAATGGATATTGGGGAAGTAGATATGCAGGGAGAATTGCAAGTTTAATGATCGAAAAATATTTAAAAGGTACTATCACCCGTACAGACCTTGAAAAATGGATTTTGGACCCAAGCCATAGCCTCGAACCGGAATACGAAAAACCATTAAGTGGCGAACCCTTCCAAATTAATATTTAAATGAGTAAAGGAAATGCAGGCTTCGACTGGTTAAGCATTGGCATATACCTTATACTCGTATTTTTTGGGTGGGCAAATATTTATTCCGCATCACTGGGAAGTGGGACTGGTTCTTATTTTGATTTGAGCCAGCCTTATGGGAAACAGGCACTTTTTATAGGATTGAGCCTTTTTTTGATCATCATCGTACTTTCTGTAGATTCCAAGTTTTACCAGCGGTTTTCCAGTATAATTTATTTGATTTCGCTCCTTTCACTTGCAGGGCTTTTTGTATTCGGAAAAACCATTTCCGGGGCAACTTCCTGGTATTCTTTTGGAAGTTTTGGGATCCAACCTTCAGAATTTGCCAAATTTGCAACTGCTCTTGCGCTGGCAAAATATTTAAGTGATATTCAAACCAATATTCGAAAACTCAGCCATCAGGTGAGGGCATTTATTATCATTGCTTTACCGGCATTGATCATTATCCCCCAACCAGATCCCGGAAGCGCTTTAGTCTATGCGGCATTCTTTTTTCCTCTTTATAGGGAAGGATTATCCGGATTTTATCTGGTTACAGGATTTTCAACCATTGCCTTATTCATTTTAACCCTGGTATTAGGGCCCATTTATGTAGCTCTTGGGGTTTTACTGATCGCTTCGTTTATCTTCTTTAAAAAGCGCAGTAAGAGGCCAGGCAGGGCTTTAATTTCAATCTTTGCCTTGTGTGCAATAGGCTTGAGCTTTTCCGTAAGCTATATTTTTGAAAATGTTTTCGAACAAAGACACAGGGACCGTTTTAATATTGTCCTGGGAAAAGAAGTTGATAGCAAAGGAATTGGATATAACACTAACCAAAGCGAGATCGCCATAGGCAGTGGTGGATGGTTTGGTAAAGGCTGGACCGAAGGAACCCAAACCAAAGGTCATTTTGTTCCAGAACAACATACCGATTATATTTTTAGCACTGTAGGTGAGGAATGGGGTTTCTTAGGGAGTGCAACTGTGATCCTGCTTTTTGTATTTCTTTTAATACGTTTACTTATTCTAGCGGAAAGACAACGTTCACAATTTAACCGTGTTTATGGATATTCAGTTATTGGGATTTTATTTATTCACTTTCTGGTAAACATCGGGATGGTAATTGGTGTTTTTCCCACGGTAGGAATTCCACTTCCTTTCTTTAGTTACGGGGGTTCAGGATTATGGGGATTTACTATTCTACTGTTCATTTTCATAAAACTTGATTCTGAAAGATTATCCTTTTAGGCACATCTTTCAGCCAGTAAGAAAATTGCAGCAACAACAAGTATGATCGCCGGATAAATATATTTTCTCTTCATATTCTGAAATAAAAAAAGCCCGAAGGAAACTTCGGGCTTTGAAAAATATCCTTCTTAATTTTTAATTCTTTCTGCTTTTTTAGCATCAGCAAGTTTACTTCCAGCCATTGAATTTGTTTTAATATCTGATAAAACATTCAAGGCTTCTTCAACATATAAATCCTTACTAAGGTTTTCATGCCATCTATCCCTTTTTTCTTTAAGAGTGGTGTCGGTCACGAAAAGTTTTTCTTCAAAAGGAAGTGAATTGAAAGTAAGATTAGAATTATAGTCTTTCAAAACTTCAAATTCTTTAGCAATATTTTTGTTCTTTTCTGCTTCAGCTACATATTTTTCATAATTTAAAGTATGTGTATTTTCATCGCTTTGCGTTTTGATCCATTTTGCCTGTTTATCTATAATTAGCAATTCCGCATTATTACTCAATCTATTTTTACTATTTGCTATCGCCTCCTCATTCGCTTTATAATTCTCCCAATAATCATATTTTGCAGATTCGATCTTGTCCCATGGAAGTGGGTTGTCCTGATCTTTCTCCCCTATTTCTACATAAGCATATCTATCTGGCATCACAATATCACTTTTAACTCCTTCCAACTGCACGGAACCTCCATTCACTCTATAGAATTTTTGACGGGTAATTTTAAGCGCTCCCATATCACCAAGGTCGTTATTTCTTAACCACCGGTTAAGATCTACTAAATTTTGCACAGTTCCTTTTCCATAGGTTTGCTCGCTACCAATGATCACCGCTCTTTTGTAATC
The DNA here is from genome assembly GCF_023718305.1 of Gramella sp. AN32. Classification (GTDB taxonomy): domain Bacteria; phylum Bacteroidota; class Bacteroidia; order Flavobacteriales; family Flavobacteriaceae; genus Christiangramia; species Christiangramia antarctica. The sequence continues at coordinate 67,278 of NZ_QEYO01000009.1, forward strand.
CTGCATGGCGGCGGCTAAAATTTCAGAAGCAGAAGCTGAAAGCTCATTCACCAAAATTACCAACGGACCATCCCATACCACTTCAGGATTATCATCTTTTAAAACCTCCTGTTCAACCCCATTGGATTTCACCTGCACTACTGGGCCTGTTTTTATAAAAAGACCGGCCAGATCTACAACGGTTTGTAAACTTCCGCCTCCATTATTCCTTAGGTCCAAAACAAGGCCTTCCATACCGCTTTTCTTTAATTCCTTAATATCATTCTCAATATCTGTTGCAGCATTTTTACTTTCATAATCCTCCGTATCAAAATAGAAAGCGGGAAGGTTAATCACTCCAAATTTTTGCCCGTCCTTTTCAACCATCGAAGTTTTGGCATAAGTTTCTTCCAGTTCAATAATATCACGAACCAGGGTAATTTCTTCAATATTTCCACGAAGTTTTTTACGCACCGTAAGAATCACCTTAGAATCTTTGGGGCCTTTGATCAATTCCACGGCATCACCTAGTCTCATCCCCACAATACTCACCGCTTCTTCCTCGTCTTCCTGTTGGACTTTTAGGATTACATCACCTTCTTCCAATTGTTCACTTCTCCAGGCCGGTCCTCCTGAGAGCACTTCATTAATTGTAATATTGTCTTTATCTTTTACCAGTCTCGCTCCAATACCTTCTAATTTACCCGACATACGAATATCGAACGCATCCTTTTGTTGGGGTGCGAAATAGTAAGAATGAGGATCATATTCTTCTACTATGGAGTTGATATAAAGCGTAAAATAGTCATCTCGGTTAAGATCATCGATCATTCCGTAAAATCTATCAAAACTCTCCATGGTGCTTTTTCTGGCCTGCTTTTCCAATTCGGCATCAGCTTTCATTTCATAAGCAGCATCATCTTCTTTTTTTGCTTTTTCGTCTTCCTTAAGATCATAGTAAGTGATAAGGGTGCTGAATTTTAACTGATCTTCCCATCTTTTCTTCATTTCCTCCTTGGAAGTAACATAATTTAAATGCTCATAGTCAGCATTTATTTCTTCGTCAATTGTAAAATCAAAAGGCTCCGCTAAAATTTCTGAATAGTAGCCTTTGGCTTCTATCATTCTTTTATTCAGCATTTCATAGGACAAATTGAAAAAATCAATATTTTTTGCTTTTATCTCATCATCCAGCTGATTTTTATATTGATTCAGTTTTTCAACATCACTGGCATAAAGAAAACGCTTGGAAGCATCGATATTATCAAGATAATCTTCGTAGACATTGGCAGAAAACTGATCGTTTATATCCTTTGCATCATAATGACCCTGATTAAGAACATAGGTAATCAGGTCGATTAACAACTTATCCTTATTGGGATCATTCTCAGACTTTGTGGTGAAACTGCAGGATGCTGCGGCCATTAAAAGTAGTACCGCTATTAATTTGATATTCCTTTTCATAATTCTTTTTAATTTCTTCATGGAGTTCTAACAAATTATAGTAAAAACTATGCCAACCATACGTTTTTATTACTTCAATTTGTGAATCCACTAATATAAGCTTTCCTTATTAAATTCTTATTTTAGCCAGCGTAAAAAATAGCACATGAAAAGTGAAAAACCGTTAATTTTAGTCACGAATGATGATGGGATCACTGCACCGGGAATTAGAACGTTGGTAGAAGTGATGAAAGAGTTAGGTGATGTAATTGTGGTCGCACCAGATAGCCCACAAAGTGGAATGGGCCATGCGATCACCATTAGCGACACTCTTTTTTGCGAAGAAGTGACTATAAAAGAAAATTTTAAGCATAAAGAATATAGCTGCTCCGGGACACCTGCAGATTGCGTAAAAATTGCAACTCAGGAAATTTTACACCGAAAACCAGACCTTTGTGTAAGCGGTATCAACCATGGTTCCAATTCTTCCATTAATGTGATCTATAGCGGCACGATGAGTGCCGCGGTTGAAGCAGGCATTGAAGGAATTCCGGCTATTGGCTTCTCGCTTCTGGACTATTCCCTGAATGCCGATTTTGAACCTACCCGGAAATTTATCAAAACAATCACCAGGAATGTTTTAAAAAATGGCCTTCCAAAAGGGGTGGTTTTAAATGTGAACTTCCCTAAATTGAAAGAAAATGAGATTAAGGGGATTAAAGTATGCAGGCAGGCGAATGCTCATTGGGAAGAAGAATTTGATAAAAGAACGAATCCCCAGGGACGTGACTATTACTGGCTTTCAGGGAAGTTTGTGAATAAGGATGAGGGAGATGATACCGATGAAAAAGCTTTGGAAAAAGGCTATGTTTCGGTAGTACCCGTAATGTTCGATCTTACCGCACATTATGCCATAAAAGATTTGAATGAATGGAAACTCAATGAATAAGCAGAATTTTATCACAGGATTTGTCACCGCCATTGCTGCCAATATTGCAGGAGTCGTGCTTTATATCCTTTTGTTTTCAGAATATGGAATTGATGAAACGCTCAACAATGCCCAGGCTAATGGTTATTTGGGAAAGATTATTGCTCTTGGAGGCATTTTAATTTTCGCTCCATTTTTTATTTTTTTGAAAAAGAAACAGAACGATCACGCCAGGGGCGTTCTCCTGGCTACCATTTGCATTGCCATCGCAGTTGCGATTTACAAATTTATTTAAATGAAATATTATATCATCGCCGGGGAAGCATCAGGAGATTTGCATGGATCAAATCTCATGAAGGCTTTAAAACATGAAGATGAAAACGCTCAATTTAGATTTTGGGGTGGTGATCTAATGAAAAAACGAGGGGGAGAACTGGTAAAACATTATCGCCAGCTCGCTTTTATGGGTTTTGCCGAAGTGATCATGAACCTGCGCACAATTTTCAGAAATATCAAAACCTGCAAGGCAGATATTGAAAAATGGCAACCCGATGTGATCATCTTTATTGATTACCCGGGATTTAATATGCGCATTGCGGAGTGGGCTAAAGAAAGAAAAATCCCCACACATTATTACATTTCTCCACAAATCTGGGCCTGGAAAGAAAACAGGATCAAAAAGATAAAGCGGGACATAGATGAAATGTACGTGATCCTTCCTTTTGAGAAAGACTTTTATGAGAAAAAACATAATTTCCCGGTTCATTTTGTAGGGCACCCCTTGTTAGACGCGATAGCAAACAGACCATTGGTGAACATTAAAAAATTCAAAAAGGACCATCATTTAAACGATAAACCTATAGTTGTCTTATTACCGGGGAGCAGAAAACAGGAAATTGAAAAAATGCTGGAGGTAATGTTAAAAATCATTCCCGAATTTCCCGATTATCAGTTTGTGATCGCCGGAGCTCCAAGTCAGGATTTGGAATTTTATCAGGGTTTTATGAAAAAAACCGAAGTGGGAATTATCATGGACCAGACTTATGATCTTTTGAGTATTTCTTACGCGGCTTTGGTCACCTCTGGAACGGCAACGCTGGAAACAGCACTTTTTAAAGTTCCTGAAGTGGTGTGTTATAAAGGCAGTTTTCTTTCTTATCAAATCGCCAGAAGGATCATAAGTCTGGATTTTATTAGTTTAGTAAACCTGATCATGGATCGGGAAGTGGTGAAAGAATTGATTCAGAATGAATTCAATGCGAAAAACCTTAAAATTGAATTAGAAAAAATTCTTAAGCCAGATGTTCGTAAAAAGATTTTTAATGATTACTTTTTGCTGGAACAAAAACTTGGAGGCAACGGTGCCAGTAAAAAGACCGCGCAGTTAATTGTAGAAAAAATATCGTGATTAGATTTCCCCAATTCCACATCGCTTTAAAATCTTTAGTACTGGTATTCAGTATCATCCTGCTATCCTCATGCGGCGCGAGCAGGAATAGAGTGGTCACTACGAAAAAGGCACAAAACAGGTTTGAAAAAACTTCCGAAGATTATAATTTCACCCCAAATGCAGCTCCTGAAAGCAAAGTTGCCACCAACATTGTAAAAACAGCCAAGAAATTCGAAGGGGTAAAATATAAGTTTGGCGGAACCGATAAAAAAGGGATGGATTGCTCGGGGCTCATCTTTGTTTCCTTTCTCGAGGAAGGCGTAAAATTGCCCAGAACATCGCGGGACATGTCGTACCGGGGCACCAGGTTGTATTTAAAAGAAGTAACAATTGGGGATCTTCTTTTTTTTGAAACTAACAAAAACCGAAAGGTCATTAATCACGTGGGACTTGTTGTGGATGTGAATAAAAATGGTATCCAGTTCATACATTCTTCGACCTCCAGCGGAGTTATTATTTCTTCGCTTTCAGAAAGTTACTGGTATAATAATTTTGTCATGGCACGCCGGGTGATTTAATTAATTTCTTACCTTTTTCAGTTTAAATTCTAAATTGAAAAGGTTTTCTTCCGTTTTTCTAAAGTTATCCATCAGCCTGATTTTAGGCATACTTTTCTATTTTACAGCAGCACCGGGCTTTTTATTTATTTCCATTTTCTTCGGAATAAGCTTAATCATTTTTATCCTGCTTTTCCTGCGAGCAAGGAGACTACTCTTTCCCGATTTACTTTTTGGAATTTCTGTTTTTATGCTGATTTTTTCCTGCGGAAGCCTTATTTCAGCCATAACAGATCCAGGAAACAACTCAACCCACTATTCTAAATTTGAAGATATTTCAGAAGATTTTATTGCGGAAGCTTTGGTATTGGAAGAGCTAAAACCAACCGCATTTAATTCCAGGTATATTGTAGAAGTTAGAGGCCTTTATCCGCAAAAAAGAAAATTTAAAAATGTGGAAGGCAAGCTCCTGATCAATCTCAAAGCTGATAGTTTACATCCTGAAAAGTTTGAAATTGGTGAATCGATCCTCTTTCCGTTTAAACCGGAAAAAGTAAATCCACCGCGCAATCCGTATCAATTTGATTATTCAAAATACCTGGCCAATCTTAAAATAATCCGACAACAAAATCTTTCTATTTCAGAAATTAAAGTTACCGGCAGTAAATCCCAGGACATTAAAACAGCAGCGGGAAAAATTAGAAGCCGCCTCATCGAAAAACTAAACAAAACCGGTTTATCCAAAGATCAGTCTGCCGTATTTCAGGCACTCATATTAGGCCAGCGAAGGGAGATTAGTGATTCGCTATATAAAAATTATGCTGCTGCGGGAGCGGTGCATATTTTGGCAATTTCGGGCCTGCATATAGGAATTCTTTTATTGTTTCTCAACTTTTTATTTAAGCCCATGGAAAAGTTAAAATATGGGAAGGTGTACAAATCTATTATCCTTATAGTCCTATTATGGACTTTTGCGATTTTTACCGGATTGAGCCCCTCGGTGGTTCGGGCTGTGTGCATGTTTTCCTTTCTTGCCGTAGGCCTGCAACTCAATAGAAAAACCAGCGCCTTGAATAGCGTTTTTCTTTCCCTGTTCTTTCTTTTAATTATCGACCCATATTTTATTTTTCAGGTAGGTTTTCAGTTAAGTTATCTCGCGGTGATTGGGATCATTGTCCTGCAACCTCTTTTATATTCTTTGTTCCGGCCCAGGTTCAAGGTTTTAGATTATTTATGGAAACTCATTTCAGTAAGTATTGCTGCCCAACTGGCCGTGCTACCTTTAAGTTTGTTCTATTTTCACCAGTTTCCCGGGCTGTTCTTATTCAGCAATATTATCATACTTCCTTTTCTCGGACTCATTCTTGGCCTGGGACTTCTCATTATTATCTTAATAAGCTTCGGAATTGACTTCTCATTGCTCATCGATTTCTACGGAAATATTCTCGAGCTTTTAAACCATTTCGTGAACCTTATTGCCCATCAGAAAGCTTTTCTTTTTGAAAATATCAGCTTTAGTGTGGTGACGATGCTTCTGTTCTATCTATTCTTGATGTTTGTGGTAAGCTTATGGCGAAAATTCAGCCCTAAAAAATTAAGAATACTACTGGGATTGGTTATCATCTTCCAGTTGAATATGCTTTATGAAGCTTTTTCTAACCGCAATGATGAAATAGTCATTTTTCATAGTGGCATGCAATCTATTATTGGTAAAAAATTGGGAAAGGATTTTTATTTATATAAAAATGGCGAGAGTTCGGTTTATCGGGATTATGCTCGAGAAAAAAACATACAGAATATTTTTTATAAGGATTTTGAAGCCATACAGGAATTTGGCAGTAACATCTTATTTCGGATAGATAGTATTCCCGAATATCCCCAGGAGATTACTCCTGATATTCTCATCTTATCACATTCACCCAAACTCAACCTGGAAAGGCTTATCCAAGATCTGAAGCCAAAATTCATCGTTGCCGATGGAAGTAATTACAAAACCTATATAGATCGCTGGAAAGCAACCAGCCAGAAAAAAGAAATCCCTTTTCATTCAACATATGAAAAGGGAGTATTTGTTATTTCAAAAGATTAATTCCTAACCTGAAAAAGTACTTTCAAACTGTTCCTGGTATAACTTCCATTCTTCATCTGTCTTTACTTCCTTATAATCATCTGTAGCAAAGATTTTCAGAAAAATTTCTAATTGTTTTGGGGTTAAATAGCCTTTTAGCGGAGATAAGTATTTTCCTTTTTCGTCAAAAAACACCATAGTGGGATAAGCATTTACACCCATGGCCAAGGCAAAATCGTGTACCCCATTTCTTCCTGTAGCCTCTGGTTTGTAATTTCTATTCGTAAATTCCTTTCCCTCGTAATTTATTTTTTCATCACCTTCAGCATTAAACTTTACCGCATAGAAATGTTTATTTACATATTCTATTACATCCTCATTACCAAAAGTGTTTTTATCCAGCATTTTACAAGGGCCACACCAAACGGTATAGGCATCTACAAAGATCTTTTTCGGCTTTTCCTTTTGAGCATCCAACGCTTCATTCATACTCATCCATTTAATTTCCTGCGCAGTGATTACACCCGTAAAAAAAATCAATAAAAGACAAGATAAAATATTTTTCATATCACAAATTTAATTAATCTAGGGTAAACAAAAAACGTTCCTAAATTTAGGAACGTTTTTTACTTTTTAATAAAGGATTATTTGATACCATGCATTTTCTTGATCATAAACTTGTTGATCATGATCATAACCAGTCCCATAAAAGCAGGAATAATGGTGAAGATCAGGAAAAATACTGAAAGTCCGTATTCTTCTGAAATACTATCAATCGCCCCACCGGTATAACCTCCAACTACACCGGCTATAAAGTTCGCCAGGAACCAGATCCCGAACATAAGCCCTACCAATTTGGGTGGGGAAAGTTTACTAACATAACTAAGTCCCACGGGAGAAACACAAAGTTCCCCCAGCGTATGGAATAGATAAGCTAAAATTAACCAAACCATACTAACAGCGGCGGTTTCAGCTCCATCTGGGATTGCCATGGCACCATACGAAAGTGCGGCAAAACCAACACCTACGAGAATCAAACCAATTCCAAATTTCATAGGCCCCGAAGGATTGAACCTGCTTTCCCATATTTTTGAAAAAACCGGAGCAAAAAGGATAATAAATAAAGAGTTTAATACGGAAAACCATGACGCCGGAACTTCAGCTGTATCTGCACTAAATTCCCTATAAAGCATCCAAATCACAATTGTCCAGATAATGGCAAAACTGATTCCGAGAAAAATATTTGACTTGGCATATCTTCCGAAGATTTGCCTAAAAAGCATAAACAATACCCATGTGATCACCATTAAAGGAACAATGGTAATAATGGTATTTATAATTTTAAAGGTAAGTGCGCCGTCCCCAACGAGATCCCTATCGGTATAATCTGCAGCGAAAATGGTCATAGAACCACCGGCCTGCTCGAAAGCCCACCAAAAGAAGATGGTAAAAAAGGCAAATATTGAGATCACCAGGATCCGGTCTGCTTTTACGTTTCCAGGGATTTCGGGTTTAATATCATCTTCCTCTTCATCATCAATAATTACTTTTCCTGAAGCATCTTCAACCTCACCTTTTATGGTGCGATCATCTACATAATCATCTTTCGCTTTTGGCTTTAAACCTATTTTTCCGAAGATTTTCTGGGCGAAATAAAACTGGAGCATTCCAAAGAACATAAAAACCCCGGCAAGGCCAAAGCCATAATGCCATCCCACTTTTTCACCAATATATCCGCATAATAAAATTCCGAGGAAAGCTCCGGCATTAATTCCCATATAGAAAATGGTATAACCGGCATCCTTTTCTTTATCATCAGTTTTGTACAACTGCCCAACCATGGAAGAAATATTCGGCTTAAATAAACCATTTCCGAGAATTAGAAGTACCAAACCAAGGTAGAAGAAATTTTCAGTAAAACCTTCCAGAGCCATGGAGGCGTGGCCTAAAGTCATAATTAATGCTCCCAAAACAACGGCATTACGGTAACCTAAAAGTTTGTCTGCGATAAAACCTCCAATTATCGGGGTAATATAAACAAGGCCAATATACCAGCCGTAAAGTACGGCAGCATCCTGTCTTGCCCATTCCCAACCATTTTCCATGATCGAAGCGGTAAGGAAAAGTACCAGGAGCGCACGCATCCCATAATAGGAAAAACGCTCCCACATTTCAGTAAAAAAGAGAACGAATAAACCTGATGGATGCCCCAGGACCGTCTTTTGATTATATTCTGAACCTCCGAATTTAAATTCCATAAATGTGTAGTTTTTTAATTAAAGTTTTTCAAGTATAAAATCGGTCATCAAATTGTACAAATGGAGCCTGGTGTTGCCGCCATAAATTCCATGATTCCTGTCTGGATAGATCGCCCAGTCAAATTGCTTATTGGCCTGCACCAAAGCTTCGACCATTCTCATAGAATTTTGAACATGTACGTTATCATCTCCCCCACCGTGGATCAATAAATAATCACCTTTTAATTTCTCCACATGGTTAATCGGTGAGTTTTCATCATAACCGGCAGCATTTTCCTGCGGAGTTCTCAAATATCTTTCGGTATAAATCGTGTCGTAGAAACGCCAGCTGATTACCGGAGCAACGGCAATCGCCATGGAAAACACATCGTTCCCTTTTAAAATCGCATTGGAAGACATAAAACCACCATAGCTCCAGCCCCAAATTCCTATTCTCTCTGCATCGATATAATCCCTTTTTCCTAATTCTTTGGCAGCACTAATTTGATCCTGCACTTCCAGATTCCCCAGATCCTGGTAGGTCACTTTTTTAAATTCCGCACCTTTAAAACCGGTGCCACGGCCATCCACACATGCGATGATATAGCCTTCATTGGCCAGTAATTGATACCAGTAATCATTTGTTCCGAAGTAACTATTGGAAACCGACTGTGAGCCCGGGCCGGAATATTGGAACATGAGCAGGGGATAAGCTTTAGATGCATCAAAATCTGAAGGTTTGATCATCCACATATTAAGATCATTCCCATTCACGGCAATCGTTGAAAGTTCTTTGGGTGAAAATTGAAAAGCGGCTTCAGTTTCCAAAAGCACTTTGTTGTTCAAAATTTCCCGTTCCACCTTTCCATCTTTTGCATTGTTCAGGGTATAAACCGCAGGAGTTGTTGTATTTGTAAAAGAATTGATGAAATAGGAATAATCTGCACTAAAGTCCGCAGCGTTCATTCCAGTTCCAGAAGTTAAGCGCTTCTTATTTTTTCCATTTGGAGAGATGGAATATACATCACGATTCACGCTTCCGTTTTCGGTGCTTTGAAAATAGATCTTTTTGGACTTCCTGTCAAAACCGTAATAATTGGTGACTTCCCAATTTCCAGAAGTGATTTGATCTAGTAATTTTCCATCTTTGGAATAATGATATATATGGTTGTATCCATCCTTTTCACTGGTCCAGATAAAGGAATTATCTTCCAGGAATGTAAGATTATCCGTAATATCAACATAGGCTTCATCAGTTTCTGTCATCACAACTTTTGAAGAATTGTCCTTTGCATCCACAAAAATTAGATTCAGCTTATTTTGATGGCGATTTAAAACCTGAACACTTAAAATCATAGGTTCCTGAGTCCATTTTATACGCGGAATATAAAAATCTTCGTAATCTCCCAGTTTAATTTCTTCAGAAGAAGCAGAAGCCACATCATACATATAAAGTCCTACCGCTGAATTTGCTTCGCCGGCTTTAGGATATTTAAAAACGCTTTGTGTGGGGTACAAATCTTTACCAAAAAGATCCATAGAGAATTCAGGAACTTTAGATTCATCAAATTTCAGATAAGCGATCTTCTCACCCGTTTTGTTCCAGGCAAATCCTTTTACAAAACCAAATTCTTCTTCATAAACCCAATCGGTCACACCATTAATGATACTATTGATCTCTCCATCTGTAGTAACCTGGCTTTCCTCGCCGGTTGCAAGATCTTTGATATAGATATTATTTTCAAAAACGTAGGCTACTTTAGAAGCATCTGGCGAAAATGAAGCTTCCTGCACCTTACGATCGGTTAATTTCCCCAGCTTTTTGGTTTGAAAGTCGTAGACGTAAACCATGTCCCGGGTGGATCTTCGGAAGATGGGTTCAACTTCTGTAGATAATAATATTTTTCCTTCATCCTCACTAAACTGAAAAGATTGAAAACTATTCAGGCTATCAAGATTAAATGTAGATAAAAAGGTTCTGGATTTTTTGCCAGTTTTATAGTTATAAACCTCGATAGAAGTTTCACCTGTATTATGGTCTCTTTCTAAAACAACATATTCCTGGCCATTATTTAAAGATTGTAGGGATTGAAGTCTTTCCTGACGGAATTCACCCCCCCAAATATCTTCGAGGCTCACTTCTTTTTTTTGGGCAAATAATAGAGTAGAAAATGCTAAGAAAAATACCAGAAGTATTTTATTAAAATGCATATTATAGGATATAATTATAAGTGTGCCAAGTTTACTAAATTTTGACCAGAAAATGGCATTCAAACCGGCAAAAAACCAATAATCTGTTAAAAAGTTGGCATTTTCTACAAACGGCCTTTTCAAAAAGTAATACTTTGAATTGTATCTTTGATAACCGAAATTTTAGACCCATGCCCAAAACCGTAAGCGGATTCTCAAAATTCTCCAAAGAAGAGAAAATTCAATGGATTGCAAAAGAATATCTCGAAAACGACCAGAATGCAGTCAAAACCCTAAAACAATATTGGAATTCAAATGAAAAGCTGCAAAGCCTCCATGACGAATTCATAGAAAATACCATTTCCAATTTTTATCTTCCTTTTGGGGTCGCTCCAAATTTCTTAATTAACGGTGAAATTTATGCCTTACCTATGGCGGTTGAAGAAAGCTCTGTTGTTGCGGCCGCAAGTAAAGCCGCTAAATTCTGGAGCCAACGCGGAGGATTTAAAGCTGAAGTGATAAATACCACGAAAGTTGGACAGGTACATTTTTTATTTAAAGGTGAACCGGAAGAGCTTCGCGTTTTTTTTAAAGAGATTAAACCTACGTTGCTTTTATCTATTAAGCCCATTACCGCGAACATGGAGAAAAGGGGAGGTGGGTTGCTCGACCTTCAATTAGCAGATAAGACCGGGGAGCTGGATAATTACTTCCAGTTATTTGCCAAATTTGAAACCTGTGATTCCATGGGTGCAAATTTTATTAATTCCTGTCTTGAAAAGTTTGCTGAAGTTTTAAAATTTGAAGCTGAAAATTATTCCCATTTTCAAAAAGAACATCGCAGTATTGAAATTATCATGAGTATCCTTTCCAATTTTGTCCCGGAATGTATGGTGAAAGCTGAAATTTCCTGTCCTGTTTCAGAATTAGGTCAAAACGGAATGGATGGAAAACATTTCGCTGAAAAATTTATACAGGCGGTAAAAATCGCTGAAATCGAACCTTACCGCGCGGTTACCCATAATAAAGGGATTATGAATGGCATTGATGCTATTGTATTGGCTACCGGCAATGACTTTAGAGCCGTGGAAGCGGGGGTTCATGCTTATGCTTCTAAAGATGGAAAATATACCAGTTTAACCCACGCCAGCCTGGAAAATGAAATTTTTAAATTCTGGATAGAAATCCCCCTGGCTTTAGGGACCATTGGCGGACTCACTAATATCCATCCATTGGTGAAGCTTGCCTTGAAAATGCTTCAGGATCCCTCAGCGCGGGATTTAATGGAAATTACTGCTGTTGCCGGACTTGCCCAAAATTACGGAGCCATTAGCTCGTTAATCACTACCGGAATCCAGCAGGGACATATGAAAATGCACCTAATGAATATTCTAAATCAATTAGAGGCGACGGAAAATGAAAAGACTGAGATGATTGAACATTTTAAAACCCATCCCATAACCCACAGCAGTGTAGTTTCAGCAATTGAAAAACTCCGAGAAATATGAAAGAATTTCGAAGTAACGGAAAAATTTTACTTACCGGCGAATATGCTGTTTTAGATGGCGCGAAGGCATTGACCCTCCCTACAAAAATGGGTCAGAATATGCAAATTAGCAAGAAGAATGACGGCAATTTAAACTGGAAAAGCAAAGACGAAAATGGACGAATTTGGTTTGAAACCAGTTTGAGTATAAAAAATAATAAATTTGAAACCTCAAATTCTTCTCCGGCGGAATATAAAAAACTGGAAGAAAGACTTGTGCAAACCCTTAATGCTGCACTTTTACAAAAACCTGGGTTTGCACAAAATTTTCCGGGTTATGATATAATGACTCAGCTTGATTTCAACAGAAATTGGGGACTTGGAAGCTCTTCGACTTTGATCAATAATCTGGCAAACTGGCTGAAAATTGATGCTTACGAATTATTACAAAATACCTTTGGAGGCAGTGGTTATGACCTCGCTGCTGCCAATAGTGATTTTCCAATCACCTATCAGGTAACTGCAGATGGGCCAAGGGATTTTGTAGTTAGTTTTGACCCACCTTTTAAGGATAACCTATATTTTATTTATCTCAATCAGAAACAGGACAGCCGCGAATCCATAAAGCATTACCGAAATCAGCAATCAGAAAAAAGAAATGAGTTAGTTGATAAAATTTCAGGAATTACCGAACAAATCATACAAACGGAAAATCTGGAAGAATTCAAACTGCTTCTGGAGGCTCACGAAACCTTGCTCTCACTTGCTTTAAACCTTCCGAAGGTGAAGAATAAGTTATTCCCGGATTATTCGGGATTGGTAAAAAGTCTTGGTGGCTGGGGTGGTGATTTCGTTCTGGTCACGGGAAGTGAAAATGAGATGGATTACTTCAGAAAAAAAGGCTATTCTACCATTTTCAGTTATAGGGATTTTATAAAATAGGGATGCTTAATTTTTTAAAGCACATTTTAATTAAGCATTCATAACTAAAAGCATCAAGTTAATACGTATTGTTTGAACTTTCTACTGAGCTACCATTGACGTATTTTAATTTATTTGCGTATTAAAGACCCTGAAACCAGTTCAGGGTGACGACGCTGGATTTTAGAATTGCCGTCATGCTGAACTTGTTTCAGCATCTTATTAGATATACTAAAAAATACGTCAATTTTCTACGCTAGATAAATTTTTTATCACTGGTCTCAAGGTGACAAAACCAATTATAGGGTTCTAAACAGATATGCCATAAATAAAAAAAATTCTAATAGAATCTTGCCCTGTTATCTTCAATATCAGCTTTATTCTTTAAGGCTTCGAAAACCCTTGTGGTCGCCTGAGCTCTTCTGGCCATACTTTCCTGTTGCGCAAATGCTTTGTAGGATTCCATTTTTGGAGCTTCAAATTTGCTTACCAGTTCCGCAACATAAACTCCCTTGTTTCCAGCAATAGGCTTGCTAACCTGACCTTTTTTAAGCGAAAATACAGCTCCAACGACTTCCGGCTCTGCTCCTGCTCCAGCCAATGTTGGCGAATTCAAGTTAACAGCATCCGCATTTTGCACACTTGTATTCTGATTTTTAGCAATCTCATCTAAAGTGCTTCCTTTTAGCTTAGACTTGATTATTTCAGCTTTTTTCTCTTTTCTAAGAATTGGAGTAACTTCAGCAGAAGCATCTTCAACACTCATTAATCCTTTTGGGTTCGTTGCCGTAATTTGCGCCACGATATAACCGTTGTTTGTGTCAAATCTTTTTACATCCCCAACTTCCGCTCCGTCTTCAAAAGCCCATTGAATAACCCTTCTTTGTGCTCCTGCACCAGGAATATTTTCATCTAAAGCTTTTACGTCACGAACAGTTTTAACTTCATAACCATCCTTTTTGGCAATTTCATTAAAGTCACCATCTGAAGCTGATATTTCAAATTTCGTCACCTCATTGAACAAATTGTTCATGGTAGTTTCTGAAGCTTCTATCTCACGTGCAAGTGTAGCAACCCTTACCGCTCTGGCAGCGTCGCTCTGTTCATCGATAGAAATTATGTGGTAACCAAGATCTGTCTCCACAACCCCAACGCTGCCTTTTGGATTTTCAAAAACATAATTTTCGAATTCCGGGATCATCATCCCCGGTCCAAAATAACCAAGATCCCCACCCTGGTCTTTGGTGGCGGTATCTACGGAATATTCAGAAGCTATCGGTGCAAACTGGCTTGCATCTTTTCGAATTACACCCACAAGGCTATCTGCCAATGCTTTGGTTTCTTCTTTAGTCCTGGTGGTTCCCTGACTTAATTCTGAACCGGCATAAGGAAGTAAAATATGACTGGCTTTTACTGAATCGGCAATATTCTTTACTTCGATTACCTTACTTAGTTTCCAGTAACCGTTTTCTTCATAAGGCCCAAAAGTTTCGCCTTTATTCAGTTTAAAAATCGTATCGGCATATTCCCCGTTTAGATTTTCTTCAAAAAGGTATTGCCCACGAAATGGAAGATCGGAATTGTTATTTACAAATTCTTCGTAATCATCTGTTTGATCAAAACCTGGAATAGTATCATTTCCTCCAATAGCCGCATTATACTCCACTCTTGAACTTTTTTGTCCTGAAAGCATTTCTTTCGCTTCGGTCTTATCATCTTCTGAAGCGGTTTCATCAAAAACAACATATCTTAAACTTCTGGAAGCTTCTCTTTCAAATTTTGAAGGATGTGCCTCCAAATATTCTTTGATTTCCGACTTGGAAACTTTTACTTCAGCATCATCTATAGAAGTATAAGGAATTTGTACAAATCTTAGGTTCACATTGTCATTGGCCATTTTATAAGCCTGTTCACCTTCAGTAAGAGTAGCTCCTACGCCAACACCTACCATATTATAATAAGAATTGATCTTTGCTGTTTTCGCCAGACTTTGAGTGAAAGACTGCCACTGTTCATACGCCTGTGGAGACGATTCTTTTAAATTGGCAACATATTCCCTTAGCCTGTTCTCGTCAAACATACCCGCTTCATTCATAAAGCTTGGATTTCCTGCCATTTGAGTTCTTACAAGTTGGGTTATTTGATCTTCTCCTGCTCTTATCCCCAGGTCTTCAATTTCTTCATCAAGGATTACTTCACGAAGTTTTTGATCCCAAATACGGTTCACCGCCTGCGTGGTACTCATTTGGTTACCCATATTTCTTTCGAAGTTCTCGACATCCCTGGCGAACTCTTCTCGGCCAATTTCATTACCATTTACCGTAGCAATGGTATTTTGGGAAGATTGGGAACTAAACCCCCCACTTCTAATCACATCGGCCAATACAAAAGAGAATAATGCTAACGCAATGATAATAATCAGGAAAACAGACCTTTGTCTGATTTTATTTAATACTGCCATTTCAAATTAAATTTGTCAAAATATAGGGGGCGAAAATAAGGTTTTTAGGCTAATAATAAAAATAAAAAAATTCTTATGACCAACTAGCCCCGAGACAAGCACTAGAGGGTGTTTCGCTGGTTTTATTTTTATCTCTGGGCCAAAAATCGAAATTTTTTATTTTCCCCTCACCCGGAACTGTGAAAAAGCAGTTCCGACCTCTCCCCAAGGAGAGGTGAGGTAAATGGGAAATGCAGACGCAAAAACAATGGTAATTAATATAGATTTAAAATTAGCAAATTCTTAACTTTAAGCTTCTAATCATCAGGATCGATTTTTAGCTCTACCAATTCGATTTTGGTATTGGAAGTTTCCAGGATTTTTATTTCAAAATCTTCAATGCGAATTACATCGCCCTGCTGCGGAATTTCCTCAGTATGATTTACGATAAATCCGCTTAATGTTTCATAGTTCTCTCCTTCAGGAATATCCAGTTTATAATTTTCATTTAGGTAATCTACTTCCAGCCTTGCGGAAAATTTAAAGAATTTTTCATCTAGTTTTTCTTCAATCAAAACCGCGGAATCATGTTCATCTTCAATTTCCCCAAATAATTCTTCCACAATATCTTCTATGGTCATCATCCCGCTGGTGCCGCCATATTCATCGATGACTACCGCGATACTTTTCCTTTTTTTAATCAAAATATTCAAAACATCCTTGATCCACATGGTTTCGGGAACGAAAATTACCGGAAGCAAGATCGATTTTATGGATTTTGGCCTTTTAAACAATTCAAAAGAATGTACATAGCCTATAATATCATCGATGGTTTCATTATATACCAGGATCTTGGATAGCCCGGTTTGCGTGAAAGTTTCCACGAGATCTTTTGGCGCCTGGCTCTGGTCTACCGCAATAATTTCGGTTCTTGGGATCATGACTTCCCTGGCTTTTATATCTGAAAACTGAAGCGCATTCTGAAAGATTTGTATCTCACTATCTACTTCTTCATTCTCTTCAAAGGTTTCCATTTGTTCGCTGATGAAATTTCCCAATTCCACTTTACTGAAAGCTAATTGCACTTCATCCCCGTCGGTTTTGAAGAATCTTTTCAGAATTAAATCTGAAATCCAAATAACAAATGAAGAGATAAAGCTGAAAATTCCGTAGAAAATATAAGCAGGAACCGCAAAGATCTTCAACATGGAATTGGCATAGATCTGGAAAAACACCTTCGGAAGAAATTCTGCCGTTAAAAGTATGATTAAGGTAGAAATTACGGTTTGAGTGAGTAAACTTAGATCTGTAATAATGTACTGAATGATCTGGCTTTGATTGTCAATATTTGATAACCAGGCCATCAAAAGATCACCCATATAAAATCCATACACCACCAGGGCAATATTATTTCCCACCAACATGGTGGCGATAAATTTTGAAGGTTTCTTGGTGAGATTTCTTAAAACTTTAGCCAGGAAATCATCCTGCCGTTTTTCAATCTCGATATAAATTTTGTTTGAGGAGACGTAGGCAATTTCCATCCCGGAGAAAAAGGCTGAAAGTAAAAGCGAAATAAGAATAATTATTATTTCAATCTCCATTTAGGATTTTTTATTGCGATCTTCAAATCTACGCCTAAATCGCCGTTTAAAGAAAAACATAAATACGGCAACAACTACAAAAAATAGGAATATATAGGCACGATTTCTTTCAGTATTCCAGATTCGTATTGCTTCATAGGCGAAAAATACTGCAAAAGCAATGTAGGCGAATTCAAAATATTTAAAAAACTTACTCATTGATTGTGTCGGTTTGCGTTTTAGTATCCTCAAACATGCGAATTCCATCATTGGTTCTGGAACTGAATTTATCAAAATTTTGACTGGCATCAAAACCCTGTCCATCGGTATAAGAACCATCTGGAAATTTTATGGTATTTGCATGGTCTGTAAACACCCAGCTGGATTCCTGATCCCAATATAGCTGTTCTGCCTGTAACCTTGTGCTATCTGCCGTTACAATTACGACATTTCCCTGGAGATCTACCAGTTTGGAATCTTCGTATACAATACCATAATCGGCATTTACCGTATTTTTTTTATTGTCTTCATCAAAAAATTCTACCTGAAGTCCTTCCGGAAATTCCCTATAAGGAAAAGTTTTATTGGTAAAATCGTACATTTTTGGACTTATTAAGTTGGCTACCAGCCTGCCGGAATCTGTAAATTTCAGGTTAATGCCTTCTGCAATGGCCTGGGGCGCATCCCCTTCCAGATCAAAAGCCCTAACTTTTTGCAGGTTGCCCTCGCATGAAAAAAACATTGTCACGCCTAAGAGCGTGACAATGCTGTAAATTATATTACTATATGTGATTTTCATCTTATAGGTTAGGCACTTTTACTGACTGCCCAATCCAACATCCAAGAGAAATTGATTGTCCAGGCTTATAGGAAGACTGGAAAATATCAGACTTCTGAGGTGCTAAACCTTTGTAAGATGCAGCAGCCTGATTTGCATTAGATGAGATAGACGGATCTACCCTTGCAGCTCTTGAAGCATAATCTGCAGCTAACCAGTATACAGCTCTTTTTGAAAAAGTATCTGTACCACAACTGTTTGCGCTCTTCGCATACATATTTGCAATTTGAAGATAGGCACTCCCTAATGATGGTTTAGCTTCCAAAGCTTTGTTGTAAAAACTTCTAGCCTGACCAAACTGACCTTTATCTTTATAGTTACCCGCAATTCTGTAATAAATTCTTGCCTTATCAGATTTGTTGGTTTCCAATTCCGCAGCTTCATTATAATACTTCAGTGCTTTTGCTCCGTTACCACTGGCTTCAGCAGTCTGACCTAAAGAAAAGGCTGCTTTAGCTGATGGTTCCAATTTGTAAAGTGCTTCAGAAACCTGAACGAATAAAGGATCTTCCGTACAATCTTTATTTGAAAGTCTCGCGTTGGCATTTTTCAACCAGTTTACATCAGTCTTTTTAGATTCAAAATCCTTATTGTAAAGTGGGATTAAGTTATCACAGTCTGCTCTCTGTCCAAGTTTACCATTCAATGCATTTTTAACCATGGCGTAGTTCTCAAGGTTAATTTCAGCATTTCGGATAGAAGTCTTTTCCTTAGCGGTTAATTCTTCATTGTTTTCCTGCTTTTCCATAAGTGGAGCAAGTCTTTCCGCAGCTTTGTTTTCTTCCTCTTCAATCTTCTCCATCACCACATCATACTGGTTA
This sequence comes from Gramella sp. AN32, assembly GCF_023718305.1. Lineage (GTDB taxonomy): Bacteria > Bacteroidota > Bacteroidia > Flavobacteriales > Flavobacteriaceae > Christiangramia > Christiangramia antarctica. The sequence goes on from NZ_QEYO01000009.1 coordinate 86,159, forward strand.
AAAACCTCTTCAAGATCTCTGTCCCCCTCATCATGCATATCTACCACAAGATCAAAATAAGCATATAAACCTTTTGGACTTGTGAAGTTATCCTTGTCTTCCTGGTATGCTTTGTCATATGCCTTATAAAGTTCTTCTTTAGAACCCAAACCATTGTCATACTTTAATTGCGCGATATCAGAGTATACTTTACCTATTTTGGTTTTGGCAGGATACAATTCAAGTCGTTGTTCCCAAACTTCAATAAGTTCGTTAATTAATTCTTTCTTATCTCCCTCTTCTTCCGTCTTAAGTTGAGCTTCAATTGCCTGCTCTAGATATTGATAGGTAGCTAAACTGTAATCAGGACAATCTTTTCTTACCTTTTGTAATGCCGGGTAAGCAGATTCCCAATTTTTAGCTTTTGCATCATCATAGGCAAGAGCAGCCGTGGTTACGCAGTCTCCAGATTGAGCCTTTGTTACTCCAGAACCTAACACGGCAAGTGTAAATAATGTTAGTAATCTCGTTTTCATCTTTGTTATAATTGTGGTTAATTAAATTTTCTCTTAGTGAACCATTTGTCATTAAAAGACAATCCTATTGATAGTCTTAAAAAGTTCTCCTGAATTAAACCTGAATCCTTGGTACCTCTACGCCCAAGCTCGATTCCGAGGTTTGCATTGGAGAAATACTGTCCAACTGGTAGTCCTAATCCAAAAGACATGCCAAACTCCTTAATAGATTCGTTATTGATGATGAGGCCGGTGCCATCATATCTAAAACCTGCCCTGTAAACAACTCTCTCAAAGTAACTTGTGAAAGAATTATAATTTGGAATATAAAAACCTCCAAGTGCAAATTTGGAAGCATCTTCAAATTCGCCCCCATCATTTCTAAAACTAAAACTATCTTCATAAGAAGAAGAGCCCAAGTTACTATATTCTGCCCCAATAAACCATTTGTAAGGCTTACCAATCCCGGTTCCAAAGCTAATGCGACTTGGAAATGTAAAGTCGGTATCGGCAACATCTACCACTTCAGTATCCACAATCAGTTCTCCCACATCTGTAAACCGCACTGTGGAAAGTTCCCTGTAATTATCAGATTTTAGATCGATTGCCGGACTATAAGTACCCGATATGTGCAACTGTAAATCTTCGGAAATCATCTTCTGATAATTCGCCCCGAAGTTAAAATTAAATCCGCGAATGTCAGATCTATTTATATCACGGGTTCCAAATTGGATATTATCCCTTAAAACGGTTCTCCTATTCTGAAAATTCCCAAAATTATAATTGGCATCAACTCCCAGGGCTAATTCTTTCGTCACTGCATACCCGGCAGATAAGAAAACCTTGTTCATTCCTCCCCTTCCGTTCAACCTGCTGGCGTTATCTTCTTCTATATCTAAAATCCTATAACCCACAGATGTATAAGGAATAAGGCCAATCCCAACACCAAATTTATCGCTGATAGGGACACCTAAAGCTAAATAATCCAGGGATGTGATCTTTGCATTATCACTTGCAGAGTCCGATTTTAAACTGATGCGATCATGGCTTCCACCAATGGTATAATTCGTCAATTTTAACCTCGCGTAAGAAGCCGGATTAAATAAGTTTACATGAATACTATCAGAAAAAATGGTAAGACCGCCCATGGAGCGATTTTCTACAGTTCCTTTAAAATTGGTTAAGCCAATCCCGTAATATGAATAGGGAGATGAGACATTTTCCTGAGCTTCTGCCACAAAAGCAGTAAATAAGGCTACGATTACTATAAATCGTTTAATCATTGAGTCTTGTTAAATTCTAGAATGAAATTAAGTCCTTCCAGCAAAAAATTTGAGTTTGCAAAGATGCTATTTTTTAATGGCATAGACAAAATTTGATGATCTCCACCCGTAAAAATAATTGTTAAATCTTCAAATTCAGATAAATACCATTCTGCTGTGGATTTTAATTCCATTTTAATCCCGTTAATAACCCCGGATAATATGCTGGTTTCAGTAGAGTTCCCTATGATTCCCGGCTCCGGCTTCGGTGTTACTAACGGTAAATTCGCGGTAAACTTGTGCAGGCTTTTAAATCTTAAATTGATTCCCGGAGAAATTGCGCCACCAAGATACTTTTCCTCACAAGTTTTAAGATCATAAGTAATACAAGTTCCTGCATCTATTATAAGTACATTTTTTCCGGGATATTGATCTACTGCTGCGGCCACAACTGCAATCCTATCTTTACCAAGACTGTTTGGGGTTGCATAGCCATTCTGAAATGGCAGCTTTACCCGATCATCTAAAAAAAAAGTTTTATAGTTGGCTTTAAGTTTATTTTGAAACTTTTCATCGTCTTTTGAAACGGAAGAAATGATACATTTTGTGATTAATGGATAATTTTTCTGAATAATATCGAACTCTTTAGAAAATTTTTCTTTCGAAAAAGTTCGTTTTTCCAGGAGCTTATTATTTTGAAACACAGCGGTCTTTACTAAGGTGTTGCCAATATCTACAACTAAATTCATTCAAAGTTATTTGATGGCTAAAAATACAAAAGCAATTTTTACTGTTTTCCTTTGTGAGTTTTTAAAATTGAAATTATATTTGCCACCGCTTTCAAAAGCAATTGGTGCCTTAGCTCAGTTGGTAGAGCAAAGGACTGAAAATCCTTGTGTCCCTGGTTCGATTCCTGGAGGCACCACCTTAAAACCCCAGGCTATTTAGTTTGGGGTTTTTTAATTCTAGTCCTGTTCACAGCCTATATCATTTTTTCTAAAAAACTGGATAAGCATTATATAGGAGAAAACTATGGATGCTAATCATCGATTAAATCAGCGCAATTCCCCTTACTTTATACACAACTACACAAAAGGAGCACAAGACTGGACCCTAAAACTCGTATTTGACACCGAGAATAGAGAAGAAGCCCTATATTTAGAAAGTTTCATCAAGCGGATGAAAAGTAGAAAATTTATAGAAAAAATTATTGCTGCTTCAATTTTAAAAGAAATTCTAAGTAAAAGAAAATAATCCCTGGTTCCCCCGAGACTTCGGGGCTGGGAGGCACCACCTTAAAATCCCCAAAAATTCATTATTTCGTTAAAAGTTGGGAGTATTTTTCTCTATTCTCGAACAAAATCCATAGTAAAATTGCCCAAATAATCGAGACTATAATTAAACCATTTGGATCTACCAAAACATGGGTCAATAAGATCCCCACCATTACCGGGAAGATGACCAGGGCACCTAAGGCCCTTGTTTTTGGTATAATGATGAGAATTCCTCCAATAATTTCGGCGATAGCGATCAAAGGCATTAACCAGGAAATCTCCATTAATGCGGCGAAATCTTTGGTAATTGCTTCAGCCATATCCTCAGGCACCGGCATATAATTAAAAAATTTGTTTAAGCCTGCGTTAATCATGAATAAGCCAAATAGGGCAGAACAGATATTTAAAATTTTTTGTTTCATAGATTCTAATTAATTCCCACGGAAAGTTGATATTTTAAATTAGCCCTTTAAATTAATAAAAAACTAATTCAGTGTAATATATTCATGCCTAATATATTGGATACTGGGATTTCCATTTCCAAAATTGTAACTTTGAAACTATAGATCGCTACGATAATTTTTATGAAAATCCTGCATACTGCCGACTGGCATATTGGTAAAAAACTACATAAACACGAGCTTAGTAAAGATTTCGATCTTTTTACAAACTGGTTGCAAAAACTGATCATTTCAGAGAAAATCGATCTTTTGCTGATTTCCGGGGATATTTTCGATCTGGCCAATCCATCTTCAGAAGCGAGAAAACAATACTACCAGGCGCTGCTCAAATTACAACAGCTCGATTGCAAGATCATCGCTACCGGAGGGAACCACGACTCCCCTTCCATGCTCGATGCCCCCAAAGAAATCTTGAAAGCTTTGGATATGGATATTATTGGAGGTTTGCCCGCAAACCTTGAAGAAACCATCATCCCGGTAAAAAATAGAAAGGGGGAAATAGAAGTGGTTGTGGCCGCCATTCCTTTTTTGAGGGATGCCGATCTGAGGCCTGGCCACTCTGCCTCAACATATGATGACCGCCTCCAGGCGATCCGCGAAGGGATTAAAACTATATTTGAAAATGCCTCGAAAATTTGTTCCGAAAAATATCCTGAAACCCCTGTGATCGCAATGGGTCATTTGTTCACCGCAGGAGCTGACACTTCCGAAAGTGAACGCGATATCCAGATTGGAAACCAGGCAGCGTTCAATGCCTTACAATTTGGTGAAGATTTCAGTTATATCGCCCTGGGACATATTCATAAACCGCAAAAAGTCTCTGCTAATATTCCGGTTTATTACTCGGGTTCTCCCCTGCCGCTTTCATTCAGTGAACGAAAAGATGAAAAACGTGTTTTGATGATCAACACCCAAAATAGCTGGGAACCGCAAAGCATCGCTGTTCCTTCTTTTAGAAAACTGATACGGATTAGCGGTGACCTTACTGAAATTCAGCAAAAACTGAATGATTTAGTGTCATTTGGCGCACTGGATTCTTTAATCGAAATTGACCTTATTGAAGATCAATATGATGCCCAGAAAATTTATGCCCTGGATCAACTGGTAAATAATTTCGAGAAAACAGATTTTGAAATTGTCAAGCAACGGGCGCAATTCAGGAATCAAACGATAAGCATTTCAGAAATATATGCGGAAAATGAACAATTGGAAGACCTCAAACCTAAAGATGTATTTCTGGAGCTTATTGGCAATCATGAATACGATGAGGGACAAAAAACGGAAATTCTAAGCGCTTTTGAGGAAATTTTTGAAGAAGTACAACAATCTGAAAAGTCGGCGCAATGAAGATCCTGAAAATAGCCTTTACCAACGTGAATTCCCTACGTGGCGATCATGAAATCGATTTTTCTGCCGAACCTTTTATCAGCAGTTCACTTTTTGCCATTACCGGTCCCACGGGAAGCGGCAAAAGCAGCATTCTGGATGTTATTTCTTTAGCCTTGTTCAACCAGGTTCCCAGATTGGGGAAAATCAGCAGGAATGAGATTATCGCAAAAGGAGCAATTTTAACTCGTAACCAGAAAGAAGCCATTGCCCGCGTGACTTATGAATGTAAAAACGGCATTTTTAGCTCCCAATGGAGTATTTCCACCAATCGCAATGACAATCTTCGCGATTATGAAATGGAACTTTTTGATCATCAGAAAAATGAACTCATCGATCTCAAAAAATCTGATGTCCCCAATAAAAATGAAGAGTTGATCGGGTTGAACTATGACCAGTTCATCAAAGCGGTTTTGCTGGCACAGGGCGAATTTGCCCAGTTTTTGAAAGTCACTAAAAAAGAGCGTGGTGCTTTGCTGGAGAAAATTACCGGCACCGGAATTTATCGTTTGATAGGACAAAAAGTCTATGAAAAGAATGCTGAATTAAATAAAGATATTGAACAACAGCAGAACGAGATAAAGATTATCAAAGAAAATTTGGTGGAAGAGGAAGTACTGAAACTTCATCATACAGAACTTCAGAAAAAAACGACTTCCTGCGAAGATTTTCAGAAGGAGATAGAAAAATTAAAAAAATCGCTGGCGTTAAAGGAAGATATTCAGAAGAAAACCCTTGATATAAAAAGCCTGGAAGACAATCATGCAATTGCCACAGCGAATTTGGCCTCTTTCGAAAAAGAACACGGAGCGCCTTTGCAGCAACATGAAAAAGTCCAGGATTATTCAGAGGAATTGCGGAACTGGAATTTACTAGGGAAAGAAATTAGCAATCTCAAAACGGAACAAACTACACTTACCGACAGTTTTAAAAATAATTCTGAAAAAACCAGCCAACTTATTTCTGAAGTTGTTGCGTTCACCAAAACAAAAACCGATTCAGCTAATTTCACTAAAAATCTAATGGAATTTCGGAATAAGGTTTTAAACCTGAAGGAACAGAAAAAAGAAAAACTGAACGATTACAGGTTAGAAAAAACCAGGCTGGAAGCAGAACTTAACCTGACGGAAATTCATCTAAATGAAACAAATCCTGAACTCACGAATTTGGAGGTCCAGGAAAAAATTCGAAATTCTGAAGATTCATTAAAAAACTGGAAAGAGGAATTCAAAGTTTCAAATACTGAAGAAATTGAAGCTTTAAAGACAAAACTTCAGCAGGAATATAAAACTACCCGGGAAGCCACGAAAGATTATTCCGCCATTGAAGAAATTCAAAAAGAGTTAAGCAGAAATTCCGCGGAAAATGAAAAGCTACAACCACAGCTAAAATCCCTTCCTGGTGACATTGAAAAACAGCAGGCCCGGGTAAAAACACTACAAACCGAACTGGAAATCCTGACTCTGAAAAGAGAAAACGAGCAGCTAAAAGCCAGTTTGGAACAACAACGGCACAAGCTGAAAGATGGAGAACCCTGCCCTTTGTGTGGTGCTTTAGCTCATCCGTACGCTGAACATTTGCCTGAAAAAGATACCAGGCTGGAATTAGAAATAAAAAATATTCGCGAGCAACTGGAAACACAAACTTCCATGCTCAACACTTATTCAACAAATTTTAAAAATCATCAAAAACACTTAGGCGAGCTGAACGAAAACAGCAAAACACTGGAAGGAAATCTGCAAAAATTAAAGATCCATTTTCAGGAAAAGTACTGCTCACTAGCAGATGCGCAGAACCTTCAGGAACTGGAAAAGCGCTGCGATACCCTAGAAAATAAGGTCGAAAAATTAACCAATTTCGAAAAAGAGCAGAAAGAGCTTCAGCATTTAAAAGCTGCCCTACCTATTATTAAAAAGCTACAGTCCATACTTCAGGAAGGTAAATTATTTAAGGAAAAACTGGATGAGCTGTATATTGGAAATGATATTCAGCAGGATGTAGAGCAGTATCAAAACAGATGGATAAGCCTGGAGCGTGATCTCAAAAATTTGAATGAATCCAGGGAAAAACTGAAAAAGCTACAACTCGAAAAAGAGAGTAGTCTACAAATTCTGGAAAAAGAACTATTGCCTAAACTGAGTGAGAAAGGCTTCCAGGAAATTTCCACAGGGTTTTCCGCCTTAATGCCAGCTCCCGAAGCGAATAGATTACGCTTGGAGCGACAGCAAATTCAGAAGAAAATAGACGATAATCAGGCTTCCCATAAAATCTTACAAAATCAGCTTGAAGAATTACAAAATCTGGATTCCGAAATAAAAGAGGAGGAAATTAAAGCGCAACTGCAGGAGAAAAATGAGCTATTCCAGTCGGTTAGCAACGAATGCAAGGAAATAGACAGAATTCTGAAAAATCAGGAAGAGCGCGTAACCAGAATGCAAAAACTACAGGAAGAAATTGCGGAAAAAGAGAAGCAAACCCGCAGATGGCGCATGCTTAATGAACTAATAGGTGACCGCACGGGCAATAAATTCAACGATTTCGCCCAGGACCTTACCCTAAGCCGACTCATAAAACTGGCGAATGTTCGCTTAAAAGACCTCAGTGACCGCTACCTTATCGATAAACCTACCGAGGAAGAAGATGATGGTTTGGTAGCGATCGATGAACATATGGGTGGGCAACGCCGTTCGGTGAAAACGCTTTCCGGCGGGGAAACCTTTATTTTAAGCCTCTCCATGGCACTTGCACTTTCAGACCTGGCGTCGAAAAATGTAGAAATCAACAGCCTTTTTATAGATGAAGGTTTTGGAACGCTGGATCCAGAAACTCTCGATCAAACTTTGGATACGCTGGAAAAACTTCAGGCAGAATCGTCCAAAACGATTGGAGTGATTAGCCACGTAGATTCACTAAAAGAAAGGATCGCCACCCAGATCCAGCTTACCAGAAACGGGCAGGGATATAGCAGTTTGGAAATCACAGGATAATTGATAATTGATAATTGATAATTGATAATTGATAATTGATAATTGAAGATTAGTGAATTTCGACAGCAATTGAAAAATTTAAAATTTCTTCCTGATTACCTGTAAAGTATCGTAAAGGATTTTTATTTGGTTACGTATTAGAGATCCTAAAACCAGTTCCGAGTGACGATGCTGATATCTAGAATTGCCGTCATGCTGTTTCAGCATCTCATTAGATATGCTAAAAACTACATCAATTTTCTACGCTATAAAATGACGAATGCTTTGTCACTAATAGCGGAATCGAAATGTGCAAGCAGGATTTTGGTAGATTGGTTATTGCTAATTGATGATGAGATTCCTCTCTCCGTTCGGAATAAACAATTTAAGTTAGTCTTTAGTTTTTTTCGTCATCGCGAGCGCAGCGTGGCGATCTCTTCCTTGTTTATTCTTTACATGGGATCGCTTCGGTCACTTCGTTTCCTCGCCATGTCGTTTTTTTAATTTGGGTACGTATTAGAGAACCTGAAACAGGGCGACGATGCTTGTTTTAGAATTGCCCTCAAACTATCCCGATATCGGGATGTTTCAGCATCTCATTTATGCTAAAAATCTGAACTCCAAAATGATTTTTTCACTTAAGCGGTGAAATCTTTTTAACAAAATATTTTGAAATCAACCGGGCTTGTTCTACATTTAATACCAACTAACCAATCTTATGAGTCAATTTTTCAGGATGAGTATGTTTTTGCTCATTATTCTACCCACAGCCCTAATAGCTCAAAAACATGTAGAACCCTCTACTGAAGATGTTCAACTTGCAGGGAATCTCAAGGAAATTTTTACTGATGATGAAGTAGGCCTAATTGATAGTGAAGAAATCATCAGTTTTGAAATTGATAAAGATAAAGCACAGGTGATCGTGCATCAGCAAATAAATAATAACCTGATCAACCTGGAGAGTAGATCTGATATTCAAATATTCAGCTTTTATGATAGTGAATCTGAAATTACCGAATTCGAAGTATTTTCAGCAAATCAAAAAAAGGCCAGATATAAGATCATGGACGAAGCTTATAAAGACAATGACCTTTTTCATAACGATGTTAGGGTAAAATGGGTATATCTTGACTTTCCGGTGAAAGCTTATCGCTATGAAACCAGGGTGGTCAAGGAGATAAAGGATATTAAATATTTTACAAAACTTAATTTCAATGATCAGTTTCCAGCCCGAAATAAAAAGATTGTTGTCACTATCCCGGAATGGTTAGATTTGGAATTAAAGGAAATTAATTTTCAGGATTTTAATATAAAAAAGGAAAGTATCCAACTGGATAATGGATCGAAACGTTTAACCTACACCTTAGAAAATATTCCCGCTATGAGCGATGAGGATCATATCCCGGGACCCAGCCATATTTACCCACATTTACTCGTATTGCCAAAAAGTTATTCTTTTGAAGGTACTGAAGTGAATTTATTTAAAGATACCCAGGATCTTTATAATTGGTACAAGTCACTGGCCAATGAGCTGGAAAACGATAATACCTCCCTGGTCGAAAAGGTCCAGGATCTAACTGCCGAAGCCGATAATGAGGAAGAAAAGATAAAAAACATCTACTACTGGATTCAGGACAATATTCGCTATATCGCTTTTGAAGATGGCATAGCCGGCTTTAAACCCGATGAAGCTTCACATGTATTCAATAAAAGATATGGAGATTGTAAAGGAATGGCCAATCTCACCAAACAAATGCTTACCGAAGCCGGATTTGATGCCAGGTTAACCTGGATTGGCACCAATCATATTGCCTACGATTATTCCACACCCAACCTTTCTGTAGATAATCATATGATTTGTACGGTCATGCTGGACGATAAAATGCTTTTTTTAGACGGAACCGAGAAGTTTAATTCTATGGGCGAATATGCCAGCAGGATTCAGGGCAAACAAATGCTTATCGAAAATGGTGAAGATTTTATCCTGAAAAACGTCCCGATAGAAAATGCCAATTTTAATACGCAAAAAGAAACTTACCATCTGGCCATTACAGGCGAGGAAATTAGCGGGACTGTACACAAAACTTTTGCAGGAGAAAGCAGGGCTTCCCTGCTCCACACCTTTAATTCTTTAAAAAATGACCGAAAGGATGATTTTTTAAGCTGGTACCTTAGCAATGGCAATAACAATATCCAGGTAGCGAATATTCGCACTTCAGATCTTAATAACAGGGATACGATTTTAAATATTGAATATGATATTCGTATCAAGAACGCAGTTTCCACTTTTGGCGATATGATGTATCTGGATTTGGATATGGAGAAAGAATTAAGCAATCTGGAATTTGAAAAACGAAAATCAGATTATCAGTTTTATGCCAAAAAAAACCTGGAATCTACTTTTAAAGTCACCATACCCGAAGGTTATAGCATTTCCAGTAAACCGCAAAATTTCAAGGTTGGTACAGAAGATTATGAGCTTTCCATTAATTATTCGGAAAAGGACGGAGAATTGCTTTATCAAAAACAGTATACCATAAAAGATCCTACTATAAAATCTTCAGAATTTAAAAGCTGGAATGCAAATATCCAGCAAATCAAGAATATATATAACGAGCAAATTATCCTTTCCAAAGACTAAAAAATGAAAAATTCACTTATTATCCTTGGCCTTATTCTTATAGGCTGCAACTCTTTTGCACAGTCAAAAAAAGAATCAGACATCCGGGAGATATTTTGGGGAGCTGATGATAAGTTTTCTGCAATAACTGAAATCCCCGAAGAATTTCAGAATGAATCGGCTGTGGTGATTTATAAAAATGAAAATTACTCTTATAATAACTTTTTAACCAAGATGACCACTGTAGAATCGGTTAGAAAAAGGATCAAATTATTGGACAAGGCCGCCGTGGAAGAATTTTCAGAATTCGCTTATAAAAATAGGTTTAGATCTTCACAATGGCTCCAGAACATTATGGCGGGTGAAAAACATATTGTGGGCATAAAGGTAATTAAACCCGATGGCTCTGAGAGTATCGTTGATGTGGAAAGTGAATCGGTAGAAGTAGATGGGGAGACAAAAATCGCGATTTCTAACCTGGAACCTGGCGATATCATCGATTATTATTCTTATCGGGAAGATCTGCAAAGTTCCTATGGCGCCAGGGTTTTAATATTTGATGCGGTGGAAGCTCCGCTGGCTGAAGAATATCCTATGATGAATTACCGGCTGGAAATCCTTACCGATAATGATTTCTTTTTAAATTTTAGATCTTTTAACGGCGCTCCCCAACTCACCGAAGAGGATAATGGCAAAAGGGGGAAACGTTTATCGGTCCTGGAAGCGACCAATATTGAAAAGAAAGATTTCCCAAGATGGTTTTATCCTCTGGTAGAGCTACCCGCCTATAAATTCCAGGTGTATTATGCTTATAGTAAAGCCAGCGAAAAAGATGCGCTGGCCTTTCTGCCCGAAAAAGAAAGCATTGTAAAAAGCGAGGTTTCCCCGGAAGAAATTATGGAACTTTATGATAACAAATTCAGGCCTTCCGGGAATTTCGGGATGGTAGAAGATTATATCAAAGAAAATAATATCACCAACGAAGCTGAAATTGTTAAAAATGCCTATTACTACATGAGGCATATGTATCTAACCAGGTTTATTGAAGCTTCTTTAATTCAGGAATCTAAAATCTCTAATGATGCTTTTAAGTATTTTGGCTATGCCATCATCCTGGATAATGAAAAGGAATTTGTAAGGTATTTCACCAGTTTTTTAAAGGAATTTGATATCGACTATGAGATCGTGGTAGGCAAATATCGCTATGATGGTTCTCTTGCCGATATCCTCATCGAGCAGAACACAAAAACCTTATTAAAAACCAAAACAAGCCCCCCGGTTTATATCGAATTTTACGATCCGCATTCCGATGCAGGAGCTTATTCCCATAATCTCGACGGTACCGAAGTCTATCTTTTATCTTCCGCTAAAAGAAAGAAAATAGACCAGATTGAAAAAAGCAGACTTCCTGAAACAAATATAGAAGATAATAGATCCCATAGTGATCTTAGCATAAATATCCACAATGATTTAAGCGGATTTAGCGTGGAAAGCAAACATGAGTTTTACGGTCACGAAAAAAAATCTGAACAACAGGATCGTATGTTTTTTGCAGATTATGTACATGAAGATTACGAAAAGTTTGATACCGAGCCGTATCTGGATAAGGTGAAGAAAAAAGAGCGTGATCAATATGAAACTGAATTAAACTCCCTGGCAGAAAAAATTAGAACCAGGCAAAAAGAATTTTTTGAAGAAAAGGTTGCCGCAGGTTTCGATCTGGAAGAAGTCCAGGATTATGACTATAAAATCACGGAAACCGGAAGGTTTGGTTTTGAGCAGCCTTTCAAATTTACTGAAACCTATAACGTGGATAATTCGCTCTTTAAAAAAGCCGGAAACGATTATATTTTTGAAATCGGAAAATTGATTGGAGGGCAAATAGATTTAACTGAAAAAGAGCGGAAACGTACCGAAAATATTTACATGCCTTATCCTAAAAGCCTGGTCAATAATTTAAGAATATCAATTCCTGAAGGCTATTCTATTGAAGGTTTGGAAAAGCTAAATCTTTCCGCAGACAATTCAACCGGGAGATTTATGAGTTCAGCTACAATTGAAGGGGATGAGCTGGTAATTAATACTCAAAAAGATTACAAATCATATTACCAACCCAATTCAAACTGGGGATTAATAATCGATTTCCTGGATACAGCCAATCAATTTTATAATGCTAAAGTGCTTCTAAAAAAGAATTAAATCAAGAAAAATCCCCGGCAACTAAACCGGGGATTATTATTTGTTTCCGAAGCATTAGCGAAACCAGCCGCCTTTCTTATCATTGGGATCTTTTCCTCCAAATTTGCTTAGTTTGTACGTAAAGCTGACCATAAGATATCTTTCCAATACCAGTTGCTCCGTATCCTGGATAAAGTCATCCCCAATATTTCTTGAAGTTGAAGTATTCTCATCCAGAAGATCGAAAACCTTCACTTTTAAAATTCCGTCATCGCCAAGGAGTTTATAGCCAAGACTGGCATTCCATAAAAGAAAGGAATCTTTAAAATTAGGAGAGATATTTCCAAATTTCTGAAAGCTAAGATCAGAGCCTATGATGAAATTTTTAGGCCAGTAGGAAGTTGCCTGGAAATTCAGGGTATGGTTGGTATAATCTTCTATGCGGTCATTTAAACTGTAAACGCCGTGATTATAAGAAATCCGGTACGAAGGCTCTAAGGTTAATAATTCTTTAATATCATATTGTACTTCCAGACGAGGTTGAATACTTAAATTTTTCACATTATATAAGACGCTGTTCGAAAAGCCCAAACGTTTGCTATAATTCATATTAAATCCCGGTTCAAGCTTTAGAGTAGTGGTTTCGTTCAGTTCAAATTTTTTATCGGTATTAAATCCGCCAAAAAAATTATAAGCCCCATCCACATTGGTGTAGGTAGTTGTCCTCACTAAATTATCATCAGTAAAAGTGATGGGCACCACCTCACTATCCACAAATCCTCCACCCAAATAGGCATATGAACCCGATCTTGTTGCAAAGTCATAGTTATTAAAATTTGCATAGATACGATGTCTAAAACTTGGATCAAGATTGGGGTTTCCCGTAATGATATTCAACGGGTTCGTAGTGATACTAACCGGTTGTAATTGCGAAATTCCTGGGGTTTGCCGCTCATTTCTATAGCTTAGGTAAATAGATTTACTCTTAGAAAGCTTATAGTTTATGTAAGCGTGAGAAGTAAAATTATTATAGGTATTATCAATTTCAGTTTCGCTGAAAAGATCTACATTTTGCAAACGTGTGTGGTATAAACCTGCGGAAACAGCAAATCTTAAAGTATCATTGTTATAGGTGATACCTGCAGTGGGTCGGAAATTCTGAATCTTACTTCTAAAATCATTACTCAAAGTTTCATCCAAATCGGTATACTCACCGGCACCGGTATTATTATAAACCAAACGTTCATTTTTTGCGGTTTCGCTATCAAATTCCAGTTCAAAATCCAGATCCCAGTCTTCGGCAACGGGTAATCGCAGCGACGTAAAAGCTCCATAATTATTGCTTTTATTATCCTCATCGATCAATTGATCCTGCACCTGCGTTTCCTCCAGCGCACCATCTTCATCAAAAATTTCTCTTTCAGAAAAGAAAAAATCTTTTTGCAGTCTGTTCACATTTTCATTATTAAAACCAAAACTATAAGAACCGCCTTTTCCAAACCTTCTGGACACATAAGCCCTGTTGCTAAAGTTGCTGTTCAACACATCACTGCTCGTCTCGGTAGTGGCATTATTGATCCTGGTCCCATCTTCCTGCAAGGATTCAGTAAAACTATCGCTAAACGCTTTGGAATTACTGATATTAAAATTAGGACGAATGCTAATTCTGGTAAGCGTATCAGGCTGCGTGGAAAACCCCACACTAAAACGGTTATTGTCATTTAAGCGGTTTGCCGCACTATTGGAGTTAGTGAAAAAACGTCTGTCCGGTAAAATGTTTTCCCTTTCGATCTTGGTTTCACTAATATTATCGGAATGATTATAAAAATAGTTTACCGAAAGTTCGGTTTTCTGGGCCCATTCATTCACAAAATTCAGCCCTATATTGTCCGTTTCCGTGATCCCGTTTCCACCTCCAAAACGGTTCCCGTTAATTGAAAAATTCCCGTTGGAATTCGTCGAAATAGAATAGGCATTTCTCCCCATAGCATCAAAAACCTCATCGAAAGTAAATCCTGAAGAATTGATATTATTGGAACTTGCCAATAAACTTACCCGTAAATTATCTTTAAAATAATTAGAAATTCCGCTTAATTCATAACGGTCATCAGTACCCGCTCCTGCCGTGAGCCGTGTGAAATAGCCTCTATTCTTATCTTCTTCAATAGTAATATTGATCGTCTTATTTTCTGAATCCCCTTCTTTCCCGGTAAATTCTTCGTCTTTCGTTTTGGTATCTACCACCTGGATTTTATCGATGATCTCCTTCGGAAGGTTTTTCGTGGCAATCTTGGGATCATCCCCAAAAAATTCCTTTCCGTTTACCAGAATTCTGGAAACCGGTTTTCCATTTACGGTAATATTTCCTTCATTATCTACCGAAACTCCCGGCAATTCTTTTAAAACTTCTTCGAGATTGGCATTTTCCCTGGTTTTAAACGAAGCGGCGTTGAATTCCAGTGTATCCGATTTTATGGAGACCGGTGACCTTTCCGCAGTGACCGTAACCTCGCCAAGCTCATTACTCTGAACTTTCATCATAAGATTGTCCAGATCCTGGGATTTTACATCGATAGCTTTAAAATAAGGCTGAAAACCGGCATAGGAAACATAAAGATCAAGTTTTGCTTCTGAAGATTTCCCCACAAGTTTAAAAGAACCATCCCCTTCAGAAATAGTATAGGTGACCAGTGTACTATCTGCCGCCTTTTCCAGATAGACGGTAGCCGAACCCAGTGGATTCTGACTTTCATCTACAACTTTACCTGTTATTTCAAAATTTTGAGCAAATGACATGCTCGTAACAAAACAAGCAATGAGTAGAAAACGAAGATTCATAGAATAATGGTTGATTGACAAATTTCGGATTGCGAAGAACTAAATATATAGTTTAAAACGCAAGTTTTTTCCAAATATTTTATCCCCAAAGGTTACATTCTCCTAACCCTCATTCCACCTCTTCGTTGCGGTGGGGCAGAAGATCCTCCAAAACTGCTTAATTTATAGGTGAAACTTAGCATGGCATAACGGGTTAAAATAAGGTTATTCACATCCTGAATATAATCATCGCCAACCAACCTCCTGGTATCCACGTTCTGGTCTAAAAGATCATAGACCTTGACTTTAACCGTAGCATTATCCTTCAAGAATTGATAGCCTAAACTCACATTCCAAAGCAGGGAGGTATTATCAAATCCCGGAGAGACATTTCCGAAGTAATTGTATGAAATATCATTTCCAAATACTACATTTTTGGGCCAGTAGCTGGTTGTGGCCAACCCAATGTTATGATTGGTATAACTTTGATCACGATCTGGATTTATATCGTAACTAATATCATTATAAGACAATGAATAGCTGGGGTTGATCTCGAAAAGTTCATCGATGGCGTAGGTTAACTGAACACTTGGAGAAAAGCTAAACTGATCGGAAACATATTTTGCCCCGTTAATAAAGCCCACATTTCGATCATAACCCCCACCTAAACCAACACGATATCTAAATTCTTTGGCATCCTTTTTATAATTTTTGGAATAATTGGCGCCAAGATTTACGTTGATCACCCCGTCAACATTCGTATACGTGGTTCTTCGGATAAAATCCTCATCGATCCTACTCACGGCAACAACCTGATTGTCCCTAAAGTTCACATTGAAATAGGAAAAAATTCCACTTCTGGAGGCAAAATCGAAATTTCTATAATTAAAATTGAAACGCTGATTGAATGCCGGTCTTAGTTCCGGGTTCCCCACGACGATATTTAAAGGATTTGTCCTGTCTTCAACCGGTTGCAATTGTCGTACGGAAGGAACATTCGCATTGGTGCTATAACCAAATCTTAAACTTTTAGATCGCTCCACGGAATACCGAACATTGGCGTCTACATACACATTATTATAAGTATTATCGAAAGAAATATTATTGATGAAATTATCGGTTTTCAGCGTGGTGCTTAGAAGTCCCAATTCTGTATCAATTCGCCAGGTTTCACCTTCATAATTGATCCCGGCATTGGGCGTGTGCACATAACTATGCACTTCAAAATCGTTGCTTAGCAGCTCATTTAAATTAGTATATCCGCCGTTCATGGCATCATATACATTTCGTGTATTTCTGGATTTAGAGGTTTCAAATTTATAATTTACGTCCAGAAAAAGATCTTCCGCCAACACACTTCTTTTGGAAGCGCCCACTTCAAAAGAAGTGGAATTCTCGTCTTCATCTATATATTGATCCTGCACCTGTACCTGGTCTTCCCCGTTTCGCTGGAAGAAACTCTCTGAAAAATAATAATTGTTGTTTTCCCTATCGGTTAATGAATGTCTTAACTCCAGTTGAAGATAAGAACCGCGGCTTCCAAAACGTTTGATAAAATCCATATTATTGGAGAAATTGATATTGCGCAGGTCTTCATCTTCTGTAGTTTCCGTAGAGTTTTGAAGTTGCATATTCTCATCTAAGGTTTCCTGGAATCTAAATCTATTTGAATTCCCAAAATTTCCATTGAGGCGTGGAGAAATAGACAATCTGGTTAATGTATCAAATTCTACTTCATATCTAAAGCTGGCCCGATGACTATCATTTTGCAGGTTGCTTGTATTGGTTGAATTGGTGAAGTATCTGGAATCTGGAAGGATATTTTCTCTTTCAATAACCGTTCTGGTATCCGTATCATTTCTTCCGAAAAAATAATCGGCATTTAATTCCATCCCGTTTTTCCATTCATTGGTAAAATTTAAACCGGCCGTTTCAGCTTTAGTGATCCCTCCGGAATTTCCAAAATTTAATCCGTTAAGACCGAAAGAGCCATTGCTGTTTATATTAATACTACGGGCATTTCTCCCCATCATATCAAAAACCTCGTCAAAACTAAACCCGGAGCTGTTGATATTATTGGAACTGGCCAGGACGCTCAACCGGAGATCGTCTTTAAAATAATTCCCTATCCCGCTTAATTCATAGCGATCATCGGTGCCGCCACCGGCGGTCACCCTGGCGAAATAGCCTTTGTTTTTGTCTTCCTTTAATTCAATATTGATCGTTTTATCGTCTGGATTTCCTGCTTTTCCAGTAAATTCCTCGCTTTTGGTTTTTGTATCGGTTACCTGTACTTTTTCGATAATTTCCTTCGGAAGGTTTTTTGTGGCGATTTTAGGATCATCTCCAAAGAATTCTTTTCCATTTACCAAAATCCGGGAAACCGGTTTGCCATTCACCGTGATATTTCCCTGGGAATCTACTTCTACCCCGGGAAGTTTTTTCATAAGATCTTCCAGGTTGGCATCCTGCCGGGTATTAAAAGAGTTTGCATTGAATTCTAAAGTATCTTTTTTGATGGTAATTGGCGCACGATCTGCCACTACTTCAATTTCGCCGAGGGTATTATCCATGACCTGCATCCTGATATTCCCCAAATCGATATTTGGCTTTAGAACGACCCGTTGTTTTTGGGGCACATATCCCGCGTAGCTTATCAGGAAATTTATAGATTCTGCATCTGTATTTCCACGAAGCTCGAAGTGCCCATCCTTTTCAGAAATAGTATAAGTGACCAAACTGCTATCCACCAACTTTTCAGCATATACGGTGGCAGATTCTAATGGGGTATTGTCTTCATTGATAATTTTTCCGGTAATGGTAAATTCCTGAGAATAGGAAAAACTGGTCACAAATAAGATGAGGAGAAAGCGGAATTTCATGAAAAATGGTTTAGGTAAATAAGATTAACTACGTTTATAGTTTTATAACTATAAAAATAGTTATTTATTGCTATAATCCTAAACTAGGACTCACAAAAACAACTTTGGTTTATTCCCTTCCTATTTTTTTCTGAAATAAATTGTAACCGGTACCCCGCTAAAATCAAATTCCTGCCTCAGTTTGTTCTCCAAAAATCGCTTATAAGGGTCCCGGACATACTGCGGAAGGTTACAGAAAAACGCGAAAGTAGGGTGTGGTGTGGGCAACTGGGTACAAAACTTGATCTTTACATACTTGCCTTTATACGCCGGTGGCGGGTTATTTTGAATAATAGGCAGCATGATATCATTAAATTCTTTGGTCTTGATCTTACGGTTCCTGCTTTCAAAAACCTGCACAGCCGTTTCTATAGCTTTAAAAACGCGCTGTTTGGTTAAAACGGAAATAAAAACGATAGGCACATCGGTAAAAGGTTCCATTTCCCTACGAATCCGGGCTTCGTAATCTTTCATGGTATTCGTTTCCTTTTCCACCAGGTCCCATTTATTTACCAGGATCACAATGCCTTTGTGGTTACGATGCGCAAGCCAGAAAATATTCTGTACCTGTCCGTCAAAACCTCTTGTGGCATCTAAAACCACCAGGCACACATCGCAATTTTCAATCGCCCGAACTGAACGCATTACCGAATAAAATTCCAGGTTTTCCTTGACCTTAGATTTTCTTCTTATCCCGGCAGTATCTACCAAATTAAACTCAAAGCCAAATCTATTGTATCGCGTATCGATGGAGTCACGCGTAGTTCCTGCAATATCTGTAACGATATATCGATCTTCACCAATCAGGGAATTTATAAAGGAAGATTTTCCCGCATTGGGACGACCCACTACCGCAAATCTTGGGAGTTCATTTTCCTCTTCGGCTTCAACCTCCGGCATGGCTTCAATCAAAGCATCTAAAAGATCTCCTGTTCCACTCCCGTTGGTGCTGGCAATGGGGAAATATTCACCTAAACCTAGAGAGTAAAATTCAACTGCATTTTCAAGTCGTTTGTTATTATCAACTTTATTCACCGCTAAAAGAACCGGTTTGTTCACCTTCCGAAGGAGTTGGGCTACATCTTCATCCATAGGCGTTACCCCGGTTTCCACATCTACAATAAAAATAATGGCATCTGCCTCATCAATAGCAAGTTCAACCTGCTTATCGATTTCAGCTTCAAAAACATCATCGCTTCCCACAATATATCCACCTGTATCGATTACCGTGAAAATTTGACCATTCCAGTCTGATTTTCCATAATGACGGTCCCGGGTTACTCCACTTACAGAGTCGATAATAGCCTCCCTACGCTGGATCAACCGGTTAAAAAAAGTTGATTTCCCTACATTTGGCCTTCCTACAATGGCGACTATATTGCCCATTTCATTTTAATTTTGTGCAAAGATAAACATATACGTAGGAACTGAATCATATTGAAACCCGGTTATTTATAAAAAAGCAGCGCGGCAAAATTGCCGCGCTGCTGTTAAAATATTATCTCAAATTTGATAAAGCTTTTACTTGCCATAACCAAATCGTTTCAGCTGATTTTGATTGCTCCGCCAGTTCTTGTTTACTTTTACATAAAGTTCCAAATGCACCTGTTTGCCAAAAAATTTCTCCAGGTCCTTACGTGCTTCCACTCCTACCCTTTTTAATGCAGCACCTTTATGACCAATAATGATCCCTTTTTGGGTTTCCCTTTCTACCATAATAATACTTCGCATTTTAATAATGCGCTCCTCTTCAAAAAACTCTTCGGTATCGATCTCAACACTATAAGGAATTTCCTTTTTATAGTGCATCAGGATTTTCTCGCGGATGATCTCATTAACAAAAAATCGTTCAGGTTTATCGGTTAGGGTATCTTTTGGATAGAATGGTGGTGATTCCGGAAGTAATTCAATAATTCGGTTTAAAACTTCAGGAACATTAAAACCTTCTAAAGCCGAAATTGGATGAATTTCAGCATTGGGAATTTTGCCGCTCCAGTAAGCTACCTGCTCTTCCAGGCTTGCCTGATCTGACTTGTCAATTTTATTCAGCAACAATAGAACAGGAACTTTGGAATTGGTGATCTTTTGCTGAAAGTTTTCATCTTTTAAAGCCAATTCGCCAATTTCTACAATATAAATCAGCACATCGGCATCTTCAAAAGCTGACTTTACAAAATCCATCATCGACTCCTGCAACTGGTAGGCCGGTTTGATAATTCCCGGAGTGTCGCTCAGGATCATCTGGAAATCCTCGCCGTTTACGATCCCAAGAATCCGGTGTCTGGTAGTTTGTGCCTTTGAAGTGATAATAGACAGCTTCTCGCCTACAAAAGCATTCATTAAAGTTGATTTCCCAACGTTTGGATTCCCTATAATGTTTACAAATCCGGCTTTATGTGCCATAAATAAAATTTTCAACAAAGGTATTTCATTAAAATTCTGCTGCCTAACGCTTTATTGATTTTATGACTTCTGCAGTATTTATAGCTTTTTTATTTTACTGAATTTCAGAAATAATAGATTTTTCAAGGATAACCTCCTGAAAATTAGAATATCATAAAAAATAAAAGCTTGTTTCCTCAAGGCTTGATCTTCTATTTTTAATGTCTATTTTTGCCGCTTCAAAAAATCACCCTGATTCATGAAGAAAGTTTTCAACTTATTCGATTTTTCTCAGAAAATAAATTACAAAACCGAAATCCTGGCGGGCCTCACCGTAGCACTTGCTTTGATTCCTGAAGCCGTTGCTTTTGCCATGATCGCGAAACTTTCGCCGCTTACCGGATTATATGCTGCATTTATGATGGGGCTTATCACCGCCATTTTTGGAGGGAGGCCGGGAATGATCTCCGGAGCAACCGGTGCTGTGGCCGTAGTCATCGTGGGCCTTTCCATTTCCCATGGGCCGGAATATATTTTTGCCACGGTAGTGCTTGCCGGAATTCTGCAAATTTTAGCCGGAGTTTTTAGATTGGGGAAATTAATACGCCTGGTACCACATTCCGTTATTTTTGGCTTTGTAAATGGCCTCGCCATTATCATTTTTATGAGTCAGCTAAATCAATTTAAAACTGAAAATGCGGCTGGTGATATGGTTTGGATGACGGGAAGCAGTATGTATATTTTCTTAGGGCTTGTATTTATCACCATGCTTATTATTTGGGGTTTACCAAAATTAACCAAGGTGTTCCCATCTTCTCTGGCCGCGATTTTAGTAATTTTTGGTATTGTGATGGCGCTGGGAATAGACACCCGAAGTGTTGGGGACATCGCTTCAATTAGTGGTGGTTTTCCTCCATTCCATATTCCCATGGTCCCGCTGAATTTTGAAACCCTGCAACTTATTTTTCCTTTCGCCTTAATTATGGCGGGAGTTGGGCTAATTGAAAGTTTGTTAACCCTCAATATTATCGATGAGATCACTGAAACCCGAGGTCGCAGTAATAAGGAATGTGTGGCGCAGGGTGGAGCCAATATCCTTTCCGGGTTTTTTAGCGGGATGGGTGGCTGCGCCATGTTAGGGCAAAGCCTTATCAATATTTCTTCCGGGGCTAGGGCACGCTTATCCGGGATTACGGCTGCGGTGATGCTTTTGATTTTTATCATGTTCGGGGCAGATCTTATTGAAAAATTACCCATGGCCGCTTTAACCGGAGTTATGATCATGGTTGCCATTGGAACTTTTGAATGGGCCAGTTTAAAAACCCTGAATAAAATGCCGAAATCTGATGTGATCGTCATGGTTTTGGTAACCGCTGTTACGGTTGTGCTTCACAACCTCGCTTTGGCAGTATTGATTGGCGTAATAATTTCCGCATTGGTTTTTGCCTGGGATAATGCCAAAAGGATTAGGGCCAGAAAAAGCGTTGATGAGAATGGGGCTAAACTTTATGAAATATATGGTCCTCTTTTCTTCGGATCGATCGCTGCTTTCAACAGCAAATTTGATGTGCTTAATGATCCGGATGAAGTGATCATTGATTTTTCTGAAAGTCGGGTCGTTGATATGTCCGGTATCGAAGCTTTAAACAAATTAACCGAACGCTATTTAAAGCAGGGCAAAAAACTCCATTTGCGACATTTAAGCGAGGATTGCAGAATTTTACTTGGAAATGCTGATGAAATTATTGAAGTGAACGTTATGGAAGACCCAAGTTATAAAGTGGTGACCGATAAGTTTTAAAAACTGTTATCGTTTATTTCTATCCAGTAACCATCAGGATCCTGAAGATAGATTTGTTTAATTCCATCAGGCCTGGTATTGGTTGTTCCGGGCTCACCGTTCCAGTTTTCAAAATGAATGTTCTTTTCCTCCAGAGATTTCATAAGCGAATCCAATTCTGTGGTTTGAATAGCCATGTGAACCCCTTTGTTCTGCACAATGGTATCGGTACTTTCTATTAAGTGTATCTGCACCTTATCACCTAACTCGAACCAACGAATATGAGCCGGAAGGCCGCCATTGGGAATCTCCTTCAAGCCAAAGACTTCAGCATAAAATTTAGCAGATTCGTCTACATTAGAAACCAGTAATGCTTCATGATCTTTTGTGAAATTGAAGGGATTTTGTGCGCTGGCAGAACTCAAAGATAAAAGAAAAATTAGGATTGTATAAATAGTTTTCATTTTGTAATTCTTGTATAGGTGAAAGATACTTAGCTATTTTAAATTTCAGAAGGTATTGCTATAAAATATTCTTATATCCGTAAAGATTCCTAAATACATAAATTCTAAATTTAACAAGTCACATTGAGCGGAGTCGAAATGTGCAAGCAGGATTTCGGTAAATTGAGTATTGTCAATGATCATGAGATTCCTCTCTCCGTTCGGAATGACCTTTAAAGCTATATTTAGGTGAGTTGTCATGAGTGCGAGCGCAGCGTGGCGATCTCTTCCTTGTTGTTCTTTACATGGGATTGCTTCGGTCACTTCGTTTCCTCGCAATGACGTTTTTTTTACTTTGGGTACGTAGTATAGACCCTGAATCCAGTTCAGGGTGACGATACTGATCTTTAGAATTTCCGTCATGCTGTCCCGTTATTGGGATGTTTCAGCATCTTATTAGATACACTAAAAAACACGTCAATTTGCTAGGGAAGAAAAATTTTTCAGGGCTCTCAGGGCGACCAAAGCAATTTGTAACCATTCAAAGGTAAAATCAATAAAATACCTTTAAAATTAATCTTTCTGCAATTTATAATACTCCAAAAAAGTCAAATTTTAAACTATCCTTAAAGTGCAGGAATGCCAAAAAGATTATTCCTAACTTTAAATTTACAAACCAAAATGAATAAAATTTCATGTCTAATCTTACCAAAGAAGATGTATTTCAGAGTATTATTTCCGTGGAGAACAAGTGTGCCCGTATCAACAATAATGTAAATATTTACGGGACCTTTGCTGAAATTGGAGCGGGACAGGAGACGGTGCGACATTTCTTTCGTGCACCCAACCCCAAGGGAACCATTGCGAAAACTTTGAGTGCTTACGATAAAGATTTTAGTGATGCCATCTATGGTTTGGAACCTCAACACAGGTATGTAACCGAAGCTCGTTTACGCAGTATGCTTGAGTATGAGGCAGGCCTTATTGAAAAACGTATTTCCAGAAAAAAACACCCCGATAAACTTTTCTTCTGCTTTGCCAATACCGTTGCCACGATAGACTGGGCTAAAAAATACAAAGGTCATGGCTGGCTGGGAATTAAATTCCAGAAGGAGCCAAAACAGGAATATAGTGAGATCATTTTGCACGTACAATTGCATGAAAATTCTGCTGCCCACCAGCAATTAAGTTTGGGGATTATGGGCGCGAATTTGATCTACGCCGCCTTTTATCAAAGCGAAAATCCCAAGGAATTGATCAAAACGCTCTATGATCATTTAAGTTCCGATAAGATCGAAATTGATTCCATCAATTTTAAAGGGCCGGTTTTCGAAAATGTGGATAACCGCCTCATGAGTTTGCAACTGGTAAAAGATGGAATTACCGAGGCCGTGATGTTTTCTCCGGAAGGAAATAATATCCTCCCTGCGAACAGGCTATATAAAAAAAATATTCTTACGCTTCGCGGAAGTTTTAGACCGGTGACCTATCTCAATATTGATATGTTTGTAAATGCCCGGAAGAAATTTTTCGAACAACCCGCTGTAGACCCCGATAATACGGTGATTATTTTTGAGATGACCATTAATAATTTAAAAGGCGAAGGTGAAATAAATGAAAAGGATTTCCTGGACCGTGCCGATCTTTTATGTGCTTCGGGACAAACTGTGATGATCTCCAGTTTTCAGGAATATTATAAAGTGGTGGAATATTTTTCTCAATTAACGAAAGCAGAATTAGGCCTAGTAATGGGCGTGGATAACCTTCAGGATATTTTTAATGAGAAATATTATAGGAACCTAAGTGGCGGAATTTTAGAAGCCTTCGGAAAAATGTTCTTTAAAAATTTAAAGGTGTATTTATACCCTGTTCTAAACGAAGAAACCGGGGAGATCACCAACAGCAAAAACCTGAAAGTCCACCCGCGCTTAAAGGAACTGTATAAATTTTTTATGGATAACGGGAAAGTGATCGATCTTGAAGATTATAGGATCGAAAATTTAAAAATTCATCCCCGAAAAGTTTATGAAATGATCCTTGACGGAGATGAAACCTGGGAAAGCATGGTACCTTCATTATCTGCGAATATGATCAAGGAAAAAGGCATGTTCAAAAAAGAAGAAGCAAAATAGTGGAATGCTATTCTTCCCTGGAATTTATTTTCCAAGTACCAAAAAAAGACCGGCTGCGACTATGGCGCCCAGAATTGGGCCTACTATCGGAACCCATGAATAACTCCAGTTACTGTGGGTTTTTCCTTTAATGGGAAGTATCGCATGGATCATCCTTGGCCCCAGGTCCCGTGCGGGATTTATGGCATAACCCGTAGTCCCTCCCAAAGATAAACCAATCGCCCAAACAATAAACGCAACCGGAATGGCACCAAGGGAACCAAGACCCACTACCGTATTGTCTTCATTATTAATTTGAGCATCGGTGAAATAAAATATGCTAATCAATAACACAAAGGTCCCCAATAATTCACTCAATATATTTCTGAAAGTATTAGGGATCGCTGGTTCTGTGCAAAAAACAGCCCGCTTAAGAGAAGCGTTCTCCGTACGATCAAAATGGTCTTTATACATAAGGTAGACAAGGGTAGCACCAAGCATCGCGCCGATAAATTCGGCTAAAATATAAGACGGAACCTGTTCCCAGGGAAATAGTCCTCCCACCGCCAGGCCAATTGTTACAGCGGGATTCAAATGCGCGCCACTATAAGGCCCTGCCACCACCACTCCGGCAAACACTGCTAACGCCCAGGCAGTGGTGATGCTCATCCAGCCTGTTTTTTCACCTTTGGTGCCGGATAGCACCTCATTGGCCACGTTACCGCCTCCTAATAAAATCAAGATTCCGGTTCCTAAAATTTCCGCAATAAATGGGGTCATATTTATTAATTTTCAGTCCAAAATTCAACGGCTTTTACCGCTTTATACCAGGCTTTGATCATTTTTTCAATAGCATCCCGATCAGTTTTAGGTTTAAATCGCCTTCCCTCCTGCCAGATATTTTCCAGCGCGGACTGATCTTTCCAAAACCCAACAGCAAGCCCGGCCAAATATGCGGCTCCAAGGGCAGTAGTTTCTGTAATCTCGGGTCTCACTGAAACGGTGTTCAAAACATCGGCCTGGAATTGCATTAAAAGATCATTCACCGTGGCCCCGCCATCTACCCTTAATTCTTTAATCTCCAGATTGGCATCTGCTTCCATGGCTTTCATAATATCCATAGATTGAAAGGCAATTGCTTCCAGGGCAGCGTGAGCAATATTCGCATCGGTAGTACCGCGGGTAATTCCAAAGATAGTTCCCTGTGCTTTTTGGTTCCAGTGTGGAGCTCCAAGACCGGCAAATGCCGGAACAAAATAAACACCCTCAGAGCCACTTACCTTTAAAGCCAGTTGCTCAATTTCTTCAGAAGTTTTAATGATTTTTAGCCCGTCCCGCAACCATTGAACCACCGCACCACCAATAAATATACTGCCTTCCAGGGCATACCGAACTTCCCCGCCAATTTTCCAGGCAACCGAAGTAAGCAAATTGTTTTCAGAAAGGACCGGTTTGTCCCCAATATTCATCAGCATAAAACAACCGGTACCATAAGTATTTTTAACCATGCCTTTTTTTATACAAAGCTGGCCAAATAAAGCCGCCATTTGATCTCCCGCAATTCCCGCAAGCGGAATCTGCGAAGAAAACAGGGATGTTTCAATATTCCCATACACCTCACTTGAATCTTTTACCTCCGGTAACATCGCTTTAGGAATGCTGAACAAATCCAATAATTCCTGGTCCCACTCCAAAGTATTTATATTGAATAGCATCGTTCGGGAAGCATTGGTCACATCGGTAATATGCAGGGCTTTTTTAGTGAAATTATAAATGAGCCAGCTATCTACCGTTCCCATAATAAGTTCTCCGGCTTCAGCAGCTTTCCTTGCTCCTTTCACATGGTCCAGGATCCATTTTATTTTGCTGGCGGAAAAATAGGAATCGATCACCAGTCCGGTTTTTTTACGAATCAACTCTTCCTTTCCCTGTTTTTTTAATTCTTCACAGAAATCAAGTGTTCGTTTATCCTGCCATACGATGGCATTGTAAACCGGTTTGCCCGTATTTTTATTCCAAACAATTACGGTTTCCCGTTGATTGGTAATTCCAATTCCTGCAACATCCTGCCCGGAAAAACCTTTTTGGGTTACGGCTTCTGCAGCTACTGCAGCCTGAGAAGACCAAATCTCCATGGGATCATGCTCTACCCAGCCCGGTTTTGGGAAAATTTGTTTGAACTCTTTTTGCGCCACCGATACGATCTCACCTCTTTTGTTGAATAAAATCGCACGGGAACTGGTAGTTCCCTGGTCCAGGGCAAGAATATATTTTTCTGTTATATCATTCATTCAGCTTAAAAGATTTTATGCGATAATTGGCTGCTACTTCTAAAAATTCGGCTATTTGCGTCTCGGCCCACGCAGCATCTTTTCCTAATTCATTGGCAATCATCACCGCCACATTAGGAGCAATTTCAACCGCCGCTTCAGAATCAAGGAAAAGTACGCGTAACCTTCGCGCTAAAACATCTTCCAGCGTTCGGGCCATTTCATAATGCACTGCCCAGACTACTTCAGCCTTAATATTGGGGATCCTGTCCAAAAGTTTTTCGCCCAGTTCCGGCTTTTCTATGATAAGGTTTTCAATTAAAGCCCGATCACTTCCATAAATGGAGAGGTGATCTTCCCTACTTTTTAAACTCTTCGCCCCATGAATCAAAAAATCTTCCGTTATACATTTTTCAGGTTCGAGAATTTCGTGAGCAATGGCAAAATCTAAGGTATCCTCAGCCATTTTACGGTAGGTGGTCCACTTGCCTCCAATAATACTGAGTAAGCCATTCTCCCCGAGCATGATCTTGTGACCCCGGGAAATTTCCTTGGTTTCCTTATCCTCATCTTCTGACCCAGCCAGAGGCCTTAAACCGGCAAAAATACTTTGCACATCTGCCCGGGTAACTTTGTTTTGGATATAATGATTAAAAGTTTCAAGTATAAATTGAATTTCCTTTTCCAAGGCCTTTGGTTCGATTTTAGGTTTTTCCAGCAAAGTATCTGTAGTACCCACCAAAACCTTATTTTTCCAGGGGACAGCAAATAAAACCCTGCCATCATCTGTACGCGGGATCATTAAGGCATCCTTTCCCGGAAAGAATTTTTTATCAAAAACGAGATGAACACCCTGGCTAGCCCTGATCATTAACCTGGCTTCAGGATTTGCCAGTTTCCGAAGATAATCTGCAAAAACACCTGTGGCATTCACCACTAATTTCGCATTGAACTCATATTTTTTGCCGGTTTCCCCATCCTCTGCCTCCACTCCGCTAAGCTTACCTTCCTCATTTTTAAACATTCCGGTTACTTTAAAATGATTTAAAGCAATCGCACCATTTTCTATACAGGTTTGAGCGATATTTACCGCGAGCCGGGAATCATCGAACTGCCCATCAAGGTATACTACACCTCCCCGCAAATCTTCCTGAACCAGCGTATCAAAACGTGAAATAACTTCTTCCCTTGAAATTTTTTCAGATTTTCCCATACTTAATTTCCCGGCGAGGAAATCGTAAGTTTTTAACCCCACATTATAATACATGCCTTCCCACCATTGATAATTTGGAATTACAAACATTTGCTTTTTTACCAGGTGGGGGGCGTTTTTGGCCAATAATCCACGTTCATGAAGGGCTTCTTTTACTAATTCTATATTTCCCTGTGCTAAATATCGTATTCCGCCATGTACCAGTTTTGTACTGCGGCTGGAAGTTCCCTTGGCAAAATCGATTTGTTCGAGGAGTAAGGTTTTAAAACCGCGGGTGGTGCTATCTAAAGCTATTCCCAAACCAGTCGCGCCACCACCAATAATGATCACATCCCATTTTTCCACTTTCAATGCTTCAGCTAGAAGTCGTTCCCTTGAAAATAATTGGTAAGCCAAATCTTTAATTTATTATTTAATTCTGTAGAAATAGAATCTGATTAAAATTAACGATTTTCTATGGAGATAGCAGTGAAATAAGACATTTAATGTTGTAAATCTTAATTAATTGTCAAAAACTAAAACAAGTTGGGATTTATTTCCACTATTCGATTTCAGTTTCTTAAATTTAAGATTTACCAATTTGAATTAAAGATTTTTATGCTGAATCAAAGCAGAGTAGTTATTGAAAACATATCTCCGGTCGTGAACTGCGGAGAATATCCCATAAAAAGAGTAACAGGTGAAATAGTAAATGTAAAAGCAGATATTTTTGGGGATGGTCACGATCTTATTCAGGCTTCAATTTTTTATAAAGCCAAGAAAAAGAAAAATTGGGAAGAAACACGAATGCATCCTGTAGCGAATGATGGTTGGGAAGGCGTTTTTACAGTGGCAGAGCAGGGAGATTATCAGTTTTATATCCAAGCCTGGGAAGATCATGGCATCAACTGGCATCATGGAATTACTAAAAAAATCCAGGATGGGCAAAGCGTAAAATCTGAACTGCTGGAAGGTGCGGAAATCCTAAAAGAAATTCTAAAAAACTGTACAAAAGCAGAATCAGTTTTTGTAAAAAATGCCATTCAGGCCTTTACCAACACGGAAGATGAAGCGGAAGCCCACAAATTTTGTTTTGAAGAAGAACTTGACACCATCCTGTTAAAATATCCGCATAAAGCAGTACCCAATGAATCTGAAAAATTCCCGGTTTATGTAGACCGGTTAAAAGCTCGATTTTCGACCTGGTATGAATTTTTCCCACGATCGGCTTCGAAAAAAGCAGGGGAACATGGAACTTTTAAAGATTGTGAAGCCCTCTTACCCAGAGTGGCCGAGATGGGTTTTGATACTTTATATTTTCCACCAATTCATCCTATTGGAGAAGTAAACCGAAAAGGTAAAAACAACGCGACGGATGCTAAAAAAGATGATGTAGGTTCTCCCTGGGGAATTGGTTCAAAAAAAGGCGGACATACAGCGATTCATCCTGAGCTTGGCTCTTTGAAGGATTTTAAATCCCTGGTTAAAAAAGCCGGTGAAATGGGGATTGAAGTTGCCATGGATTATGCCTTGCAGGTCGCTCCAGATCATCCTTTTGTTAAAGATCACCCCAAATGGTTTCGCTGGCGTCCAGATGGTACCGTACAATACGCAGAGAATCCCCCGAAAAAATATCAGGATATTTTGCCTATTTTCTTCGAAAGTGAAGACTATAAAAACATGTGGCAGGAATTTCTGGACACGATGCTTTACTGGATTGAAGAAGCCGGAGTTAAGATTTTCAGAGTAGATAATCCTCATACAAAGCCCTTTTATTTTTGGGGCTGGATGATAGCCGAAGTAAAGAAGAAACATCCGGATATTTTATTCCTATCAGAAGCTTTTACCCGGCCAAAGATCATGTCGCAATTGGCCAAACAGGGATTTACGCAATCCTATACTTATTTTACGTGGAGAACCAGCAAGCATGAGCTTATGGACTATATGAATGAGCTCACCCAAACCAATTTAAAAGAATATTTCCGACCTAATTTCTGGCCAAATACGCCAGATATCAATCCTTTTCACCTGCAGGGTGCCAACGAAGCCATGCACCTAATTCGATATGCCCTGGCCGCCACCCTGAGTTCCAACACCGGAGTTTATGGGCCCATTTTCGAATTTATGGCTTCAGATGCTGTACCCGGAAAAGAGGAGTACATGGATTCTGAAAAATACCAGATTAGGCACTGGGACTGGGATGCAAGAAATAAACTGATGCGCGTGATCACAAAGATCAATGAAGCCAGAAAGAACAATACCTCATTACAACAAACCAATAATATCCATTTTTGTGAGATCCATGATGGGGGGATTATGGCGTTTTATAAATGGGATCAAAAAAGGGAAAACCATACCTTAATGGTGATAAGCCTGGATCCTTATTATCCAAAAAGCGGCTCGCTTAAATTGCCCCGATATGAAATGGGAATCGATCACCATCATTCAGTACGGGTTGAAGATGCCATTACAGGAAATTCATACAATTGGGACAGCGAGTGGTGTTATGTAGAATTACACCCAACGCTACCGTTCCATATTTTTAAAATTCATAAATAATAAAAAATGTCAGATAAGGCTACCAGCCAGTCGGCTTCAGATTATCAGTTTAAATGCGAATGGAACCATGCTTTTGAGGATGGGGAATTCGCAAAAATCTTCAGTACAGAAATTTTAGAGAATTATATTCTTAAAAAACGTTGGTACGCTGGTAAGTCAAGCACCTTAAAATATATTGAGGTGGTTGACTATTTCAAAATTGGTTCGGAAAAGAATACCTATTATGGTGTGCTCATCGAAGTGAATTTTAACGAGGCATTTTTTCAGGATTATTTTATTCCCATCAGTTTTATTTCCGAAGCTGAAGGTCCTTTAGAGACGAATACCCTGATTTCTTCAGTAAGTTTTAAAGGAGTCGCAGGGCATTTGATCGATGCGATCCATATTGAAGATTTCAGGTTACTCATTTTCAATAATATCATGCATTCCAGCAAGAAGCAGAAAGGTTCGAAGACACTTTTTCACCGGTCAGAGAATATTCCGCTGGAAAAATATGTTTCTTCCAAATTTATGGGGGGGGAGCAAAGCAATACTTCAATCATCTATAATGATAAGTATGTGATGAAATTCTTCCGAAGAATTTACACCAGCCAGAATCCAGATTATGAGATCAACCGTTTTCTCACCGAAAAAGTGGAATTTGAAAACGTGCCCGCTTATATTGGCAGTATGAGCATTGCCTTTGATAATAGCGAAACGATCACCTTAAGTTTGATGCAGGAAATGATCGAAAATGAAGGTGACGCCTGGAAATATATGCTGCAGGAGTTAAAAGGTGTTTTTCACAATCTGCAAAGAAAAAAGATCAAAGCGAAAAAGTTGCCGGATACTAATTTATACCAGCGGATTTCCATTAACAGTATTCCTCCGGAAATTATCGATTTCGCAGGGCTTAATTTATTCCTGAAAGTTACAAAACTCGCTTTAAGAACTGCGGAAATGCATATTTCGCTGGGTAGTGATATGCAGGATACGTCCTTTACTCCGGCCAAATACAATGGTGATTATGGGGTCTGGTTAAAAAACCGAATGATCTACATGTTCCAGAATAGATTGAATACCATTGAAAATAATATGCACAAACTGGACGGGGAAGCCCTGGCCTTAGCCAAGGATTTTCTGGAACGAAAAAAGGAAATCCGGGAACATTTTCTCAATTTTAACTGGACGAAAATGAAGGGGGAAAGGATCAGGATCCATGGAGATTATCACCTGGGCCAGGTGCTTGTTCAAAATGATGACTTTTTTCTCCTGGATTTTGAAGGGGAACCGGAAAGCACTATTCAGGATAGAAAAGTAAAACAACCACCGCTAAAAGATGTGGCAGGAATGTTCCGGTCTTTTCATTATGCTATTTACTCTACGATCTTCAATAATATGGAAGATTTTAAGACTCCACAGGAAGAACTTTTCCAGGCCGGTGAAATTTTATATAAATATATGATTGGGGTATTCATGGAAACTTATGTGGATAAGGTACAGCAGGAAAATTTGAATATTGGATATAAACAGGAAATTGAATTTTTACTCAATTATTGCCTACTTGAAAAAGCAGTGTACGAACTTGGATATGAATTAAATTCGAGACCGCGATGGACGATTATTCCACTTCGCGGGATCTCATGCATTTTAAAAAATAAACAGAACTAAAAAATTATGAAACAGGAAGTACAGGTACACTCTTTATTTTCAGATTTTGATATATCGCTTTTCAAATCCGGTAAACACTACAGGCTTTACGAAAGATTTGGTGCACACCTTATAGAAAAGGATGGCGTAAAAGGCGTTTATTTTGCAGTTTGGGCACCTTCAGCAAAGCATGTTTCGGTAGTTGGAGATTTTAATTTCTGGCTGGAAGGGGATCATCCCTTAAACGTTCGCTGGGATGGCAGCGGGATTTGGGAAGGTTTTATTCCCGGAATTGAAAAAGGAACCCGATACAAATACAAAATACAGTCCAATAACAATGATATGAAACTGGAAAAGGCAGATCCGTACGCTCTTTTTTGCGAGCATCCGCCCAGCACAGCTTCAATAGTCTGGGACCTGGACTTTAAATGGAAGGATAAGAAATTCCTCGAAAAAAGAAAGGAAAATAATGCACTGGACAAGCCTTTCTCCATTTATGAAGTCCACCTCGCTTCCTGGAGAAAAAATATGGATGAAAACCGCTCACTCACTTATGAAGAAATGGCCGATGAACTGGTTTCTTACGTAAAAGAACTTGGGTTTACCCATATTGAACTTATGCCTATCATGGAATATCCCTACGATCCTTCCTGGGGTTATCAAATTACCGGATATTTTGCCCCAACTTCAAGATTTGGGAATCCACAGGAATTTATGGCACTGATGGATGCGTTTCATAATGCAGGAATTGGTGTGATCCTGGATTGGGTTCCCTCCCATTTTCCTGAGGACAAACATGGTTTAGGGAATTTCGACGGATCAAATCTTTATGAACATCCAGATCCTAAAAAAGGATATCACCAGGATTGGAAGAGTTTGATCTTCAATTATGGAAGGAATGAAGTGCGGTCTTTTTTAATAAGCAACGCCATTTTTTGGTTAGATAAATATCATGTTGATGGACTTCGGGTGGATGCAGTGGCTTCTATGCTTTATTTAGATTATTCCAGAGAGGAAGGCGACTGGGAACCAAATGAATTTGGAGGAAGGGAAAACCTTGATGCGATTAGCTTTTTAAAAGATCTTAATACCGAAGTCTATGGGAGTTTTGAAGGGGTGCAAACCATCGCTGAAGAATCAACTTCATTTCCCATGGTATCCAAGCCAACTTATATAGGCGGACTTGGTTTTGGTATGAAATGGATGATGGGCTGGATGCACGATACGCTGGAATATTTCAGAAAAGATTCCATTTACCGCCAATATCATCAGAATGACATCACCTTCAGTATGACCTATACGTTTACGGAAAATTTTACGCTTCCGCTAAGCCACGATGAGGTTGTATATGGTAAAAAGTCACTCCTAGGCCGAATGCCGGGTGACGAATGGCAACGATTCGCCAATTTACGCTTGTTATATTCCTATATGTTTACGCATCCGGGAACAAAACTGCTTTTTATGGGAGCCGAAATTGGACAATATGAAGAATGGAATTTTGATACCAGCCTGGACTGGCATTTACTAGAACATGATTCCCATAAAGGAATTAAGGAAACCCTTATCGCGCTAAATCATTTATATAAAAATCAGCCTGCGCTATATGAAAAGCAATTTTCCGCGGAAGGTTTTGAATGGATTTCTTATGAAGACAGCCAGAATTCGGTGTTAAGTTTTATGAGAAAAGGTGAAAATCCAAAAGATGACCTGATAGTTATATGCAATTTTACCCCAAATGTTCTGGAAAATTATACTATTGGTATAAATACCACAGGTAAACTGAAAGAAATTTTTAATTCCGACGATAAAAAATTTGGAGGCTCGGGTATTGGAAATAAAACTATTGCTATTAAAAAGGAGGGGTTCCACGGAAGAAAGCAGTCTGCAAACATAAAATTACCGCCCTTGGGAACAGTTGTTTTTCAAATTTTATAAACATGTTTGCTTATTTTATTCTGAAAAGACTTTTTTTTGTAACCTATTTTTTAAATAGAGTAATTCTATGATTACCAATACTGAACTTGAACATAAGGGGAATTTATATCCCACCGCATTACTTTCATACGAACACGATCAGGGTAAAATTAATTTTATCACCAATAACGGGGTTAGATTAGAGATCACCGTACTGAGGGATAATATGTTGCGTTTTCGATACGCGACTACCGGAATTTTCTCTAATGATTTTTCGTATGCTATAGATCCTAACCAGCCTCATGGCTTTAGTCAGTTAAAGGTTGAAGAAGAGGAAACCCATGTCTTAATCCATACTGAAAAATTTATATGTAAAGTAGCCAAAGACGATCTTCGCCTGGGCATGTATGAGCTTGATGGCACTGTTATTCTGGAAGATGAACTTGGGTTTCACTGGGAAGAGAGTTTCCATTTTGGTGGAAATTTTGTAAAGATGAGCAAATCTTCCCAGGATCAGGAAAACTTTTTTGGCCTGGGGGATAAGCCTACAAACTTTAATTTGAAAGGGAAGAGAATAAGCAACTGGAATACAGATCAATATGCTTTTGGTAAAGACACTGCTGAACTCTATAAAACTGTTCCCTTTTACATTGGCCTGCATAGCAATATTGCCTACGGGGTATTCTTCGACAATACCTTTAAAACACATTTCGATTTTTGCCATGAGCGCCGGAATGTAACCAGCTTTTGGGCAGATGGCGGGGAAATGAACTATTATTTCATTTACGGCCCTCAGATGGCCGATGTGGTTACAACATACACCGATCTTACCGGGAAACCTGAATTACCTCCTATGTGGGCACTGGGATTCCACCAGTGTAAATGGAGTTATTATCCGGAAAGTAAAGTAAAAGAGATTACTGCTAAATTCCGCGAGTTACAGTTTCCATGTGATGCGATCTATTTGGATATCGATTATATGGAGGGCTTTAGATGTTTCACCTGGAATAAAGAATTTTTCCCTGATCCAAAAAGAATGGTTGCTGAACTGGAAGCCGATGGTTTTAAGACTGTCGCCATTATCGATCCGGGAATTAAGATCGATCTAAACTATGATGTTTTTAAAGAGGCATTGGAAAATGATTATTTCTGCCGTAGGGCAGATGGGCCTTATATGAGAGGAAAAGTTTGGCCGGGTGAATGTTATTTCCCAGACTTTACCAATCCGGAAGTGCGGGACTGGTGGAAAGACCTGTATCGTGAACTCATTGGAGATATTGGGGTAAAAGGTGTCTGGAATGATATGAATGAACCTGCCGTCATGGAGGTTCCCGGAAAAACATTCCCTTTTGATGTGCGCCATGATTACGATGGAAACCCCTGTAGCCATAGAAAAGCCCATAACATTTACGGGATGCAGATGGCCCGTGCTACTTACGAAGGAGTAAAGAAATATAATTTCCCAAAAAGGCCATTTATAATTACCAGGGCAAATTATTCCGGAGGACAGCGTTATACATCGACCTGGACAGGAGACAATGTGGCGACCTGGGAGCATTTATGGCTTGCCAACGTACAAATTCAACGTCTTTGCATTAGCGGGATGAGCTTCGCAGGAACCGATATTGGTGGTTTCGCTGAGCAACCTTCCGGAGAATTATATACACGCTGGGTACAAATGGGAGTTTTTCACCCTTTCTGTAGGGTACATAGCTCCGGGGATCATGGAGAACAGGAACCCTGGTTTTTTGGTGACGAAGTATTAGGGATTACCAAGAAATTTGTGGAATTAAGGTATCAGCTTTTACCTTATTTATATACTGCTTTTTACAGGTATATTCAGGAAGGAATCCCCTTCTTAAAGCCTTTGGTATATTTCGATCAGAATGATGTACAAACCCATCATAGATCTGATGAGTTTATCGTTGGAAATCATATTTTAGTTTGCCCTATACAGGAACCAAATGTTCAGGGAAGAAGAGTGTATATCCCCAAAGGCACGTGGTATAATTACTGGACCAAAAAGCCGGTTGTGGGTGGAAAAGAAATGTTTGTAGAGGCCCCCTTAGAAACTATGCCTTTGTTTATCAAAGAAGGTGCGGTAATCCCAAATTATCCCATACAGCAATTTGTAGATGAGCTGGATTTTGAAGAAATGACCTTACATGTATATTACAAACTAGGGAAAGAGACTTCAGAATTTTTTGAAGATTCCCATGACGGTTATGAATATAGGCAGGGACAATTCAGCATGCGTTCTTTTAAGGTTACCGGGAAAGAAGACGAGATCATTGTTCAGCAGCATAAAAGCGGGAAATATTCAGCTTCCTATACCAATTTCAAGATAAAATTCCACGGAATCCCCTTTAGAATAAAGCGTGTTTTCTTTGAAAATGAAGACATAAATCCTGAAGAATTGCAATTTGATGTAGATGAACAAACAATGATTGTGGACAAAGACTTTAGTGAATTACATATTGTAGGTTAGCATAAATCTTTAATATTTATCTCGTCACCCTGAGACCTTTGAAAATTTTCTAGCGGAGGAAATTGACGTATTTTTTAGCATATCTAATGAGATGCTGAAACATCCCGATAGCTCGGGACAGCATGACGGCAATTTTAAAAAACCGGTATCGTAACCCTGAACTGGTTTTAGGGTCTCTAAAAAAACGTCAATGGTAATGAAATGAAGCAATCTCCATTACAGATTGCTTTAATGCATTCGCAATCAGGGAAACGTCCTCAGTTTCGGATTCGGGACCCGTAGGTGCAAAATCCGTTCAAAAGAATTGCTGTTTGAGCGAAGCGAGTTCAATTCTTTTAGGATTTAAACCGTTACGGGTGAACGAGAAACTGTAGACTAGATTTTTTGTTTCTTTTTCAGCAATGGAAAAAGAAAAGAATGAAAATATGCTTCGACTGCGCTCGCGATGATGAATAAAACTAAAGTCTAACTTAAATTTTTCCTAACGGAAAGAGGAATCTCATGATCATTAGCAATGACCAATTACCGAAATCCTGCTTGCACATTTCGACTCCGCTCAATGTGACAAAGAATTCCTCATTGCAAGACCCCTGAAAAAATTTATCCAGCGGAGGAAATTGACGTATTTTTAGAATATCTAATGAGATGCTGAAACAAGTTCAGAATGAGGTCTTTTATGCCTTATGACACTTTACGGACAATCAAAATAAATTTTTCCAAAAATTAATCCGGCAGTTTGAATTTCAAACCGCCGGACTTTTGAAAGGGCAAATTATAAGGTTTTCTTCTCGAAATTATCTGTTGGTGCGAAACCGTAATATTTCTTGAAGGCACTAAAGAATATTTTCGGACTTCCAAATCCGCTTCTGTAAGCGACTTCCATAATATTATATTCACTATTCTTAGCTAAGTCTTTTGCGTGATTCACCCGGACGAATTCAATAAAATCCTGGGGGGATAAATTCACCAGACTTTTTAATTTCATGAACAAAGTATTACTGGTCACACCAATCGCCGCGCTTAAGTCATGGACAGAAAAGTTTTCGTTCTCGATATTCTGAATGACGATCTCATTGAGATTGGCTACGAATTTCTCATCGCTTTCACTTCTAAATCTTGCCTTTTTTTCTTCTATAAGCGATTGCACATAAGCATTCCTTAATTCCTGCTGCCAGCTTAAAATGTTTACGATTTTAGAGAGGAGCAAATTTATATCTATGGGTTTCCTGATCACTTCCGTAAGCTCTTCGATTTGATCATTATTCAACTTATGATCTTCATCTGCCACCAAAAATATATTGATATGGTTTAAACCAATATTTCGCTTGAGCATTTTAGCCAGTTGAAATGCATTCATATCTGGCAAAACTGTGGCACTAATAATAATATCTGGAAAGATCATTCCTGCCTTCTCCATACCTTCTTCAGCACTTGAAGCCTGATAGATCTGGCAATATTTTCCCACATTTTTAACCAGCAGATCCCTTGTTTCCTCATCACTTTCTATAATAAGGATCTTGCTTTCACTAAAATTGGTGATTTCCTGAGGAAAAGGAGTTTCTATAACCTGCTCAACAATCGGTTCAGCGTGAGTTTGCTCAGGAATTTGAACTGGCGTTGTGTTGACAGGTTTATATTCTGCTTTGCGATTTTTAAGGACTACCGTAAAAGTGGTGCCCTCATTTTTCTCGCTTTCATAAATAAAACTTCCATTAGACTTTAAAATGAGATCCCTGGTTTTGATGATCTGCATGACTCCGCCTTTTTGATTGATCTTAAATTTCTTCCGAAGAATTCGCTTTCTTTCCAATAATTTCTGCTGATTCTTGGGGATTCCGCTACCATTATCAGCCACCTGGATCTTTAAGTCACCTTTGTTGGTTTCAATAAGATTCACGATGATCTTTCCAGATTCAAAGCAATAACTTGAAGATCCGGAGATGAGTCCGAAGAAAATTTTATCAAGCGTTTCCCTGCTGTAGTAAAACGGTCCTTTTCCCCATTGATCATTCACAGTGATCTGCAGTTTTTTCTGCTGGAAAAGCGGCTCAAAATCATTAATGAGTTCCGGAATATGCGTGGAAAGGTCTATGGCAGTAATCTCATAAACCGATTCCTGGTAATTAAAATTGAGTATCTGCTGAAATAATTCTTCTATCCTGGCCGAAGAACGTTGAATTTCTACCGCAACTTTAGGCTCGGCAGCTGCTGCAATTTTATTAAGATTGGCCAAAGATTTATCGATTGGTTCCCGAAATTCCTTTTTTAACTGGCTTCGCAATTCAGCTTTTGCTAAAATTGTGTCTGATTTGCTTTTGTGCCTAAAAACATAAATAAACACACCAATAGTTGCTAAAATCCCGAGTCCTAGAAACAAGTAAATGGAAGTAATTCCAGTAGCATTTCCCGGCACTGAAATATTTAAAGTTTTAGGTTTTGTCCAGTCCAATCCGGCCTGTTGCGCCCTTACCTTAAAAATATAATTTCCGGGGGGCAAACTCCCATAATTCACTTCATTGGAAGATGACGGAGCACTCCAGTCCCTGTCCAGCCCCTCAAGCATCCAGGAATATTTCAAGTTTTGGGAATTGTGCGTAATCGCCTGAAAATTTAAACTGAAGGAACTTTTAGGAGAAAGCTCTATTGCGCTGGTTTTATAAAGATTTATATCTTTCCTGCCTTTGTCATCACTCACTTCTAGGCCTTCAAAAACGATCGCAGGTTCAAAATTATCCTGATCAAGTAAAAGCGAAGGAGAAAGAATGTTAAGTCCCTGATCACTTCCAAAGGCAAATTTATTCTCATTTAATTTTAAAATTCCCCCCATAAAATTTGCTGAAGAGAGTCCGTGAGAATTAGTAAAAACCCTTACTTTATTGTTTTCAGTATTAATATGCGCCAGGCCATTATCTGTGGTTGCCCATATTTCATTTTCGTTGGGCATATAAACCCCGGAAATAGTATTCGAGGGCAAACCTTCTTTTTTTGAAATCGTTTTAAGTTGATTTTGACTTAAGTTAAATAGAATTATCCCCGCATCATTAGTGGCCATAGCCATGGCCCCATTTGGAAGAATATCGATGTCGTCAATACTGCTATACTTAAGCTTGGATGCCCTTAGATCTTTAACTTCAACAATATTATTATAAGCAGGGTTTAGTTTAAAGGTTCCTTCACTGGTCGCCGCAATTATTTCATCATCATAACCGCTTATAGCCTGAACATTTTTGATATCAAAAGTTTCAATCTTATTTGCGGGAGAGATCCTGGTGAGCTTTCCAGCTTTCCCCCCTATCCAAACATTTTTATCCTTATCAATAAACAGGGCTGTAGCCGAATTAATTTCAGTTTTATATCCTCCGGCGGGAGCATAATGCGCCCTTAAAATAGTTAGAGCATTGATCTTATAAACACCATCCTTCTTTGTCGCCACCCAAACATGTTCTCCATTTGCTTTTATGGCGGTAATTTCATCAGGTTCCGGAAGATCGCGATTAAAGTTTAAGTTATTAATGTGGCGCCAGCCCTCGGTTTCTGGATAATAAACACTTAGACCTTTACCCGTCCCAATCCAAATATTGCCATAAGAATCAACCTCTGCGGTGGAAACCTTATCATCCCCAAGACTGGAGTAAACGCCAGGAATATTTTTTAAAATGGAGATATTTTCCTGCTCTAAAGGCTGCTTGAACAGGTTATCTTTAGAAGCGAACCAAAGTAAATTTTGATTTCCCTTAAAAACATCTTTCACAACCAGGGATTGAAAAGCCTGAGGCTCTTCAACTAATTCTAAATTTTGATCTAAAACGACCATTCCTGCACCTTCAGTACTTAAATATATTTTATCCTGAATGTATTCAATATTAATTATCGGAAAATGGCTAATCCTCCATGGCAGGGTATAGATTTTCTGAAGATTTACTAATTGAAGATCGGTTTTGTAGAGACCGCTATTTGCTGTTCCAATAAGAATGCTATTTTCCAGTAAACATAAACTGGAATACTT
This sequence comes from Gramella sp. AN32, assembly GCF_023718305.1. GTDB lineage: Bacteria > Bacteroidota > Bacteroidia > Flavobacteriales > Flavobacteriaceae > Christiangramia > Christiangramia antarctica. The sequence goes on from NZ_QEYO01000009.1 coordinate 127,312, forward strand.
CAGAAGCGGATTCCTAAGATCCAACACTCTCAGCTTGGTTAGCTCGGTATTGATTTCGTACAAATCATCTTCGCCGGCAACCAGGATTCGATCTCCCAACGAGATCATATCCTGAACCTTGATATTTTTATTGGTTACTATCTGGATTGATTTTCCCGCATCTTCAAGAAGTTCGTAATCAATTTCAAAAACACCCTCTTCAGCAGCGATCCAAAGTTTATTATCTTCAGCTAAAAGATGGGAAACCTTTCCCGTTTTTAGACTGATGGTCTTAAAGCCATCGAGTTTAGGATCGTAAACCCCTACTCCATTTTCAGTACCAATCCAGATATGACCGGTATCATCGATAAGTAAAGTAGTATAATTCGTTCCCAGATCTTGGGAAACCGAATTGGTAGCATTATATTCAAAAACCTTTGCAGAATTATACTTTAAAATATTTTCACCGGAAGCAATCCAAATATTTCCCAGGCTATCCTGATCAATTTTTGAATTTTCCGGATTGATTTTTCCTTCCATTGCCCGGACATTAACCGGACTGGAATTCTGTGTAAAACCTTTCGAACCGAGCCCTGTGCATAACAAAAGACTCAATAAAAACCTTAATTTAAAATGCCCCAAATCTTAAATAGTTTATTGATATAAATTGGGATAATTTATAAATTAAAGTCCTGATAAACGGAGTTTTATCTCACTTTAGAAAAGAATTTATTAAGACGATATTAACAATTTTAGACAGGGAGATCTATAGAGTTTACATTAACCCCAATATCGCCAATAATCTGTACTTTGAGATGAATTTGTTTATTCAGTACTTCCAGGCTCACTATTTTCATTTGTTCTATAGAACCTAGAATATATATCCCGGCCATGGTTTCGATACGCTTTTCCAGTTTGTCATTTATTTCAACGATCCTGGATTCTATTTGAGGTAAAAAATCAAAATTCATCTTGCTTTTGATCTTGGCATACATCCAATTGTTTGCAATATTCTCCAGGAGGGCATCTGCCAAAAAGTTTTTAGTGATCATTTCGATCAAATAATCTTCAATAAAAACGCGCTGATCAGCTTGAGACAGTGCGAGGGACGCATGAATAAGCGCTGTGGCTTTCTTATTTTTGAACAGAGAGGTAAGAGTTATAAATTCAACGACCAGGATGATATCAAATTGTTCCAGTTCGCTGGTTTCCAGGTTTACATTGGTAATTTCAGCATACCTTTTCGATGTTCCGTCTTCATTTTCTTTTTCAATAATCTCGCCTATCAATTTACTTTGGATGACTTTCTCCAGAGCATCAAATTCGATTTGAATGGGAAGTAAAAGTTGCAAATTTGAAGGAGTGATTGATTCTTCAGAATTCATTGTAGTGATTGTTGATGGTTAAAGTATTGAATTTACAACAATATTTAGAGCTGGGCTTATCCTGCAGGACTTCCGAAGAAATTCTCGTATGTATCCAGAAATGCTTAATTCTTTGGGTCTACAGATAGTTTAACATGCAGCGCTTCGTTATTTTTTAAATTTTGAACCTAAAAAAATAAGGCAACCCAGGGCTAAAAAGACCAAAATAAAGCTAACGTAAATCAAATTTGCAAAAGTAGGGAAATCAAAAGTTCAAATCGTGACTTTTAATTAAAGTTAATACATCTCTTTTAATCTTGTAAAAATGGGGATAATAAAACCCCCATTTCTAACAAACTGAATTTTAGGTATCCCTACTTACCCATTTCAGAAAAAATACTTTCCTAATCTCATTAGGAAATTCAAATCTAAAAAGAAGAAGTCAGATGTGTATACAAACAATTGTTAATGTGTTAACCGGGCTATTTATTCTAGTTATTGTGTTAAACAGTGAATGAATTAAATATAGGGAGACGGATAATTCCCTGCTTTTAAATTATGACTATGTTGTCTATATTTTGAGGATAGCGCGGGGAATTTAATAGATTAAATACCTGCCAAATAAAAACTCCGGTCAAATTTGCCGGAGTTTTTTCTAATACGGATAAAATTTCACCAATAGAATAGCATATAAGAAACGGAGACCATACCGAGGATACCAATTCCAAATTTGCCCAAGTCTTCAAAAGTGAAACTTTTAAAAACTTTGTAAAATAATTTTTCAGATAAAGTAGATAGGGTTTTTATCATGTTGTTTGGTTTTTATCCGAATATCTGAAATTTAGTTTATTTCACAAAATATTAACAATTAAATTTTTAAATATTTATGCATACTTGAAAATTTTCCAAATTATAGAAATAAACCTGTGAAGTTTCGTAAAGCGTTAGAATTGGAAGGTGCGATAATTCGCCACCTCAAAGAGAAGCAAATTAATGATCAATAGGTTTCCTTCATCCAATTATAAGGTTTTCTATTGATCCAATTGCCCCTGGTGAAATCGGGAAAATCCTGGGGTTCGCCATTATTAGCTATCGAAGCTTCTGATAATGGAGTGACCGCACTCCATGCAGCGGCATCGTAAGCATCCAGGGGCGGTGCAATATTTTGCCTGGCAGATTCTACAAAAGCATTGATCACGAAAAAATCCATCCCACCGTGACCAGCGCCTTTAGCATAATCACCATGTTTCTTCCAGAGGGGGTGATCATACTTTTCCAGCCATGCATCTGCATCATCCCATTTATGGGGTTCAGATTTTCCTTCAATATAAATTCGGTTGCCATCAACTTCCCATAATCCATTTGTTCCCTGAACCCGGAAGCCTAAAGAATAAGGCCTGGGAAGTGTGGTATCGTGGGTGATGATAATAGTTTCCCCGTTTGTAGTTTCTATGGTGCTGGTAATTACATCTCCCATTTTAAATTTTACCTTAGAATTGGGATGCTGTTCTCCACCATTTTCAACAATATATTTATGCAGGCCTGCACTTTTAGTGGCGTGAGAGGTTAAAGAAAGGAAGCGATTTCCCCGGTTTATATCATTCATAACTGCAATAGGCCCTAAACCATGCGTAGGATACACATCGGCATTGCGCAAAACCGAATGTTGAGTACGCCATTTGGATTCAGAAATTCCTTTATCCCCAAACTCCACTCCTTTTCCATAAGGAGTTTTTCCATCATTCAATAATACTCCGCGAAGGTCATGTTGATACCCGCACCTGAAATGAACCAGGTCACCAAAGATATTTTGTTTCACCATATTCAGAACGGCCAGCACATCCCTTCGATAATTAACATTTTCAAGGATCATTAAATGAGAACCGGTTTGTTCATGCGTATTTACCAGGTCCCAGCATTCTTCAAGTGTATTAGCTGCGGAAACTTCCAGCCCCGTATATTTACCTGCTTTCATTGCATCAACTGCCATTTTCGTATGCCATAACCATGGCGTTGCGATGATTACCGCATCCACTTCGTTTAATGCCAACAGGTTCAAATAATCGGCATCATCTTTTCCAAAGGTTTGTGGTGCAGCCTTACCAGCATTCGCAATCGTATCCAGAGATAATTTGATTCTACTCTCGTCCACATCGCATATCGCTACAATATGAATATCCTCCCGCAATAATAGATTATTCAAATGATTGGTACCACGAAGTCCTACGCCAATCATACCAATATTGAGCTTACTTTGATGCCATTTTTTTCCTGTCGCAAAAGAAAGGCTGGGAAGAATTACTGCCCCGGCAGCAATGAGTGCTGTGTCCTTTATAAATTTCCTTCTATTATTCATAACTGCTAAATGATTTTTATAATGACTTAAGGATAAACCTATAAAATGATTTTGTTTATAAAAACCACTTTCTAGTCAATCACAAAATAAACAAATTCTATCAGATTTCAGAAGGGAAGAAGGTGTCTCAAAGGCACTTTAATCTCAGTACCTTAAATATAACCATCCATAAAGTGAAAAGCTCTATTTGAGTTTCGCTTGTATGACAGATTGCATATATTCTTTTTTCTGCAGTGCTTTATGGGCAAAATCAAACAAACTCAGGCATCTGTCCAAATTCTGTTTTTCGTGAGTGACTTTATAATAAATATTTTTGTTCAAATAATCTGTCAAAGCTCTTAGCCCATGTAGAAAAGGCATAAATACAGCACCTAAGGCCAAGCTTTTTTTCTCTTCAGGAGTCAGGAAAGAACTGTGTATCTTAAGTCCCTCAATAAAAGCCTCAAAAAGATTATTTTCAAAAGTAATTTTATGATGATCCTGTTCATCTTCAGCAGCCGTATTGGCAATGGTGCGTACTGCATCACCAAAATCATAGAAGAAATACCCGCTCATAACAGTATCTAAATCAATAAGGCATAAAGCACGGTCATTCTCTGTGGAAAATAGAATATTGTTCAGTTTAGTGTCATTGTGACAAATCCGTTGGGGAAGGTTGAAGGTTTCCAATTCATAAAGTTCCTCTAAAAATTGATATGCTAAAGTGATCGCATTTTTAGCAATCATCAGCCTTTCCTGATCGGTATTTTTGAGAGCCTGTTCAAATTCCAATTTCCTTTTCTGAAGATCATGGAATTTAGGAATAGTTTCTACATAAGTTGAAATTTCCTCATTTTTAAGCAAGCTGTGAAATTTGCCAATTATCCTCCCTGCTTCTTTACTAAGTTTTTCGCTGGTAGTTTTATTATAGGTGATACTATCTTCTATGTAAGTCATCAACCGCCAATACTCATGGTCCAGCCCTAGATAATTTTTTCCGCTATTAGATGTTATAAAATGTATTTGAGCATAATCTGAATCGGCCAGGTTTGGAAGCACCAATTTTATATTATGCATTAAACCGGGAACATCTTTAAAGACCTCATGATTGACTCGCTGGAGAATATATTGCGGATTTAATGCAGAAGTGACCAGGTACGTATCATTGATCAATCCATTGTTCAGGAGTGAAAAATCATAAGCCTTTTCAGAAATATTAAAGTGGGCAATAATTCGATTAAGTTCTTTGACTGAATGCATGGAGATTTACGATTTTCTCACCAAAGGGGATTGGGATATATTTTTTTCCGGGTCATTTCCGCTAAAGAATCTACAACTTTATCTTTATCTGAAGCATAGGTCACCCCAAACCAATTCTCATTAGTTGGGATTACCGTAACCTTAGCTGCATTTTCTTCCAGCATTTTCTGGATTATAAAAGGTAAGTAAATCTCATCCTGAATACGCTTCTGCTTATGGTTTAAAAAAGATCTTATTTCTTTCTCAATAAATGGAAAAATGGCTGGCTGGCATACCCAAAAATTCATACTAACAATTTCATCACCGGTAAATTCAACCTGAGATTCAATATCTATAATACGATTTTCCTGAGCTTCAATCTCTTTATATTCCGTGATATTGGCCAGCGAATTGTCATTATTTAACTTACAAACTCCCCTTGCTACGACACCATTTGGAGAGAGGGTATTTTTTAAGAGGTAGCCCATAAAAAGAAACTCATTTTCCGGCCTTGTTTTATTTATACGCCTGGCAACTTCTTTAAAAGCAGTAGTTCCATAATAGTCATCAGCATTGATGACCGCAAATGGCTCATCAATCACATTTCTGGCACACCAAACGGCGTGAGCTGTGCCTAACGGCTTTGTTCTTAGTACAGGAATCGATGAATCAGCAGGCAATTCTCCTATTTCCTGTACTACCACTTCAAATTGGACATTTTCAGGCAATCTAATTTCGAAATATCCTTTCAGAAAATCAGCATTTGCTTCCTGGGTTATCACCACAATATGATCGAACCCGTTTCGAATAGCATCTTTAATACTGTATTCCATTAAAAATTCTTCATTTGGGCCCAGGCCATCAAACTGCTTGAGTTTTCCATACCTGCTCCCTCTACCGCCAGCCATTAAAAGTAAAGTCATTTTTATTACAATATTAATTCTGTATCCCTTTTTTCGATTATTTATAATCGATAGGTATAAAAAATTTACCCTTAGTTATATCGATTCAACTCATTTTTACTAGAGTTACTATTTATATTCTGGCCATAAAGATTAACCTCAGGAAAACACCAATAGCATGCTAGTCCCTAATCCATGCTTACTTTCAATCTGAATTTTCCCTCCATGCAGTGTCATTATTTGTTTGGACAAACTCAGGCCAATTCCGCTTCCTTCTTTCTTGGTAGTAAAAAACGGTATAAAAATCTCGTCGAGGATCTCTTCTGAAATACCGGTTCCATTATCAGCAACCCTAATAAAAAGTCTTCCGTCCATTTTTTTTCCCGCTGTAACCTGAACTTTTGGGTTCTCTTTTTCGGCACTGGCTTCAACCGCATTTAGAATAAGGTTGATGAGCACCTGTTCCATGAGATAAGTATCGATCTCGATCTCCAGGGCTTCATCAGCGAGGAGAAAATCTAGCGCGACATTGTTATCCTTAAGTTGCGGCTTCATAAGATTTTCCAAATCCCTGAACATTTCTTTTACCCTCACTTTTTCGAGATTCAAACTGGTTACTTTATTGAGACTGCGATAGGTTTTGGCAAATTTCAACAAGCCTTCACTTCGTTTTTCAATACTGGAAAGGCCTGCGTCCAAATCTTCAATATCCAGGAGATTTTCGGCTGGATTCTCCTGATGCATTGCTACCTGAAATTTCAGCGTATTGGCAAGCGATGAAATGGGCGCAATGGAATTCATAATTTCATGCGTCATCACGCTCAGCAGCTTTTTCCAGGCTTCAGATTCGGTTTTATTCAGTGTATCTTCAATATTATGAAGCACCACAAGTTTAAAGGTTTTTTCCCCGATTTGAAAAATACTGTTGGAAAGTAAAACTTTGATGGTTTCCTTCTGAACTTTCAATTCCGCTGAAGTTGGCTTCGGATAAAGTTTATTAAAAATCAATTCAAAAACCTGCGGATTTCTACTAGAGACAAAACTGATGTTTTTAAAAGATGGGAAAGCAAGCGTATTCTGAAAGGATTCGTTAGACCATAACACCTTACCGCTTTCCATTTCATAGGCCAGAATACCAATATCTACCAGTTCCAGAATTTTTTGGAGATAGAGGTACTGGGTTTCCTTTTCAGAATTGATCTCACGAACAACCTCGTTCACGGTATTGAAACCTTCATAAAAACCGCGAATATCTTTCGTTTTATTTTCGGCTAAATATTGCCTGGAAAAATCCCTGTATTTAACCGATTCAAAAAAATCATCGATCACTTCAAACCTTCGGCTCAGAAACCTGAATAAATTATAAATTGCGAAAATAATTCCAAGCAGGCTGAAACTTCCGGCGAGGTACCAGGTTTTAAAAAAACAAAAAACAGCAGTTCCAAGCAGGATCACAAGGATTAAAATCCGCAGGAGAATGCCTATATGATAGCTTTTAAAGGTCATATTTGTCTAATCTCCGGTAAAGCGCGGCTCTGGTAATGCCAAGTTCTTTTGCCGATTTCGAAATATTCCCCTTGTTCTTATCGATCACCTTCAGAATGGTATTCTTTTCCACAGTATCCAGTCGCATATCCTGTATTTCTTCATGCGGAAAAGTACTTTCGATAACAGAAAATGAGAGGTCAGACTCCTTTAATAAATTAGAATCGGCCATGATCACGGCCCGTTCGATCACAAACTGCAATTCCCTTACATTCCCGGGGAAAGAGTGATTTTTCAGCTTCTTCAGAAAACCCTGGTCTAATTTAAAAGGCCCTTTAGTATATTTTTCTGAATACTGCTCAAGAAAGTACCTGCATAACAGCGTAATATCGGTTCCCCGATTTCGCAAAGGCGGAATAATAAGATCCACCGTATTGATACGGTAAATAAGATCCTTTCTGAATTTATTTTCATCGGAAAGTTCAGAAATATCCAGGTTCGTCGCGCAAATTAACCGAATATCTACTGGAATAACCTCGTTGGAACCTAAAGGGGTGATATGCCGGTTCTGAAGCACCGTAAGCAACCGTGCCTGCTGGCGAAGACTAATATTCCCAATTTCATCTAAAAACAGCGTCCCGCCATTTGCAGCTTCAAAGCGGCCTTTACGGTCTTCACGGGCATCGGTAAATGCACCTTTTTTATACCCGAATAATTCACTTTCAAACAAAGTGGAGGTTAAAGCACCCACATCAACTTTTACGAATGGCTTTCCCTTTCTATTAGAATTCTCATGGATCGCTTTGGCCACCAGATCTTTTCCCGTTCCATTCTCCCCAAGCACCAAAATATTGGCATCTGTAGGAGCCACTTTTTTAATTTTAGAGAATACTTCTAAAATCTCCTCACTTTCGCCCACAATTTTTTCTCCTTTGCTATTTGATTTTAGGGATTTTGAACCTGCTTTTTTCTTATTCTGAAGCATTTCCCGAATGGATTCGATCACTTTCTGATTTTGCCAGGGCTTTACGATAAAGTCGGAAGCGCCTTCTTTTAAAGAACGAATGGCTAGGTCTATATCACCATAAGCGGTGATCAGGATCACATCGGTATCAGGAGAGATTTCCTTTATTTTATTCAGCCAGAAGATGCCTTCATTTCCGGTGTTCACCAGCCCGTTGAAGTTCATATCCAGGATGATAATATCGAATTTCCTATCAGAAATGATCGAGACAAGATTACCCGGATTTTTTTCGGTTAAAATTTCTGCAACAAAGGGTTTCAGCAATAGGCGTATGGCGGTAAGCACATCGGCATCATCGTCTATAACCAGTATTTTAGCATCTTTAAGTTGCATAGACACAATATTACAATTTTCTTTAGAGGTCGGTCGCCTTTCAAAAGGGGAAATATTCCGAAGAATGAAATTGTATTATCACCGAACACATAGTGTATCAATATCGAACACCCAAACCTATTAATTTTAAATCAGTTAACTGATTTACAGTAATTTATATTTACGGCACCATATTATATATAAACTAAGCGGAAACAAATATTTTTATGGACATACCTTTAGAAAAAAAACGCTTTACACGTAAGAAAATAGGAATTATAGTCGGCTGTGTGGTTATTGCTGCTTTGATCCTTTTTGTGCTGTTTTCTTCTACAGGAAATTCCAGGCTCAATGTGGAAAAAGAACGCATTACCATAAGCGAAGTCCAGAAAGGCAATTTTCAGGAAAATATTCCGGTGAACGGTGTGGTACTTCCCATTAAAACAATTTACCTCGATGCCATGGAAGGTGGCCGTGTAGAAGAACGCTTTGTAGAGGATGGAGCGATGATGAAAAAAGGTGAACCCATCATTAGATTGTCAAATACCGATTTGGAACTGAGCCTGGTGAATCAGGAAACCCAGGTTTACAACCTCCTTACACAAATGCAAATCTCACAAAATGCAGCCAGACAAAACACCATTAATAAGCGGAACAATCTTACCGATGTGGAAAACAATTTGATCGAAGCAAAACGTAAATATCTGCTGAATAAAAAACTACTGGAGAAAGGAGCGATTGGTCGACAGGATTATATAGAATCTGAAAATAATTTCAATTATCAGAAAGAAAAATTTCATCTGGCTAATGAAGTTTTGGCGCAGGATTCACTTTCCAGCAAACAGGAATCCCAACAAGCCACTGAATCTTATGTGCGTACCCGAAAAGCCCTGGAGTTAATGCGTAGAAAAGTGGGTGATCTGGTGGTGAAAGCCCCGGTCGATGGGCAGCTTACCGCACTGGATGCTGAAATTGGCCAATCCAAGCAAAAAGGTGAACGTCTGGGGCAGATCGATGTGGTGAGCGGTTATAAGGTTCGCGCCGAAATTGATGAACATTATATTTCCAGGATTTTTAACGGGCAGCGTGGCTCCTTCGATTTCAATGGAAAGACTTACGATCTGGAAATAAAGAAAGTATATACCCAGGTTTCCAACGGAAGGTTTCAGGTAGATATGCATTTTATGGAGGGAGTCCCGGAAAATATTCGTCGTGGGCAAAGCCTGCAGATCAAGCTGGCGCTAAGTCAGGAAAAAGAAGCCATACTCGTATCCAAAGGAGGATTTTTTCAGCAAACCGGAGGAAACTGGATTTTTAAAGTTTCAGAAAATGGGGAGAGCGCGTATAAAACACCTATAAAATTAGGAAGCCAGAATACCGAATACTATGAAGTGCTGGAAGGAATAAAGCCCGGCGACAGGGTGATCACTTCCAGCTATTCTAATTTTGGGGATATTGAGGAGTTGGTTTTGAATTAGCCCTTCCCCAGCCCTACCCCAAGGGGAGGGAGTAATAAAACCCTTCCGTCCGCCATTGGCGGACACCTTCCCTGGGAGGGAAGGATTATAAAATATATAAATTAAAAATTTTAGTATAAGATGATAAAAATCACCAACCTCGAAAAATATTATAAAACCGAAGAAGTGCAAACCATCGCCCTTAACAAACTCTCTTTTGAAGTAAAAGAAGGGGAATTCGCTGCCATCATGGGCCCTTCAGGTTGCGGAAAATCCACCTTACTCAATATTCTAGGTTTGCTTGACGATCCTGATGGTGGGAGCTATTTGTTCAACGGGATTGAAGTTGCCGGTTATAACGAAAGAAAAAGAGCCCAGCTCAGAAAGCACAATATCGGCTTTGTATTCCAGAGCTTTAACCTCATCGACGAATTAAGCGTTTTCGAGAACGTGGAACTTCCGTTAATCTATACCGGAGTAAAACCAGCGGAAAGAAAAGAACGTGTTCATGCCGTGCTGGAAAAAATGCAGATCATGCACAGAAGAAAACATTTTCCGCAGCAATTATCGGGAGGGCAACAGCAACGGGTTGCCGTAGCCAGGGCAGTGGTAAACAATCCCAAACTTATTTTAGCAGATGAGCCCACGGGAAACCTGGACAGTAGTAATGGGAACGAGGTAATGGATCTTTTAACAGAACTCAACGAAGCGGGGACCACCATCATCATGGTTACGCACAGCGAACACGACGCAAAATTCAGCCATCGAATCATCAGGATGCTGGACGGTCAAAAAGTGACCGAAAATGTATTAGTCTAAGGGGATCATTCATCAATCAAAAAACGATTAAATGTTCAGAAATTATGTAAAAATAGCATTCAGAAGCCTAAAAAAGCAACCCTTTTTTACCTTGATAAATACGCTGGGGCTTGCAATAGGAATGGCTGGTGGTTTACTAATCGCGCTCTACATTTATGAGGAGCTGAATTATGATAACATGTTCGCAGATGCAGACCGCATCTATAGAATAGATATGGAAATTAAATTTGGTGGCGCAGAGATTAAAAGCGGCGAAACAGCTCCACCGATGGCTGCAACCTTAAAGAAAGATTTTCCGGAAGTTAAAAATACTGTTCGGTTTAGAACTCTTGGTAGCAACCTTTTAAGGAGCACTGAAAAAACAACCAATATCAAAGAGCTTTCTACCACTTATGTGGATTCTACCTTTTTTAACATGTTCGGGCTTGAGCTCATTAACGGTAACAAAGAATCGGCATTGAAAGAAACCAATACGCTGGTTATGACCAGAACGGCAGCAGAAAATCATTTTGGTAGTGTAGATATTGTAGGAAAGAGTCTTTTAGTAAATAATGAAGAGACCTATATAGTAACCGGTGTGATGGAGGATCTTCCCGAAAACTCCTTTCTAAAGGATTACAGCATCTTTATGGCCATGGCGGGAAATGTGGCCTCCCGGGAAAACATTTGGGGCAACAATAATTACTTCACGTTTGTAAAACTATCGCCAGAAACCCGTCTGGATAATTTTCAGCTACAACTGGAAGGGATGGTTGAAAAATATGTGCTGCCTTGGGCCAAAAAGACGTTCCCAGGTATGACCGCAGAATCTTTTGCAGCGTCCGGAAATTACATTAGGTATCATACTATCCCGTTGACGGATATTCATCTATATTCTGATAATCAAAATGAAATGGGCGAGAAAGGTACGATCCAAAACGTCTATATTCTATCATTCATTGGATTCTTCCTTATTTTTCTGGCCTGTGTGAATTTCATGAACCTATCCACTGCTCATTCCCTGAAAAGAGCCAAGGAAGTAGGAATACGCAAGACACTGGGGTCCAATAGGCTTCAGTTAATAGTGCAATTCCTAGCAGAATCCGGATTGGTTGTTTTTGCCTCAATGATTCTGGCAATTATAATAGCTTTTATTGCATTGCCATTTTTTAATGATCTGGCTGGCAGGAATATTAGTATACCTTTTACAGAGCCTTTATTCTATGTTACTATTTTACTCATCACGATACTTCTCGGTCTCTTTTCTGGAAGTTATCCAGCATTTATAATCTCCCGGTTTATTCCCGTAGACACACTCAAAGGAAACGGAATGAAGAACAATAGTAAGTGGAATATTAGAAGCATGCTTGTGGTATTTCAGTTTGGGATTGCTGTGTTTTTGATTGTTGGCACCCTTGTTGTTTTTCAACAATTAAAATTTATACAAAATAAGGATCTGGGTTTTGACCAAGAACAGGTTTTAGTGATCAATGACACGTATGCCGCTGGACAACAGCTCAATGCTTTTAAACAAGATGTTCTCAATTTGAGCGCCGTAAAGAATGCTACAGTGAGCAGTTTTATGCCCACTCCCTCCTCCCGATCCAACAGTTCATTTTTTAAGGAAAGCGCCATGGATCAGCAATATGCCATCCAAATGCAAACTTGGGATGTCGATGACGACTATTTAACTACTTTAAGTTTGGAGTTGATAGCTGGTCGCGATTTCAATAATCAATCTGCCGCTGATTCTACTGCCATTATAATAAATGAATCCACATTAGCGACGCTGGGACTAACTGCAGAGGAAGCTCTTGGAACAAGAATAACGCAAGAAGTTGAAAGTATAAACCCTGAATTTTATCATATCATAGGTATCATTAAAGATTTTCATTATGAATCCTTGCGAGAGAATGTAAATGCGCTGGGACTCTTCTTGAACAGATCTACAGGCTGCATGGCCATCAAGTTGCAAACAGATGATTTCGCCCGCGTCATTTCCAGCATCGAAAGCATTTGGATGAAAAGAGCTCCTGGACAGCCTTTTAATTATCGTTTTATGGATGACGCATTTGAAACCTCCTACAAAGAAGAGCGTCGTCTGGGCAGCATTTTTATGGTATTTACTGGCTTATCCATTTTTATAGCCTGTCTGGGTCTTTTTGGCCTTGCAGCATTCAACGCCCAGAATAGAACCAAGGAAATAGGAGTACGCAAGGTATTGGGAGCCAGCGTGAGCCAGATAACTATTGGGTTGACAACGGACTTTCTAAAACTTGTGGCCATCGCTACTCTAATTGCGTTGCCATTTGGCTGGTATTTTATGAATATCTGGTTAGAGGATTTTTCGTATCGCATACAGATAGGCTGGGAAATAATGGTCTTTTCGGCCTTATTAGTCATAAGCGTGGCTATAATTACAGTAAGCTATCAAAGTATTAAAGCGGCACTAGCCAATCCAGTAAAAAGTTTAAGGACGGAGTAACCAAGCCCCCTCTAACTCCCCCAAAGGGGGAGGATTTAGACTCAGGCGTAAGTTGACAAGTAGGCGAAAATAATAGAGGTAAAATCCTGCAAGGTTTGGCAAACTTTGTAGGTGTTTAAAACTTAGAAACAATGTTTAAGAATTATTTTAAAATTGCGTGGAGAAATATTTGGCGGCATCGCGGGTTTTCCTTTTTAAACATCAGTGGGCTCGCCATTGGAATGACCGCCGGATTTTTAGTCTTGCTCTATGTAAATTTTGAGCTAAGTTACGATGAGATGCATGAAAAAGGCGACCGTATTTATAGAGTGGTAGCAGACATTGATACGCCTTCTGAAAAAATAGAGGCTAATATGGCGGCTTGGCCTGTAGGCCCCAATCTACAGCGGGAGTTTCCAGAAATCATTGCCGCAACGCGGGTTTTGACGGCTGAGCTACCTGTGCAACGGGGAAGCCTCAAATTTGTCGAACCTTTGGCGGTAGCTGTGGATTCTACATTTTTTGAAATTTTTGATTTTCAGCTTTTAGAAGGGGACAAAGATGAGGTTTTGACAAATCCTAATAGTCTTGTCTTATCCGAGACAACGGCAAAAAAATACTTTGGCGAGGAGGATCCTATGGGAAAAACCCTTAAAATTCAAGACCAAGGAATTGCTGCGAAAGTCACTGGTATCATGAAAGATATTCCCGAGAACTCGCATATTCAGGCAGATTTACTCATCTCTATGATTACGATCACCCAGCCTCCCAATGATTATGATGTACAATGGGGAAATTATGGGCCATCTATATATATTCTTACATCAAAAGGAACAAGTGCTGAGTCACTACAATCAAAATTCCCAGCATTTTTAGAGGAAAAAACCGGAGATGGCATGAGGGAAGACAAAATGTTTGTTTCCTTATTTTTAGAACCCTTAAATGAAGTTTACCTACATTCTACCCGAGGTGGTGCCATTACCGGGAGTATGAGCAATGTCTATATTTTTTCGATCATAGGACTTTTCATCCTTTTGATCGCGGCCATCAACTTTATCAATTTGACAACGGCACGTTCCGTGGAGCGAGCCAAAGAGGTCGGGATACGCAAGGTGGTGGGTGCGGAAAAAAACCAACTCGTCCTGCAGTTCATGGGCGAGTCCATCATAATTTGCCTGATCGCCTTCGTGCTTACCGTAGGCCTGACTACCTTAAGCCTCCCTTATTTTAACACCTTAGCGGGAAAAACAGTGAGTTCGGGCATCTTTTCCAATCCTGAAAATATCGCCTATCTGCTACTGCTCGCACTGGGCATAGGCTTGGTCGCTGGTATTTATCCAGCAATTGTACTTTCTTCATTTCGACCCCTCAGGGTGCTGAAAGGTCAATTTGCTTCAGGAAATAAGGGGATATTGCTCCGCAAAGGACTTGTGATCACACAGTTTACCATTTCAATTGCGTTAATAATAGGAACAATTGTGATCTATAACCAGATGCAGTTTATGCGTAATCAGGAATTGGGTTTTGACAAATCACAAACTATCATTTTAGATACTGATTCCAGCCTAATTCTCGAACCGCTTAAAAATGAGATAAGTCTTCTTCGAGGGGTAATCTCTACCAGTTTTGGTTCTAGCGTACCCGGTGCAGGCAATAATGCTGCTTATTCTGAAATAGAGAATATAAACGGGGATATGCAGGTGGCCAATCTAGATCTCTACTTTGTTGATGACGCCTATATCCCCCAGTTCAACTTTAAGGTGGTTGCAGGCAGGGCATTTTCTAAGGACTTTGCCTCCGATTCCACGCAGGCAATGATCATTAATGAGAAAGCTGTGCAGCTTTTGGGCTATAACAACCCCGAAGGGGCGATTGGCGCAAAATACGACCAGTGGGGAAGTAAGGGCCAAATCATAGGTGTGGTTCAGGATTTTCATTTTCGCTCCCTTCAGGAGGAAATCAAACCTCTTACCATGCGTATGGATCGTAATGCCACAAACCTTTTGGTCATCAAAGCGCACCCACAAAACCTGAAACAGACTTTGGCCTCCATAGAAAACACGTGGAATACCATAGTACCAGGCGAACCGTTCAACTATTACTTTATGGATGAGTTCTTTGACAGGCAATACCGTACCGAGGAACGTTTTGGCAACCTCTTCCTTAATTTTGCCCTACTTGCCATTTTCATCAGCTGTCTAGGACTTTTAGGACTCACAGCTTACAGCACCATACAACGCAAAAGGGAGATAGGTATCCGGAAAGTTATCGGGGCTAGCGTGTCTAGTATTGTTAACCTGCTTTCAAAGGAATTTATAAAACTCGTAGCCATCGCCTTCTTAATCGCAACGCCTATTGCTTGGTATGCAATGCATAATTGGCTGGAAGATTTTGCCTACCGTATTGAGATCAACTGGTTTGTATTTGTGTTAGCTGGATTGATGGCAATTCTCATTGCTATTGTAACGGTAAGCTTTCAAGCGATAAAAGCCGCCATCGCAAATCCGGTAAAAAGTTTAAGGACAGAATAAAAAATATTAGTTACCTGGGTTATTATAGACCCGGCATAAAATAATGAGTTATGTTAAAACACACCATATTACTTTTCTTGCGCAACATTAAAAGGCATAAAATGGCTTTTTTGATAAATAGTGCGGGCCTTTCTACGGGTCTGGCAGGTGTCCTCCTAATTTTTCTTTGGGTACGTGATGAACAAAATGTAGATCAATTTCATCAAAATGATGCACGCCTTTTTGAAGTTATAACACATTATCAAGAACCAAATGGAAACATAGGAACGGGAAATTTTACATCTGGGCTTTTGGCAGAGACACTTCCCAACGACATGCCAGAAATTGAACTCATGGTAGCAAGCCGGGTTTTGGACGATGGTATGAACGTTTCTATAGGCAGGAATAGCCTGAAAGCAAGAGTGCAATATGCAAGTGAGGATTATTTTAAAATGTTTTCTTATGATTTGTTGCAGGGGATCACGGATCAGGTACTTAAAAATAAAAATTCCATAGTCTTATCAGATCAAATGGCTATTAAACTTTTTGGCACGACCCAAGATGTTGTTGGAAAATTCTTGGAACTGGGACAAGATAAAAAATACCAGGTTTCAGGTGTTTTTAAGGAAACTCAGCCCAACTCCTCCATTCAGTTTGATCTTGTGTTGCCATTCGAAGCGTACAAGGAAAACAATAATCTCGCAACAAACTGGGAAGCCAATACAGTCCAGAGTTACATCGTCTTAAAAGAGGGTACGGACATCAATAATTTCAATAAGAAAATAGCTGACTATGCTTATAATAAAACAACTGAGGCAAGTCCGTTTACCATTGCGTTAAGAAAGTACTCTGATGCCTATTTATACGGAAAGTACGAAAATGGCAAACAGGTGGGGGGTCGTATAGAATACGTAAGGCTATTTTCCTTAATAGCACTGTTCATATTGATAATAGCCAGCATTAATTTTATGAATCTTTCCACGGCAAATGCTTCCAGGAGGCTTCGGGAAATCGGAGTGAAAAAAACATTTGGCGCAAAGCGAGGAGATTTGATTTTTCAATTTTTGGGAGAATCGGTATGTATGGCTTTACTATCCCTTCTGGGTGCCTTGGTGCTAGTTTGGATTACTATGCCGCAGTTCAATGAAGTCACCGGAAAACAACTGGAATTTGATTTCAATTTCCCCTTAATTGTGACCATCCTAGCAATTACCTTGCTCACTGGGATTATCGCCGGTAGCTATCCAGCACTCTATCTTTCAGCTTTCAAACCAATAAAAGTTTTGAAGGGAAAAATCAATAATTCTTTTGGTGAAATATGGATAAGAAAGGGATTGGTGGTATTTCAGTTTGCTCTTTCTATCCTGCTCATTGTTGGGGTAGTGGTTGTCTATAAGCAAATTGAGTTTGTCCAAAACAAAAACTTGGGATACGATAGGGAAAACGTCTTATATGTTGATATTGAAGGAAAGATTGAAGAAAATCTTGAAACTTTTCTAGAACAAGCAAGGAATATTCCAGGAATTATAAATGCTGGGAGCATAGGAGACCATTTGGTAGGCGGAGATTTAAATGGATGGATCATTGATGAATGGGAAGGTAAAGATAAAACTGACAGGACTTCCTTTCAAATGAGGGCAGTAAGTACGGAAATGATAGAAACCCTGGGAATTAAAATGAAATCGGGAAGGACTTTTTCAAATGATTTCAGTACAGATAATTCAAAAATCATTTTCAATGAGGCCGCCATTGAATATATGGGTCTCGAAGATCCCATTGGCAAGACCATTTCTATTCAAGGAACACAACTGGAGATATTGGGGGTATCGAAAAACTTTCATTTTGCCTCGCTACATGAAAAGGTGAATCCCTTATTCTTTGTCTTGCAGCCTTCCTGGACAGACAAGGTTATGGTAAAAATAGAAACGGCAAATGTAAATAAGACTATTAAAAATTTCGAAGAACTTTATCGATCCTTTAATTCAGGCTTTCCGTTTGAGTACCACTTCCTTGATGAAGCATACGAGGCACAGTACGTTGCAGAACAAAGAGTTGCAACACTTTCTAAATATTTTGGTGGGCTTGCC
Organism: Gramella sp. AN32; assembly: GCF_023718305.1. GTDB lineage: Bacteria > Bacteroidota > Bacteroidia > Flavobacteriales > Flavobacteriaceae > Christiangramia > Christiangramia antarctica. The sequence continues at coordinate 145,268 of NZ_QEYO01000009.1, forward strand.
ATTTTAATTTCTTGTTTAGGCCTTTTTGGTCTGGCCGCTTTTACCGCTGAGCGAAGAAAAAAGGAAATTGGTATTCGAAAGGTATTGGGGCAGAGTGCTTCCCAGGTGACTATGATGCTCTCCGGTCAATTTGCTCAACTGGTATTAATATCAATTTTAATAGCCCTCCCCATCGCATTTCTATTAGCTGACGATTGGCTTTCAGATTTTGCGTATCGAATCCCGCTGAAAGTGTGGTACTTCTTGGGAGCAGGATTGATTGCTTTGCTGATAGCTATGCTAACAGTTGTGAGTCAGTCCATTAGGGCGGCATTGGCAAACCCGGTTAATAGTTTAAGAACCGAATAATATTATTTGACCTGCAAGGTCTTTAAAGCATCAGAATTATGATTAGGAATTATTTAAAAATAGCATGGCGGAGCCTCCGGAAAGAGAAGACCTTTACTTTTCTCAATGTTTTCGGACTTTCAGTTGCATTTGGGGCAGCGATCCTGCTTTCTATCTATTCGCTTTTTGAACTTTCCTTCAATAAGTTTCATGACAATGTAGATTCTCTCTATCAGGTTTACCATACAGAATATACCGCAAAAGGGCCTGAAGCAGGAATTGCCAATCCAATTCCATTTGCTGCTGCGTTCAAAGAGGAAATTCCGGGAGTTGAGAAAATTACCAGGTTTAATGGCGGCGGAGTACTCGCAAGTATTGGTGATAACCAGGTTCATTTACAATCTGCCTTCGTGGATCCTGAATTCTTTTCAATATTCACGTTTCCGGTCTTAAAAGGAGATAAAAACCCGGTTTCCGGTAAATCTGAGGTTGCCCTTACCGAAAAAGCGGCAAAAACACTTTTTGGGAACGAAGCAGCGCTAGGTAAAACTTTACATATTTTCATTGGTGAAAAGGAAGTTCCGTTTACGGTAACTTCTATTATTAAAAATATTCCTACGGAAAGCAATATCGAATTCAGTATCGCGCTAAATTTTGAAAGCCAGTCCCATCACGCCTATGGAAGAAATATAGGCAGGTGGGATAATTCCAATCACGAAGTATATATGCAATTGGCTGATGGGATTTCCCCTACTCAATTTGAGAAATCTACCCGAGATTTTTCAAAACTGCATTATGCAGATATCATTACTAATGCCAAAAGGGATGGGGCACAGCCCGGCGAGGATGGGCAATATATTCAGCAACGCCTTTTATCTGTTAAAGATCTGAATTTTGTGAAAATCGAAAATGGTTTAGCTACACCCAATAGAACCTATCCTTATCTGATCTTAGGGATCGCTTTTCTTATACTATTCATTGCCAGCGTGAATTTCATTAATATGAATATTGCTAAAAGTTCACAGCGGCTTCGTGAAATTGGAATGCGAAAAACGCTGGGAGCCAGTAAAAGTCAGTTATTCTTCCAGTTTTGGGGAGAAAGTATTCTTGTTTTTCTAAGCGCCATGCTTTTAGGGGTTTTAACCGCTTATCTTTTTATAGAGCCCTTTCAAACATTATTCAATACAAGAGCCTCTTTCAGCAACGTTATTGGTTTTCAAAGTCTCACAGGTTTTATTATTTCTCTAATGATTATCACGCTTATTGCCGGCGGGTATCCTGCCATGCTTTTAAGCAAATTAGGCACTTTAAAAGCCTTAAAAGGAAAGATCCAGGTAAATGGGGGAAACCAATTGCGAAATGCGCTCATCGTAGTTCAGTTCAGCATTGCAATCCTTTTGATAAGTGGAACACTGGTTCTCTGGAATCAGCTTCAGTTTATGCGGAATAAAGATCTCGGATTTAATAAAGAGCAGGTGATCTCTTTTCCGCTGAACGGAAAAAAAGATGACTTCCGCACCATGCAATCACTTCGGAATGAATTACGCAATCAGCCCGAAATTTTAAGCATTACCGCAGGCAATAATATCCTGGGAATCGGAAAAGATAATAGCATTTCTACCAGCGTGATGGGTTTTGAACATAAAGGAAGGGTGGTAAAAACCAATATCCTTATGGTTGATCATGATTATGTGGAAACTGTAGGTCTGGAATTGCTCAAAGGCAGAAGTTTTGATGCTTCCCGTCCTTCAGATACCCTCTCTGTCATCATCAATGAAGCCATGGCCCAAGAATTAAATGAAAATGAAATTTTAAGTTCCAGTATTAACATAGATGATAGCCTTCAGCACTCAATAATTGGAGTGGTAAAAGATTATAATTTTCAGGCTCTGGACAAAGAAATCGAACCCCTTACGCTGTTTTTAAAGCCTCATTGGAATTTAAAATATGCCTTCGTGAAAGTTGGACCTCAAAACCTCACCAATTCGTTTAATGAAGTAAAACAAGCCTGGAATAAAATAGAACCAAATGTTGAATTTCTAGGATCATTTCTGGATGAGAATATAGACCGTACCCTGGAAAAAGAACGAAATATGACCACGATGATCACCAGCGGATCTGTGATCGCGATCATTTTAAGTTGTGTAGGCTTATTTGCGATTTCACTATTAGTTGTGTCCCAACGCAGAAAAGAAATAGGAATTCGAAAAGTGGTTGGCGCCAGTGTTGGGAAAATAACCATCATGCTTACTTCAGATTTTTTAAAGTTAGTTGGAATTGCTTTTTTAATAGCGACGCCCATCGCCTGGTATTTCAGTCGGGAGTGGCTTCAGAATTACCCATACAGGATGGATTTAAATTTATTAATTTTCCTATATGCCGGAATCATCGCATTGATCATCGCCATTCTAACTGTAAGTTTTAGAACGATTCGGGCTGCGATGCAAAACCCGGTAAAGAGTTTAAGGGCGGAATAAGAAGCCCCAGCCCCCTCTGCCCTGACGGGCATCTCCCCCGAAGGGGGAGAAAAACTGAAGAACTAAACTCCTGCAAGGTTTTAGAAACCTTGTAGGTCTGAAAAACATAAAACCATGATCAGAAATTATATAAAGATAGCGTGGAGAAACCTTTGGAAAAACAAAGTATTCTCGTTGATCAATATCATTAGCCTTTCCATAGGCCTGAGCGCGTCTTTGGTGATTGGAATGATGGTTTATTATGATTTTACATTCGATAAGTTTCATCCTGATGGCGATCGTATTTACCGGGTTACAAGTAAATACACCAATCCGGAAAGCACCTCTTTCAACCCCGGCATTCCAGCTCCATTAGTCGACGCCGTTAAAAACGAGGTTTCAGGAATCGAAACGGTCGCATTTTTTCATCAGTTTAAATTAGTAAATGTTGGCTTGCCACAAAGCAAAACGGAATTTAAAGAACAGGATTTTGTCATTTTTACCGATCAAAGCTATTTTGATCTTTTCAATTACAAATGGCTGGCTGGATCACGGCAAAACCCATTGTCCAACCCCAACGAGGTTGTTCTCACCGAGAGCAGGGCAAAACTCTATTTCCCTAACCTGGCACCCTCCCAAATGCTTGGGCAAAGACTTACGTATAACGACTCCACATCTGCTGTAATTACCGGGATCGTGGCAAATTTTAAAGAACGAACAGATATTGTATTTCAGGAATTCCTTTCATTAAAAACATCGCCCCAAACAGCCCTGAACAATCGGATAAACAACAGCAACTGGCACGGCACCTGGGGCACATCGCAACTCTGGATAAAACTTAAAGAAGGAACATTAGCTGGCAGTTTTCAAGGACAACTCAATGAGCTGGCCCTAGAGCATGATGATAAAGAATCTGTTAAATTTGGTTCTACCCGTGAGTTTTATGCCCAATCTTTAAGCAATCTACATTTCAACGATAACTTTGGTATCTACGATCCAAATAAGGCCGTAGCAGACAAGGATGTCCTGATTATGCTCAGCTTTGTAGCATTGTTTTTACTGTTGCTGGGTTGTGCGAACTTTATAAACCTCAACACGGCGCAGGCTGCACAAAGGGCCAAAGAAATAGGTATCAGAAAAACTTTGGGCGGCTCTACAGGTCAACTCATTTCCCAGTTTTTGGGTGAAACCTTTTTATTGACGGTTATTGCTGGAATTGTTTCCTTATTTCTAGTGGTTTGGCTAATAAAAATCTTCGATGATTTTATTGCAGATGGTATAACCCTCACGCTTTTACAGGATCCGTATTTATTGGGGTTTGTGGGTGTTTTACTTATTATGGTAACCTTGCTCGCAGGCTTTTATCCAGGCGTGGTACTTTCAAAATTCCAGCCTGCCCGTGTATTAAAAGGACAGAATATAGCAGCCGGGGGTAAAAGTGGCCTACGCCAGTTTTTGACTATCTTCCAGTTTACTATTGCCTTTATTTTTATCATCTCCACTTTTCTGGTTGGAAAACAGATCAATTTCCTGATCAATAAAGATATGGGGTTTAAAACTGAATCGGTTGCTTCTATCCAAACGCCCGGGAAGGACGAAACTGTTGATAGCAGGAAACTACTCGTGCAAAAATTAGAGACCATTCCGCATCTTGAAAAGGTTGGTATGGGCGGGCCGCCTCCTGCCTCATTTGATAATGCCTCAACCTCTTTTATTAATAAGGAAGGTACTGTGGAAACCCAAACCAGTGTCAAGTTACTATTTGGTGATTCAGAGTATTTAAACATATATGAAATCCCCTTGTTGGTAGGTCGGGAACCCTTGAATGACACCATTCGCGAGGCAGTCTTAAATTTGACAGCCATTGAAAAAATGGGTTTCAAAAACGCTGAAGAAGCCGTGAATAAAACGGTTACTTCAGGCGGGACACCTTATTTGATTTCGGGAGTGATGGCCGATTTCAACCAGGGTACGCTCAAAGGGGAAATAGAACCTATGGCTTTTGTAGGGGATATCTGGAGGGCTTATTCCACAGGCTTTGATATGGTTCATTTTAGCCTGCCTGCCGGTAGTTCTAAAAACATGAGTGCTATCCTTGCTCAAGTAGAAAATAAATACAAAGAGGTATATCCATCCGATGACATAGAACTCGAATTTATGGATGAAACCATATTAAAATTTTACAATAAGGAACGTAGCATGTCAAAGTTACTCGACTGGGCCATGGGATTATCTGTTTTGATAAGTTGTTTGGGATTATTGGGCCTTGTTATCTACACCACGGAACGTCGTGTAAAAGAAATAGGCATTCGAAAAGTATTAGGAGCCTCCATCGTGCAACTCAATGCATTACTATGTAAAGATTTTGTGCTATTGATCCTGATAGCATTTGCCATTGCAGCACCTATCGCCTATTGGGCACTGAATGATTGGTTGCAGGATTTTGCCAATAGAACAGAACTGAGTTGGTGGATTTTTGCCGGTAGTGGAATGGCTATAATTGCTTTGGCACTTGTTATCATGAGTATTAAAACGATAGCCACGGCGATGCGGAACCCTGTAAAAAGCTTAAGAACGGAATAGCCCCCTCCCCCTGGCGGGCATCTCCCTCAAAGGGAAGAAAGGAAAAGAAAAAAGGAATGTGACTTTATAAAAAATAAAACAAATGATCAAACATAATTTTAAAATAGCCTGGAGGAGTATCTGGAATGCCAAATCCTATACCCTTATCAATATCGTGGGACTTTCTGCAGGTCTCGCCAGTTTTATAATCGTGTTGTTATATCTCAATTATGAGCTAAGCTACGATACCTGGTCTCCGGAACTGGAAAAAGTTTATCGGGTTGGTATGGAAACCAACGGCGATGTGCAATATAATACACCCGCTCCCCTGGCCTCTTTTTTAGCCGAGAAAGATCCTAATATTGTTACTTCCACCTCGATTCAGGAAAGTGGAGATTTTGAAGGCCTTCTTAGTACTAATGATAAAAGCGTGTATCAGGACGGCCTCATCATTGCCGATAGTAATTTCTTCAATGTATTTCCGCTGAAAATTGTACAGGGGAATACTAAAAATCCTTTAGAAAAACCCAATTCTGTTCTTATTAGTGAAGAGTTGAGCAAAAAGCTTTTTGGCAATGCAGACCCTCTAGGACAAACCATAAAACTCTATAATTTTTTTGAAACTACTGTTACCGGTGTCATGGCAAAAGCTGAAACGCCATCACATTTAAAGGCTCACCTGGTTGCCCTAAGCCCTTATGGTGAAGAAGTGAACCACTGGCAAAATTTTTCTTATACCACCTATATAAAGCTAAAAGGTCCGGTTTCCGAAGAAAATATTACCGATCGCATTAACAGGGTATATTTTAATGAACGGCTAAAAAAAGAAAAACAAACTTTTGAAGAATATCAAAAAGGCGCAAAGAAAACCAGCCTTTTTGTGGATGCTGTGCCCAATATTCACAATTTCCCAAAATATGAAAGCAGTAATATTCAAACTGTAGCCATACTTTTTGTCCTTGCGATTCTGCTATTAATTATTGGGGCCATTAATTTCAGCAATCTTAGCATCGCAAAATCACTGGGGAAAACCAAGGAAATTGGAGTTCGGAAAGTACTTGGCTCTGGAAATTGGAATTTATTCTGGCAGTTTATGGCCGAAGCTATTCTGCAATGTGTTATTAGCCTGATCATAGCAATTGGTGTCGTTCTGCTAAGCTTACCTTACGTGAATAGCATTTTTGGACTTGAGCTTAGCTTAGGCAGTAATTTTGAGTTTCTTGGCCAGATTGGTCTTTGTTTAGGAGCAATCATTCTTATATCGGGGCTTTTCCCTTCTATTCTCTTATCCAGGTTCAAACTTTTAAAAATTCTGAATGGTGGAACTTCTACAGGAAATAAAGGCCTGATATTAAGAAACGTACTGGTTATTTTTCAATTTATCGTCACCTCATTTTTCATTATCGCCATTGTCGTGATCAATAAACAACTGAATTATATCCAGACCAAAGACAAAGGTTTTTCCGAAGAACAGCTCGTGCGTATTGAATCATCTCAAAATACCAGAGATACAAATTTTGAAACCGTTAGAGATCAATTGCTTGATATTCCGGGCGTGGAGGCAGTTTCTAAAACCACGAATGTTCCTGGAGATAAATTCGCCGATTCCTCCACGGTCAATTTCAGTTTTAAAAGCAAAGAATTCAAGATGAATTCGGTTAAAATAAGTGCAGGTTATTTTACCACCCTGAAAACAGCTATAGTTCACGGAAGAAATTTTCAAAATACCGGAGCAGATATTCATACTCAAACTGCTATTATCAATGAGACCGCCGCTGCCAATTTGAGTTCTCAAAATGTGCTGGGTGAAAACCTATTTTTCCCCGGTTGTGAAGAGAAACCTATGCAAATCGTGGGAATTGTAAAAGATTTTAATGTTTTGGGATTTGAAAATAAGGTGCAGCCTGCCGTTTTCACTATTGGGAATGAAGCCTGCATGTTCCAGTCTGGCGGCGCGATCCTGGCGAGATTGAACACCCAAAATCCTAAAGCCAGCATCGATAAAATTGAAAGTCTGTGGAAACAGGTAGAACCGGGAACACCTATGCGATATTCCTTTTTGGATGATAATTTCCAACAATTATTTTCTTCTTATTACAGGCTACAAAAGGTCATTAGTTTCTTCGGAATCATTGCGATCTTAATTTCCATTATGGGCTTATTTGCGCTTACCACCTTTATTTTAAAACAACGTGTCAAGGAAATAGGCGTTCGAAAAGTCCTTGGAGCTGAAGTTACCAATATCGTGGCCCTGATGAGTAAAAATTTTCTCATCCTTGTTTCACTGGCAATTTTATTCGCAATACCACTTAGCTGGTATGCAATGAACAAATGGCTGGAAAATTTCGCCTATAAAACGGAACTAAGCTGGTGGATCTTTATGATTTCAGGACTTATTGTTTTAATGATTGCATTCCTTACGATAAGCCTGAAAACTATAAAAACAGCAATGGCTAATCCGGTTAAAAGTCTTAGAACTGAATAATCTAGACCTACAAGGTTTTGGAAACCTTGCAGGTCTCAAAATATAGAAATCATGATCAAAAACTATCTAAAAACGGGCTGGCGGAATATCATCAAGAACAAAGGCACTTTTGCGGTGAATATTACCGGACTTGCTCTTGGAATTGCTTCGTGCATCATGATCATGCTTTATGTTTCAGATGAACTGAGCTATGATCGTTTCAATGAAAAGGCAGATGAAATCGTTCGGGTGGTTTTCAGGGCGAATGTAAACGGTGAGGAAATGAAAGAAGCCGTGGTGATGGCACCGGTGGCGCAGACCCTGAAAAATGACCTTCCGGAAGTTATCGACGCCACCCGACTGGCAAAATCTTTTAATAACAGGCTGGAATATAATGGTTCTTATTATGGCCAGAGTAGTCTGGCGTATGTAGATCCCAATTTTTTTAATGTGTTCACGCTACCAATCATTCAGGGAGAGCAAAAAACGTCTCTTGACAAACCAAATTCAGTAGTAATTTCTGAATCTCTTGCAAAAAGTATTTTCGGAAATACCGATCCTGTAGGAAAAACTATTACTGTTACCAATCGCGATGAACAGCTGAATGTTTCCGGGGTGATGAAAGATATGCCGAAAAATTCCCATTTTCATTTTGATCTCCTGGTTTCTACTTTGGGATATGAGCAGGCTCAAAAAACAACCTGGATGGAATCTGATTTTTTTACCTACCTGGTGCTTAAAAAAGGAACCGCCATTAATACAGTTGAAACCAAACTTCCGGCAATCACTAAAAAATGTATGGGTCCGCAGATGATGGGCGCCATCGGAAAGTCCTATGAAGACTTTCAAAAGGATAACAGCCTGGGCCTTTTTCTTCAGCCACTGACCGATATTCATTTACATTCCGATTTTTCTGATTCAACAACTTTGGAACAGGGAGGCGATATTAAATACGTCTATATTTTCAGTGCAGTGGCGCTTTTTATGCTGATAATTGCCTGTATTAATTTTATGAACCTGGCCACGGCTTCTGCTTCCAAAAGGTCTAAGGAAGTAGGGATTAGAAAGGTCCTTGGCTCTAATAAAAAACAGCTCATTTACCAGTTTCTAGCGGAAGCTTTTATTTCAACACTTCTCGCCACTTTTCTGGCTATCGCCCTCTTCTCGATTGCTTTGCCTTTTTTTAATCAACTGGCAGGGAAAGAGATTGAATTTTCATCACTTTTAAAACCAGTCTATGTCCTGTCATTATTAGGATTAATTATTCTTATTACATTTCTTGCGGGCAGTTATCCGGCATTTTATCTTTCCTCATTCAATCCATTGAATGCCCTGAAATCGAAATTTTCAGGAAGCGGAAAAAATTCCGGAATTCGCAGTGGCCTGGTAATTTTTCAGTTTGTGATCTCCGCCGGACTTATTCTCGCCACTTTGGTAGTGAGGGAGCAGATGAATTATATTCAGAATAAAGATATAGGCTATGAGAAAAACCAATTATTGGTGGTTCGAAATACGTATTTACTGAAAAATAATGAAGACAATTTCCTCGATAAAATAGAAAACGATCCCAGGATTGCAAATATGACCCATTCGGCATTTGTTCCGGCAGGGGAAAGCGATAACGAAGTTGGTGGAATTTTTCTGAACGGGGAATTCCAGCGTCGTATGTTTTTTTACAACATAGATGAAAACTATATCCCGACCATGGGTATGGAATTGCTGCAGGGTAGGAATTTTTCAGAAGAATTTGGAGATGAAAGCGATAAAGTGATAATCAACGAAAAAGCAGCAGAGATACTTGGATTAGGAAAAAATGCGCTGGGCAAGACTTTTCAGCGAGATACTAATGAAGGTCTGCGCGATATAACTATTATTGGCGTGATCAAAGATTTCAATTTCAGATCACTGCATCAGGAAATTGAACCGCTCATCCTGAAGAAAAATCCGTATGGTGGCGTGATCATCAGGTCAAAAACTGCTGATATGTCTGGCATCATCAAAAACCTGAATGAAGACTGGAACAATTATTATCCAAAAGAGGCTTTGAACTATAGCGTCTTGGATGATTCATTTAATCATACCTATCTAAAAGAACGGAAAATGGGTACGATCCTCACGCTTTTTACCATTCTTACCATTATCGTAGCCTGTCTGGGACTTTTCGGACTGGTCACTTTTACTGCGGAACAGCGTTTTAAGGAAATTGGAATCAGGAAAGTGCTGGGGTCATCGGTTTCACAAATCGTTACGCTACTTTCAAAAGATTTTCTAAAGCTTGTAGGAATATCATTTTTAATCGCGTTTCCATTAAGTTATTACCTCATGAACAAATGGCTTCAGGATTTCGCATACCGCATAGAAATCCAATGGTGGTTATTTTTGCTGGCTGCAATCATCACCATGGGAATTGCATTTTTGACCATAGGAATTAAAAGTTTTAAAGCTGCCAGTATGAATCCCATAAAAAGTTTAAAAACAGAATAAAAGCCCTTCTAGCTCCCAAAAAGGAAAGGTCTCAATAAATAAAATTAACAAATATGAAAACACAAATTTTAATTAATCGTAAACTGCTTATCGCCTTCATAATAAGTCTGATAAGCTTTAATTTCTCTAACGCACAAACTGAAACTATTGAAGTTTCTACTTTTAATGAAGTGATTATTAGTCCGTACATCGAGGTTATTTTTAAACAATCTGACACGGAATCTGTAGTCATCGAAAGATCAAAGGTTGATTCAGAAAAAATCAATATAGAAGTAGATAAGAAAAGGCTGCAAATTCACCTAGATGATGCCAAAGTTGTCGGAAAAGTTGAAGAGGTTATGGTAAACGGCCGGGAACAGAATCGTCCCATCTATAGAGGTACACAAGTTAGTATCATTGTGAATTATAAAAACCTGGAAGAGGTTGAAATTCGTAGCGAAGAACAAATCAATTTTGAAGATGCTATCACCATCGAAGATTTTGAAATGCATATCTACGGTTCACCAAAGGTCTATTTTGAGAGCATTACTGCGGAAGAATTTAAAGTTGCCATCTATGGCGAAAGTTATCTTGAAATAAAAGCTGGTAAAGTTGATTTTCAGCGCTATAGAAGTTATGGGAAAAGCGAAGTGAATGCGATTGATCTATTATCTAAAGAAACGAAAATCGCTGCTTATGGAAACAATCATCTTGTGGTAAATGTTTCCGAAGAGTTGAAAGTTTCGGCTTTTGGGGAAGCCAAAATTCAATATAGAGGAAATGCCAAAGTAAAAAAAGGCCTGAAAATAGGAGAAACTGTAGTTCAAAAAATTAACTAAAACCTGAAAATCAATCATTCATGTTTAAAAATTTCATCAAAATATCCTGGCGGAAAATCAAGTCAGATAAAACTTTCTCATTCATCAATATTCTGGGACTTTCTATTGGACTCACCATTACCCTACTCCTGTTCATGTTTGTAATGAAAGAAAAGAGTTTCGATACAATGTATGCCAACAAAGACAGAATTTACCGGGTAATCTTTCATACTACGGATCAGCGGAATAACGAGATCTGGGCAACTGTTCCTGCGGCTTTAAAACCAGAAGCACAAATGGAAATTCCCGATATCGAGAAATCTAGTCGACTCTGGGATCATGATTTCGGAAAGACGGCCTCTATTGAGGCTAATAATGAACAATTCTCGGAGCCTAAATTATATTATACCGATCCTGAATTCTTCCAGATCTTCCAACTGAATTTTGTTTATGGAAGTTCAAATAAACAACTTGAAAGACCTAATACCGTAGTGCTTTCAAAGTCTACTGCTAAAAAATTCTTCGGAGAGACAAACCCAATCGGCCAAACGCTTAGCATAGACAATAAGCGCAAAATGGAAGTGACCGGAGTTTATGAAGATTTTCCTTCAAATTCAAGCTTGGACGGGAATGTGATAGCTTCGTTCCGGTCCATTGGATTTTATAAAGAACCCAGCTGGAGCAATGCCAGTTTTGAAACTTATTTTCTGCTGAATAAAAATGCTGATGTTGGTTCGGTCACTCAAAAAATGCAGGATCTCGTGGATAACAATGTTCCGAAAGAAGACCAATGGTACAGCCTTGCCTTACAGCCACTCGAGAAAATGCATTTATATTCTTCTGAAATCAAAAGCGCATATTCCTCAAAAATCGGCAGCATAGAGGAAGTTAGGAACTTTAGTCTTTTAGCCCTTCTCATTTTACTCATCGCCTGTATTAATTACATGAACCTAGCCACCGCAAGATCTCAAAAAAGCATGAAAGATGTTGGGATCAACAAAACGCTGGGAGCTTCGAATAGGGTTTTAATTCTTCGGTTTTTTACCGAAACCGGATTTGTCACTTTGATCGCAATTCTGCTTGCCTTTATTTTTACTGTTTTAGCTATTCCGGTTTTTGAAGGGGTTGTAGGAACCTCACTTTCACTGAATTTCCTATGGTCTTTCCAGTTTATAGTAGCAATTTTAGGGATATGGGTAATCACTACTTTGATTGCTGGCTCCTTCCCTGCCCTACATCTTTCAAGATTTTCACCTATTGAAGTGATGCAATCTGGTAAAACCAGAGAAAGCTTTTCTGCAAATTTGAGAAAAGGACTGGTGATAGCTCAGTTTTCAGCTTCCGTGATATTGATTATCAGTACGATTGTAATCTACAATCAGCTGGAATTTATGAGGAATAAAAATTTAGGATACAATCCTGATAACACCATTGCAGTTTCCATTGCCGCCATAAATTCAGATTCTGAGCGCGAAACCCTTATCAATCAGTTTGAAAGCCTGCCTGAAGTTTCAGCGGCATCGATGGCACAGGGATATCCAGGAATTTCGGTAAGTGGTAGATCGCTTTTTAAAAATATAAATTCAGACGACGCCATCTCACTGCAGACAAACCGTGCTCAGGGAGGCATCACAGAGGTGCTTCATTTAAAATTATTGGCTGGAAAAGACCTGCCAAAGAATAAACAATCGGAAGATTCTATCGTTGATGTCTTGTTGAACAAAAAAGCGGTGGATTTCTTGGGTATTTCTCCGCAAGAAGTAATCGGAAAGAATATTATTGCCAATCTTGGACCAAATGCCTACGTGGTTGGCGTAGTAGATGATTTCAATTTTTCTTCTCTACGTTCTCCAATTGGCGCGTACGCTTTTAATAATGGATTTGAACCTTTACGCTATATGCTAATACGCTTTGAGAGCAACGACTTGCCGGCAACCTTGGAAAAATTTAAAGATAAATTTAAAGATGTAGTTCCAACTTCAGCTTTTGATTATACTTTTTTGGATAAGAATGTAGAACAGATGTATGCATTAGAACAAAGAACAGCAAAGGTCTCACTCATCTTTGCCGGTCTGGCGATTTTTGTAGCCTGTCTGGGACTTTTTGGTCTTGCGGCATTTATGGCCGAACAACGCACAAAGGAAATCGGCGTTAGAAAGGTACTCGGAGCCAGTGTGTCAGGGATTACAAAACTGTTATCTAAAGATTTTGTAAAACTAGTGCTGATCGCTCTGGTAATCGCTTTTCCGGTTGCTTACTGGATTGCTGAAAACTGGTTACAGGAGTTTGCTTATCGTATTGAAGTAAACTGGCAGATTTTTGTATTTGCGGGTATCATTGCTGTATTTATCGCTTTTATTACGGTAAGTTTTCAAGCGATTAAAGCGGCGGTTTCCAATCCTATAAATTCATTGAGGAAGGAATAAGTCCCCCTCTGCCCCTTGGGCATCCCTGCCTTTGCCGGCAGGCAGGTCCCCCGAAAGGGGAGAATTTAAACAATTAATCAAAAACAAGCTGAAACGAGTTCAGCTTAACGGAAATAAAATATAAAAATATGCTAAAACTAGAACACATCTATAAATGGGTAAAATCAGGTGGAAGAAGGATTTTTCTGTTAAACGATTTAAGCCTGAATGTTGAAAAAGGGGAATTTCTATCAATCATGGGGCCTTCTGGCTCTGGAAAGTCCACGCTATTAAATGTAATCGCCATGCTGGATGAATTCAATGAAGGCGAATATTACTTTGAAGAGGAAGCCATTCATGAGCTAAAACCAAAAAAGCAGACTGAAATTTTCAATCAGAATATTGGATTTATATTTCAAGCCTATCATCTATTGGATGATCTTACGGTTTATGAAAATATTGAAACTCCGCTGCTCTATAAAAAAGTAAAGAGTTCAGAGCGAAAAGCGCTAGTGGCAGATATCCTTGACCGTTTCAATATTGTAGGAAAGAAAGATCTTTTTCCGCATCAATTAAGTGGGGGGCAACAACAACTGGTAGGTATTGCAAGGGCCCTGATTATTAAACCGAAACTGATCCTAGCCGATGAACCTACCGGAAACCTCAACTCCAAGCAAAGCGATGAGATCATGCAACTATTTAAAGAGCTTAATGCGGAAGGCGTGACCATCATTCAGGCTACACATTCTGAAAGCAATGCCGAATACGGTTCGCGAATCATCAATTTAGTTGACGGCAGCGTCAAAAAATCTTAAACATCAAATTTTGAAAAAACTCATCATCTTATTATTGTTCATCACTACCGGCCTAAATGCTCAGAATACAGGAAATCCAGGTCTTTCTCTGGAAGAATGTATTCAGCTGGCACTAGACAATAACATCAATTTAAAACGATCTCATCTACAGGCGGAAACCGAAAAACTGAATTTCCGCGGGACGAAATCTCAGGTGCTGCCAACAATCAACGGAAGCTACAATTACGCTATCAATAAAGGACGAAGTATCGATCCATACACCAACGATGTGATCGACCAGCAATTTAATTACAGCAACGCAGGTTTAAGATTAAGCGCGCAGATCTTTAACGGATTTGAACTGAGGAATAGCATTCAGCGTGATCGCTACAATCTGGAAGCTGCTGAAGCTGAAAAAGAGGCGACAAAGCAGCAATTGATACTGGATGTTACATTGGCTTATTTTCAGGTGCTGAATAACCGCGATTTGCTTAACCTTGCCAAATTACGACTGGAAAGCACCCATCAGCAAACAGACCGATTAAAAATTCTGAACGAGCAGGGAGAAGGTAACCCTGCCGATTATACCGATATTAAAGGACAGTTGAATAATGACCAGTCGGCTGTGATTGCGGCAGAAAATCAACTGGAACAATCAAAATTGAATCTTAGCAGTCTTTTAAATATGGATTCCGAAGTAAATGTGGAAGAATTTCAGGTACTACCCGAAATGGATAAATATGAACTTTCCACAGAAGAAATCTATTCAGAATCATTAGAAAATCTGGAAGTTTTTGACGGTCAGCGCTTACGTATAAATGCAGCAGAAGAAGACGTAGCGGTTTCCAGATCCTTATATTCCCCGGAAATTTCGCTGTTTGCCCAGCTGAATACCAATTATTCCAGCCTGGCAAGTTTGCTGAACGAAACGGGAACTCAGATAGTAGAAACAGGCCAGTTTATTAACATTGATGGCACGAATTACGCAGTGCAGGCAAATCAGGGGCAGTTTTCACAACAGGACATTCCCTATTTTGATCAGTTAAACAATAACCTCAGTTCTGTTGCGGGAGTAAGCGTAAATATTCCCATTTTTAATGGTTTCCGGGCAAAGAGATCAGTTGCGTTGAAGAAAATTCAGCTGGAAGATGCCAGGCTTGAATTGGAAAATACCAAAAATGACTATTTACAAGCGATCAAACAGGCTCATGCCGACATGGAAGCCGCTTACGAAGATTACTATGTGCTTCAGGAACAGGTTAATGCTTACGAAGAATCCTATCGCGTAAATGAAATTAGATTTGGGAACGGGGTTTCCAATATCGTAGAATATATCATCAGCAAAAATAACCTTGACCGCTCCAGGATCAATTTGGCGAATGCCAGGTATGGATTTCTAATTAGGGTAAGGATTCTGGATTATTATAGAGGGGTTTAAGAGTTTTTGAAATGAATTGGACACAATAAAAAACCCTTTCAAAAGACTGAAAGGGTTTTTCTTAGTATTGACAGGTCTTGAAATATCGAAAAAATTAACCCGAAATTTTCAAGCCGTCGCAAATATTTTAATATATCCAGGACAGTTAGGATTGGTCATCTATAGAAGCATCTGGAGCATTTTTCTTAACTGAAGAGATGCCGTTTTCCATGGCAGCCACAGTGGTATAAATCTCACTAACTCCTATAATCTGTCCATTACTGGATTTTAAATTGAACTTGTGACCTGTGGATGCCTGCTTGCGTTCAAACCGGTCGTCAAATTGAGAATTTTTACGTACTGATTCAACTCCATTCATACATGAAGGTTTAGCTTTATACCCTTCACTGCTAAGAATCACCTGACCGTTACCCGCTTTTAAATTGAAGCGGAATTCTCCAGCCTTGTCTTTCTTGATTTCGAATTTACCCATTGTAAGTAGTTTTAATTAATATCCATAAATATAATAAAATCAACGAAATAGCACCTTACATTAATCTTACTAAAAACAAGAATGAGTAAAATCTGAATTATCTATCTTATACAATATTGAAGAATTCTCAAATTTAAATACCTCTTTAGCTAAAGAAGTTAACATACGCAAAATTAAAGAGAGGCGAAAAGAGCGAGTAAGTAAAGCTAGAAAATCAGAATACTCTTTTTACTGATGGAGTAAATTATTTCAAAATAAATCTAAAGTTTAGGGGTAGCAATGAAACTTTATTAGATATAAAGCCTTCTGTTCATTAGATCTGGGTTAGAAAACACGCCCTATTACCAATCAGATCATATTCCTTAAAACGATTTTTAATGTGGCTATTAAAGAAGGAATTGTTGCTTCTAAATTTACCTTTCGCGGGCGAAAAAGAAAAATAAGAATCGGTTAAGGAAACAAGATTTCAAAAAATTCAATCGATTGAAATGTAATAAGTTCACATTCTAGTTTTCTATTTTCAAATCATTGCTCATTCTCACATCTGCCTTTTTCACCAATTCTTCTATTGTATTTTTAAACACCTGATCTTTATACAGGTATATTAATTTTTTTTGAACTTCACGAAAAGGGAGTACTTCTTTTTCTAGGGGTTCAAGTAGATTTACCGAACAAACAGTACCATTTATAGATGAAGCAATATCCATTACACCATAAGTACCATAAGTTAATTTAGCAGCATACCTTTTTAAATCCTTATCAATATTTTCCTCACCATAAAGCTCTATACTATCAAGGAAGTATTTTTTTTGATAGGATGAAGATGGAAATAGCTTCTCCAATGTATTCATTTTAACACCATGATCTAATTTCCGCATAGCGTTTTCAACCTGTTCAAGTTGTTGACTTCTTTGAAGGGAAGTTGAATAATCAAAACATAAACACTCCAGAGATATTTTTTTTATATGGGTAAACTGATTTTCTTTTATTTTCTCATAATATTTCAGCAGGTCTTCTTGATCTGTTGCAATTTCATTTTTAAAATAATATTCTTTGAGTTGTATCTCGAGATTGGTTGATAAATAATTATAATAATTTGGCAGATTCATATTTGCAACTCCATAAACGACGCCACCTTCTGCTATTTTCATTTTATGGGAACGGTCTCTTTTTTCCCAATTTTCAAGTAATTCATCAAATTCAAATACTTGGCCAATTCCTTTTTTTGATGCCAATTCCTGAATCACCTTAGCTCTTACTAAATCTTTTTTGGCTAATTTTTCAAGATATTCTAAAGGTGTTTTCCCCTCATAAGCTGTATTCCAAAATTCTGTATCCGGTTCAACTTTATTTGTTTGGGAAAAGTAATTATAAGTATTTGCCTTATTCCTGTTTAGGAAAAGATCATATTCTTCCTGAATAACTGGATATATATTTACGGTCATGACCGGAGCTGTAGTATTACTTGTAGCCCCCGAACCATTTTTACAAGCCAAGGAAATAACAATTAAAATCAAACCGAGGCTTATAATGAACAAAAGCTTTTTATCGCTAATCTTGGACAATATTTTTGAAATTTTCATCCATTGTAATATTTCACAATTCAATTAATCATTACTCCAAGATCTTATTAAGCTAATTTCAAAACTCATGTGCCCCGATATCGGTAGTATTTTTATTTAAAGAATTCCCCCAAAAATCTTTTCCACCGTTGTTCTGTAAATCCCTGCCTTTATTTATGTATGGGGAGTTTTCATTAAGTTGATACCCAAGCAATACATTAGGATATTTTTCCCAATCTATATCTTGCCCACCTGCGCCAGGATTTTTGAATTTTGGATCTGATGTTAAATAATTAGTGCCTTTTGGTTCAATATTATAAAATCCATTGTTTTCAAAAGAACAGTCTACGGGGGAGGCAGTTCCCCATGACCCGTTATCTGAGCCTTCAAAATAAAAAATGTTATTGTAGAAGTCGGTATTGTATGCCGTTCGTTCCTTAAAAACTTCTACATTAATGCCTTTTCTTATATAATGGGTATTGTTATATATTTTAGCTCTTCCCATTCCTTTCTGATTATTAAAGCCATAAAAATAGATGGCGTATTGATCATTTTCAGATATATTATATCTGATGACAACATTTTCATTTATTGCCTTTTTCATAATAGCAAAACCCCAATCATTATCATGACTGTAATTATACTGTATCTTGGTGTCCTTAGAATTATAATCGGCATCAAAGCCTCCCCGATCAATATCCCCCGGAGGCCCTGAATTCCCATAAGCCTCGTTATACTGAATTTTACAATTAACTGTATTGAAGTTGAAAATGCTATGACCATTATCATACCTACTGGAGTTCACCAAGGTGTTATGCTCCACAACGGCATCGTCGCTTACCCTAATAATAACATTGTTCCTCCCTGTGTTTTTAACAAAATTCCCTTTAATGAGCACATTTAGGAAAGGATAACGCTTTTCTGCATCAATATTGGCATGAGGAGAATTTGTGGCAATCCCCAAACCACCAATGTTTTCTATTGTATTATCCCGTATTTGAAGGTCGTTGTAAAAGGCAGGTTTTTCGCCATCTGCAATAACATAAATCCCACCAGTTGTTTTTGTTGCCACCTTGCCATTTACGTCGTGTATGTAACAATTGCTTAGATATACATGCTTTATTTCAGCTCCATTATCTGCAATGGAAAGTATTGCCCATAAATCTCCCTGATAATTGTTTGCCCCGTTGGTATTTGTGATTTCCAGGTTATTTAACTCCAAGAAAGAAGTATTTTTTAAGCGAATGGCCGCTGCATTGTTCCTGATACTACCTCCTCCATTGATAATGGGTTTGTTGCCTTTACCGTAACTGCTCACCACAATGGGTGCCCCCTCAGTACCTGAATCATCCAGTAACAATTGTCCATTCCACACCCCATTAGCTTTAAAGAGGATATTATCGCCGGGTTCAAATGTCATGGAATTCACTTTGTCCAGGGATTTCCAGGCATTTTCTGTAGAAATTCCACTGTTCAAATCATCTCCTTTCCAGTTATCTATATAATAGGTAGTGCCAATTTCTTTCTGAGCTCTGAAATTGCCTTTGCAGCCGAAATAAAGAGCTATCAACAATATTAAAAATATATGGGTTAGAGGGGATATTTTCGATTTTTTCATCTCTTTTTGTTTAATTATAATATCGTTTCAGAGAATAGCCTCCAGTTTATCTCTTTTCTGATATGCACAAGTGTTCAATTATTTTGAACTTGTTCAGAATAGCCTTAATGGATTTCTTCTTTTACAATTTTGCTTTGTTCCCAGCCAATTCTAATAGCCACTGCCTCTATAGAACTGCTATTTTTATCATTTTTAATAGGATTGCTATATAATTGCCAATTATCGTTCTGATTAAAGCGATATGCAATGGATGCTCCTTCGGTTTCAGAACTTAGTATGATAGTTTTTTCGCTAATGCTGATCTTCGGGGCAGCCGTCACAGGTTGCTTTCCATGGGGGGGCCATAAAATTTCAATAAGTTCACTTTCAGGAATAAGGCCCAGATCCCCATATTCTTCGATGAAATTTATATGCGCATTTCTTAATTCATTGAGTTTTTGAAAATAGTTGGGATTAGAAGCTAGATTATGTATCTCAAAGGGATCATTTTGCGTGTCATATAGTTCTTCCAAAGATTTCCGCTCAGCCCAAAATTGCCACTGATCTTTCTTCAATTCGCCATCCTTTTTTAATTTAAGGATTTCCTGCATGATTGCTGCTTTATCCCGATAGGGAATAAAACCTAAATAAGGAAGTTCAGGTCGATAATTATACACATATTTAAAACGTTTGTCCCTAACTGCCCTGATGGTTTCCGGTGCAGGATCCATGCGGTCACGAAAGGCATATATATAATCACGTGGCTCTTCTTTCTTGTCGCCTAGGAAAACATTCCCTTCCATATAATCAGGCGGAATTAAACCGGCTACGGACATTGTTGTGGGTGCAAAATCAATAAAAGACACAAGTTCGTTATTAACAGTACCCGCTTTATATCCATCGGGATATCTTATGATCAATGGAACCTGAATACCGCTATCATAAACCCATCGTTTGGCACGTGGGAGTCCGTCACCATGATCAGAAAAAAAGAAAATTATTGTATTATCCAAAAGGCCATCATCTTTAAGTTGAGCCATTAAGTCGCCTACCCATCTATCCATAGCGTGAATATTATCATAGTGACGGGCTATATCCTGCCTTATCACTTTTGTATCAGGGTAATAAGGGGGTACTTTAATATCATTTGGCTCGGTAACCTCCGGATTGTATTTCTTGAAAATTCTACCTTCATGGGTGGTCATACTATTAAAAACCGAAAAGAAGGGTTTAGATTCACTAGGCCGATTCCTCCAGTGGGCATTTTCACTACTATCGTCCCATGCGGTTATTGGTTCCTTAAATTGATAATCGGTTTTAGAATTGTTGGTACAATAATATCCAGCTGCCCGGAAATATTCGGAAAAGCACTTTACCCCGGCAGGCGGTGTCGCTTCATAAACTGGAATGTTCAACAATTCAGGATCGGTTATATCACTAAGTGCCGATGTTCTTTTCCAGGTTCTCATCGCCATTGCCCCAGTAGAGGTTGGATACATTCCTGTTATTAAAGTATGCCGGCTTGGCGCACAAACTCCATAGGTAGCATATGCATTTGTATAACGCACCCCTTCAGTTGCCAACCGATCAATATTCGGGGTGTTGGCAATTTTATCACCATAGCAACCTAGCTTAGGACTCATATCTTCAACGGTAATCCAAAGAATATTATAGGGTTTGTCACCTTGGGCAAAAGAAACTTGACCACAAAAAGTGATAACTAAAAGAAAACGTAAAAAAATTAGATTATTTATCATTTATTATAGTATCAATAGAACATAGCATTTTCTGGAGTTACAATATCCAAAGGAATGACTATCTCCTCTGGTGGCTTTTGTTTTGTGACCAGATATTGATACATGCATTCCACAGCCATATACCCCTGATCTATTGGTCTTTGATGAATAAGCATCTGTATTTTACCATCTTTTAGCAAGGCCCTGTTTTTCATCAAAAGATCATACCCCAAAACCCGAATTGATTCATTTTGAGGGAGGCAATCAGCGATCAAATAAGATTTTGAATTGGTAATGAATATAGCAGAAAGATCAGGAATCACTTTCTGAATTTTTTCATTTATTTTCTGTTTCAAGGCAATATCGCCAGCAAATATGGAGAATACTTCAACTTTAAAGTCCTTCAATTTTTCATTTAAGTATGACTGAAACCCTTCTATTCTTCTTCTGAAAATGACATTTTTATCACCTTTTCCGGTAATGTTCATTACGAGAAAAGTACTCGATTCATTTTTTCCCAAACTTAGTAACTCTCCAGCCAGACGACCACTCTGAAAAGCATTCTGCCCAATATATGTTAAGGGTTCCATATCTGAAAGGTTAAAATCAATCAAAACAAAAGGGAGGCTCCTTTCTGCACATTTCCTCAGGAACAAGTTCGCTTCGTTATATAGTTGCGGAGCCATAATCACACCATCACAATCATCATTAAGGATTTTGTTCGATTTTTCTTGAAAGGACTCCTCGACATCCTTTTTATAGAGATAATAATGCACCGCCAAATTGGAAGACCTAAAAATATTCTGAGCTTTCTTAACCCCCTCCAAAGGGGCGCTCCAATAACCATCATCAATTTCCTCCGGTATTAGAAGTGCTATTTTATATGTTTTGTTTAAAGAAAGGTTACGACCGTTAACATTAGGTGTATAGTTAAGTTCAGACATTATATCCTCAATCAACTTCTGATTCTTTTTAGAAACCTTACCTCGTTTATGAATAACGCGGTCTACTGTACCTATTGACACATTTGCCCTTTTTGCAATCTCTTTAATAGTAGGTGGAGCTGCCATTAATATGTTGATTTAAAAAAATAATTTGCTGTGTACGCACACACTATTACGGTTAAAAATAATTAAATTTATCCTTATTAACAATAATATTCATATAAAATATTAAGATATATTTATACTCATATTCTACTAATTCGTAATATCAGTGGTTAATTTTATGAAAGATTTATATTTTTTTAGTAAAATTTATTGTTTTAGTAATTTTTTTTGATAAATTTAGAGATATTTAATATCAGGTGTTAACGAACACATTATTTTTGCATTGGTGGAAATTTAATAGACCCATTAGCCAAAAATATTTATGCTAAAATCTTTTTTATGTGTGCGTACACATAAATTGTTTTGATTTTAAACAGTAGATGTCATACTTAAAACTAACTATTAACATCATAACTTTATTTTTATGAAACAGTTCCTAACCTTTTTTATTTTCTTATTCCTTATCCAGTTTTCGAGCGCCCAGTCAAAGACAGTTACGGGGCTCGTGGTTGATGACCAAAACATCCCTCTTATTGGCGTTAATGTAATAGAAATAGGCACCAACAATGGTGTGGTTACCAATTTTGATGGTGAATACTCCATAGTTGTTAATAGTCCTTCTTCTGTATTATCTTTTAGTTATCTGGGGTTTCAAACCATAGAGATTCCAGTAGAACAGCAGAATACTATTAAGGTTACCCTAACAAAGAACACTTCCGCACTCGATGAAGTCGTTGTAGTGGGATATGGAACAAGAAAAGTTAGTGATCTTACCGGAGCGGTAGGAAGTATCTCATCCAATAGGCTTGAAAATAAACCCAATGCCAATGTAATTCAAGCGTTACAAGGAGCAGTACCAGGAGTGAATATAACTCAAAATGGTGGTGGTGCCGAGCAAGGGAATAATAGCATTTTAATTCGGGGACGGAACTCTATTACCGCCGGGAATGGGCCACTCATTGTTTTAGATGGAGTACCCTATAGCGGTAACTTGTCAGACATTAATACACAAGATGTAAAATCAATGACCGTATTAAAAGATGCCTCATCTACCGCCATTTATGGCTCCCGGGGCGCTAATGGAGTTATTATTATTGAAACGAAGAAAGGTCAGGTGGGAAAAGTAAGGATTTCATACAGTGGTTATTATGGAGTTCAGGAACTCACTAATTTACCGGAACTTTACGATGGACCGGGCTTTGCCGCGTTTAAAGACGCGCGTCTGGCGGCTGAAGGATTGGATCCGGAAAACAGGCTTACACCTTCTGAACTTGAAGTGCTTAATGCAGGAGAAGCAGTGGACTGGTTAGATCTCACGACACGCACCGGGAAAAGACAAGATCATAATATTGCCATTTCAGGAGGGAGTGATAGAACTAAATATTATGTCTCACTTGGATATCATGATGCGGAAGGTGTGACTTTGAACGATGGATTTACCAGGTACTCCCTTCGTGTAAATGTTAATTTTGATATAACCGATAATATAAAATTCGGTACAGCCACTCAGCTTTCCAGAATAGACAGGTCCGGGAACAATCCTAATTTTGGTTCCCAGAGGAATGGAGCATTCCGAATGAACCCTTTGACCACAGCTTTCGATGAGAATGGAGATCCTACTGTTTACCCATGGCCGGAAGATATATTTGTATGGAATCCCCTCGCGCCTACTTTAGAGGTAAATGATGACTTTAATAACAAGGTATTTACAAACAATTATCTCCAGTTCTCTTTCCCTTTTTTGGAAGGGCTTTCGTATAAAATAAATACCGGTATTGAGTATGACCAGCGTGACATTGGTGAATATGAGGGAAGAAACACCGGGAGCGGCTTTGAAACTAATGGTAGTGCGCGTATAGACTTCAGAAAAGATGAAAATTATCTAATTGAAAATATTTTAAGCTACACTAAGGAATTCGGCGATCATTCATTTGATTTCACTGGTCTTTATAGTACGCAGGTTATTGAAAATTACCGAAGCGTAACAGAAGCAAGTGGTTTTGTTTCTGATGCCCTCACCTATTACCAGATGGATAACTCAACAAGTGGCGCAGTGAATGATACCGATTTTGAAAAAACCCAGCTTATATCTCAAATGGCCAGATTGAATTATGGCTATTTAGACAGGTATTTATTAACTGCAACTGTAAGGCGGGATGGTTATTCGGGCTTCGGTGCCGATAAAAAATACGGTGTATTTCCATCACTGGCTTTAGGATGGATCATCAGTGACGAAGCATTTTTTAAGTCTGGTCCGGTAAACTATACCAAGCTACGAGCTTCTTATGGTGTAAATGGGAATCAGGCCGTAGGCCCATACGATAATTTAGCCACACTTACTACCAGACCATGGGTGATAGGAAGTGCTACAGCTCCTGGATTTTTTGTGGATAGGTTGGCCAATTCAGAATTGGGTTGGGAGCAAACCAGCACGCTTAATGTAGGATTAGATTTTGGGTTCCTGGAGAATCGTTTTCAATTATCTGCTGACGCATACATAGCAAGGACAAAAGATTTGCTACTTAATCGTTTGGTTCCATCCGTCAATGGTGTGAACAGAGTGATTGAAAATATAGGGGAAGTAGAAAACAGAGGTTTGGAATTAGTGGCACAGGGCTTTATCATCAATGGAGATAAATTCACATGGAATTTTAAAGGAAATGTGGCATGGAATAAAAACGAAATAGTCTCACTTTTTGGGGATAAACAAGATGATGTGGCCAATCAATGGTTTATAGGCCAGCCTATACGTGTTAATTACGATTACGCCTTTGATGGTATTTGGCAGGAAGGCGATAATATCGAAAATTCTGCCCAGCCGGATGCGCAGCCCGGTTACATACGTGTTTTAGATGTTGCTAATGATTTGGATGACGAAGGAAATCCAATTTTGGCAATTGATCCTGCGAACGACAGAATTATTCAGGGGCAACGCGATCCAAAGGTAGTGTATGGTTTGGAAAACACCCTAAATTATGGAAATCTGTCACTTTATGTTTTCCTTCAGGGAGTGGGTGGAGTTACAAAATCCAATCCATACAAAGACGTAGCTGTAGGTGGCGACGTGAGAAATAACTGGATTGCTCAAGAATTCTGGACTCCGGAAAATCCAATCAACACTTATTATAGCATAGATCCTGAAGCAAATGATTTTGATGTGGATTTCTATGAAGACGCAAGTTTTTTAAGAGTGAGGGATATAACGCTTTCATACAAATTTGATAATAAGTTATTTGGCAATTCAGCACTTAATGGGCTGCAACTTTATTCAACGATTAGAAATCTTGCCACGTTTACAAAATACGGGGCGCTTGACCCTGAATTTAACGATCAGTTTGATACACCACTTCAACAGGAATTTATTTTTGGATTAAAATTTAATGTGTTATGAAAAAAACTTATAGAATAATTATACAATCAGTTTTAGCCGTTGTGCTATTTGCAATTTTTGGATCCTGTCAGGATGATTTTTTAGATCAGGAAGTGGTTTCTTTTACCAGTCCCGATGCGATATATGTTGATCTTGAAGGATTGGAAGCAGGGCTTAACGGCCTTTATGCTTCAGTAAGGTTTGAGCGAGGGGGGATAGGTAACGGAAGTTCCAATGATCTTCGAAGTGATCCTATGATGAACGGAACTGACGTGATCTATGTAAACCGTGATAGAGGGAGAACCAGGTTTCTTAATGAATGGGGAAGTGAATTAATTTCTAATTCCGCTAGAAATCAACTTGATGATATTTGGCAATGGCTTTACGAAGTGATAGCATCTGCCAATCAAATTATAAATCGTGCAGAACAACTTGATGACAATATAATTTCATCTGAAGATCGCAATCGTGTAATCGCAGAAGCAAGAATGATCAGGGCCTGGGGCTATCGTCATTTGACCTTCCTATATGGAGATGTCCCTTTAAATGTTGAGGAAATTCAGAAACCTCGTTTAGACTGGGAGCGTAATCCTGTAGAAGAAATTTACGATCAAATGCAAGCAGACCTTGAATTCGCAGTAGCCAATCTTCCTGAGGTCCATATAAATGATGGAAAGGTTATTAAAGCGGTTGCTCAACACTACTTGGCTGAACTATTCATAATTCGCGAGAAATATGAAGAAGCCATTGCGGTAGCAAAAGATGCCATTGCAGGCCCAAGGAAATTAATTACTGAACGCTTTGGGGTAGCTGCAGACCAACCGGGTACCGTTTTTAGCGATATTTTCCAGACTGGCAATGCCAATCCCAGCGATGGCAATACTGAGGCATTATGGGTTTTTCAAAATGATTTGGCACTACGGGACCAAGGTGGAAATGGTGGCAATATAATGAGACGTTGGTTTATGAGTGAGTATAGTACAGGAAGTGGTAACGGACTGGATTTAGCCCTTACTCTAGAGAGAGGAGGAAGGGGCAATACTCGTTCTTCAGCAACAACTTTTCAATTTGACCTTTATAGAGATGAATCGGGTAATATAATTGACGAAAGGGGTGATGCCAATATTTGGAGAAATTACTTCGTAATTATTGAGGAGGATGTTAATAATAATGGGGTTTATGAGTATGATGGGGTTACTTATAACGTTGGGGACACTTTGTTTTTGGATGTGACCTCTTTAGAACGAGAACAGGACAGGACAAGACCCTATACTAGAAAATGGGACTGGACACATGATGGTAACTTACAAGAAAGCCGTAATTTTGATGATTTGATTCATTTAAGGCTCGCCGATACTTATTTGTTGTTAGCAGAAGCTTACTTTAAAAATGGGAATCTTGATGAAGCGGCCAGTACTATTAACGTTTTAAGAAGAAGAGCCAACGCTCCTGAAATTACCCCAAGTGATGTTACACTTGATTTTATACTCGATGAAAGAGCAAGAGAGTTATTCTCAGAAGAGCAAAGAAGATATACCCTTTTAAGAAATAATAAGTGGGTAGAGCGCACCAATTTGCATAATAATATTGCATCAGGTAGAATTGATCCAACCAGGGATATTTTGTATCCAATTCCGCAGTCATTTATTGACTCGAACATCGAGCGGGAAATCGAAAATAATCCCGGTTATTAATTAGTCATGATTGGCCTGTTCCTTTAACAATAGGTGGCTTTATTATTTATTCTAACATTTTATTCAAGAAGTTCAGAGAGTTCCATTTTCTACTTTTAACAACTATTGTGTTTTCTTTTTTTAAAGGTGCAACTTCTTTAATAACGGAATTGAATGTGATAATGAATTTTATACCTTCAAAATAATGGTTGGGTCATCAAATTAGAACAATGAAAATTTTATATGCTTAAAACAGAGTCATTTTTAAAGACATACTTCTTAAGCCTTAATAGTGTATTTTTTTTACTTGCCCTATTACCACAAATTGGCTTTACACAAACTTCAGAGCCACTAATAACAAGTATCTCTGCCCGTAATAGTATTTCCCTGGATGGCACCTGGAACTATATCGTGGATCCTTATAAAACAGGTTTTAGGGATAGTAAACGTTATGATTTTGGGCAAGAAACTCCGGAGGAAGAGGCTTTTGTCGAGTACAAATTTCAGGCAGGGAATACCCTTAAAGTACCTGGAGATTGGAATACCCAAAAAGAGGAGATTTTTTATTATGAAGGCCTTTTATGGTATCAACGTACATTTCAGGTTAATAAAAAAAACAACAAGGAGTACGCCCTGTATTTTGGTGCAGCTAATTATAAAACAACGGTTTTTCTAAATGGTTCGAAAATTGGTTCTCACGAAGGTGGTTTTACTCCGTTTAATTTTAATGTTACGGCTAAGCTGCGCGAGGGCAAAAATCATATCGTGGTCGCTGTTGACAATGAACGCAGGCCAGAATATGTGCCAACACTGAAAACAGACTGGTGGAACTATGGAGGGATTACCCGCTCTGTAAAACTGCTGGAATTAAACACCAGCTATATCCGGACTTTTAAGGTACAATTAGATATTGAAGACCCCGACTATCTGAAAGGATTCGTGCATTTAAGTGATTCTCTAGAGGAAAACCTTACTCTTAGAATTCCTGAACTTAATTTATCTAAAAAACTAAAAACAAATGAAAGTGGGGTTGCGGAATTTAGCATCAAAGCCAAACCTCAACGATGGAGCCCTGAAAACCCAAAACTCTATGAGGTACTGATTAGCTCAACCCACGATACCTTAAAAGAAACTATCGGGTTCAGGACCATTGAGGCAAAGGATACAGAAATTCTTCTAAATGGTAAATCAATCTTCCTAAAAGGGATTAGCATTCATGAGGAAGCACCTTTCGATGGCGGGCGGGTTTACAATGAAGATCAGGCTAAACAACTGCTAACCTGGGCAAAAGAACTCAATGCGAACTATGTACGTTTAGCCCATTATCCACATAATGAAGCTATGGTACGTGAAGCAGATCGTATGGGCCTGTTGGTATGGTCGGAGATTCCGGTATACTGGGATATCCTTTGGGAAAATTCACATAGTTATCAAGTTGCAGAGCAGATGCTTACTGAAATGATCACCAGGGATCAAAATAGGGCCAGCGTGATTATTTGGTCCGTTGCAAATGAAACTCCTCAGGGGGAGGCTAGAACTGATTTTCTAAAGAAACTGATCACTAAAACCAAAGAATTAGATGATGACCGACTGATATCGGCAGCATTGCATGAGGTAAGGTATGATAGAGAAGAAAATACAAAATATATTGAAGACGAACTTGCAAATTATGTTGATTTGTTAAGTATAAATAACTATTGTGGTTGGTATGGTGGTAGCGATTGCCAGAATTTAAAATGGGCCACAAATTTTAATAAACCCATGATAATGAGTGAATATGGAGGAGGAAGCTTACAGGGTTTAAATGGATCGGTTGATGAGCGCTGGACGGAAGAATTTCAGGCAGAAATTTACCGGCAACATGTAAAAATGTTTAATAAAATCCCATTTTTAGCAGGGGTTTCTCCGTGGATTCTAAAAGATTTTAGATCTCCTTTACGTATGCACGCTACATACCAAAATTACTGGAACCGAAAAGGCCTTATTTCTGACAGGGGAATAAAGAAAAAAGCATTTTATATTTTGCAGGATTTCTATAAAACAAAATGACATCTATTTGTCCTTAGCTTTTGACCATAAATTTAGAATCCTTTTTACCACTTAAGGATTAATAAGTTTATTGTGGATTCCATGTATAATCAGTGAAATTAAATATTCACATGAAACGACTTACTTATTATTTGTTTTCCGTATTATTAATATATATCTCATTTGCTTGCCGAAATCAGTCAGATAGTGGGGAATTTAACGCATCAAGTGATTCAAAAGGAATCGCGTTGGACAAATTGGGTAAGATCACTCCAAAAAACTCCAGTGAGATCAGTGGCTCTTACTGGGGGATCCAGGCAAGTACCCTTGACCCGGAATTACTTAAAAGAGCAGCTGATATTGGGGTTAAATGGACTCGCTTACATTGTAACTGGAATCACGTTGAAAAGGTTAAAGGCAGCTATGACTGGTCTGAAACCGACAAAGCTTTTGATGCTATCCTGAAAACAGGAATTGTGCCCTTTGTTACAATTGGTCACGGGAATCCGGTATATTCTGAAATGACAACCTATGATGATCCAAAACTTGCCGAAATTTATGGATACAGGCCTGCCCCACCTATAAAGGATCCTGCAGCCATGAAGGCCTGGCTGGCTTTTGTGAAAGCTGCAATTGAACGATACAAGGACAAAATTACCTATTGGGAAGTATGGAACGAACCCAACCACCGGAACTACTGGGGTGGTAAACCGGATGGAGAAGAGTATGGTGAACTGCTTAACCAAACAGCAAAAATAATTCGGAACATTCAACCCAATGCCCGTATCATTGCCGGCTCTATGGCAGGTATTGATCCTGAATTTGCTGAAGCGTTTTTATCAATTGAGAACAATGCAGATCTGGTGGATATAATTACCTATCACAATTATGGTGCTGTACCCGAAGAGCGGGCCTATCCTACAGTTAGACTGCTTGAGGTGATGAAAAAAAATAATCCTGAATTAAAATTATGGCAGGGAGAATGTGGATATCCATCGCATAGCAGTTCCCGGGATTACAGAGGGAGAGCACCGTGGGGATTGAACATTCAGGCTAAATGGCTATTAAGGCAAGCATTCGTAGACACCTATTTCTGCGAGGCTACATTAAGCAATTATTTCAAATTAGTGCATATGGGAGGACGCGGCGAAAAACCAGAGCGTTCACCGCTAACTGGACTGGATACCCTATTCGGTTATCCTGAAAGAGATGGTTCTAGAGTAAAAACGAAAGGGGTTAATGAAAAATGTATCCTTACCAATCCTGACCTGGAGCCTAAGCCTGCATATTTTACTTACCAAAATCTTTGTGCCTTAATGGATGACTCTTACAAAGTATTCAGAACAGATCACCAGCTTAAAGTCAAAGATCAGGGTATTTTTTATGGTATAGGCGAGGAAGATGATGCGTTTCCATCCGTGCCTTTAATGGCCTCTTTTAAAACAGCAGAGGACAACCACCTGATTGCTTATTGGCTACCATGGAATGCTCAGGAATATCTGCCTGAACTAGGTAGAATTTCCTTAAAAATTCAGGAAGTGAAATTCGAAAACCCGGTTTTGGTTGATTTGCTGAATGGGGATGTGTACGAACTCAAAGATTTTCACAATCAACAAGATAATGTCAATTTTGAAAATTTACCTATTGCAGACTATCCATTCGCAATTGTAGAAAGAAGTCAAATTAATTTTAATACCAGTATCAATTAAAAGATGAAAAAGATGAAGAAGTTTTTAAGCCTCCTATTTGTAAGTTGTATTTTTTTCACTGCCAGTGCTCAAGATAAAAAACCAAATGTTATATTAATCATAAGTGATCAACATGCAGGAAAAATCATGACCCAGAGAGGTTACGAACATATTCAAACACCCGGAATAGATAAATTGGCAGAGGAAGGAGTCACTTTTACCCGGGCTTATGTGGCGTACCCTGTATGTACTGCTTCAAGAGCCGCCATGATTACCGGGGTAATGCCAAGCAAGAGCCAACCCAAACTTACAGAATATACTTCAATAGGTCAGCATATGAAAACAAATGGCTATGAAACTGCCTACTATGGGAAATGGCATGTAGGTAACTCAAAAATGGGTAAAACAAAAGGCTGGCACGGTTTCGAGAAATACGAGGATCTCAGGAACGATACGAAAATAAGGAATTTGTCTAATGATTTTATTACAAGAAAGCATGACAAGCCTTTTTTTATGATAACGTCTTACTTAAATCCTCATGATTGTTGTGAATTAGCCCGGAATATGTCTGGGGTGAAGGATGATTACCACGATGGTCCCGTAGAAGAAAATGCCGAACTTAGCAAAACCCCACCCCTACCCGATAATTTCAATATTCCACCTAACGAACCGGAAGGCTTTTATGTAAGGCGTACACCGGATTCTACCGATATGAAAATGTTCAGAAAACATCCTGTAAAATATTGGGATGAAACTAAATGGAGGCAATATATGTATGGTTATGATCGCCTCGTAGAAAAAGTAGATGCTCACATCCTGACAATGATTGAAAAACTTGAAGAAACCAATCAGTTGGAAAATACCATTATCATCTACACTTCAGATCACGGAGATGGCCATGCGTCCCATGAATGGAACCAGAAAATGACCTTTTACGAAGAATCAGTAAATGTACCCTTTATCATCTCTTACAAGGGTAAATTAAGCGGGGGCCTTATTGATAAAAAGACGTTGGTCAATACCGGACTTGATATTTTCACCACTATAAGTGCCATGACGGGCATCGAATATGACAATTCACTTTTAGGGGTAGACCTACAACCTAGCGTGATGAAGGCATCGAAGATCGATGCGGCCAAAAGAAATTACGTGGTTTCCGAGATGAATCAGCTCCCTGTAGATGGAAAATCGTTTACTGGCCGGATGGTACTTACAGATCGCTATAAGTATGTAATATTTGATGGAGGTAAAAACCCTGAACAACTTTATGATTTAGAAGTAGATCCAGGTGAACTAAACCCAGTAACTGAAAATCCAGAATATAGTAATCAGTTAAAAGCGCACAGAGAGATGCTGAAGGACTGGATGCAGATATCCCAGGATAATTTTGACATATCCAAAATGGCAAAATGACCATACAATAATAGAAATGGCCACGGATTCACTACAGAAAGTTAAGCATGTAATTGAACAAAAAACTATTTCTAAAAAACTACCGAACAAATGAGTGCGAGCCAAATAATTCATTGAGTATGCTTAAAATAATGACTAAAGTTTATCCGCCAATATTCTTATTAATTCTTCTTTTAGTTGCTACCCCCAACGTTTTAGCACAACAGAAAAGTCTTTTTTTGTTGATAGGGCAGTCCAATATGGCTGGAAGAGGAGACTATGAAAGTCTAGAGGATACGCTATTGATTCAAAATGTTTTTATTTTAAACGAAAAAGGCGTTTTTGAACCTGCAAAAAACCCCCTGAACAGATATTCTACCATTCGGAAAACCAATAATCCGGATCTTCAAAAAATCGGTATTGGCCAAACATTTGCATCTGGCATATCTGAGGCTCTTCAGGATTCTGTTTATCTTATTGTAAATGCCAAAGGGGGCACTCATATTGAGAAATTTTTAAAGGGCGGGGATCATGCTTATTACGAGTCTATCGTAAACAGGACAAAAAATGCATTGAAAAACAATCCGGAATTAAGTCTTGATGCCATACTTTGGCATCAGGGCGAATCTAATTCAGGAAATCCTTCCAATTATTTAGAAAATTTACGGACGTTGATTGAGGATTTAAGAACAGATTTTGATCTACCCAACTTACCCGTTATTGTAGGTCAATTAGGAATGTGGAGGGATCATTATTCTGAAATTAGAGGGCTGATTCGTACGATTCCCAGTCAAATCCCCAACACTTTCCTTGTTAGTTCAGAAGGATTGACGAATAAAGATAAGGCCCATTTTGACACCAAATCTTATAAAGAGTTTGGAAAACGATACGCTAATATTTACTTAAAGGAAAAATACTTAACCCATAAAATATTACAAAGACTTGAACCGGCATTCCAGTTGCCCATAGAGCCGGATAAAATTCCAAGAAGTCTTGAAGAAGACGGGACTATGCGCCTGGTAAAGGGCAGGGACTGGTGTAGCGGCTTTTTCCCTGGCGTTCTATGGTATACATATGAACTTTCAGGTAGAAAAGACTTTAAACAACTGGCAGCAAAATGGACTCGGTTAATTGAGGATCAGAAAACGAATGCAGGCACCCATGACATGGGGTTTAAAATTTCCTCGAGCTTTGGCAATGCTTATCAAATCACAAAAGATCCATATTATAGGGAAGTCATTTTAGAGAGTGCCAAAACCTTGGCTACAAGATATAATGAGAAAGTGGGCAGCATCAGGTCTTGGGATCATCACCAAGATAAATGGAGCTTTCCAGTCATTATTGATAACATGATGAATCTGGAACTGTTATTTAACGCAACACAGTTGTCAGGCGATTCCACTTATTATAAAATAGCTTATAAGCACGCAAATACAACACTTAAAAATCATTTCAGAGCAGATAACAGTTCTTTTCATGTAGTTGACTATAATCCAACAACAGGTAAAGTACAATCTAAAGCAACACATCAAGGATTAAAAGATAGTTCGGCCTGGGCCAGAGGGCAGGCCTGGGGTTTATACGGCTTTACCATGGCTTATAGATTTACCGGTGATAAAAAATTTCTAAACCAGGCCCTCAAAATTTATGATTTTATCTTTAATAATCCCAATCTTCCAGATGATTTAGTTCCTTACTGGGATTATAATGTTGACACCTCAGGAAACCCTCCGAGGGATGCTTCTGCTGCTGCAATCGCTGCTTCTGCACTTTATGAGTTAGCAGGATATACAGGTGATGAAATGATGATTGCAAAGGCTGATAAAATTATTGAGATTTTGGGGAGCGATGCCTATTTGGCAAAAGCTAATGCCAAACATGTGTTTATTTTAGACCACAGTACAGGAAATAAGAACAGAGATGATGAAGTGGATACCCCAATTATTTACGCAGATTATTATTTTTTAGAGGCTTTGTTAAGAAAGCGAAGGGAGCAACAAGGCTCAAAAGTCATAAAGAAGGAAGAGAATGTAATAATCAATAAACAAGAGCAATAATTATAAATAAAAGATCAAAAGTATGCTTAAATTAAACAAAAAAACAAGTGGTTTATGGTCTGTTGGAATACTACTGTTTTTGAGTTTCTTTACGATGGGATGCCAAGAAACAAACCGAAGAGCTCCCTTTTTTGCTACCGGAATTAAAATTGGAGAGGTAACCTCAAATTCTGCAATAATTTGGGTAAGACTTACCAAAGAAGCAGAAAGGGTAAGTGAGGAAGCTCCAATGCCTGAGGTATTTTATAAAACCGATTCTGGAGAATGGATTAAAAGACCCGGTGGAAGACGGCCGGATTTACCTCCAAAAGTAGTTTATCCCGAGGGCCACGATGTTACTAACATTGAAGGGGCCGTCCCTGGCATGGAAGGGTATGTTCAATTAAAGTATAAAGAAAAAGGTACGCAGAACTGGCAATCAAAAGAATGGTTACGAGCAGATAAATCCACAAATTTCACGAATAATATAAAGCTAAAAAATCTCAATCCGAATACCTTGTATGAAATTGAACTGGTTTCCAGCACTGATCGCAAAAAAACCGGGGAAACAATTAAGGGAAGTTTTACCACCGCTCCAATGGCGGACGCTCACAAGCCCATATCTTTTACTGCCACTACCTGCATCTCTTATGATGATATAGATTCTCTGGGTTATGGCCTTAAAATCTATGATGAGATGGAAAAGCTGAAGCCTTCTTTTTTCGTTCACCTGGGAGATATTTTATATTATGATGATCTTGGTAAAACAGCGGAATTAGCCCGGTGGCATTGGGACCGTATGTTCAGCTTACCTGCTCATGTCAATTTTCATAAAAAGATTCCGAGCTATTTCATAAAAGATGATCATGATACCTGGATGGATGACTCATGGCCGGGCAGAGAAACCCGATTTATGGGAGATTTTACTTTTGAAGAAGGTTTAAAGTTTTTTACCGAAGAGGTGCCAGTGGCTTCTCCAAATTACAGAACAATTCGTTGGGGCAAAGACCTTCAGATATGGATGGTAGAAGGTAGGGATTTTCGTTCTCCCAACACCATGCCTGATGGACCGGATAAAACTATCTGGGGCCAGGAACAAAAAGATTGGTTTTATAAAACCGTAGCTGCTTCAGATGCCACTTTTAAAATTCTTTTGTCCCCTACTCCAATTGTAGGGCCTGATAGGAAAAATAAAAATGACAATCATGCAAATGAAGGATTTAGTCACGAGGGAAAGGAGATAAGAAATTTTCTGGCAGAACAGGAGAATATGTATGTAGTCTGTGGAGACAGGCATTGGCAATATGTATCGGTTGATGCTGAGACCGGGGTGAAAGAATATTCAGTAGGCCCAGGTACAGATGCACATGCGGGCGGATGGGAAGCCGACGATAAAAGGCCAGAACATAGCTTCCTGCGTGTTAAAGGTGGCTTTCTAGAGGTAAAGATAAATCGAGAAAAAGGAATACCTACTATCAAATTTATCCATCGTGATGTGGCAGGGAATGTGGTAAATGAAGAAATAATTCAAAAATAATATTTAGGGATGAAAACAATAATACATGCTAGCCTTCTTCTAATTTATCTTTTGGGGTATCAATTGGAAGTTAGCGCACAACAAAATGAAAAAAACTCAAATACTCCCAACATTATTTTATTAATGGCTGATGACCTGGGATGGGGAGATGTTGGTTTTAACGGTAATAAGAATATAGTAACGCCTCACCTGGATCAAATGGCAGCAAAAGGCATGAGGTTTACAAATTTTTATGCGGCTGCCCCGCTTTGCTCTCCTACGAGAGCCAGTGTCTTAACTGGAAGGAGCCCCTTCAGACAGGGAATTTTCGCAGCACATACAGGGGGCTTGCGGCAGGGGGAAAAAACCATTGCAGAACTTCTTAAAAACGCAGGATACGCCACAGGTTTTTTTGGGAAATGGCATTTGGGTTGGATAGAGCCTGAGGAGGTGCAGTCCAGAGGTTTTTATTCACCTCCTCAGCACCATGGTTTTGATGAGACTTTTGCTACTAGAAGTGCAGTGCCTACTTATAATCCCACTAAGGTTCCAAAAGGATGGGACAATTTTGGAGTGGCTGATGATGGTTCTTGGGATGGCTCCAGATATCTCCATAATGGAAAGGTGGTCACCAAAAATCTTGAAGGAGACGATAGCCGTATAATCATGGATAGAGCTATTCCATTTATTGAAAAGGCGGTAAAAGAAAATAAGCCTTTCCTGGCTACGATATGGTTTCACACACCGCATGAACCCGTAGTAGCAGGGCCCGAATACCTGGCTAAATACCCAAGTTTACCGGAAAAACAAAAACATTTATACGGAGCTATAACCGCTATGGATGAGCAAATAGGGCGTATTAGAACCTATTTAAAGGCTAATAATTTAGACGAAAATACTATTATCTTCTTTACCAGCGATAATGGTCCTGCTGATCCATTGGCCAAAAAAGGTATAGCCTCTGCCGGCCCGTTTAGGGGGCATAAACATCAGATGTGGGAAGGTGGAATCCGAGTCCCTTCTCTTATTGAATGGCCGGGAATGATTGAAACCGGTCAGGTTACAGATTTTCAAGCCTCAACGGAAGATTTTCTACCTACAATTATTGATTTATTAGGAATAAAAATGAAGAGTTTTCCTCTTGATGGTATTAGTCTTATTCCTTTTTTGAAAGGAGAACAAACTAAAAGAAATAAGCCAATAGCATCAGGTTATCAGAGGTTGTATAAAGACACCG
Organism: Gramella sp. AN32; assembly: GCF_023718305.1. Lineage (GTDB taxonomy): Bacteria > Bacteroidota > Bacteroidia > Flavobacteriales > Flavobacteriaceae > Christiangramia > Christiangramia antarctica. The sequence continues at coordinate 182,351 of NZ_QEYO01000009.1, forward strand.
AAATTTACTCCTTTATTAAAGGAAAATACAAAATATGTATTCCTGAAAAAGGAATGGAAATGATGCTTTTTAACCTTGAAGAAGATCCTACGGAATCCAACAACCTGGCAGAAAAATATCCTGAGGTCTTTGAGGAAATGAAAGTAGGATTGGCAGAAGTAAAAGCTTCTTGGTTGTTGAGTCGGGAGGGTAATGATTATGAATATTAAAGTCAGATGATTCTCTTATTATACTACACTCAGAGTGAAAGATTAGATTAATAAAGCCAAGAATTCCCAGGAAATCGATTATTCTAATTTGAAACTTAGTTTAGTGGGTGAATAAATTTTGCATTTTCTCACAAAATTAACGAATTAGTATATTCCCAAATTTTTACCGAAAGGGTATTACTTTAAATACTTTATTAAGGATTTAAAAGCGGACTTAATTTCAAAGATGGAGATTGGAAATGGAGTTTGGCCGCTTCCCGAATTTTCCCGGGATTGAGCGGGCAATTGAAATGAAAATAGCAAGCTTTGGAGTTGTGTACAAGACTTTTGTAGTGAGGATTCTTGTCTGGAAGGGAACATTTTTTTACTCCATATAATGGAATGGGCTCTCGTAGATATTAGTATTTAATATCTATTGTGTTTAGTATAAAGAAACCAAATGAGAATAAATAAAATGAAGGAACGTAAATAACATTATTCTGTACTATCCGAAAAAGAAAAAGGCCTCACATTTCTGTGAAGCCTTGTCTTTACTAGTAGCGGGAACTGGACTCGAACCAGTGACCTTCGGGTTATGAGTTTTTGATACCATCATATCAATTTAACCTAAAAACACTATAAATCAATGTTTTATATATGACTTAATATATTTTTACAGCAAATAATATCAAACAAAACTAACAAATGTTGTACCTATGTTGTACCTAAATTGATTATCTTTATAGCATAAATAATTTTAATATGGCTACAGTAAGAGCGGTAATCCGTAAAAAGAGAAATAAGGCTGGGCTATTGCCCATCGCTATACGTATCACGAAAGACCGAAAAAGTACTTTTATTAGTACAGGTCAATATGTCGATGAAAACTTTTGGGATAATAAAAATCGTTGTGTGCGAAAATCTCACCCTAACTCTAAAGTGCTGAATAATTTTATTTCAACCAAGGTTGCAGAAGCCAACGATAAGGTTTTGAAATCTGAAATGAATCCAGAGTATCAAACCGTATCTGACATTAAAACGAAAATTGTAGCTACCAAAGGACTTGATTTTTTTGCAGTAGCAGAAATGCACCTTCAAAACTTAAAAAACAGAAATAAACATCATCAGTATGACACTGAACTTGGGCGAATAAAAAAGTTCAAGGAATTTCTTGATAAAGATATTCTTCCGTTCAACAAGCTAAATGCAACGGTTCTTAAAAAGTTTGAAACTTTCCTGCTTCACAAGAAAAAACTTGCGCCCAGAACAGTCGTAAATTATTTAATTCTTATCAGAACGATATTCAATCTTGCAATTTCTGAATCAATTGCAGATAGAGGATTATATCCATTTGGAAAAGGTAAAATGACAATCAAAATTCCAGAGGCTCAAAAAATAGGATTTAGCGCTGATGAAATACAAAAGTTAGAGAATGCAGAGGGTTTAACTGAAGCGCAACAGAAAGCCGTTCACGTATGGCTTGTCAGTTTTTACTTTGCAGGAATACGCGTTGGCGATGCCTTAAAATTAAAGTGGTCAGATTTTAATGATGGGCGCCTACTCTACCGGATGAACAAAAACAGTAAACTAGTTTCTCTCAAAATTCCAGATAAAGCCATCGAAATTTTCAACTTTTACAGAGAAAAATCAAATTATAATGGACTCGTGTTTCCTCAATTGAAAGGCGTAGATCTTAATGACACCGAAGAAGTGTCTAAAAGAACACAATCCATAACTCGAAATTTGAATAGAAGATTAAAAATTGCAGCAAAAAGTCTCGGAATACAGAAAAATATAAGTATGCATATTGCTCGGCATAGCTTCGGAAATATTTCTGGTGATAAAATTCCGATTCAGATGTTACAAAAATTGTATCGCCATTCTTCTGTAACAACAACCATAAGGTACCAAGCCAACTTCATCCATAAAGACGCGGATGATGCTCTGGATAGTGTTATCAATTTCTAAATAATTGTTTACGAAGTGTTGAAATCTTGAATCATTATTTTAACATTTCATATTTTCATTACATTACCTTTAGGATTAAAATATGGTTTATGGTCTTAAAAGTAAAATGGGAAGATTTTAAAAGTGAAGTTAAAGGTTTCAAGTCTAACGGTGAGGCTCTTGTTGAAAAACACATATCCTCAAGAACAGAAGAAGAATTTGAAATATTAAAAGAAGAAAAACAGTCTTGGGAAAATTCGGTAGTCAGCTATGTTCGTAAATCCTTCGAACCAGAAAACAGAAATTTTGCAAATGAATTCAAAGCCCAAAAAGGGTTCAATACAGGCTTTAAATTAAGTGTTGACCAAAAAGTTAAAAATGAAATTCAGGCCTTAAAAGATGAAATCAACGGGCTTGACTACTATTTGAAAATGTTATTCATTTCTGATGCTATCGTAAGGCCAAATGAAATTGATATTAATGAACGCCAAAATCTCGACACCGAAGGCATACTCGACCTTATCCTTTCAAAACTCTACGACCTATATAATGATGGTAAATACCATTCCATCAACTGGATTCTTGAAGGTAATGGTGTAAAATTGAATGGTCGTGGCGAAGATTGGGACTATGGAAGAATGCTCGAAAATCGAGGTTTAATTGATTCATTGAACGGTCGAGAAGTTAACGCCAAACTAAAGCTGGAAGGAAAGTATGCCATAGAACAAGCAAGAAAGGCTAGAGTAACAGACTATTCTAAAATTAGTAATTCCGACGAGGAACTGAAAGAACTCATAAAACAAGTTCTCTTAAAACTTGAAGGATTAGGTTTTGGCCAACAAATCATTTTTGACGAATTCGATGAGCTTCGCAATGATATTCCGCATTTGAGTAAAAAATCATTCGGTCAATTACTAAAATCTAAACTTGGCGATTTAGTAACAGCCAAGGCATTTGATAAAGCATTGGCAAGCGAAATATTTAAAGAATTTACAAGTCAGGTTTTGCCGTTTTAATCTATGAAGTTATTTGCAAGATTCAGGAACAAATTCAAAAAACTATTTCAGAAAGATAAACAACCTGAATATAAGGTAACGCAATTTGTGTTTTCGGACAGACAGCGTATTGATGGTAAATCGACTATTTCCTTTTTCGTAAACAATCCTAAGCCAGATGTTAGTGTAACACGAACTTTTGAGAGCGAAGATGAAACCGTTAATTGGCTAATGGAAAATGACGATTTTCGAAGAATGTTATTTCAAAACTTATTTCGGACATCCAATTCTGTAAAATACCATTGCGGTGTTAAAGATCCCATTACACTACCTAATAAAATGCCAGGGGATATTGATATTCTTCTTTATGAAAAAGATAAAGAAAATGCTTCAATAGGTATAGAGTGTAAAATTGTGAAGTCCGAATCTTTGGAAGACCAATCGCCTAAAATAAATAAGGTAAGTAGTGTTCAGAAAAAAGGAACTAAACAAGCTAACGGATATGCTGAAATTGGTTTTAGTCGGGTCTATCTTATGGTCATACTATTGGACGATGGGCGCCATTCACCATATGAAGAACTCCATTAATTTCTTGTGCTAACGTGGGCAGGAATCTTTATCTATATTAAATTTAATACGAACTCTATGTGTGGCCGTTTTAAAAATTGGTGCTGGAAATAAAGCCCGTG